>DYJE01000012.1 GCA_020723285.1 Desulforapulum autotrophicum | reverse complement strand
TGGGCCTTTTTCCATAGCCATCGGGCGACTTTTTACGAGTCCATCAACATCGAATGGTGAATGGGTTTCCGAATCACCATTTTCCATAGGAAAGGCTATTTTTACGGGATCAAGAGATTATAAAAAAATGGAGTTTTCCTTCATTCGATGTTGGATGTTGAGCGTTGGGTGTTCGACGTTCAAGAATTTATGAATGTGTTTTTTACGGATTCAAAACGAAAACCCAAGGAGCGTGATCCATGGAAAAACAGAAAAAATACCACCTTGTGTACGGCGGCATCTTTGTCGCCGTGGTCATCATCATGGCTTCGGCCTGCGGTTTTCTCTACGTGGGCAAGAACGGCCTTCAAGCTGAGCTGGACGACACGCGTTCCAAGCTTGAACGCGTCGAAAAAAAATTGGTCCGTGAAAAGACCCTGGCCCAGAGTCTGATGGGAAACAAACAGTCCCAGGAAGGCATCCTCCGGGGCATGGAAGTGAAAATCAAGGAGGCTAAGGACGCCGCTGCCAAGGTTCTGGCTGAAAAAGACGCCCTCAGGACGGACATGAACAAGCTGGAAGAGGCCCATAAAAAAAATGTTCTTGATCTGTCAAAAACCATCGAGCAGCTGAAGAAATCCGGTGAAAACCTTACCGCCGCCAACCGTGAAAAAGCGGACGCCCTGAAAAAACAGGAAAAAGCCGTGGCTGAGCTGAACAGCCAGATCCGCCAGAAAGAGGGCGAGCTGAAACGCACCGCCAAAAAGCTCGCTGTGTGTCGTGAACACAACGAGCGCCTGTGCACCATCAGCGAAGATCTGGTTGAGATGTACAAGAACAAGGGCATCGTCAAGGTGTTTTCCGTCACTGAACCCCTGACCCAGCTCCGGAAAGTGGAAATGGAAAAGATGGTTCAGCTGTACAAGGGTAAAATCGAGAAAAATCGGGAAAAGGAACTGGAATCGGCAGCGGCCCCGTCCGGAGACAGTGACCGTTCCCAGAACTGATTTTTCATCATCTTCCCACACAATATTATAATAAATCAGATGGTTACTATTCAGAAAGGACGCGTGATGAAAAAAGTGAATACAAAAAGACTGCTGCTCTGCGCCGCCGTCATGGCAACCTTCGTCGGCGGGTGCAGTGATAAGGACGACCGGATCCATCCGGCCAATCAAGGCCTGGTGATCAACGAATTCAAGGTGAACATCCCGGAGGACGAACACCGGAAGCAGTTTATCGAGCTGAAGGGTCAAGCGTCTGAAACCCTGAAAAACGTTTACATGGTGGTGCTCGACGGCGATGAGAAAGGTGATGATGAAAAACCCTTCGAAGACTGGGGGTATGTGGATTACGTCAAGCCCCTTTCCGGTGTCAAAGTCGGGAAAAACGGTCTTGTTCTTATCAAGAACCCCGAGGAATACAACGACGCTGCCGATGCGGACACAACCCTGGTGAACGATGAATCCATAAGGACCTACGACGAGGATGAAGACGGTGAGGCGTTCAAGGACGGCATCCTCGAACACGACGCCGTGACTTTCCTCCTGGTTCAGAGCGACACACCCATCACTCAGGGAAGCGATCTCGATTCGGACAACGACGGGATTTTAGAACTTCCCAAAAACGCCGTGATTCTGGATTCCGTGGGTTGGGAAGCCGGTGGAAAGACGTATTCAGACGCGGTGCTTGTGCAGTCGGCCAGTGATCCCGACGCCGCCACCCGGTTTTACGGAAACGCCGATTCCGTGTCCCAGGCGGCCTGGGCCAACGGAGACATTTACGAAGACCCGGAAAAAGACGATGAGGAACTGCCGGACGAACGGCTTTACGACACCCTTCAGGCCAGTTCCAACCTGCCGCCCAAAGCGGCGGTCACGCCCGGCACCCACAATTTCAGGCAAGCGCCTTTTGTTCTGCTGAACGAAATGGTGACAACCGGCGACAGATACATCGAACTGCTGTCCAACGCGTCCCAGGATATGAGCGGCATCTATCTGGTGATTCTGACGCCCGCTGCCATGGGCACTCCGGCCCTTACCCTTTCCCTGGCCGATGTCTCCGTCAAGGAAACGGGGATCACGATTGTTCTTGACCAGGAATCGGACATCGTTCCCGGCTCCGCTGTTTCGTCGATGACCGCCGACCTCTCGGCCCTGACATCCTCGGACCGTGCCGTGCTCCTGATCTACAGCCCGGGCGAAACCCTTTCCTCAACCACCGATCTTGACACCGACAACGACGGCGACCTCGATCTCCCGGCGAAGGCCGTGCTTCTCGACAATGTCGGATGGGGCGGCTCATCCTATTCGGACATCGTCGTGAATGAGAGCTACGCCATCCAGGCCGCCACACGGTACAAAGACAACAAGATGGTGACGCTGAACGCCTGGACATACGGGGAACTGGACAGTATGACCTACCGTGCGGACCGTTCGAAAAACAGACCGGAAGGTGGTTCGGTGACACCCGCCGGAACCAATATCCCTGAAACAGCGGCCATGCTGGTCAAGCCGGTTCTTGAAACAGCCCGGACCACCATGGAAAACCCTGACGCCGATGACGTGGCGTTCTGGATCCATCCCACCGATGTTTCGAAAAGCATCGTCATCGCCACCCAGAAGGAAGCAGGTTACTCGATTTACGGCATCAGCGGCGAGACCCTGGCGGACGTCAATCCCGGCAACATCCGGTTCAACAACGTGGACGTGATCTACGGATTCGACCTCAACGGCACATCGGTGGACCTTGCGCTGTTCACCGACAGGATGACCAACACGTTCGCCATTTACAGAATCCAGGCTTCGGCTCCCTACATCGTGGACATCACGGACAACAGTGGTGAACAGCTCTTCGACTCCGAGGAGCTTGGCGAGGACACCGCCTACGGCGAAGGGGTTTACAAGAGCCCCGTAAGCGGCAAGGTCTACGCTTTTGCCACACAGAACGGAACCTGGAACTGCGCCCAGTTCGAACTGGTGGCAAGGCCCGATCATACCGTGGGCTGGACCAGGGTGAGGACCATAACCCTCGAAGCCGGTGACGACGATGAATACGCCGAAGGCTTCGTCATTGACCAGGAATACGGCAAGGCTTACGTGGCCCAGGAGGGCGTGGGCATCTACACCTTTGACGCCGAACCCGACGGTTTTCCGGTTCTCGTTCTCACTGAAGGCGACCTGCTTCTCGAAGAGGGCGACAACGGTCTTGTGGCCGACCTGGAAGGAATGACCCTCTATTACAAGGACAACGGGGAAGGGTTTCTGTTCATCTCCTCCCAGGGCAACTACACCTACGGCGTTTTCAACCGCACAGCCGTGGGCGTTGAAAACACATTCCTCAAAGCATTCGCCGTGGTGGACGACACCCTCGGCATTGACGGGGTCCAGGAAACGGACAGCATCGACGTGACCAACATTCCCCTGGGGTCTGTGTTTCCATACGGAGCCTTCATCGTTCAGGACGGCATGGACACCACCGCCGATCCCGACGACACGGAGACCAACTTCAAGTGGCTGAAATGGGAAGATATCGCTGAAGGGCTTGGTGAAGAGTCATTCTCATCATCCTACAACCCCAGGGTTTCCACCAACCGGCGGATTGAATAACCCGATCAGTCTCCATCATGCATCCCGCATGCCCCTGCCATTGGCCAATGGCAGGGGCCATTCATGAATGGCCCTTCGGTGCCCCGAATCCTCGTGTTTCGCCGAACAAAAGGATGGACAGGTTTAGGAAATCCGAATATACTTGTACCATAAATTGAACAAGTCGGGAGGCGCTATGAGGATTATCAATTTCAGTGAAGCAAGAAACAATTTGAAGTCTGTTCTGGACCAGGTGATCGCGGATGCAGACTATACCATCATCACCCGCAGGGATTCCGAGGATGCGGTGGTGATGTCGCTGGAGACATTCAACAGTTATATGGAGACATTTCATCTGCTGCGCTCCCCCGCCAATGCCGACCATCTTGCCAGATCCATCGAACAGTACAAGAACGGGCATGTGAAAGAGCAAGATCTGGCCGATGAGTAGGAAACTGGCCTGGACCCACGACGCCTGGGCGGATTATGTTTACTGGCAATCCCAGGATAAAAAAACGCTCAAACGAATCAACCGGTTGATTCAGGATGTGATGCGGCTGCCGTTCGAGGGTATCGGCAAGCCTGAACCGCTTCGTGAACATTTATCCGGTTTCTGGTCTCGGCGGATTGATGACACCAATCGCCTTGTCTATGTTGTAGATGATGATTACGTAACCATTCTTTCTTGCAGATACCATTACATCTGACCCTTCCCATCAGAAATCCCAAAATTCTAACCCAATCATGACACGGATCTAACAATTCTCTTCTAATGTTTCACAACTTCAGGAGGAAGAGAGACCATGATTAACAAAGTTCTATTCATTTGCAAGCATAACAGCGGCCGTAGCCAGATGGCCGAAGCCTTTTTGAACACCCTGGGCGGGGGACGGTTTACTGCCGAAAGCGCGGGCTTGGATCCCAGGCCGGTGGACAGACGGGTTGTGGATGCCATGGCAGAAATCGGCTACGACATCTCACATAACGTTTCCAAGGATGTGTTCACCTTTTTCAGGGAGGGCCGTCTTTACGACGCCGTCATCACTGTATGCGATGCGGATACGGAAAAAGACTGCCCGGTTTTTCCTGGAATCGTGAAACGCCTTTCCTGGCCCTTCGCCGATCCGGCCCTCGTCACAGGCGATGACGACGAAAAACGCGACAAGGTGCGTGTCATAAGGGACGCCATCATGACGGTGGTCGCGGATTTTGTCGATGAAAACGGGGACGAATCATGAATAAGGGTCAGCAAGACCATACCGCCAAAACCCTGGGTGAGATCACCGAAGACGACGAGACCCGTTTTCTTTCCGTGGTGTCCAACACCTTGTCCGAAGAACAGATCACGCAGGTCATTGAACCTGAAACCACCTATCCGCAGCAGAATTCGGTGATGGCCCTTCACTGGCATCCCGAGCATGTCCCCCTCGAACTTATTGAAAAGCGCATCGGGGCCCTTTACCCCAACCAAAACGAATCCCTGATCATTCCCACCCAGCACAACGTCATCGAATGCGTGGGAGATTACGCCGGGGTTGAGATTGACTGTTATTCCAGAGGGTTTAACCAGAAAGTCCAGCTTCTCATTCACCTTGAAAAAACGAATGTCGAAAAAGCCGGTGTTCTGCGGAAGATGCTGGCTCACACCTTCAAATACCGCTCGTCTCAGCTGTACGACTATATCAGGGCCATCACGAAACCGGACCCGGTGATCATGGAAACCGCCGTGAAGGAAACCGGGGCAGACAGGGACCTGGTGGAATTTGTCACAGCCCAGGTGAAAAAAGTCGAGCACTTCCTTTCTGTTCACGTGGACCGCATTCCAAAGGAAATGGTGAAAAACAAAGTGATCGCCCAGTTTTTCGACACCCTTCGGCCCCTTTACGGCGATCCCCTGATCCAGCGGGTCCAGGCCTTTCTGAAAGCGGTGAAAACCCATGTCAAGGCGGGGTTTTCCCTTCAGTATTTCTACAGGACCTCGGAAGTCATCGAGGAGGCGAGAGCCCTTGGTGCCGGCGTGGTGATTCCCCATCCCGAGCAGTTCTGGCCCGTTCTACTGGCGAATTACGATGTGGACGGCTACGAGGTGTGGAACCCCCAGTCCCAACGGTACACGGATTTTCTTATTTCCGTTCTGGATGAGAAAAACAGGCAGGCCGGGCTTTCACGCAGGCGGCTTCTGGTGTTCATGGGCGACGACACCCACATGGGTGAAAAAGTCAAGGACAGGGCCGTGCAGGACCCGGTGAAGGCGGGCCGGGAAATCGGTTATCAACCGGCATGGGATGATTTCTCCGTCAGCAAGAAGCTGATTTTGGCCGGCATGGACCGGCACCGGGTTATCTCCGAATACCGTGAACGGCTGGCCGGATGAGCATAATAATAGGCGTGTGTCGCATATGAGGATGGGGTCATTTGTCGGCTTTCTCATACGAGAAGCCGACCTACGATGGGCTGTTCAGTGATTCATACGACAATGAAACGGCATGATTTTAACTTAAAACGAGGGAGAGAACGACCATGGCGAACATCGACCGCTTCGATCACGAGTCCTACCAGGACACGGAAACCATCAAACAGTATTTTCTTTCCCTGGTGGAAGGCTTCGGCAAAGGGAAAATCACGTTGAATTCCCGGAATGACAGGCTGGAGCTGCCCCTGAACAACTTTGTGAAATTCAAGGTCCGGGCCAAGAAAAACGACGACAAGAACAAGATCGAAATTTCCATTTCCTGGCGTGAAACCAGTGAAAACAAAAAACGTGAAACCATCAACATCGGATGATTTGAATGCAGGATTTCGCGACCATCTTAGAGAATTTCAGGTTTCAGGTCATCGAGGTCGAAGGCCAAGTGAAACTGGCGTCAAACTTGCTCAGATCCGGGGACACGCGGCTGCTGGAAAAGATCAATTCCAAGGATGATTACATCGACAATCTGAAAACCAGCATCGAAAACCTCTGCTTCACCTACATCAACCGGCTGGATGACGAAACGGCCATCGACCGGGCCAGAGCCGTTCATGTGATCTGCGTCAATCTGGAGCGCATCGGTGATTTCTGCGTCAACATCGCCCGTCAGACCCAGTACCTCACGAGCCTGGAGTTCATCCAGCGGTTTGATTACGCCGGGATGTTCGACATGATCCTGAAAAGCCTGAGCCGCGTCATACCCGCCTTTCAGAACAGGGAACTTTCCGAGGCCCTTGAAATCTGTCATTCGGAGCTGCACCTGGACCGGATGTACAAAGCCAGCTTCGACCAGATTATGCACAGCATGCACTATTTCGACAAAACCGTGATCCTTTCCGTGCTTGGAGAAATCGCTCCATATTTCAGGAAATACAACACGGTCCAGGCCTTCGAGATTTTCAAGAGCGACATGGGGACCAACACCCTGTACAAGGCTGTGTTCGACCGGGTCCTTGGCCGGGTGCACAAGGAATTCACCATCGCCGACCACATTACGGCCATTTTCATCTTCAGATATCTGGAACGCATCGGTGACGCGCTTCTCAACATTGGCGAGGCCCTGATTTTTTCCATCATCGGCGACCGGATCAAGATCCGTCAGTTCGAGGCCCTTGAAAAAACACTGACCGAATCCGGTTTTGACGGCACGCTGAAAGACATCGATTTCAGGGCCATTCTGGGGTCACGCTCCGGATGCCAGATCGGAAGGATCAGGGCAGACCAGGGCGGCTACAAAGCCCAGGGCATTTTCAAGACCGGGGCGGTCAACAAGGTCCGAAAGGAAAAGGATAACATCGAAAAATGGGATCGGCTCTATCCCGGTCTTGTTCCGAAAATTTACGCGTATTACGAACGGGACGGCAACGCGTCCATGCTTGTTGAATTTCTTCCCGGCTGCACCCTGGATGAAGTGGTGCTGGGCGGTGATGTGGAAATGATCAGGAACACGTCCTTCATTCTTGAAAACATGCTGACGGTGATCTGGCAGGACACGAAAACCGGAAACCCCGTGCCTGCCGATTTCATGACTCAGCTGGAGTCGCGCCTGGATTCGGTGCTCAAGGTCCATCCGAGTTTTATTCGTGAAATCAAAAAAATCGAAAATTTTGAAATCGCGTCCACCGAAGATCTGCTTTCGGTGTGCAAACGCATGGAAAGGAAACTGTCCGCTCCTTTTTCAGTGCTGCTTCACGGGGACTTCAACACCAACAACGTGGTCTACGATCACGACACTCAGAAACTCCATTATATCGACCTGTTCCGGTCACGATCCGGTGATTATATCCAGGATGCCTCGGTGTTCCTGATTTCCTATTTCAGACTTCCTTTTTTCAAGAACGAACAGAGAAAAAACCTCAATCGCGTGATCGGGCATTATTACAGGTTTTTCAAGGAGTTTGCCCGGGAAAGCGGCGATGAGACCTTCGAAATGCGGATGACTCTGGGACTTATCCGGTCTTTTTATACTTCGACGCGTTTTGAAATGAACCCCACCTTCGCCAAACACATGTGGATGCGGGCCCATTATCTGATGGAAAAGATCCGGGATTTCGGCGACGGACGACCGGAAGATTTCCGGTTGGCCGAAGAGGTGCTTTATTATTGAAGGAGGAATTCAAATGCCTAAGATAGGCGTGGTGGGAACGCCCGGCGGCTGGTCGTCGGAAAAGCTGGCTGACACAGCGGGGCGTATGACGGGATACCGTCTTCTGATCGATATGGAAAAGGTGGCGCTGGATCTTGGACAGGGCAAGGTGCTGCTTGACGGCATGGACCTGTTTGGTCTGGACGCCCTGATCGTCAAAAAAATCGGGGCCTGGTACTCGCCGGACCTTCTGGACCGGCTGGAGATTCTCCGGTACATGTCTGAAAAAGGCATGCGGATCTATTCCGATCCGATGAAGATTCTGAGGGTTCTGGACCGTCTGAGCTGCACCGTGACTCTGGCTTCCGCCGGGATTCCCATGCCCCCCACCGTGGTGACGGAAAACAGCGACGAAGCCCTGGCCGCCGTGAACCGTTTTGGCCGGGCGGTGTTCAAACCCCTTTACAGCACCAAGGCCAAGGGCATGCGGATCATTGAAAAAGGGGCCAAAGCCCTGAGAGACATCGAGGAATTCAAGGCCGGAAACTCCATCATGTACATTCAGGCCATGATCGATCACAACGGTATGGACCTGGGGGTCACCTTTCTTGGAGGGCAGTACCTCACCACCTATGCCCGCTGCGGCGACGGCTCGTCCTGGAACACCACCACCCGGTCCGGCGGACGTTACAGAGCCTATGAGCCGGATCAGGCCCTGGTCGACCTGGCCTGGAAAGCCCAGGACCTTTTCGGTCTGGATTTCACCTGTGTGGACGTGGCCGTGACACCCTCGGGGCCGATGGTGTTCGAAGTGTCGGCCTTTGGGGGCTTCAAAGGGGTTGAAACCGCCAGCGGCATCGACCCTGCGGAGCTCTACATCAACCATGTGCTCAAGGAGATTTCATGAACGAATCATTTTTTTCCCGGCAGATCTTTATTCTGGGCATCCGGGAGGAGTTCCCCGCAGAACACGCTGTTTTCCTGATGTTTGGGAGGTGCCGGGTCCATGTCCGGGCCAACCATCCGGCCATCATCTCGTTTCTCTCCCATTACTGCGGACCTTTTGTGGTGAAAGACGGGACGCCGGATATCCTGATCACCGTTCATGAAACTCCCGTGACCGATCTGAAGCTTCGTCTGACCATGAAGGAACCGGAGCCGGGAAAATCCAAGGTCAAAGAGGAATACGCGGATTTCCCCGACGGCCGGCTGGTGCGGAAACGTCTCACCGGCATGGTGTTCGTGTTTGGCGAAGGGGAACACCTGGCCATGGGGCCCTGCCTCGCCAACATGAACCAGGTGGTGAACTTCATCAACAACCGCTACATTGAATGGATGCTCTGTCGGGGATGCCTGCTGGGTCATGCCGCCGGGGTGGAGCACCGGGGAAAGGGTCTGGCCCTGGCCGGGTTTTCGGGAACCGGAAAATCCACGCTGTCACTGCACATCATGAGCAACGGCACCCGGTTTGTCAGCAACGACCGGCTGATACTTGAAACCTCGGAAAACGGCCTGATGATGAACGGCGTGGCCAAACTGCCGCGCATCAACCCCGGAACGGTGCTGAACAACCCCCATCTGGCCGGCGTTATTCCCGAAGAGGAAAAACAGGCGTTCAGGGCTATGCCCGAAGACATCCTGTGGCATGTGGAGCGGAAATTCGACGTGCCCATCGACGACTGCTTCGGCAGGGAAAAATTCATATTACGCGCACCGCTTCTGGGTCTGGTGATCCTGAACTGGCGGCGTGAAAACACGCCACTTGTCATCCGGAGCATCGATCCTTGCAAGCGGAAGGATCTTTTGCCCGCCTTCATGAAAACGCCGGGGCTGTTCATTCACCAGGGACCGGACTGCCAGCTTCCCGAATTCAGCGATGAGACATACGCCAGCTGGCTTTCCCAGGTCAGCGTATGGGAACTTTCCGGTGGTGTGGATTTTGTCAAAGCCACCCGGTTCTGTATGGACGTTCTTGAAGGAAACGTTGCATGAGAATATCGGTCACCCATTCAGTGGAGATTCCCGACCCCATCCGTCTGGCCCGGTGCAGGAAAAGCCCGGAGCTGGGTCCCAGGGTGCTTTTTTTCAGCGGGGGTTCTTCTCTGAAAGACGTGAGCCGGGTTCTCATCGAATACACGCACAACTCCATTCATATTATATCGCCGTTTGATTCCGGAGGCTCATCGGCCCGGCTGAGGGAGGCCTTTGCCATGCCCGCCATCGGCGATGTCCGGAACCGGCTGATGAGCCTGGCGGACCGGAGTCTGACGGGAAATCCACAGATTTACAGGCTGTTCACCCATCGGTTTTCAAAAGAAGAAAGCCAGGACGCCCTGCGCAAGGACCTGGAATTCATGGTGGCGGGCAAGCATCCGCTGGTGGCGGAGATTCCGGACCCCATGCGGAAAATCATCCGGAATCATCTGCACCAGTTCATGAAAGCCATGCCCCAGGGTTTCGACCTTGCGGGTGCCAGCATCGGGAACCTGATCCTTACCGCCGGTTACCTGAACAACCAGAGGCATATCGACCCGGTGATCTTTCTGTTTTCCAAGCTGGTCCAGGTGCGGGGCACGGTGCGGCCCGTGGTGTCCAAATGCCGTCATCTGGCCGTTGAGCTTGAAAACGGTGAGGTCATCGTGGGTCAGCACCGGTTTACCGGCAAGGAGACGGCACCTTTGAATTCAAGAATCCGGCGTATGTTTCTAAGCGCCGACCTGGACCGGCCCAGGCCCAAGGAAACGTTGATCCGGGAAAAAGTGGTGAATCTTATCGGGCAGGCGGAACTGATCTGTTATCCCATGGGAAGCTTCTATTCCAGTATCCTCGCCAATTTCATGCCCAGGGGGGTGGGCCGCAGCATACGAAACAACCCCTGCCCCAAGGTGTTCATTCCCAATCCCTGCCCTGATCCCGAGCTTTTCGGAACGAATCTCATGGATCAGGTCCATGTGCTTGTTGAAACATTGCGCCGGGACGATCCCTCGGTTATCCGGCCGTCCGACGTGCTGTCCTTTGTGGTGGTGGATTCAAAGAACGGTGTTTATGAAGATTCACTGGACAGGAAAAGTCTGAACCGGATGGGAATCCAGGTCATCGACATTCCTCTGGTGACCGGGGAAACAGCCCCATACATCAATCCCCAATGTCTTGTCCCGGTTTTACTGTCTCTCACATGATCATATAAAACAGAAAAACAAAAAAGGAGAAAAAACGTATGAGCAAACAATCCGTAAGCATGGAAAAAACCATGGGACTCACCGAAGCCATCGCCTATCTGGAAGAACTGGTGACCAGCCTCAAAGTGGGCCGGATCGAAGTGACCGAAGGTGAGAAAAGGGTGATTCTCTGTCCGCCCAGCATGCTGGACGTGGAAGTGGAAGCCAAAGTCAAGAAAGACAAACAGAAATTCGCCCTGGAACTGTCCTGGAAAAGCCAGAACGAATGCACCGGTGCCTGTGAAAAAACAGGCACTTGCAACTGCGAACCCCCGGTGGACGAAACCCTGTGATTTCTTCGTAGGATCACCGGGGCGGCTCACAGGCCGTTCCGGTGATCTTAAAAAAAAGCAGGGGCGATGTAAAATCGCCCCTGCGGAACACGGATGGGAACGGAAAAGAGACGTCGTACCAAGAGAGGGGGAAAGCGATGTTCGATTTCCGTCCGCCGTCCATGAAAGGTTAAACGGAGGCTTTCAGGCCATGCCCTGAAAGCCTCCGTCTGTTTTAAAAGAGTGAAGAGATGAAACAGCCGGAACCGCCTCCGGAATCACCGGTGTCTGACGGTTCAGCGGTTTTTGTCGTGATGCCCACCGCGTAGCTGGAGAAGTGGGGGATCTTGAACGCCAGGGTGTTGCCTTTGACAGACGTGAGAGGCAGCTGCTCCATCAGCTCCCAGGCCTGGGTTTCGCTGTTGTAGTGATACAGATCGATGGATTCGGCCGCTTCCAGGATGCCGGAGGGCAGGGACAGCGCGTCGGGATCCCAGGGCAGGCGGAGTTCCGCGTCTTTGCTGAACCGTGTCTCCGACGGACCGAAACTCAAGACAGGGAACAAGGCCACAAAATGTTCGGGCAGAACCATTTCAAGGATGTAACCGATGGTGATGGTTTTGTCCGAATCCAGGGAATCCGGCTGCAGCGTGAGACTGAGACCCAGGAGCAGGCTTGTGCTTTCAGTGATCGTGATCACCTGTTCGGTCTGGGCCGTGGCCGACACACTTCTCGACGCCTCGATGACAGGATCGGGGGTGTTGGCTTCGGTGTTGACGGTGAACCGGCTTGTGGCGGTCCAGCTGCTCCGGTCCGATCCTGCAACGGTCCGGGCCCGCCAGTAATAGACCGAATGGGTCAGTTTCTTTGACCCCGAGTACGCATCCGCCCACCGTGTGGTGTCATCGGACAGTTTCCAGGTGGTGACACCGGTGTCCTGATTGACGGTGTCGTAAGCCACGATGTGGGCAAGCCCGCTGTCCGAGTACAGTTCGAACTCGTAAGTGACCGTGCTGTCATCGCCAAGCCCGTCGGGGGTAAGGATGGTGAGGGACGGTACGGAAGAGCTGACCACCCCGCCGTGAACAGGTGAGGCCACGGACGGCGCTGGAGGATAGGCGCTGAAATACCGGAAGGACGATAACTGTGACCAGGCACCGGTGGTGCTCTGATCCATGGCCTGGACCCGCCAGAAGTAATTCTTGCCTTCCACCAGATTCTCAGGCACACGCCATTCGCATTTGTCCACGATGGCGGCATAAGCCGGGCTCTCGCTCAGGGCGTCGGCGTACAGTTCGAAACGGTAGGACAGATTGTCCAGATCCGCATCCGCGGCCGGAGATACCGAAAGAACGGGGCGTGACACCGTGATCCGGCTCATGGTGATGGGGGCTATGATTTCCGGCGCTTCCGGCGCGTCGTTCAAGAGATTGACGAAAAATTCGCTGTAAATCCATGATCCTTCGAGAAGTTCTGAATCCAGGGCTCTGGCCCTCCAGCAGTAAAGGGTGTTGTCCGAAAGGGGGAGACCCGGATACCGCAAGGGTACGGTCCAGGATGTGTTTTCGGTGCTGACGGGGATTTCCCAGTCCGAACCGCCACCGAGAGTGTCGGAGGCGAACACCAGATCAAGACTTCCGCCGCCGGGAAGCCCGGCGTCTTCAGTGCCTTCCGCCACGGCCGGGCTCTGGAAGATGACGGCGGACGTGAGGAACAGGTCTTCACAGCCGCAGTCACCGGTTTTTTTCGCGATTTCGAAAAAGTAGGTGTGACTGTCCGAAGGATCGGGGTCCACCACGTTTTTCACGGTGAGCTTCGGGGTAACGGTGGTCACCCGTGACTTGTCGGCAGGACTGACCACCACCGGAGCCGACGGGCTGTCCGACGCGGTGTTCACCGTGAACACCAGTTCACGCCAGCTGCGCTGGACCGCGGGCTCGCCGCTGTTCATGTCCTGGGCACGGACCCGCCACAGGTAGGTGGCGTTGTCGGCGAGGGTCACGTCAGGACGCCAGGAGGTTTCACCCTGGGCGGGATTGCTTAAGGGGAAGCCCTGCTCATCCACGGCCACATGGCCTTCCGCAAGGGGCGCAGTGCCGGTGCCTGCCAGAAGTTCGCCCCGGATGCCGGTGTCGAAGCGGTAGAGCTGGAACTCGTAGACCAGAACATCCTGGTCGCTGTCCGTGGCGTTGGTCACACGGAACCAGGGTTTCCGGGTTTCAAGGGTCGACCCGTTCACTGGCCAGGCCACGCCCGGAAGGGTCGGGGCGTCGTTCGCAAGGTTGACGAAGAACGGCGAAGGTTCGCTCCAGGGGATGTCCCGTTCATCGGCGATGCCGTCGGTGGCCGACGCCTGGAAGTAATACAGGGTTTCGTCACTGAGGCTGTTGCCTGCAACCGTGAAGTCGGCGGCCTCCATCTGCCAGGATGTGATGCCCGACCCTTGAACCACCCCGGTTTTTTCCGCCACAACTGCTGTCATGGCGGCGTTCGAGGCCAGTCTGAAACGGTAGGTCAGGCTGTGGCCGTCGCTGTCTGCGGCGTTGTTGACGCTGAGAACGGGAAGAAGGGTTTTCACTTCGCCGTTGGCCGCGGAATATGTGCCGCCGGTATAGCGGGGGGCGTTGATGGACGGGGCCGTGGGAACGGTGTTGTTCATGAGGGTGATCCGTTTCGTCGCCGAGGCGGAAAGACCGGTTCTGTCGGTGAGGGTGAGACGGATGTCCACCACGGTGTCCGTTGTCACCGAAGGCGCGGTGAGCGAGGGGGTGAGCGTGGTTCCGTTGATGAAAGACAGAGTGACGGGATGATCGGTTTCCGTGATCTGGGTGTAGGACCAGGCCACGGTGACGATGTCGTCCATGCCTTCCTGGTCCGAACTTCCGGAACCGTCAAGGGCAAGGGTCCGGGTTTCGAACACGCTGTCCTGAGACTGGACGACAGGCACGGGCGCATGGGCGGCGTCACTTTCAACCCTGAAGCTGTAGGAGGCTGAAGACCTAGAGGCGGAGCGGTCAGACACCGTGAGGGTGATACGGTATTCCCCGGGGGTCGAGGGAGCGGTAAAGCGCAGGCTGTCGCCGGATTCATTCAGGGTGGACGTTTCACCTTCGGGTTTGAGGGAAAGGGTCCAGGTCCGGCTGACAATGTCGGTCAGGCCGTCATTGTCCGACGTGCCGGAGCTGTCAAGGTCGATGGCGCTTCCGGCCTGGAGAACCACCGGGCAGGAACCCTGGCCGGTGCAGGAGATCCCGGCCACCGGAGCATGGTTGAGGTAAGCGAGGGCCACCTCGATGGTTCGGGAGGTCTGGCCGCTGCCGCCCCGGTCTTCCACGGAAAGCTGGAACAAAAGGGTGAGGGTTTCATTGAAACCCAGTTCGGGAGCCATGAAAACCGGAGCGAGAGGGTTGCTGCCGTCGACTGATACAGCGCGGTTTTCATCGGACACATCAAGCTGGGTCCAGATGACGTTCGTGAACTCCGTGGCGATGTCCCCGTCGGGATCGCTGCTCTCAAGGGCGGAAAGGATGAACTGCGTGCCGCCGCCCACGGTGCCTGGCGAGGTGATGACGAGGTTGGGGGCGCGGTTCACGTTGGTCACCGTCACCGTCACCAAGGACGAGCCGTGGTTGCCTGCGCTGTCTGTGACGGTAAGCGTGAAGGTGAGTTCCGCGCCGCCGAAACCCACGTCGGGGATCAGGATGTCTCGATCGGGCTTGGTGACGTCGTCGTTTTCCACGATGACGGCAAGAGGCCCTTGGTATGTCCAGACATAACTGACAATGTCGTTGTCCGCATCGGAAGATCCCGAGCCGTCAAGGGTAAGGGGCACGGTACCGCCGGGTGTTTCGGCGACCAGGGTCCGGTCTGCGGCGGCCAGGGCCACAGGAGCGCTCGTAAGACGGATCGACACGGTGTCGGTGCCTTTTTCGCCGTCGGCGTCGGTGACGGTGAGTCGGAATTCAAGGGTGCTGTCTGCGGGATTCACATCGGCCATTAGGAATGAAGGCTCCGCTGTGTCTGCTCCGCTGAGCGGGACGTTAGTGCCTGATATCTGCTCCCAGGTGTAGGTCAGGGATCCGGCGTTGCCGGGATCCGTGGCGCTGCCGTGAAGTGTGACCAAACCTTCGGGCGTGTTCCAGTTCAGGGTCTGGTCTTCACCGGCGCTGACCACCGGCGGCGTGCTGATGACCAGGTGGTTGACGGTGACGGAAACGATTTCGGATGTGGCTTTATGACCCAGGGAATCCCTTACGGTAAGGATGAACTTCAAGGTTTCTGATGGATTTGTAATGGGAGGAACCGTAAACGTGATGACGGGGTGGTCTCCGGTGTCATAAGGCAATTCGACATAAGCGGAATCTTCATCTTCAATCTGAGTCCAGGTGTAGGTCAAAGGGGTGTCTTCAAGGGACCCGGTGGTCCCGGAACCGTCCAGCGTCACGGTCTCTCCTTCGCTGACCACCACAGGATTGGCGAAAGCCGAGACCACGATGATGTTTTCCGGGATGGTGGGGTTCATGATTACGCTGCCGTCGGCCATGAGGCGGATCAGCGCCACGTAACCGTCAGCCTTGACGCCAGCGTAGGGAATCTGTCTGAAGTAATCGTACAGGTACAGATCCACATATCCCCTTTCGCTTTCTTCCCAGTCTTCACCGTGGCCTTCGATACCTTCATAGGCCATATCAAAAGGATTGATAAGGCCCATGTAGTAACCTTCCTGATCGGCGTTGCCGATCATTCTCCAGAAGTAGGAGTTGACATGGGCGGATTCGATGACGGACACCGGGTTACCGGATTCACTGAGGGTACCGAGAGAGTATTCGGCGGTGTTGCAGAACATGCCGTAAGCTTTGGTGCCGCCCCAGACGATGTCTTCCACGTCGGGGGTGTTGATCCCGAAGTACATGTTGTAGTAACCCACACTTCGGTCAACGTCCACGGCATAGGCACCGACGTTGAGGTCAGACAGGGTGAGGCCGGGGAACATGTCGATGTTCCATGAACCGGGAGCGGCCACCTGAACGTTCTGAAGACCGATGGTGTCTTTCACATGGCCCAGGTCGATGCTGCATTCGTTGTTGTCCTTGTTGTAGATGCTGACCACGAGGCTGCCGTTCAGGCCGCCGTCGAAATAGGCCAGGGCGCTGCCGGCCCACATGATGATCCCCATGAACACCCATAGGGAAAGAATCCGTTTTTTCATTGTCCCTCTCCTGTTATTCTCTCTTCGATATGTCATGGAAAAGACGGATATCCCGGTGTGTCAGGAGTGATCCGCCTTTTTCCATCGCGTGCCTTTTTTCTATTTCAGGATTTCCTCGAACTTCTCGATCCGTCCGATGACGCCCTGGCTGAAGTTGATTTTAATGTACCCTGTAAATTTCTTTTCTTTGGAATTCTCAAGGTATTCCAAGAGCCGCTCCATTTTCCGGACGTGGGCGTCCTTCCTTTTGACATGATCTTCCATGTTCACCGCGATGTTTGAGCCAGACATAACCATTCTCCTTAAGACCTTTGCCGCCGTTTTGTTAAAACGGCATTTTCCTGCGGAGAAAGACAAGACCTCCGGCGAGAAACCAGAGACTCCCGGCCAGGGGGACTGTGGTCCGCGATTCCGCCACAAAACCGTTTATCATGTTGAAACTCCAGGCCGCGTTGGTGGCGGGGCTGATGTAGGGGCTCTGGAGGGCGTACCAGGTAAGGTAGGCGCTTTCTCCCGCGGCCAGATCTCCAAGCCAGAACACGGGAATCTCGTCGGTCTCGTCTAAGATCAGCGGGATATTCGTGGTTCTTCCCGAGGCGAAACCGCAGAGGGAAAGGTCGGTGTTGTCCCGTGACAGGGACAGGTAGGTCGTTTCCACAGGATCGCCAAAAGGGCAGGATGTGAAGACTTTCAGGGAATGGATGCCGTAGGACACACCATCTCCGGTGATTTCACGCTGAAAGGAGTGGGTGTCGTTGTCGTATTCGAAACCCCAGTTTCCCGAATACATGAAGGCAGAGGCAACGCCCACGTCGAAGAGATCCGCGCTTCCGGTATTGGTGACTAAAAACTGCTGAATGATGTAGCGGTCATCGCCTGCCTGACAGAAAATGGATGAACCCACACGGTTCATGGAAAGGGAATCCACTTCCATGTAATAGGCGTATGAATCGGACGTCAGGCTGAAAAAAGTGATCAATGCGGTCATCCATAAAAACATCGGTTTCATGTTCGTATCCTCGCGGTAAAAGGTTATCGTTACGGCCCTTTTCCTTTTTTTCCGGTGCAAAGGCCGGATCATCAGGGGGTCATAAGTGGCGTAATGGTACAAAATTATAAAGGATATCAATCCTTAGTCAGGGTTGCGGTAACGAGCCGACGTCAGGATTTATAGAACGGCTTTGTTTGATTCAGGTTAAGACCACATTAAAAGAACATTAAAAATGACCGGCGGGGTGGGGGAATGCAATTTTCCTTTTTACCTGTCCGGATTTTCAGATCGGAAAATCGGCGTAACAGAATCCTAATCTCCGGGTAATAATTGCTTAATGAAGCGCGTGATATACAACACCCGTCCTGTTTTCAGCGACACTTCGGTTGTGTGAACGACCAGGCGGAGCTGTATTCCCTGACCGTCACGTACCTTTTTAATATTTAATAAGAGAACAGCATGGTGGATATGATCTATCTTTCGACCCTCCTTTTGTCACTGTTTCTGACCCTGTCTCTTATTCCCATTCTCAAGAGCATGGCCGGGACCCTTCATGTTCTCGATGTTCCCAACGAACGGAAAGTCCATCAGGCCCCGGTGCCCAAAATTGGCGGACTTGCCATGGCTTTCGGCATTCTCTGTCCTTTTCTGGTGTGGAATCCGTCTGACCGGGTGGTGACAAGTATCATCATCGGGGCTTCGGTCATCGTGGTGTTCGGCTATCTGGACGATGCCAGGGATCTGGGGTACGCTGCGAAATTCTTCGGACAGCTTCTGGCCGCGGGCATGGTGGTGGGGAAGGGCGGGGTGAACATTGTGTCAACAGGGGACCTTTTCCCCTTTCTTTCAAAACTGCCCCCAGCCGTGTCCCTGATCCTGACGGTGCTGGCCATTGTGGGTGTGACCAACGCCATCAACCTGTCCGACGGCCTGGACGGCCTGGCCGGCGGCATCGTGATCCTTTCGTTTCTCTGCCTGTCCTATCTGGCCTACACCCTGGGCATGACCGGTGTTTCCGTCATGAGCCTCGCGGTGATCGGGGCCGTGTTCGGTTTCCTGCGCTTCAACACCCATCCGGCCAGCATCTTCATGGGGGACACCGGGAGTCAGCTTCTGGGTTTTCTGTCCGTGACCCTGGCCATCCATGTCAGTCAGGGCAGTGGAACCATCAGCCCCCTGTTTCCCCTGATTCTCCTGGGATTTCCCATTCTGGATACCCTGAGCGTGATGATGGGGCGCCTCATGAAAGGGAAATCTCCTTTCAAGGCCGATAAAACCCATTTTCATCACAGGCTGATGGCCCTGGGATTCCGTCATTCGGAAGCGGTGTGTCTGGTGTACGTTCTCCAGGCGTTTCTCGTCTGCTCGGCCTTCCTGCTCCGATACCATTCCGAATGGATTCTTCTGATGTACTATCTCGGTTTTTCATCGGCGATTCTCGGTTTTTTCCAGCTGGCGGATCATCGTGGCTGGAGGATATCCCAGAGTGAATACTACGAGATGCGTATGAAAGGGGTTTTCAGGAAGGTGAGGGACCGTCACCTGATCATCCGCATCGCCTTTCCCTGTCTGACTTACGGTTTCATCGCCCTTCTCATGGTGTCGTGCATGGGGTTTGAAACCCTGCCCGGCTATGCACCCCTTGTCGCCGGATGTGTGCTCGCTTCGGTTCTCCTTGTCCCCAAAGTCAAAAGCGACTGGAGTTTCTGGGTGAACCGGCTGTTTTATTACGCGGCCATTCCGTTTATTCTTTACGGGGTTGAATCCGACGGCGCGGCGTGGATGGGAGAAACGGCGAGAATGCTGTACAACGGGGCTTACGGCCTTCTGGCGCTGTTCATGATCATGACGCTGAAATTCACCCGGCGGAAAAAAGGATTCAAAGCCACCCCCCTTGATTTCATCATCCTTTTCATCTCCATCGCCCTGCCCCTTCTCGTGGGGTACGAAATCAAGGGCATCAACCTTTTGACCCTTTCGGTGCACCTCATCGTGATGCTGTTCTCCTTCGAGATGGTTGTCGGCGAACTGAGGAAAAAACACCTTTTTATCAACAGAACCCTGGCCGCCATGTGTATTGTCCTGTTCGTCCGGAGCGCGGGCGCTTTTTTATGAACGGACAATCCGGCTGCCAAAATACCAAGGAGAAATGAATGAATGTGTCCTTCCTGAAAACCTGGGCTTCACTGCTTGTCATGTGTCTTGTTCTCAGCCCCATGTGCTCCTGCGCCGGGCCTGAAGAAAAAAAACTGAAATTCTACAACAAGGGAAAAGCCCTGTACGAGGCCGATGATTACGCCCTGGCCCGGGTCGAACTGAAAAACGCCATCCAGATCGATCCCAAATACGCCGACGCACACTACCTTCTGGGCATGGTGGAACTGAAGGACAAGAACTACAAAGAAACCATGGGCCGTCTGAACAAGGCTGTGGAACTGAATCCCGGACTCTGGGAGGCCCACCTCCAGCTGGGCCGCTTGTTTCTTGCCGCCAAGCTTTACGACAAGGCCCTTGAAAAAGCCCGGATCATTCTCGCGTCTGAAAAAGACCACGAGAAAGCGATCATCCTTGAAGCGGCCATCCGCATCGCGGAAAAGAAAACCGATGAGGCTGTCAAGGTTCTGGACCGTCTGGAAACCCTGAAGTGCACGGACCCTGAATTTTTTCTGCTCAAGGCCGCCTACCCCCCGAAAGGCGTCAGTGCCGAAGAGATCCTCCGCAAAGGAATTGCCGTAAACCCCAAAGCCGTTGGGCTTCATTCGGCCATGGCCCGGATGTTTGCCGCCACAGGACGCTACGAGGACCTGCTGGCCGAACTGAAAATTCTTGCGGACATCGAACCCCGTGAAGTGTCTCACCGCTTCAATCTGGGTGACGTTTACCTGAAGCTGAACAAAACCAGGGAAGCGGAAACGGCGATCCAGTCCATTCTCACGGGAAAAGAAGACAAGGAAGGCGTCTACGTGCAGATCGCCCGGTATTACCTGGCCCGGAACCGGGTGGACGCGGCCAACGCCATCCTTGAAAAAGGAAAGGAAACGATCCGGAAAAGCTACGACATCCATCTGGCCCTGGCGGAGATCCGCATCGCCCAGAACAGGAAGGACGAGGCGGAACGCATCCTCAAATCCTCTCTGGAATTCGACCGGAAAAAATCGTCACCCGGCATTGTCAGGACCATGAACAGCCTCGCGTCCCTCTACCTGTCCATGGGCCGGGTGGATCAGGCCAAAACCACGGTGGCGGACGTCCTGAAAGAAGATCCGAAAAGCGTGGACGCCCTTCAGCTCAAAGGCATGATCGCCCTTTCGGAAGGGAAGGGTGCCGAAGCGGTTTCGTGCTTCCGTTCGGTCATCGCCCAGAAACCTGAGCAGGACATGGCTTACGCCTACCTGTCCAGGGCCCATGTGATGAACAAGGAGAACCTTTTGGCCATGGACGCCGTGAAAAACGGCCTTAAAAACCTGCCCGATTCAGTGACGCTCAAAAAAGAGAGGGTCAACCTGTATCTGATGAACAAGGACTACGCGTCGGCCGAGCCGGAACTGAAGGATCTGATCTCGAAAACCCCCGCCGACCCGGAAATCCGCGCATCCCTGGGCGACCTGTATGAAAACTGGGGCAAAAAAGCCAAGGCCCTGGCGGTTTTCGCCGAAATGAAAAAGACGTTTCCCGCCCATCACCTGGGGTACATCAAAATGGCCCAGAGCCACGTGGTCAACGGGAAACTGGACCTGGCGGTCAAGGAACTGGAATCGGCCCGGAAAACCCTGCCCGACTCCTTCGAGATTTTGTCGAACCTGGTGAAAATCTACACCGGCAAGAAAGATTACGACAAGGCTTCGGCCATCTGCAAACGCCAGATCGAACGGAAAAAGGAGGCGGTATATTATCACAACCTTCTGGGCGGTGTCATGGAAGCGTCGGGCAACATCGACAAGGCCCTCGCATCGTATAAACAGGCCCTTTCACTCAACCCCCAATGGCCGATTCCCGCCAACAGCATTGCACGGGTGCTGATCAACACCGGCAAGACCGCCGAGGCTGAAAAAGCCCTTCTGGACGCCCTTGAAAAAAACCCGGACAACTCCGAGGCTGCCGTGGCCCTGGGAATGATGTATGAAAACAGAAAAGATTTCCCCAAAGCCAGGGCCTTCTATGAATCCATGCTGAAAAAACGCCCCAACAGCCTATCCATGGCCAACAACCTCGCCTTCCTGATCGGCGAAACCTCATCGTCCGCCGATGACCTCAATAAAGCCGTGGCCCTCAGCGAAAAGGTTTTGAAGGAAAAACCCGGCGACAGCGCCGCGTCAGACACCCTGGGTTGGCTGTACTACAAGCAGGGCAACTACGACAGGGCCCTTGCGACCGTGAGCGGAGCCTACGAAAAAAATCCCGACAATCCCGTTCTGAACTACCACATGGGCATGATCAAATACAAAAAAGGGTTGAAGCCCGACGCGAAGAAACATCTTGAAAAAGCCGTGAAAAGCAACGTCGCCTACCGGGGGATCCACGAGGCGAAAGCGGTTCTCGACACCCTCAAAGGATAGGGGATGATCATGAAAAAGATTCTTTCAATGATTGCGGTGCTGTGTCTGACCGCGTGTTCCTCTGCCCGTCCGCCCGTTTCAGCCGGGCCGTCCCCCGCAGGTCAGGTTTACACCATCGGCTGCGGTGACGCCCTTCATATCTCCGCCTGGAAAGAAGAGTCTCTGACACGACAGACGTCGGTTCTCCCCGACGGCAACATCACTTTTCCGCTGATCGGGGAGGTCAAGGCCCAGGGCAGGACCCTCGGCCAGCTGAAAAAGGACATCGAGGAAAGACTGGCCGTTTACATGCCCGGGGCCCATGTGTCGGTCCAGGTTCTTCAGACCAGCAGCATGGTGATCTATGTGATCGGCAAAGTGAACGCCCCCGGCCATTATCCCATCCATGAAAACGTGACGGTGATGCAGGCTCTCACCATGGCGCGAGGGGTCAATCCCTTTGCCGACAAGGACGATATCCGTATTTTCAGGAATATGGACGGCGAAACGAAAATTTTCCATTTCAATTACAGCGATGTGGCCGAGGGAAAAAGCCTGGAACAGAATATCCGGCTGGAACGCGGCGATCTTGTGGTGGTGAAATAATAATGATTGAAAGAACCGAAACAAGCATGAGGTGTTATCGTGAGCAGCACACCCATTGAACCCGCAGACATCCTGCCGATCATCAGGCGGAGGAAAGCGGCCCTGATCCTCCCGGCCATCGCCATCATGACGGCCAGCGTCGCGCTGGCCGTTTACCTGCCTTCCCATTACAGGTCATCCGCGACCATTCTCATCGAAGAACAGGAAATACCGCAGGAATTCGTCATGGCCACCGTGACAAGCTATGCGGAGCAGCGTCTTGAAATGATCAAGCAGCGGATCATGAGCCACACGAACCTCATCGAACTGATCAACAAGAATGACCTGTATGCCGATCTGAGAAGCAAAAAAACCATGGAAGAAATCGTTGAGACCATGCGGTCGAACATCAAGGTCGACACGATAAGCGCCGAAATCATGGACCGGAGAACGGGCCGACCCACCGCCGCCATGATTGCCTTTCAGCTGGCTTATGAGGGGAACGACCCCAGAAAGGTCGTCGACACCACAAACGCCCTGTCTTCTCTTTTTCTGGAGGAAAACCTCAAGGAACGCACGCGGAAGACGGAGGAGACGACCCAGTTTCTCGAAGCGGAGATGAACAAGGTCAAGGACTCCCTGGCCCTGCTTACCGGGAAGATCTCCGTTTTCAAGGAAAAGAACATGATCAGGCTGCCCGAATTCATGAACGTGAACGTGCAGTTGATCGAGTCCATGGAAAAAATTCAGGATCAGCTCAACGAGCAGCTTAAGATTCTTTCCGAGAAAGAGAAATATTTCATCACCCAGCTGTCCATGCTTTCTCCCGAGGTGGAGTTCAACAGTGATCAACGGCGGCTGGAAGAGCTGAATGTGCTTCTTGTGGCTCTGAAATCGAAATTCAGCGATGAATACCCGGACGTGATCAACACCCAATCGGAAATACAAAAGCTTACAAAACAGCTTGAAACGGTGAAAGAAAAATCCGAGACCAGGAAACGCCACCCGGATAACCCGGCGTATATCACCATTGCGTCGCAGCTTTCGGGTCTCAGGTCTGAAATCGATTCCGTGAAACGGCAGATTCTGGACGCGAAACGAAAAAAAGCCGGGTATGAATCACGCATTGAATCCTCCGCCCAGATCGAAGGGGAATACAAGGCCCTTTTATCGGAGCAGGCCAACATGAACGGCAAGCTCAACGACCTGACCCAGAAGCACATGGAAGCCAAGGTGGCTTCGGGGCTTGAAAAAGACCAGAAAGGCGAACGGTTCACCCTGATCGATCCGCCCCGGCTTCCCGAAAAACCGTTCAAGCCCAACCGCATCGTCATTCTCGTGATCGGCCTGGTGCTGAGTGTCGCCGCCGGTGTCGGGCTGGCGGCGGTTCTGGAGTTTCTGGACGGCGCGGTGCACAAACCCTCAGCCCTTGTGAAAATCACACGGATTCCCGTTCTTGGAGAGATTCCTCCCATCCTTACCGCGAACGACATTGAACGGATACGGTCACGGCGGACGGTTATGGCTGCGGGCGTTGTCATCGCCCCGGTTTTAGTTCTTCTGGCCATGCATTTCCTGATCATGGACATCAACGTTTTCTGGGCGAAACTCCTCAGGAAACTGGTCTGATGTCAGGCTGTCAAACTCTATTAAAGGCATCGGAATTTACCATTTATGAAACGGGCTTTGATCACCGGAATCACGGGGCAGGACGGAGCGTATCTCGCGGAGTTTCTGCTGTTGAAAGGCTATGAGGTGCACGGCATCAAGCGGCGGACGTCGCTGTTCAACACGGACCGCATCGACCACCTTTACAAAGACCCTCACGATTCCAGCCACACCATGATCCTCCACTACGGCGATCTCACGGACGCCACCAACCTCATCCGCATTCTTAAGCAGGTGAGGCCGGATGAAGTCTACAATCTCGCGGCCCAGAGCCATGTCCAGGTTTCCTTCGATTCGCCGGAGTACACGGCGGACGCCGACGCCCTGGGAACCATGAGGCTTCTTGAAGGAATCCGTCTTCTGGGGCTTGAAAAGAAAACACGGTTCTACCAGGCGTCCACATCGGAACTTTACGGAAAAGTCCGGGAAATCCCCCAGACGGAAACCACGCCGTTTTACCCGCGTTCCCCTTACGCCTGCGCCAAGCTCTATGCTTACTGGATCACGGTCAACTACCGGGAAGCTTATGGAATTTACGGCTGCAACGGAATTCTTTTCAACCACGAATCCCCTTTACGGGGAGAAACCTTCGTCACACGGAAAATCACCCGGGCGCTTTGCCGTATATCCTTAGGAATGCAGGACTGCCTGTATCTCGGGAACCTCAATGCCTTAAGGGACTGGGGCCACGCCAGGGATTACGTGGAGATGCAGTGGCTGATGCTCCAGCAGGACGAGCCGGATGATTATGTCATCGCCACCGGGGAACAGCATTCTGTCAGGGAATTTGTGGAACTCTGCGCAAAAGAGCTTGGCACGGCCATCGTCTGGGAAGGTGAGGGCGTTCATGAAAAAGGCGTCAACGCGGCCAACGGAAAAATCATCGTGCGGGTCGACCCCCGGTATTTCAGGCCTACGGAAGTCGATACACTTCTGGGCGATCCGTCCAAAGCCAAAAAAAATCTGGGGTGGGAACCGAAAATCGGTTTCAGTGAACTGGTGCGGGAAATGACGGCCAGCGACCTTGAAGAAGCCAAACGGGACGAGCTCTGCCAGCGGGCCGGTTTTCAGGTGTATGAACGAAATGAATAAATCAAGCCGAATCTTTATCGCGGGTGCGTCGGGGATGGTTGGCGGTGCCATTGCGCGAAATCTTGCCGACAGGGGCTATACCTGTCTTTTAGGGAATTTCCATACACGCGGACCCGAAGACCATGCGTCGACGCCTGTGGATATGTATCACCTGGACCTTAGGAACCAGGCGGATGTTTCCCGGTTTTTCAGGAACCATGCTCCGGATTATGTTTTTCTTGCGGCGGCCAGGGTCGGCGGAATCCACGCCAACAACACCCGGCCCGCGGAGTTCATCCGTGACAACCTCGCCATCCAGACGAATATCATCCACGCCGCCTATGAAAACCACGTTGAACGCCTTCTGTTTCTGGGTTCGTCATGCATTTACCCCAAACACGCCCCCCAGCCCATGAACGAGGAGCACCTTCTGACCGGTCAGCTTGAGCCCACCAACGAGCCCTACGCTGTGGCGAAAATTGCGGGAATCAAAATGTGCGAGGCATACAACCGGCAGTACGGAACGCAATTCATCGCCGTGATGCCCACCAACCTTTACGGCCCCCATGACAATTTCAATCCGGAGTCGTCCCATGTCCTGCCTGCGCTGATCCGGAAATTCCATGAAGCCAAAGTACACGGCGTGAAACGCGTGGTGGTCTGGGGCAGCGGCTCGCCTAAGCGCGAATTTCTCCATGTGGACGATATGGCGGACGGCTGCGTGTTTGTGATGACGCTTCCGGACAGCGAGATTCAAAAGAACTTCACAGTCTATCCGTCACCCTGCTTTGTCAATCTGGGCTCCGGCCGGGAGCTGACCATCATGGATCTGGCGCACCTGGTCCGAAAGACGGTGGGGTTTGAAGGGGATCTGGAATGTGATACCACAAGGCCCGACGGCACGATGCGCAAGCTTCTGGATATGAGCAGGCTTTCCCGTCTGGGATGGGGCCCGAAAATCACCCTTGAAAGCGGGATTGAATCGACGTACCGGTGGTTTTTAAAGCATGCCGCAAACGTATACAAGGAAGGCCTCCTTGACTGAGCCTTCCGCGACTTCGGACGTAAAAAACCGCGCTTTCAGACAGGTGACCCATCCCGCACCCAGTCTCGCCCATATCGGCGACGACCTGTGCTGCGGCTGTTCGGCCTGTTCCTGCGCCTGCCCCAAAACGGCCATCCGCATGGTTTTGAACAGCGAGGGTTTTTACAGGCCTTCGGTGGATGAATCGCTGTGCAACAACTGCATGCTCTGCCTGAAATTCTGTCCGGTCAGAGCCGCGGGAGAAGATGAAGGCCGTGGAGATATGGATGAACCCGATATCTGCGCCGCCTGGTCCACGGACAGGGAAAACCATCTTTCAAGCAGTTCGGGCGGCGTCTTTTCCGAACTCGCGAAAACCGTGCTTGAAAAGAAAGGCCTTGTGTGCGGCTGCGCCTGGGGCGAAGGCTGGACGCCCCGGCATGTCCTGATTGACAGTCCGGACGATCTCGCGTCTCTGAAAGGGTCGAAGTACATTCCAAGCCTGGTCCATGCCCGGCTGTTCCGTGACATCGTCGATCTTGCGAAAAGGGGATCGACGGTTCTTTTCTGCGGCACGCCCTGCCAGGTGGCGGGCTTGCGTCTGGTCGCCCCGCCCGAAGCCAGGGCCAACATGATTCTCGTGGATCTTGTCTGCCACGGCGTCCCGTCCCTCACGTCCTTTCACGCCTATCTGGATCACCGTTTCGGAAGCCGGGACCGTATCGAGTCCTTTTCATTCAGAAACAAGGAACTGTCCGTTCAGACCTTGTGCGCTGTCGAAAGGTCCGGTGCCAGATACCTCAAAAACTGCGGCGAAGACCCCTGGTTCAGGGCTGCCATGGTTTACCACCTTTATCTTCAGAAAATCTGTTTCACCTGTCCTTTCGGCAGCATGCCAAGACCCGGCGACATCACCCTGGGCGACTTCTGGGGCATTCCTGAAATATGGCATCATCAGAAGGGTGACTCCCTGGTTCTGGCCAGCACCCCCAAGGGCAAGGCCTTGATCCGTGAACTGGTCGGGCGCAGGAGCCTCAGAGTTATCCCAAGCGATTACACCACCGCGTCAAAACATATCGGGAGATTGAGGGGCGCTGTATACCCTGTGCCGCGTCTGCGAGCACGTGCCCTCAAGCTTATCGCGTCGGGCGAATACCTTCGGGCGGATGTCTGCTGCCGTGTCCCCATGAGGTTTTACGAAAGATCGGCCGGTTTTCTGAACCGGCGTCTCGAAAGGTTGAAAGGCTTCCTGCCCGCGAGGGGGAGGACCGTTTGAGCCATCATCATGATATTCTCTCTTGAACCCTTCATGGTATGACGACATTTTTTTTGTGCCATGGAAAAGGGTTTAAACATATTTGCATTGATGGAACTCAGCCTTAACAACTACGTCAATTTTTTAAGTCTGGAAGGCTCCCTCTGGGGATGGCTCATTATGAGTGCGGTGCTTGTAATGCTCGCCCTGTTCCGGCCTTATCTGGTCATCGCCATGATGAGTTTTTACCCCACGGTTCTCTGGGCCGCGTCGTGGAAGCCTTTCGTGACTCTCTATCCCACGTATCCCGTCATTCTGTTTTTTATCATCAAATATTTCAAAGAGGAGTTCCTCTCCCTTTTTGAATTCCGTCACGGCCTTTCAGTATGGCTGTCTCTTGTCATCGTCGCCTGGTCGTTCATGAGTCCGCTCATGTATTCCGATGCCCATGGGAAAACCATCGAGTTTTCAGCGAACCCCAATTATCAGCGCGGTATCACCATTCTTTTTCTTCTGTTCATTGTCCCGGTTCTTATTAAGACTCGGGACGATATCCGCCGTTTTTTTGTTTCGTCCGCCCATGTGTTTATGTTCACCCACGTTTTTTTAACCGTCGCCGCTGTTTTTTTTCTGCTGGCCGGTCATCCCATTTACGAACTCCACCTCATGCGTTTCCTGAACACGCCGCCCGTATTCTGGGAATCGGGGCTTCTGGTCCTTCTTCTGGGATATTTCCTCGTCAACCGGAAAATGAACGGCGGGTTCCTGATATTCTTCTGTGTTCTTGCGTTGTTCGGTCTGGTTCTCGGCAATTCCCGGACACGGTTTCTTGCAACGTTCATCTGTCTGGTCTACTTCATATACCCTTACATCAACGGACGGCTTGTGGCCTGGGCCGGGGCTCTGTCCATTCTTGTTCTGTCAAGCCTGGTGATGTTGCCCGGCGTCGAGGGCTATTTCGAAAGGCTGATCGACCAGCGAGTGGAGCAGAGTGTGGGAAAAAGCTTTTCCGAAATGTCAAACGGCCGGATGTCGGCCTACGAATACGCCTACAAACGCTGGCAGGAAAAACCCGCTCTGGGGGTGGGCTCCTGTTTCATTTTTCCAAAAGAAAACCTGATCAACAAAAGGACCAGCGCCGCCCGTGTCCACAACTATTATCTTGAAGTGCTGGCAGGGCAGGGCGTCGTGGGTTTTTCTTTCCTTGTTTCAGTTCTGGGTCTCTGTCTGGTGATGATTGTCAGGATTGTCACAGGAAAAGCATCGGACGTGATGGATGGCCGGATGCTCGTGGCGTTGTTCATGTACGGCGCGATCAACTGGATGTTCAAGGAAAGCTGGGGCATCACCTACGTTATCATCGCCTTGTTGAGTGTGTACGTCGGCTCAGCAGACCGGACCCGGCTATCGCCGGACGGGTCGTCATGCGATGAGGCATCTTTGTAAGACAAACAACGAGATTCAGGGCAAATCAATGCGCGATTTTTTTAAGCATGCAAAAATAGATTATCCATGGGCCGCAGCAGCTGTCCTGTTCGGCATCCTTCTCATCGGGCTGTACGCTCAAGCCCTTGAATGGCTGGTTTTCAAGGATTGGATGAAGGGTGACTACTCTCATTGTATGCTCGTACCGGTGATTGTGATGTATCTTGTCTGGCTGAAACGCCATCCGCTTCGGGATGCCATGTCCGAACCTTCATGGAACGGTGTGGCCATGGCCGCTGCCGGGGTTTTTCTGTTCTGGATCGGAGAGCTGGCCGGAGAGTATTACACCCTTTACGTGTCTCTCTGGCTGGTTGTTTTCGGTTTTTTGCATGCGGCCCTGGGATGGAAAAAAATTAAAATCATCCTGTTTCCCCTCCTGTTTTCACTGGCCATGTTTCCGTTTCCGGCGTTTATCAACAACCGGATCACCCTTCAGCTGAAAATTCTGTCATCCCGAATTGGCGTGATGATGATGCAGGGTTACGGAATCAGCGCCCACAGGGAAGGCAACATCATCGACCTCGGATTCACGAAGCTTCAGGTTGTGGATGCGTGCAGCGGACTGAGGTACCTCTTTCCCATGATGGTCCTTTCCATCCTTGTCGCCTATTTTTACAAAGCCCGGATGTGGAAAAAAATCGTCATCGTCCTGTCTTCAACGCCCCTAACCGTTTTGAGCAACAGCCTGAGAATCGCCTTGTCGGGGATTCTTTCCGAGCAGTTCGGAACCCAGGCGGTGGAAGGTTTTTTTCATGATTTTGAAGGGTGGCTGATTTTTATGATGACACTGGCCGCTTTATGTCTGGAAATAGGCCTGATGACCTTTTTTTTACCGGACAGGGACATGGCCGGGAATGACATCATGAAAGAAACGGAGCCGGAAACACGGGAGCCATCCAAAGAAACCCTCGAAAAAAAACCTGTTCACAGAATTCCGCAGATCGTTTTTATCATGATTTTTCTGGCGGCGAATCTTACCTTTGCCAAAGGGGTCGAATTCCGTGAATCCGTTCCCATGATCAGGCCCTTTGCCGGTTTTCCCCTTGATCTGGGGCCCTGGACGGGCGAACGTCAGCCCATGGAGCCGAGCATTGTGGACGAGCTTGATTTCACGGATTATGTCATGGCCGATTACAAGGCCCCTGACGGCCGGATGATCAACTTTTACGTGGCCTATTATGAAAGCCAGAGAAAGGGGGAGTCCATCCATTCCCCTGCGTCCTGTCTTCGGGGTGGCGGCTGGGAATTCGAGCAGGCGGGTCCGGAAACCATGATGTTGAACGACGGAACCACAATGACCGTGAAAAGGGCGGTCATTCAGAAAGATTCCATCAAACAGCTTGCGTTTTACTGGTTTCCGGCAAGGGGGAGGATCATGACCCATGAATTCCAGATGAAAGCCTATAATTTCTGGGATGCACTGACACGGCACAGGACCGACGGCGCACTGGTCCGTGTGATCACGCTCATTTATCCCGACGAGTCTGAAGCAGCCGCCGAAGAGCGGATGCGGGCCTTCATCTCAGCGGTCAATCCGGTGCTGCGTGAATACCTGCCCCAGTAAGATGCCGATGTCAAGCACGGATTGCATGAATCGGAATTGCGGCTTGCTGATGGGATTTGTCAGATCATGGGCTTTGTTCATCATGATCGCCTGGATCTTTCCGCAAACGGCGTATCCGGATGATGTTGAATACCGGCTGAAAGCGGGGTTGAAAGAGGAATTCTCCGACAATCTTTTTTTTGACGAAGACCATGAAAAGGAAGGATGGTCGGCGGTCCTTACCACCGAAGCCGGTGTTGACAACAGTTCCGATCGCATGAAAACAGCTCTTTCCGGCCAATGGTCCCGGACGTTTTTAAAAGATTACCACAGGCTGAACAACGACGACTGGGTCGTGAAAAGCGCTGTGAACTGGAACGCCCATGAAAAAACGGCCTGCCATCTGAATGTGTCCTGGGGAGAAGATTCGGATTTCGACAGCTATCTCTCGTCCACCGGGCTTCTTCTTGACACGGAAAAACATGAGTTCCTCAAGGGCGATATGTCGGTCAAACAACGGTTTTCCGAACGCTTTTCATCGGAACTTTCACTGAACTACAGCGATGAAAGCACCGACTCGGACACGGATGACGCAGACGATGTCGATCTGACGTCAAAAGGCGGTTCCGCCGGAATCGTTTTTCAGGCAAGTGAACTGGCGCTTTTCCAATTTTACGCAGGATACGGACTTTACGACTACGGCACAAGCACCGTTGAACAGGTGTATGCATCCCTGGGGTTCAGCAGGAACCCGGAAGAAAACCTGACTTTTTTCTGTAACGCCGGCTCACGATACACCACATACACCTATAAGGTCCTGACGGGCATCGACATGCGGTCCTATCCTGTCAGGTACATATACAAAGATGATCATAACTACACCTGGGGCCTCATCGGCAAAGCCGGGCTTGTCTACAAGACCGATGACCGTTCCATGCAGATTTCCATTGACGAAAGCCTTCAGCCCTCGTCCGGCGAGGCCCGGTCCATGGACAGGACATCCGTCGATATCTCTGGATACAGGCGTCTTTCAAAGGATCTCACGCTCCGGCTGACCACGTTTTTCCGCCTGAACAGAAGTGATGATGGAGAAAGTGAAGGAAAAGAACGTTTGAAAACCTTTGGCCTTTCGCCAGGTCTTTCATACCAGCTCGCGGATGATTTCCTGATTTCGGGGGCATACGCTTATACCCAATACAGGTCCACAGACTATCAATTGCGGAAGAATGTTTTCAAAATCCAGATTGAGTGTTCACTTTAACAAAGTTGAAACAGGAAAAAGCATGAAAAACCGTTTTTTGTCTTTGATCAAAACCGCATCAAAAGCCACAGGCACCGAGCTCAATGTTTCGGATATTTCGGGCATATGGAACGCTCCGGCCTACGTCGATTCGAGGCGCTTTGAACCTGATCCTGCGCGAATGCAGGACAATCGCTGCATGTGCATGTTTTCAGGATCGGACGTTCAGGAAAACTATACCCGGTTGAGGGCGCAGATTCTCCGGAAGACCCGTGAAAACGGGTGGAACACCATCATGATCACCAGTGCCGGACCGTGTGCGGGAAAAACGGTGACGGCCATCAATCTTGCACTGACCCTCGCCAAAACCTGCGACGATACGGTGCTACTCGTGGACTGTGATCTGAAAAACCAGACCATCTGCCGGTATATGGGCATCCCCGGCGATAAAGGACTGGCTGACATTCTCATCGACGGAGACGCCATGAACCGGGTGATGGTCTGGCCGGGGATCGAAAAAATGACGGTGATCTCCGGCGGACGATCCATCCACGGCAGTTCGGAACTCCTGGGCTCACCCCAGATGGCGGCTCTGGTCTCTGAAATGAAGCAAAGATACAGCGACAGAACCGTTTTTTTCGATGTCCCGGCCTGTCTCCATTCGGCGGACGCCTTGACGTTCGCCCCTCTGGTGGATGCCATATTGCTGGTTGTGGAAGAGGGGGTGACGACCCACAAGGATATAGACTCGGTTCTGGGCATTCTTCCCAGGGACAAGGTCCTCGGGTATGTGATGAACAGGAAGAAATGACAGACCCCGGCAGCTGCAAACCCCATCGAGGAAACCTGCTATGATGAATGTCGGCATCGTCACCATCCACAATCATTTCAATTACGGAGCTGTCCTCCAGGCCTATGCCCTGAACCGGACGGTCCGGGCCATGGGGCATGCGTGCAGAACCCTTGACTGCACCCTTGACCCCGGCCACGGCAGGCTGGCCGAAAAAGCGGACCGTCCAGGAGCGTATATCACCAGGGGATACAATCTGATGCGCTGGCGCGCCAACAGGCGGCATGACCGGCGTTTCTTCCGTTTCATCCATGAGCGGCTCCCCCTGTCCTCGACCGGATACCCAAGTCTTACCGAGCTTGAAAAGAATCCGCCGCAGTTCGATGTGCTCATCACCGGTTCGGACCAGGTCTGGCGGCCTCGTTTTCTGGACACCGACCTGGGCGTTGTCTATCACCTGGGGTTTGCATGCCCTGAAAAAACACGGCTTGTCAGTTATGCGCCCAGTTTCGGCGTCAAGGACATTCCCTCTGACGTTTCCCCAAGGATCGCCGGATATCTGAAACGGTATCATCATCTGTCCGTGCGTGAAACACGCGGACAGCAGCTCATCAGGGAACTCACCGGACGGGAGGCGGCTCTGGTGGTTGATCCCACCCTGCTTCTCACGGAACATGATTACGGTGATATTCTTGAAAACCCTGGGGTTTCCGGTGACTATATCCTGGTATATCCCATGGAACTCGGTGAAAACATGGACTTTTACCGGCTTGTAAGTCAGGTTGCGGAACGGACGGGCTTAAGGATCGTCTGCGTCATGCCCCTGCGCTACGATTTCAGGTGGCTGAAACTTGCCGACAAGGTTCTTCTCGATGCCGGACCCGGTGAATTTCTGGGCCTGATCAAAAATGCCGCCATGGTCCTGACCAACTCCTTCCATGGCACGGTTTTTTCCATTCTCTTCAGGAAACCCTTCATAGGGGTTCCCCACACCATCGGCAATTCCCGCATACAGACCCTGCTTGAACTGGCCGGTCTTTCGAACCATCAGCTGACGGATCTCTCGCCGGAATCGGTTCAGGCGGCCATCGATTCGGAGACGGATTTCGAATCTGTCGGGCATGCGCTGGGGAAACATGTGGAAGCTTCAAAGGCTTTTCTAAGGGCTGCCCTTGGCGGCAGAGTTATCTGATGGCCCACCTTTCGGGGATTCATATTCCGCCCTCCGGAATTCAGACTGTGATCACACATTGGAAAAAATCGTTCAAAGCCTTCTTTTCCGGAGAATCAAACCGGCAGATTCTGATTTCCATCGCGTCCCTCGCTGCAAGCGGACTTTTCGCCACAGCCCTTCGATTTGTGGGCAGCATCATCCAGGGAAGGTTTATCGGCCCTGAAACACTGGGCTACTACACCCGGTTCACCATTCTCCCGGCCTATATGTTTTTTCTCCATCTGGGTGTGTTCACGTCCTTTGCCCGTCAGTATCCCTATTTCATCGGAAAGGATGACCAGCCCACGGCTTTTCTGTACGCGGGGAACGCTCTGGGATGGACCCTGGTTCTCATAGCGGTCCACGCCATTGTTTTCGGTGCCCTCAGCGTGATTTCAGTTATCCGGGGAGACTGGCACGGGGCACTGGGATGGGCAACCCAGATTCTTGTCTCGTTTGCGACCCTTTACATGTTCTATCTGGGCACCACCTACAAAAACAGCGGGGATTTTGTTCAGTGGTCCAAGGCGACGTTCTTGTCCTCGGTGATGTCCCTTCTCATTTTGCCTTTTGTGGTTTTTTACCAGTTCACGGGCCTGTGTCTGCGTTATTCCGCACCGGAGGTCGTGAGTTCGGTTTACGCCCATGTCAACAGGCCCATCAGGCCGGTCCCGAAGCTCAACCGGGGCGTTTTGCTGAGAATGATGGCCTTCGGAGCACCCCTTATGGTTTTTACATACACGTCAACCAATCTCTGGACGGCCCTTGAGCGGACTTATATTCTTCAGACCATGAACGCAAGATCCCTTGGGCTTTTCGCATACGCCGGAGCCCTTTCGGCAACCCTTGTGACTGTGGCCCGGTCCATCAGTCAGGTTTTTCATCCCCGCATCGCCATGCTGTACGGTTCCAGCGGGAAAAACATGAAGATATGTTTTCTCTACTGCCTCAAATGCACCCTGGCCGGTACAGCCATGATGCTCCCTCTGATCCTGATTGCACTGGTGTCGATTAAACCCGTCGTTGCCCGGGTCCTGCCAAAGTACCTCGATTGCGTCCCTGTGTTTCAAAGTCTTTGCTGGCTGGCCCTGATCCCCGTCATCGATCTGCCCAGGCAGCTTCTGATTGTGGCCAAAAAAACCTGGTATTTCGGGATTTCCGTGACCGCCGGTTTTCTGGTTTACAGCGGGATTCTCTGGATCAATGTCAAGACTCCCGGCGGCATGGCCCTGGACAGGCTGGCGGCATTTTCCGTTCTGGGGCAGATGATATCCGTGGCCGTCAGCTTTTTTTTCGCCTGGTTCGCCTCCAGGCCGAAAAGTCAGGGATTTTGACCGTTCGGGCATTTTTCATCGAAATTCTGAAGGATGTATAATGAATGTTCCTGTATTGATTACAATTTTTAATCGACCTGATAAATTTCGCGGCCTCATTGAATCTCTGAGAAACGCCAAGCCGGCCAGGCTGTTTGTTTCCGCTGACGGACCCAGACAGGGTAATGCCGACGATAAAACCAAATGCGTCCAAGCGAGAAACGTTGTCGATGAAATCGACTGGCCCTGCGACATCGTCACGCGGTTTCTGGACGACAACATGGGCTGCGACCCCCATGTGGCTTCGGCTGTCGGGTGGTTTTTCGAGTCTGTTGACTATGGAATCATTCTTGAAGATGATGTTGTTATTCATGCTGACTTTTTCAGGTTTAGCGCGGAATTGTTTGAGCGTTACCGCGATGACGAGCGGATCATGCAGATATCAAGTCTCTCCCCATACGAGAAACGAAATCATCCGTTCAGTTATCATTTCAGCCGGTACTTCAGATGTCATGGAGCCTGGGGTACCTGGAAAAGGGCCTGGCGTTACCACACCATTCCCCAAAAACTCTATGATACAGCGGATCTTCCGGAAATGATCCGTTCCTGTTTTCCCAAACCTGTGGATCAGACATACTGGCAGAGACTTTTTTCTGAATTCATGAGCGGTGCCAGGGTGAATTGGGATTACTGGTGGAATTTCACCTGCTACGCTCAGAATGGACTGTGCATCGTTCCTGAGTCAAACTTCGTCAAAAACATCGGCTATGATGAAACCGCCACCCATACCAAACGTAAAGAGCCTGTTTTTTGCGACTTGAAAACCGAGCCCATGGTTTTTCCTCTCGTTCATCCCCGGTTTGTTTTTGCCGATGAGCGGCCTGAAATCAGCTTCAGGAAAAATTATTTCAAAAGACTGGGTTTTAAAGCGAGATTTTCAAGACATATCAAATTCCTTTACTGGTCTTTACGCGATTATTTTGAACGGCTGATTTATAAAGGATTTTAGATGGCCATTCTGAATAACATAAATCGAGACAATCTCCCGCACCTGGTCAGATATTCATCTTTATTCGCTTCAACCCGGCTTCACACGTTTTTAGTCTGGCTGAGAGCAAGATGGTGGGGCATATCACTTGGCAGGCACTGTTTTTTTTACGGGCAGCCTCTTTTTTACAGGCACCCCGGCAGCCGGATTGCTGTTGGGGAACGATGCAGGTTTAGGTCTTCAAGGGGATCAAATCTTATTGGTCTCAACCGCCCCTGCCAGATATCGACCATCACAGGCGGAGCTTCTGTTAGAATCGGAGATGACTGCGGCTTCAGCGGCACTGTTATCGGTTGCGCTTTAAACGTAACACTGGGAGACCATGTGCGGTGCGGTGCGAACACGCTGATTACAGATACGGACTGGCATACAGACGACAAAAGGGCCGGGGAAAATGCGGCGGTCGTCATCGGCAGCCATGTCTGGCTGGGTGTTGATGTGATGGTGCTTAAAGGTGTGACCATTGGGGACAATACGGTTGTTGGAGCGGGCAGCATCGTGACGCGATCACTGCCTGAAAATGTATATGCTGCGGGCGTGCCCGCGGTGGTTGTCGGTGAAAACAGGACAACGAAGCATCGATGAATTCTGATTCGCCGGGGTATGAATATTGAATATCGTTTTTTTGGGCGGATTCCCATATCCGCAAGGCATGGCCGGCACCAAGCGAGTGCGGAATGTCATCAACGGGCTCCGGCGTCATGGCGATGTTTCAATGTCCGTCCTGATCCTCAGGCAGTCCAGTAAAGCCAACCCCCTTTCCGGGGTTCATGACGGAATCCCTTATCACACGGTTTCTGGTGATCTTCTGGGCTTGAAAGCGGCCCTTCTGATGCCGGTTCTTTTTATGAAATCCCGAAGGATGTTACGGCGATTGTACAGACACGGCGATACCAACGTCCTGTATGTCTATGGCCCGGTGACCTTTGACAATTTTCTTCTGCTTCTCTGCGCTAAACGCATGGGGTTCAAACTGGTTTTCGATATCGTTGAAGACTACGATCTGGCCCGTGATTTATCCGGTCGTTTGAAGCACCGGATTCGGATCACGTTCATTCAATACACGAACCGGATGATGAACGAATGGGCTGACGGGATGGTCGTCATCAGTCTTCATCTGCATAAAAAATATTCCGGTGAGGGAAATCCGCTCCACCTCCTGCCCATCTCCGTTGACACCGGCCAATATCCTGAGGCCGCAGACCGGTTTTCCGATCCGGTCGTCATGTTTTACGCCGGTAGTTTTGGACGGAAAGACGGGGTACCTGTTCTTCTGGGCGCCTTTGAGAAACTGGCTTCACAGACTGATCGCATAAAACTTGTACTCACCGGAAAAGACACGGACGAGATGATGGCCGAACTCCAAAAACGTTTGAACGTCATGCCTTTTGGTGATCGCGTGGTTTATAGGGGCTATCTCGATGATGCCGATTATTACAGGGAGCTTGCCCATGCCGATATCCTGTGCGTGCCGCGAACGGACAGCGGCTACGCCCACGCCGGTTTCCCTTTCAAGCTCGGTGAGTACCTGGCCACAGGAAAGCCCGTGATCGCTTCGGCGGTTTCGGATATCCCGTCACTTCTTGCCGATCGTGTGGACGTCATGCTCGTTCCCGCAGGAGACAGTGACGCGATTGTAAACACCGTCAATGAATTATTGGAGGACCCGGCCCGGGCTTTGCGCCTGGGGGCAAATGGCCGCAAGGCTGCCGAACGCCTGTTTGACTTCAAATCCCAGGGGGACGATCTGTATCGATTTATCCTTGGATTGTCCTGCCGGGTCGCATCGAAAGGCTGATTCATTCGATCATGAAACGATATCTATTACTTGCCTTGTATTATGGTTTTGCACGATACCTCCCGCCTTCATCAGGTATTCTGGGCCGCTTTTTCAAAATGATCCGGGTCGTTATCTGCTCACCGCTTTTCAAGTCGGCCGGGCAGGGTATGAACATCGAACGCCATGCTTTTTTTGGGGACGGCTCGAAACTCTCTGTGGGCTATGACTCCGGCCTGGGTTTGAATTGCAGGATACACGGGCCGGTTGTAATCGGTAATGTTGTCATGATGGGGCCTGACGTGCTGATCATGACGCGAAACCATAACTTCGAAAGGATTGATGTCCCGATGTCCGCGCAAGGCCGTTCCGATGCGCGTCCCGTCATGATCGGCGACGATGTGTGGATCGGCGCACGGTCTGTGATACTTCCCGGTGTAAACATCGGGAACGGGGCAGTTGTCGGCGCATGCAGTGTCGTGACCAAAGACATTCCCCCCTACGCCGTTGTGGCCGGGAATCCTGCCAGGGTTATCCGTTTCCGATCCTGATTGAAGATTCTGTATGGGCATTGAATGATAACAAAATTCCGCAACACGATCAGAAACGGTCTGATGCCGTAGAGATGGTTTTACCTTCGCCGGATTGTCGGCATCGACATCCATGCGAGTTCCATTGTGAGTCTGGGGGCCTTTATCGACCGAACCCGCCCCCGGATGGTTCATATCGGGCGAAAGACCATCATAACCCGGGGAGCGGTTATTCTCAGCCATGACTTCGCCCGTGGCAAGGCCATGCACACCCGTATCGGCGATTGCTGTTTTATCGGAGTCCAGGCTTGTCCTTCCCGGCGTTTCTATCGGCGATCATTCCGTGGTCGGCGCGGGCTCGGTGGTAACCAAGGATGTTCCTTCCAACAGCTTGGCCGCCGGAAATCCGGCCAGGGTCCTAAGGTCCATTCAGACCGGTGCTTACGGAAGAATAACCGAACTCAGGGAAAACATGCCGAATAGATTAGAACCGAATAATAGAAAGAGTTTAGTATGATGTCCCCCGGAATTTTGATAGGTCTGGCCATAAAAAGCCAATCAAACAATAAGGTTGCATTCTTGTGGATTAATTGCCTATAGTTGTGTCATGTAAAGCCATTTTATGAAGAATATTAAGGATATGACATGCAGACAGACACCCTCAAACAAAAAGCACACCAACTATTGGATAAACTGCCGGATTCGGCGACCTGGGAAGATCTGATGTATCAGATTTATGTCAGGCAGACGATTGAAGCCGGTATCAAGGACAGTGACGAAGGCCGGACAACGGATGTCAAGGATGTACGCAAAAAGTTCGGGTTGAACGCATGAACGTTCGATGGACCGACAATGCCATTGATCACCTGACCAGCATTTATGAATACATTGCGCTGAACTCCCCCATGTACGCCAAACAGATGGTGGACAGAATCACCCGGAGATCCGAGCAGATCGCCTGTCAGCCACTATCGGGCCGCAAGGTTCCAGAGTATGACGCCGATGATATCAGGGAGTTGATCGAACGGCCCTACCGCATCATTTACTGGATCAAAGAAAGCCAAATCGATATCTTGGCGGTGATTCATGGAGCAAGACTTCTGACAGATGACATCCCATCCGTCTAAAACAAGGAACCTCTCCGTACTCTGATTACAGCCCGCCCTACCGATCTCTCTTGATATAATTTTTTGTCAGGTTAATAAAACATCGGCCGGAGATCCCATGCCATCAAAGACCCTGATCGTTTGTCCGAACATGCATCTTCCTGGTGGAATTGCAAGCTATTACAATTCATTAAGCGCGTATCTGAAAAGTTCGTTCGAATTCTTTCATGTGGGGGCAAAGGCGACCGGTGAAACCCCGTGCCGGAAACCCCTGAATCTGATCCGGGATGTATTCAGCCTGAACGGCACGCTGAAACGGGCGGGAAGGGGGATCGGAACGGTGATGTTCAATCCTTCCCTGATTCCGTTCTGTGTGGTGAGAGAAGGATTGCTGCTGTGTGTCGCCAAAGTCCATGGCTGCCGGTGCATCGTGTTCTTCAGGGGTTGGGACAACCGGTTCGCCGATGTGCTTGAACGGTATTTTTTTCGGATTTTCACCCTGGTTTTCAGGCGGGCCGATGCATTTATCGTTCTTTCCAAGGAATTTGAGGCCCGACTCCGGCACTGGGGATTCAGGCAGCCTGTTTACCTGGAGACCACGACGGTGGACGATCGCATGCTGGAGGATTTTTCCATGAAAACCCATCGACCTTTGAACGGGGCGACCCCGTGTGATATCAGGCTTCTTTTTCTTTCACGGGTTGAAAAGGAAAAGGGGATCATCGAAGCGATCGATGCTGTCCGGCTTCTCAAAGACCGGCACCCCGGAATCACACTGAATGTGGCTGGCGTCGGATCTTATCTTGAAACGGCCCGATACCATGCGCTGGCTTCGGGCCTTTCGGACAGGGTTCGATTCCTGGGATGGGTTTCAGGCAGGGACAAAGCGGATTTACTGGCATCTTCCGATCTGCTGCTGCTCCCCTCCTCACGGGAAGGAATGCCCAACTGTGTTCTGGAATCCATGGCCTTCGGACTGCCGGTACTGACCACGCCCATCGGCGGGATCAACGATTTTTTTGAAAATGGCCGGTTCGGCTTTCTCATCGACGACATCCGTCCAGAGCGAATCGCCGAACTGGTGGATCGTATCCTGGCGGATGACGCCCTGTACAAGGACATGAGCCGGGAAGCCTTTTCATATGCCCATGGCCGCTTTCTTGCCAGCAACGTGGCTGAGCGGCTTATCCGGCTGTGTTCCGCGTCCTGACCGCCAAGGCGGGGTCAGTTTTATAGAAACCGTCGTGTTCATTACAAAACATACGTTATGGCACGTTCCTTGAAAAAGATCCTTTCGGTTTGCAACGGCTTCTTGGGAAGTCATAAAAAATCGAAAGGAACGACACCATGGAACGGTCAGTGTCCAAATATCGTCTTTTTATGCGACTATCTTTATATGTCACCACGGGGATCCTTTTTTTGATGATGGGTTGTCAGGGTGCGGCCCCCACCGACACTCTGGCAAAGGACACCCGTGAAGAGCACCCCGTCACTCCGGTCGTGAAGCCGATTGTCCGCGCTGAAGGTCTTGCACAGACACCGGAGGTCCAGGATGACGAAAGCGGCCCCGGATTTCACGATCACGGCATCGCGGTTCCCAGCAGCGCATTAAGGGGTGCTGTGGCTGTCAGGGATCAGGGAAAGGGGCCTTGCGTACTTGCCTTCCTTCTGGATCACACCGGCTGTTCGTCGCTTTTGCACATCAACACCCTGTCGGGAGAGTCGGTTCAGGTCCCCATTCCCGGAGAGACCGGAGGCGATTCTCCCTTTGCGTCGCTTCTGAGCCGCAAAAACAGATTGTACACCTGCTACAACAGCCGTTTGTTTGAATACGACCCCGTGTCCCGATCGTTCACCTTTTCAGCACAAGCCTCGCCCGGAACGGCCATGAGTCTGGTGGAAGATGATCATGGTCTGATTTGGGCCGCCACTTATCCCGGCTGCTATTTGTTTTCCTTCAATCCTGAAACACGGATTCTGACGGACTATGGACCCGTTCATACGGAAGACTGGGCTCAATACCCGTATTACATCGCCACGGATCATTCAGGCTGGGTTTACGTGGCGCTGGGTTACACCAGAAGCCAGATCGTCGCGTTCAACCCGGCCACCCGTTCATCCCGGACGGTTTTAACGGACTCAGAACGTCAAACCGGCATGGCCTATCTTTATAGGGACCGCGATGGTAAAGTGTACGGCCGGGCCCTCGAAGACAGGCATATCGCGATATACGGAAGAACACCCGAGGCCGGATCTTCCGGCTGGTATGAACTGTATAAGGGGGAACACCGAAAAATCGGAACGCTCGTCAAACCCGATCCTCTGGGTGCCGGCTCCGGCAGGCGGGATTGTTATATCCGCGATCTGGGCGAAGGGATGTCCGTCAAGAACCTCGATCCGGAAACCCGGTCTCTCACGCTCGGCAACAAGGCCGGGGAATATGTCAAAACCATCCGGTTTTCCTATCAGACCGAAGGCGCTTATATTCTTAGCGTCGCCGCAGCGCCCGGCGGTCGGATCGCCGGCTCGTCCTTCTTCCCTCATTGCGCCTTCCTGTATGATCCCGAAACCGGGTCTTACATCCGTCACGTCACCCCGTATCAGTGGAACACCCTTTACCGGCAGGAATCCCATGTCTATGTGGGCGCTTACCCCAAAGGTCTTCTGTTCGACTGGGTTCCCGGCAGGGAATGGAACGCGGAAGCCCTGTTCACAGGGCCCGGTGTTTTAAGGCCATGCGCCGCCGCCGACACCTCCCTCAACCGGCCCCACGATCTGGTCGTGGATCAAAAAGGGCAGAACGTCATTCTCGCGGGGACTCCGGAATACGGCATGACCGGCGGAGGTCTTCTGTTCTGGAATATCGGAAACAATACAGCCGAACAACTCGACGACGCCAGGGTGATACCCCATCAGTCCGTCAGGTCCCTGTCCGTCCTGAAAGATGGTATGCTTCTGGGCGGAACCACGTCGGCTGCCGGTACCGGCGGATTGAAACTGGCTGACGAAGCGACTCTGTTCATCATGGATACGGACAGCCGGAAAATGGTGTGGCATGCGGCGCTTATCCCAGGGGTGCAGGATTATTGGGATCTGGCTGTCGCGAATGACGGCCTGGTCTACGGTCTGGCGGATGGCTCCGTATTCTTCGTATTCAACCCGGCCACGCGGTCCCTCGTTACAACCGATGATACGAAACGGTTTGGAAAAGTCAGCTGGCAGCAGGGACAACGGGCGTTTGTCACGGCCGATGACGGACGCTGCTTTCTTCTTTTTACCGATGGCATCGCTCAGGTTGACGGTGTGAAAGGCCTAAAATGGCTGGAAAAATCTCCGGTTCCCATCACGTCCGGGGGCGACTGTCTGAATGGCCGGATCTATTTTGCCAGCGGTTCTCATCTTTACAGCTATCGGGTTTCCGGGGCACCGTGACACCCGCTGTTTTGCGGTGCAACATTTAAAAACAAGCCTATACGGTCCGCTCTTTTAAAAAAAGGATTTCCCATGAACATTCTCCGAAAAACCATCCTCAATATCTGGGTTGACGGGATCACCCGTGATCAGGCTCTGGAAAAGGTCAGGGGGTATCTGGAATACGGCAAAAGAGCCCATGGCATCTTTGCCTCCAATCCGGAAAAGAACTATTCGGTTCCCAGGGACCCCGAACTTTACAGAATATACCGCGACGCCGACATCCTCCTTCCGGATGGCATCGGCATGGTCCTGGCCCTTCGGATTCTCCACGGCATCCGCATCAGACGGATTCCCGGCTCTGAATTCATCTTCGATATCTGCGCCCTTGCCGAAAGTCTGGGGAAAAGCGTGTTTGTCTACGGCGCGAAGGACGATGTGAACGAGCGGGCCGTGGCCCGTCTCGGACAGAGATTCCCCGGCCTGCGCGTTGCCGGGCGTTCCAGCGGTTATGTGAAGGAAGAGGCGATGGAGGATCTGATCCGGACCATCAATGAATCGGGTGCGGACGTTCTGTTCCTGGCTCTGGGGTCTCCCCGGCAGGAAAAATGGTTCGCCCGGCACCATCTGAAACTGGAGCATGTGAAAGTCTGCCAGGGCGTGGGCGGAACGCTGGATACCCTGGCCGGGACGGTCAAGCGTGCTCCCAAAGGCTGGTGCCGCCTGAACCTGGAATGGCTTTACCGTCTTCTGAACGAACCATCCCGGATCGACCGCCAGAAAGTGCTGCCTGTCTTTGCCGCGGATGTTTTCGGGGCCTGGTCTATAAAACACATGGGAAGAAAATCATTATGAAGGTGTTTCTCGTTGCGGGCGCAAGGCCCAATTTCATGAAAATCGCCCCGATTTACCGCGCGGCGAAACAGTTTTTAGGTGTGGATGTCCGCATCGTCCACACCGGCCAGCATTATGACGAACAGATGTCCAGGGCCTTTTTCCGGGACTTAGATCTGCCGGAGCCCGATTATTTTCTTGACGCCGGTTCCGGAAGCCACGCGGTGCAGACCGCGAAAATCATGGTGGAGTTCGAAAGGGTGTGCCTTGAGGGGGAGCCGGATCTGGTTATGGTGGTGGGGGATGTGAACTCCACACTGGCGTGCAGCCTTGTGGCCAAAAAAATGGGGGTCCGGGTGGCCCATGTGGAAGCGGGATTAAGAAGCCGCGACCTTGCCATGCCAGAAGAAATCAACCGTTTGGTGACCGACGCCATTTCCGATCATTTTTTTGTCACCGAGGAAAGCGGAGCGGAAAATCTTCTGGCCGAGGGGAAAAATCCCGCGTCCATTCACAGGGTGGGGCATGTGATGATCGACAATCTGCTGCACCAGGTGAATATCCTGGAAACCATGGACCTTGACACGTTCCATACCTTCGGGCTTAAGCAGTGCCTTAAGCGTTATGGATTCGTGACGCTTCACCGTCCATCCAACGTGGATGAACAACAGGTCTTCGAAGAAATCGCCTCGGCTTTGAACGTCATTTCAGATCATATCCCTCTGATATTTCCTGTCCATCCCCGGACGCGGAAGAGGATGGACAGATTCGGTATCGAACTGAGTCCGCAGATATTCCAGCTTCCGGCCCTGTCGTTCAAGGAATCTCTTTTTCTCTGGAAAGACGCCGAGTTCGTTCTCACGGACAGTGGCGGACTTCAGGAGGAAACCACGGCGCTCCGGATACCCTGTCTGACGGTACGGAACAACACGGAGAGGCCGGTCACCGTTTCCGTGGGCAGCAACACCCTTGCGGGAAACACCCGTGAAGGTATTCTCGACGCGTTTGCCCGTCTGATGACCCTTGAAAAAAAGAGGTTCGGAATTCCTGATCTGTGGGACGGCAAGGCAGCCGAACGCATCTGGGAGGTTCTCACCATGCTGTGACGCCCTTTGAAAAAACATCGTCGACGGTTCAATACAAAAAAGCCCGCCAGGTTTTCAACCTGCCGGGCTTTTTTTTGCAGTGATGCGATAACCCTCCAAACCCGTCTGTCACAACCTGTATCGTCAATAGCCATCCTTAAAACCTTGCCGCCTCAACACGCCACCACCGTTTCCCCCTCGATCCTGCACCCGCCCTTATTCGCAAGATACTCGATGCCTTCCTCGAAACAGGACCGGACCTTGGCACCAAGACGGGTTATCCCGAAAACCCCTGCTGTTTCGCGCATCAGGTCCTCACGGCTCATGCTGATGTGAAGGGCGAGAACCTGGGCCGCCGCGTTGGCGGCTTCCTCGGGGCAGATCTCAACTGCCGTGCGGGCTTTGGCCTCGTTTTCAGCCGGAACCCGGAATCCTTCGTAGGGTTTTTCCGCCTGATTCCCGGTCCAGATAAATTCCCTGTCTCCGGACCTTCGGAACACAAAGCCGTTTTGCATCACCGCATTCCCCGCGATGTCTCTCACGCGGCTTCCCGCCCGTTGAAGGCCCCAGGCGGAGGCCATCACGGAACACAGGGAATCGAATAGTACAGGAGCCTCGGTTAAAACCACCTCCTGAACAAGAGCGCGCACGCGTCCAGCGTTTTCCGCATCGTGAAGCTCACCCGGAAATGTCCGGCCATTCAGGTCAAAACGCCGGTAAACCGACTGGCCGGGCAATCCGGAAACCACAGGCGCAAGGTCCCGCTTTCGGGCTATGGAAGGGGCCACGTTCGCCAGCTTTTCGTCTAACGCCTGATCCTCTGAACTGTCAGCCCCACTGACAATAACCGGAACATTGGAAGGGGGTGTCAAATCCCCGTCATCGGCGTTTGTCGCCCGGAGCTTGGCCTGGGCAAGGGCCTTCTCAAGTTTTTCGATTTCTTTGGATCTTTGAAGCCACCAGTCCGTGGACCAGATCCGGTGAAGGCTCCAGCCCAGACCCTCCAGCACCGAATGCCGCAACCGGTCCCGGTCTCTTGCGGATTTGGCGTTCCGGTAGTTGGGACCGTCGCACTCCACCCCCAGGATGTAGCGTCCCGGATCATCCGAATCCCGGATGGCCAGATCGATCCGGTAGCCCGAGCATCCCACCTGGGCATCCACACGGTATCCCCGCCTGCTCAGTTCGGCCCCGATGGATTTTTCAAGGAAAGATTCCGTCCCGACCGCCAGTGGGGAGACCCCTTCCTCCATCACCAGCGGTCCCCGCCGGGCATAATCGAGAAACGTCCTCAGATGGTGAACGCCCGTGGCCTTGGTCCGGGACAGGTCGATCTGTTCCGGCCTCAGCCGGGAGAAAACCAGCAATTGCTTCCTCGCCCGGGTGACGGCCACGTTCAGACGCCGCTCGCCGCCCTTGTTGTTCAGCGGACCGAAGTTCATTCGTACCGTCCCTGTCTCGTCCGGCCCGTAGCAGATGGAGAACAGGATCACGTCCCTCTCGTCCCCCTGGACCGTCTCCAGGTTCTTTACGAAAACAGGTTCGCCCACCGACGTGAAGTAAGGCTCGATCTCGGGAAATTCGCCACGGGCCGTGTCCAGCAAATCTTCCACAAGACCTTGCTGGGCCTGACTGAACGTCACCACACCCAGGGACTCCCCCTGCTCTTTGGGGTCCCGCAGACGCCGGACGATCTCCGCCACCACCGCTTCGGCTTCCTTCCGGTTTGTCCGGGTTTTTCCGTGGTCGTAAACCCCGGCAGGGACCTCGCTCCACCTTACGCCCAGTCGGGGATGATCCGCGTGGGCCGAAGGGAACGTGAGAAGCCGGTTGCCGTAATACTGACGGTTGCTGAAGGCGATCAGGCTTTCGTGGCGGCTCCGGTAATGCCAGTCCAGGCTCAGGGTTTTAAGTCCCGCCGCCTCCGCTTCCTCCAGAATGCTTTCCAGATCCTCGGGGATGTCTTCTTCGATCACGTCGTCGTCGCCTTTCTGTTTTTCGAAAAAGCGGGTGGGCGGAAGCTGGCGGGAATCGCCCACGACGATCAGGCGCTTCCCTCGGGCAATGGCTCCGATGGCATCGTAGGTGGGCATCTGGGACGCCTCGTCGAACACCACCAGGTCGAACCCCGGAAAATCCGCCCCGATGAACTGGGCCACCGAAAGGGGGCTCATCAGAACACAGGGCTTGTATCGGGCCAGGGCGTTCGGGCACTCCTTGAAAATCCGGCGGATCGTTTTCCGGCCCCCTTGGGCGAATCTCTGGAGCAGCCCCGTCTCGGAGCTTGCCGGTGAGTTCTGACCGGCGGCCATTCGGGGCATGCTTCCCGCAATCCGGGCGAAAGCCTCTTTCCGGGCAAGATCGGCGACTTTTGCCTCTTGCTCCCTGAACTCCCGGATCTTCAGATCATGCCGTTCCCCGATAAACCCTGAAAGTGCGGGAACCGACCTCAGCACGTTCCGCGCCCACCAGTCGGCGAACGAATGGTCGAAGACTTCTCCAAAATCCTGGGCCTTGATTTTTCCTTCCTCCAGGGCCATGGCCAGGGGGGAAAGACGGCAAGCTTCCACCGAAGCCCGCGCCGCCTGATAGTGAGACCATTCCCGCAGCCGGGAAAGATGTTCCGAAAGACCCCGCAGAAAACTCCCGGCCCTCTCCGCCATGCGCCCCTCATCATCGCGGCCCCAGGCTTTTTCCACGTCCAGGTTCAGAAGACGGTCCACATGGGACCGTTTTTTCCTGACATCCTCCAAAGCGTCTCGAAACGTCCGCCCCCGCTCGCCGGCCGGAGTGCCCACGGCAAAGAGTGCGCGGCCCTCCGTGGCCAGTCGAATCCACCGTCCCCGGATTTTAAGCTTTGCGTCTATATCCCCGCCCGGAGCCCGGTCTAAAAGCTTTCGAAACGTGTCCGTCCAGTCCAGAATGGTTTGAAGCCCGTCCCAGCAGGATTCAGCCCCCTGCCATGACGCGCCGAAGTACAGGGCGGGGTCGCCGCCGTCTGCATTGAGGCGGTTGATCTCCGCTGCCACGGCCATGGCTTTGCCCAGGTCATCGGCCAGAGCGTCCGGATCCTTGGGTTTTTTCAGGTCCGCGCGAACGGTCTGAACCGTTTTCCGCACGGCAACCCCCAAACGCCAGCGCCGAAAAAACCAGGCGTCTTTCCGCGCCGCCAGTTTTCCGATGAGAGCGCCCAAATCCAGACTGAATATTCCGTTCGTATAGGTCAGTAAAAGTTCGGACCTCCCTTTGCTGCAGTTTCGGCCCATGTCGATCCACTCCGACAGCGCGTTTTTCACCTTCACCCAGTCCGACTCCGCAAGAAGGGCAGGCGTCACGAACGGTCCATCGGACAACAGTCCGGTCAGCTCATGGGCTGCCCAAAAAACGGCTGACGACGCTCGGTCAGCGTCCAGGCCCAGATTTTTCAAAAACGGTCCGAACTCCAACAGATGCTTCAACGCCTCCCCGGCAGATTGGATGGCGTTTTCCGCGTCCGCTTCCACACCCCAGGCGTAAGAGGCAAGCCTCACCGCCTGAAGGGGATGGGCCGCCGGATCTCCCGAAACCCTAGCCGCCTCGGCAAGTTCCCGCACGGCGGCACACATCGTGTCGAATTCCTCGACTGTCCGTCCTTCGGGGTCGCCCAGATCAAGGGCCACCTTGGCTTGCCCGTCGAGGTCGATCAGCCTTGAAATCACCCCATACGCGCTTTTTCCAAAAGACCGGGGAAGGTGAAGTTCACGGACATACCTGTTCAGGATTTTTCGTTGCTCACCGAGAAGGGCCGTTTCCCTGGCCCAGTTTTCTCCGCCAGCGGATCCGGCCACGGTCAGCGCGTCACGCAACTGGGTGCGGAACGATTCCTTGGTGGTTTTGTTCGAGTGAAGCTCAAGGCAAAACGGCCCGAACCCCGTATCTGCAAGTCGCCGGTGCACCACGTCGAGGGCCGCCCGTTTCTGGGCCACGAACAGCACCCGCATGCCGCAGGCCAGCCCATGGGCGATCAGGTTGGTGATGGTCTGGGATTTTCCCGTGCCCGGCGGCCCCTGGAGCACGAATGTCCGTCCTTCCGCCGCCGCAAACACGGCCCGGAGCTGGGAGGAGTCCGCCGGAAGAGGGCAGAACGTTTCCGAAGGCGGATACCGGTCGTCCAGATTTTCCAAAACAGGAAATTCCGCGCCGGGTTCGAACACCGCGTTTGAACTCTCCACCAGATGCCGGACCACCGGGTTTTGTTTGAGGACCTCCGCGTTGGCTTCCAGGTCCAGCCACATCAGAAACCGGGAAAAGGTCAGGATGGTGAGGCTGGCCTCATCGGTCACCGTCCAGCCCGGCTCCCGTTTGATGGCGTCCCGGATCGTCCGAAGGATTTTCGGTACATCCAGGCCCGAATCGTCTTCGGGCAACGGGTCCAGGCCGTCCACGGTGATGCCGAAATCGGCTTTGAGTTTCTTCAGCAGCGTGATGTTGATCCGCGATTCCTCGTCAATGCGCCGGATACGAAACCCGTCACGCACGGCTTTACGTTCGATGCTCATGGGAATCAAAAGGATCGGGGCGCGGCGCTCAACCCCTTCGGCCCCGGATTCTTTGAAGACCAGAAAACCCAGGGCAAGGAAAAGGGTGTTCGCGCCCCCTTCCTCCAGGCCAAGTCTGGCGGCCCGTTCGATTTCGGTCAGGCGTCCCGCCAGATCGGATTCGGTCACGGCGGCGTGAAGCCTCTTCCGGGCCATTTCATCGTTCAGGTAGTCGGCCAGGGCGTTTTCCCCTGTCTGGGCCTGATATAGGGTTGCGTCCCTGGGGTCAGCCTCGGCCCAGGCATCGGGCCTGGGTCTCACCCGGAATGCCGCGTCGGCGGCCAGAGCGTCTTCCAGAGCCGCGATATCCGGGCAGAGCAGGGGAATGGATTTTTTCGAATCCTTGAAGTTCAACAGCCGGTTCCGAAGGCTGAGATCCAGCAGGCTGTTTTTCCATCGGGCAAGCCGGTCTGCCGGGCTTTCCTTGTCCCTGGGCGGCCTTGCCGGATCGCTGACTACCGCCTCCGCCACATCCGCCGGAGCGGACAGGTCGTCAAAGACCGGTTCAAAACCATCGGCCGGGCGGACAACCCCGCCGTCGCCAGCGCCCACAATGGCACCCTCGGTCAGGCTGAGGGGCCGGATGCCGGATTTTCGCGCGGCGGTCACATCCACCGCAAAGTGAAACGATTCCTCATTCTGAAGATGGGCTTTGGCCTCGGCCAGAGCGGCCTTCAGGGTGAGGGGCGGTGTTTTGGCGATGCCCGTGGTTTCCAAGGCCAGGAATTCCCCCAGGCCGATCCGGTTCAAAAGGATCGAGGCGTGGCGGGTCACGGTGTCGTCAAAGGAGGTGTCCACCAGCCACACCCCGGCAAAGGCGTGGCCCTTCACCAGCACCACCACTGGTCTTAGACCGGCCTGTTCAAAACAGGCGGCCAGCAGTACGGAGGTGTCCAGGCAGGTGCCGAGCTTTCGTTCCAGCATGTTTTCCGGGGTCCGGATTTTTTGCCCGGTATTTTCAAAACTCGCCGGAGGGTTGATGTAGCTGAACTTCTGGCGCGCCGCGGCAATGTAGATCGCGGCGGCCTGGGCATAAGCCCTTTTCGGGTCCCTGCTCTGGTATCCTGAAAGGGACCCGTCGCCCGTCTTTTCAAGAAGCAGCTTCGAGGCCTCGGCCAGGATGATTTCCACCGCCGGGTCGTTGGGAAGCACATGGGCGGCCAGGATCTCCGGCAGCGAGGAAGCCCCGAACCATTCGTTGTAAGCCAGAACCGAAAGGGGAAACGCCCTCCGGCACGGTTCAACACCGTCGGCAGATGCCTCGATCCACACATGGCCCTCTTCCCGTTCGGATTGCCTGCGCAAAGGCTCGCGGAGAAGGGTGAGGGTAAGATCCGTAAACGAAACCACCTCACCTGCGGCCATGGCGTCCACCCTCAGAATTTTTTCGGCAAGGATCGGCGGATCGCTCCACACCCGCACCACCCCATGACTGACCTGCGTGCCGGTGTAGTTGGTCACCGACAAGGCCCGAAGCAGGGGCACGGCGTTCTGCTGCATGGCGAAGTTGATAAAAGGGGTGCAATCGGCGTTGATGGAAAGGCTGTATTCAAGTGGTGAGGGTTGAGGGTTTAAGATCATTTAAGGCCTTCTTTAAAGCTATTTATCTGATTACAGTATGTTGACAATGGATAGTTCTGTATTGACACAATCAAATTGCTCGAAATCATTTGTTGCCTGAGAATGGGAATTTAGTGTTAATAGGTTCGTAGTTAAGATTATCGCAGTTGAAGGGACGACATGTCTGTTTCAGGATTTTAGGGTCATCATTAGGCTGATAGAGCAGCCAAGTGGACAAGTCAATTTGCGAATTTTTGATTTCACTGCTATTAAAAAAACCACGGTTTGCAAATCGCTTATAAAGCAACTTGCGTTCTGTGGTAATCAGGTACTTGTTTAGGCTGGAACGTTGAATGAACAGTCCGTTCCTTTGCTTCGTGTGAGACTCAAAGACCACTAATTCCCCCTTGAAATTAATCCAACCTCTCTGCTTGTCCCATTGCAGACCCAAGACCCTCACTATATCTTTGCATGGCACGCTAAAATTGTTTTGCCGCTCCGGTGTCGTAAAAGAATAATCATATGCCCACTCGCCTCCACGTAAAAGTTCTACCTCTGATAATTCTATGCCTTTTGGGCCTCTATAGAATTCCCCTTCTTCCTCTACTTGATTGAACACGGGACTATCTGGGTACTCGGCGAGATAGCCGCGATAGCAATGTGATCCAATGCTATCAAAAGCATCCATTATAGAACCTTCACCTTCGAGTTCTGGTAGTTCCCCACTAACAAAAATACTGGAATAGAACAGGCTTATTCCCAAGTACGGTGTGTTCCATGAGTCATCTCCATGGGTCCTATCGTCGTCTCTGACGCTTAGAGAAAGAACAATCCAGAGATCATCTGCATAGGAAGTTCGAACGATGCACTGACCGTGTGGTGTGAAGTCGTCGGTCTGGACCCATTCCTTGATGTCACTTGCACGGTCTGGAAAGGTATAGCGGGAGCCTTGAAGTACCTCATCTGGATACTCCCGTGTCGGACTGATGTCCCGAATATCTGTCAGGTCTACTTTGCGGACATAAATCGACCACAAATGATCCTGGCCAGGCATCCAGTTAGAATACATAGACTTCTTCGGCTCAAAGTTGTCTGCAAGAATACCTATGAGCCGATGAAGCAGTATCCAGTAATACTTCTTACCCAACCGTTCTGCATAACCTTTGCGGCCTCGACCAGTTCCAAATTCACTACCCAATGCCCGATCCATATGAAGCGCACATTCCTTGAAGCCAGGATAGCCAAGTTTCAATGTCTCGATCATTAACCAGCATGCGATGTTCTCCTCACTGATCCCCGCTCTTTCCAAGTCAAAATGCCTTAGCTTGGATTCGACTTGGTATCGCCAGAAGTCAGGAGCAAGATTCGAACCCCAAAGCTTCATGTTTAACGACAATCCCTCGAGTTCAAGCAGTGGCTTTGCATCATCAAGAGTTGGCCATGTTCGTGGTGCGTTGACCTTTACGGGGAATGCATCGAGACGCTTCAGCAACTCAGCAGGAAGGCCTATATCCCGTATTATACGCCCAAACAAGCGCAAAGAGTCCCGCACCAAGACATTCGGGGTGTCGAATACAGGACTCAACAACCCATCTATCGCGGAGATGAATTCCTTTTGGCGGTCACGTTCCAGCAAACATGCGCTGTAGATTGCGAGAGAAATCCTCTCAAGGATGTAGTCGTCATCACACTCATAAAATTCATCTGCGAGTTCTCGTCCAAGATCGGGCTGTCTCGCAATAACTCTTGCGAGCCCCTTCGAGGCAAGGTCTCTCACTCGTCTGTCGGCACATGAGGTCAGCCAGGCAAGTGCGAAGGCCGCCAAACGTTTGCTTTCCGTAGGCCATCTTTGAATGTCAGCGTGCAGAGCTGCATTGATTAGAGACCAGACTGCCCCTTTAGCGTCGAACGACTTGAATGCAGCGATAGAGAGGTATGCATCACGGTTGACTATTGAATCACGACGCAGGAATGGACCAAGCCAGTTTGCTGCATTTAAACGGTGGTCAGGCACAAGGCTCAGGCGAAAGAAGACTTCGTAGACCTGCTGCCAAAGCCCTGGAATGTGCAGAGCTTTATGTACATGATAGTCCACATCGTATGTGATGCTGGCGCGGGAACGCCAAACTAGAGAGTTGGTGAATAGCCGATGTGCACGTTCTGGGTCGAGTCCTAATTCGCTTGAGGTTATTTCTACGCCAGTTTTTTCGGGAAGGATAACAGCCAATGCTTCTAATAATCCTTCTTCATCTACGGGTATATTTTTGAGCTTCGCAGCTAACGCAGTTAGGTCCACACCTGATGACGGTAATACTCTTTCAAGGAAATTTGTTGCGCGAAGAACATCACCGTATTTCTGATACCCTAACCTTACCAACCAGGCATCACCTTCCTCAAGCGAGAGAATAACGAGACCCTCATATTCAAGTTCCTTGAGTAGAGCTTCTGGAGTGATCTCTGTACCAACAACGCCTTTCAGAGCGAATGTGCAAGCCTCCCAGGTGTGCTCTTTCGGTAAATTTTCAGCCAAGAGCTCTGCAAGGTTTAACATTGCGGTTCGCACAATATTTCGAGGATTCGAGTAGAGCAACCTTTCTCGAATAAGGGCGTCACAATGTTTGAGGTGTCCTTCCAAGAGCGCTGCAAATCCTGGCAGGGATACATCCAAGGAGTTGCGCCCTTCGTTCTTGAGTGTTCTACAAGCCAAATGTAGAAACAGAGGGCTGCTGAGCTCCTGCGAAAAGAGAGGTGTTATTTCGGTGTCAAGACCGTAGTAAGTTGCGAATGATTGAATTGCCTCGAACTCCCGTCCGGCGAATCCTATATGCTCGAAAGCAAACCCCGGAAACCGTGAGTCAACTACTAAATCTCGGTAAGTATCTCTCGTTGATACGCATACTTTGATGCCGACATAGGGCTTACATTGGGCCAGGAATTCCGGTAGTTTATTCTTCCAACGTGCGTCGCGTGGGCTCTCATTCAGAGCATCGATGTAAATGACGAAGGGTAAGCGCGTGTGCTCAGTGCATGCCTGAAGGCATTCCAACATATTCGAACGATCTACGTTTGCTCCAAAGCCTAGTTTGCTGCGTATCACCTCCCATGGCTCTGCCTTGCCAAAGTCGTCGCCAAAAACAACTAATGAGTATCCGCCATGTGAAAGGCGTCGAAGCGCTGCACTCACGATCGCATGGGTCTTACCAATGCCTGCGGGACCAACCAACAGTAGAGAGCGTGTTGTCGCCGCACCAATTTCCTGTGAAGAGAGAACATCTTGAAGCCGTAGTGCTTGTTCTTCCCACTTTCGTGCGGCGTCCATCTCTCCAGCAGGAAAGTTGCACATATATTCAGCATGGAATTGTCGGAAACCAGGGGTATCGGATTCCCGTCCGTGTTTACTGTAAAAGGCTTGTTCCTGTGCCTCTCGTACTCTTGTAAGTAGTGGCAAGAGGCTTGCCAAGTACATGCTGGCCTCGACGCCACCCGAGGCGGCAAGCGAGGCATTCTTAATGCCTTCGCATACTGCAATGATTTGTTTGATCAACTTTCGAGCCATTATGATGTCAGAATCGTCAAGGATGCTGAATGCTTTGTCACCCCACCCCTTCAGCGAACGAAGTTCTGATATCACTGGCGTAAGCGACTCTTCACACCACTTCTGAAAGTCGCCTATCCCGCCAAAAAAATCGAGGCCGACATGAGCGTTTGTTGAAATATCAAGCGCTGCTGTATACCTTGGACCAGCGAACGCTTTTGCCGAATCCAAGCACCGTTGTATCTGCGTGTCCGTTAGTAAAGAATCGTCAAACCAATATCTGCGCATCCCTCCATGGGAATCGAGGGCGAGCAGCTGATTTCGAATAACTGTAGCCGTGCACAGTGTAATTGTGAGTTGGAAGCCTCTTGCAGCTGCCCCATCCTCAGTTTTTTTCTTCCATTCTTCGAAACGTTCTGCTTGGCTCTTGCCTCGTTTCCCAGATGCTACTTTGCCAGTGAGGTCGAAGGGGATGTACACCCAGTACTCAGATAGAGTCGGGTGATTGCTGAGCGCAGTTTGAAGCGAGCCATCAATTTGGCCAAGCTCGGCCGAACCGAGTTGAAAGAGGTACTTAGCTTGAACACCAATAATATTGCCGTTTGACGTGCGAAAGTAGGCTTCGACACCACCATCGCCTCCATCTCCTTTCAGACTGACGAAGGTTGACCCCGTAGGTGCCTTACAGGTACTACGAAAAAGATGAACCGCGAGCGACTCGAAACTGTCATTGCGGCTTTTTGGCGTACTACGAATTCGCGTGAAGTCGATAGTTGTCACTGGTTCCTCTCAGTAATCCAATAATCATTTATTTTGATATTCATTTAAGTAACTCAGGGTATTGAAATGGCAAGATGGACCTTGTGAGAAGTCTGATCGGATCACTGAAAGCCCTACCATAAATCCTCTTTTTCATAATTGCAAAGGGAGCCAGAAAAGACAGGTCAGATAGTGGAATGCACAGAAGATTCCTGTCCGAAGGATTCGAAATTGTCGCGATTAATGAACCGGGCTTGGCCCCCCATAGACTGAGTCCGCGCGCACCACCATTAATCATTTTAAGTAGATGATCCATAACGGATTGATAATTGCTTGTCCAGTAAAAATTTTTATCTTGCTCAATGCCTTATCGCGGTTGTTTTCCGACTGTTTTTATAGGAATTCCCGTCCTGAGATGCTTCCGGGGAAAAAAAGGATGTGGACTGAATTTTCCGGTTTCTAAAGGAGCTGGGTGGGGGCGAGGATATTTGGCCCTATCATTATGCTTGACACTTTGAAATGAAAAGACCATGTACAATCCAGAAATCAGGAGAACCGGGAATTCCGTTGACGCTCATCACACATGATTTGGATTCCTGAAATAAGGAGGCCGTCGGATGAACACAGGTGCTGGTGCCCATGGTTGAGAATGATCGCACATCCGTCATGGATATTTTCAATCACTCTATTGAAAACAGTTTTTCAGCTGGGTCTGACGTATTGGAATTATGAGATTTTTAAAAGTTTTTGTTCCGTTTTTATTGTCCGTGTTTGCGTTTTCGTCCGTTTCTTTTTCAGAACCCGGTTGTTTGACGGTCTGTACTTATCCGGCGGTTCCATTCACCATCGATGACGGCAAAGGTCATTTGACCGGCCTTGAAATCGATCTGGCCAATGCCCTGGTGACAAAGGCGGGATTTCGGGCAGAATTCACCCTTTATCCCTGGAACAGGGCGCTTGAAATGCTGAAACATGGCAAGCTGGATATTCTGATGACCCTGTCGAAAACCCGGGAACGCGAAGCGTTTACCTATTTTCTGGGGGTTTCGACGTATCAGCGATACGCTCTGTTTGTCCGCAGAGAAAATTCAGGAATAACCATCAAATCGCTGGATGATTTTACGAAGGAGGGCTACCTGTTCGGTGTCCATCAGAATTATTTCTACACAGCTGAATTCAACGGGCGCTTGAAAAAGGACCCGGAATTCAAGCGGCATTTCATCGCTGTTTCACGGATCGACACCAATCTTAAAAGCGTCAAGGCCGGAGGGTTGACCGGATGTATCGGCGACAGTGTTCTGGGGGGATACCGGGTAAGGACGGACAGCTTTTACAAAGACATCACCATGATCAGCCTGCCATTTTTCAAGGCAGACCCGGTTTATTTCGGTGTCAGCAGGCTGACAAACCCCGCCACCCTTGAAAAACTGAAAAAGGCTTACGCCGATCTGGACAAAAAAGGGGAATTCAAGAAAATCATCATGAAATGGGAAGGCCGTGACGGTCATAAAAAAACCGGTTCGGCACGTTGAGCTATTTGAGCTTCGGGATATGCTGGGGGTCGCCGTTGTTTTTCACGGGCTGCATTTTTTTTGTAAGATCCCGGTAAAGGGCTTCACCGATGCCCATGGCTTTGTCGGAACGGCTGATCTGGGTGGTGAGGGCCTGGTCGAACATGGATTCAAAGATTTCGCGCTGGTTTCCGCTGGCCCCTTCGCTGTCTTTGGGAATGGTGTTTCGCATGGTTTTCAGCATGAACGAGGTGAAGATCGCCTCGAAATCCTGGCAGGCTTTTTTCAGCTTGGCGTCTTTGCCGTTTTCAGCGTTGAGACGGTTCAAAAGGATGGGCGTCGTTTCGGTTCGGATTTTATCCATCAGATGATCTCCAGTTCGGCCTGAAGGGCTCCGGCGGCCCGGATGGTCTGAAAAATGCTGATCAGGTCCCTGGGCGTGACGCCGATGGCGTTGAGGGCCTTGACCAGATCCTTGATGGTGGCTCCTTTGGCAAGGACCATCACCCGTGCTTTTTCTTCTTCCATGGACGTTGCCTTGCTGCTGGTCACTTTGGTTTCACCGCCGGACAGGGGGGCTGGCTGGGAAACCTCCTTGGTGTCGCGGATGGTGATGGTGAGGTTGCCGTGGGACACCGCCACCGTCGAAATACTGACGTTTTCACCGATGATGATGGTGCCGGTTTTTTCATTGACCACCACTTTGGCGATGCTGTCCGGGGTGATGGAAATCCCTTCGATTCCGGCGATGAATTCCGTGACACGTCCTTTCATGGCATCGGGGACAGTGATCCTTAAAGCCCCTGAATCCACGGCCTGGGCCACTTTCTTTTTCGATTGCCGGTTGATGGAATTCGCGATGCGGTTCACTGTGGTGAAATCCGGGTTGTAAAGGGACATCACAAGTTCTTCCTTGTCGTTGAAAGTGCTTGCAAGCTCTTTTTCAACGGTGGCCCCTCCGGCGATCCGCCCCACCAGCAGATGGTTTTTGGTGGTTCCGTTTCCTCCGGCTCCGCCGATGGCCACAGCCCCCTGGGCCAGAGCGTAGACATTGCCGTCGACGCCCCTTAACGGTGTCAGGAGAAGGGTGCCGCCCACCAGACTTTTGGCGTCGCCCATGGATGACACCATGATGTCCATTTTGCTGCCGATGCGTGAAAACGCAGGCATTTCAGCGGTGATCATCACCGCTGCCACGTTTTTCGGTTTCAGGTTCGAGGGGTTTACGTGGACCCCCATGTGCTCGATCATGTTGCCCAGGGACTGCATGGTGAACGCGGTGCCCGATTTGTCGCCGGTTCCGTTGAGCCCCACCACCAGGCCATAACCCAGAAGCTGGTTTGAACGCACACCTTTGATGGCGGCGATGTCCTTGATGCGGACGGCCTCTGACGGTATCGAGCAAAGAAAAAGAATGGCGATGACAAGCATCGTCATGGCCGGTGGTTTCATTATGCCGCTGTGTTTCATATCGCACCCCTCAATCGTTGGGTCAGAACGGCCAGACATGGTCGAAAATCCGGGTCAGCCAGCCCACCTTCTGCTTGTCGGCAATGACGCCTTTTCCGGAGTACTCGATCCGGGCGTCGGCCAGATACGTGGACGCCACATGGTTCATGGAGTCGATGTCTCCCTGGCGGATGATGCCTGAAACGGTGATATACTGGGTTTCGTTGTTGACCTTCATTTCCCTGCGGCCCCAGATGGCGATGTTTCTGTTGGGGAACACTTCAAGAACCCGCGCCGCGATGGTGGCGGTGACCTGACCTTTTCGGTTGCTTTTTCCGTCACCCTTGAAACTGTTGGCCACCGAGGCTCCGATGAGTTTGCCGGTGGAATCGAGGTCCGGATGATGCCGGAGCAGCTTGGTCATGGCTCCGAAAAATTCTGATACTCCGGCGTCCATGCTGGTGTCCTTGCCGGTTTCCGTGGTGGCGTCCAGGCTGGACGAGGTGTTTTCCACGATGTCCACGATGACCGTGTCACCCACCTGCCGGGCCTTGATATCGGAAAAAAGGGTGGGGGACGCTTCGGTCCAGAGAGAACCCTCCGAAGGCAGAGGCGGCTTGACAAACGGCGCGACAGCCGGTTCGGTCTGGAAAGCCGGAGAGGGCGTTACGGAAACCGCCGGAGAGAAACCGGCGCATGAGGAAAGAATGAAGATTCCGGGAACGATGGCCGTTAAAAGCCTTATCTGTTTCATATTAACCTCCACAGGTCCTCTGACGACAGTGCATCTTGCATCAGAACAGGACCTCCACGGCACCGGGTCCCACCACCCTGGCCGGGATGTTCTTGTTGGAGCGGATGTTCTGGACCATGATCTGCTGCCCCATCCGCCCTTCTTCCCGTGAGACGCCCTGGGCCACCACGGTGAGGGGGCCGGAATTGACCATGATTTTAACCACATCGCCTTTGCGGATCACCGGGGCTTCGGCGATCATGGAGTCCCGGATGGCGGTTCCTTTTCCGATGCGCGACCGGGCCACCGACCCTTCCACACGATCCGCCGAGGTCATGAGTCCCGGCGGGCTTTTGGACATGTTGGCCTCGAACAGGCGAAGGTCTTCGCGCCGGATGGTGTCCCCTTTGGGAATGTCACGCCCGGCCCTGACCACATCCTCGAACAGGTCAACCCACCCTGAAATATAGATGGGGGCTGAAATATCGCCGTCCACTTCAGCGCGGATGGCCAGAGTGACCCGGCCTTTGGGGAGGGTTCCTGACGTGTCGTCCACCTTCAGAATTTTGGAGCCCAAAGGGATGTACCGGTTTCCACGGATTTTCACGTCTTTCAGCCTGAAGGGGCGGCCTTCGACCTTTTTTTCAATGTGTGAATAGAACAGCGCCTTCAGTTCAGGCTCGGTGAGTTCCTGGCCGGGTCTTTCGACCACAAAAATTTTGGGTACAGTCATACGTGTTTCCCTGCTTATTGTGGGTGATAAAGATCGGATTTTCGACTCCACCATGGAGCCGGGAATCCTCTTCTGCTTTCCGGGTTTCGGGGATGCGCCAAGCCGGATGCCGGACAGCCTGTCCCGGACATCGGCCGGAGCCTTAATGTCCGCCACATCCCCCAGAATGATATTCCGGTTCGGGACAAGGCTGAACGGACGGACCGTGACGGTGCATTCCGAGTCGGTTGCTCCTGAACTCCGGGAAGGAAGAAAACAGAGGACGATCAGAACAACAGCGGCAAGGAGGGCGGGAATGACGTGTCTGTCTTCGTCGGTCAGGGTCAGGAAACGCCTGAACGTTTCTCCATGTCTTAAGAATCTGTCAGGATGCCCGGTTTTCATGGTGTTCATGTTACATCACCCCGGATTAACGTTTCAGCCCCGTGGCTGTTTCAAGCATTCTGTCCCCGGTGGTCAGGGCTTTGGAATTGGCTTCATAAGCCCTCTGGCCTACGATCATGGCCACCATTTCTTCAACGATATCCACGTTTGACATTTCCAGTGTCTGGTTGGTCAGGGTTCCCACGCCGTTGGAACCCGGAGTTCCTTCGATGGCTTCACCGGAACCTTCCGTGGGTCTCAGGAGATTCTGGCCAGCTGCGAAAAGCCCCGACGGGTTGATGAACGTGTAGAGCGGAATGTCCGTTTCAAGGAGCACCGAGTCGTTCTGCCCGTGGGCCGTGAGTCGTCCGTTGGCCTGGACCGTCACGAGGATGGTGCCTTCGGGAATGGCGGTTTCAGGCTGAAGACGGTCGCCCTGGGAGTTGGTGATGAACCCTTCACTGTCCAGGGTGAAATTTCCCGCACGGGTGTAAAGTTCCTCGTCCCCGTGAATCACCCTGAAAAAACCGTCGCCCTGGATGGCCATGTCCAGGTCGTTGCCGGTCTGGACGTAATCACCCTGGGTGAAGATTTTCTGGACACTGGTGGGCCTGACACCCATGCCCACCTGGATGCCCGCAGGGATCTGGCCCCCGCCCGGTGTGATGGCCCCGGCGATGAGCTGGGTCTGGTACATCAGGTCTTCGAAATTGGATCGGCTTTTCTTGAAACCTGCCGTGCTCGCGTTTGCGAGGTTGTTCGCCACCGTGTCGACGGCGAGTTGCTGGGCTGACATGCCTGTGGCCGCTGTCCAAATTCCTCTGATCATACCTTCCTCCTGTTTTTATACTTCCTTATCAGTCGGCGGACGCCATGGTGGTGGCTTCGCCGTCCAGTTCGTCAATGGTTCGCATCATCTTGCTGATGCTTTCATACATTCTGTGGCTTTCGATCATTTTGGTCATTTCCGTCACCACGGATATGTTGGAGCCTTCTATGGCCCCTTGAATCACCTTCACCGGACGGGCCTGGGTTTCGTCCTGGGGATTGCCGTCATACCGGTAGTTGTTGTCGCCTTCCTTGAGCAGCTGGGTATAGGACGGGAAATCCGCCACGGCCAGCCGTCCCACCTGAGTGCCATCCGAAAAGATTTCCCCGTTTTCATTGATGAAAATATCATTTCCAGGAACAGTCACGGGGCCCGCGTCACCCAGAATCAGCTGACCCATGCCGTTGACGATCTGCCGGTCCGTGTTCAGCGAGAAATTGCCGTTCCGGGTGTAGCGGACGCCCTGGGGGGTTTCCACCTTGAAAAACCCTTTTTCACCCAGAGCCACATCGAGTTTGTTTCCGCTGATCTGGGGATCGCCCACGGAAAAATCCGTTGAAATCGTGGCTTTCATCACCTGGTCGAACGAGAGCACGTCCTTTTTGAACCCTGCGGTGGAGGTGTTGGCCAGGTGGTTGGAGATCACCTCGAACTGGCGTTCCTGCCGGAGTCCTGCCTGGGCTGCCCGTGTCATTTCAAGAAGCATACATAAAGCCTTTCAACAGGGTTGGGTTATGTCATGCACGGAAAAGAATGCATGGAACCGGGTTTGTCCAAGAAAATTGCAACATGAATGCCAAGGGGCATGGCGTGAAACAGTGCAGCGAGATGTATTTTAAATGTATCAATAAAACAGAGGGTTATTGCAATTGTCCCGCCCGTTGTCATGGAAAGGTTCTTCGGGTGCCGCTGTGTCGTGTCAAAATCATGACGCCACGGGCTGCATGCCGGGGAAATAATTGCCGCGTTACCGGATCATGCTGAAGAATCACGGCCGCAACCGTTACCGCCATCCTCCGCCTGGTGTCCGATATGCTAAAAAATACGAACGCTCGTTCTATTTTTATTGACAAACCCATTTTGAAATCCTAAGATCCATCATTAATAAACGTGACGGCGCAACCATGGAATGATCTCAAAAAACCCGCCGTCAAAACCAATTTTTTAACGACATGAGAACGGGGGAAGTAAGAATGAAGATCGAAGATATCCGCCGGGTGCTGATTCTCGGCTCCGGAACCATGGGACAGCAGATCGGACTGCTTTGCGCGCTGAAAGGGTTTGATGTGGTTCTTTATGACCTGAACCAGGACATTCTCGTAAAAGCCTTGGAACGCATGGGCCGGAAAGCCGGAAAAATGGTGAAGATGAACCAGTACACCCAGGAACAGGCGGATCAGGCCATCGCCCGGATCAGCACCACCACCGATCCTGAAATCGCCGCGAAAGACGTGGACATCATCAGCGAATCCGTTCCTGAAGACCCGAAACTGAAAGGCAGGATCTTCGCCCAGTTCGACGCGCTGTGCCGCAAGGACACCGTGTTCACCACCAACACATCCTCCCTTCTTCCGTCACAGTTCGCCGGGGACTCCGGACGTCCCGACCGGCTCTGCGCCCTTCATTTCCACGACACCAGCATGACCAACGTGGTGGATGTGATGCCCCATCCCGGCACGTCGGCTGAAACCGTGGCCCTGGTCAAGGCTTTTGCGGAAAAACTGGATCAGGTGGCCATCGTACTCACCAAAGAGCACAACGGCTATGTGTTCAACAACATGTTCATGGCCCTTCTGGATTCCGCGCTGGGTCTTGCCTCTAAAAACGTCACGTCCATTCAGGAAATCGACCGAAGCTGGATGGGGGTCATGCACACGTTCATCGGCCCCTTTGGCCTGATGGACAGCGTGGGTCTTGATACGGTCTACAAAATTACAGACTACTGGGCGCAGAAACTGGACAGCCCCAAAGCCAGGGCCAACGCCGCGTTCCTTAAAAAATTCGTGGAACAGGGCAAGCTCGGCCTCAAATCCGGCGAAGGTTTCTACTCCTACCCGAACCCCGAATACATTCAGCCAAACTTCGTTTCAGGAAAATAACCCCGCGTTCCACATAAGGGGCGGACTCCAAATGTCCGCCCCCCACATCCGTATTCCCAATGGCATTCACCATCAGCCGCGTTAAGATCCCGACTCCCCGGCAGATCATCGTCTGCCCCTACATTCATGAATGACCCCAACCATGAACGTTGGCCTGAAAAACACGATGACGACCGATGATCGCCGGTCTGCCGTAGGTCGGCTTGAGGCACGAAAGCCGACAACTGGCCCGATCCATCGAACGATTAGACCTTATATTCTGTCCGGATGACCGTTAATATTTCGTGCGTGGACCTACCATTTGTCGATTCCACCCAGGCTAAGGCCTGGAGCTGAAGAATAATGAATGACCTGTTGACGCCCCATCGCAGGTCGGGTTCTTCAAACCCGACAAAATGGCCCGATCCACAAATGAAGCGAGGGTTGATGTGCGGAGGTGTTTGTTTTTATGGGAGATTGGCACGTCGCATGGGGAGTCGCATGATAAGGATGGGGGCAATTTGTCGGCTTTCGTGCCGAGAAGCCGACTTACGATGGTTTCCGATTGGATGGCGAATGGCGATGGATGTGAATGCAATCTTGACCGCAAGTCTCAATCCCCTCGAAGCGGGGCACTTCTAAGCCCTGCATTCCATGAACTGTCAGGCGGGGCTGACTGAAATCAGCCGGAAGCCCGGTATGTTCTTCCCTTTTTCCTACCGGTAATTTTTTTTCTCGGTGCGGCATCCATTATTATCAGGGTATTAACGGTTCTGATGATCACAGGATGGGTAACATTGGGGTGGAGGGGCTTGGGGGGATCATTTTTTCAGGTTGGAATTTTTTAAAAAGTGTGACTATATGCACGAAAACAAACGGCACGATGAAGCCGGACCATAGGCACGCGGGGGATGGTCCGACAAAGGCTTTGACGTGTTCGTCCTTTTTCAAAACGAGAAGATAAAAACGACATAGACAAGGTGTTGGCCTTTCAACAAATGGATTCTAAACCGGCATATAAGCCGGGGATGTTTTTGTTTGTCCGCCGGTTTCATTGGGAAAGCGGCGTATCAAAGGTTAATGAATCGCATGGGCGTGACGCCCTTGCGGGAATCGTGTTTTCTCGGAGTGGAAAATGATGAGCGACTGTGCCGACATTCTTTCCCGGCCATATTGCAGCACCCGAAAAGCGGTTTTACGCTTTGGGGATGCCTGTCGTTTTTCCATAGAACATTCCAGGTTGACATCCATGAAAAGCGGTCCGAGTTTTATTCCCGGCTTCCTGTGTGTTTCGGAATCTCAAGACTAAGCCTAAAGTCCCACATTTCAACGTATCCATATCGTTAAAATCGCGTTTCTGAAAAACCTCCTGCCGGGAATAAAACCCGGGCCGCTTTCATGGGCCTGGTTTTTTGGTCCGCCGGTGACAGGTCATGCGGTTTCCATGGGCTGTCAGAAGGCCGGATTGTCGATGACCTCTTTGATTTCATTTTGGATTCTTGCGATTTGTTCGTCGGACAGGACTTTTTGGCCGTAGGTGTTCCGGACGTAAAAGATGTCCACCACCTGATCCCGGTTCGTGGCGATTTTGGCCACGTAAACGTCAAGGCCCAGGCGGAAGAGGGTGGTGGTGATGGTGTAGAGAAGACCGGTGAAATCGTAAGTGTGAACTTCGATGATGGTAAAAAAACCGGATGTTTCGTTGTCCACCACAATGCGTGTGGGCTGCTTGACTGTATACAGACGGTTGGGTGCGGTCCTTCGGATCATGTCCTTGAGTCTCACCGGCAGGTTGATGTCGTGTGTGAGAATATTGCCCAGTTCCTCTGTGGCCCGCTTCCATTTGTCTTCTTCGTAAAGCAGGTCGGAGGGCGGTGACAGGTGGAATACGTCGATGGCGATGTTGTTTTTGAGGGTGAAAATCTGGGCGTCCAGGATGTTGAATCCGTAGAGGGTCATCAGGCCCGCCAATCTGGAGAAAAGACCGGGACGGTTCGCGGCGGCGATGGTGACGGTCCTGGGATCCGAACCGCCCACGCCTTCGATGTCCCAGACAAACGGTGAAGACCCGAGGCGCCTGTAAAGGTTGATGTGCCGTTCCATGGTATGGACATCCACATGCTCAAGGTATCTTAGGGACAGAAGGCCTGTGATTTTCTCTGCAGTCCGTTCGTCGTAGCCTTTTTCCTTGAGGGCGATGCCGATGGCGGTTTTCTTGCTTTCGATAAGTTCAAGGACATGCTCGTCGGAGAACTCACGGCGACCCATGAGATCCCTTGTTTTTTGGAACAGTGAGGCCAAAAGGGAACCGGTCCATGAATTCCAGGCTTTGGGACCGGTGGACATGGAGTCGGCCACGGTCAGAAGAAAAAGCATGACAAGACGGGTGTCGTCCTTGATGCGCCGTGCGCAGATCATGGCGGTTTCTTCATCGTGGATATCCCGCCGCGTGGCTGTCTTGACGAGAAAAAGGTGCTCTTTCACAAGGAAAGCCACGGTTTCGCTGAACGCTTCATCGTATCCCATGCGCCTGAGAATGGCCTGCGCCATGTTCGCACCTTTTTCCGGGTGGTCGTCGCTGTGGACGCTTTTCCCGATATCGTGGAGAAGGCAGGCCCAGAGAAGAGGGCGCTTGTCGACAAGGTTTATGAAAAGGTTCGAGCACAAAGGGGGGGATTCCTGCTCGACCTCGAACATGGCCGCTTTTTTAACCGTCATGATGGAATGCTTGTCCACGGGGAAAAGATGATACTCGTTATACTGCATCCGGTTGAGTATGCCTTTGAATTCAGGGATGAACAAGGTCATGAAACCGGTTCTCAGCATGTCATCAAGGGCGGTGTTGGATTCTGTTCCGGCGGCCAGCACTTTTTCAAAGGCTCGCAAAACGGACCGGCTTCTCCTGAAATCGGCATTGACGAGCCGGGGGACCAGGTCTCTGATCAGCCGGATGGCGTCGACGCTGAGGGCGATGCCCAGGGAAGCACTTTCGCCGAATATTTTCATCAGGAGTTCCGGGGAGCCCAGAATGTCTTTGGCTGAGCTGAAGGTCAGCATGTTTTTTTCATTCAGCTCAAGCCCCCGGACCCTGGTTTTTTTAGGGACAGCCGTTCTTGTTTTTTTTCCGTGGCCTCCAAAGCCGAGTTCGGTGATGACCATGCCGTACTGCTGCTTGATGGTTTCCAGATGACCGTGCAAATCGCCCATAAAACATTCCACGGCTTCCTGACCGGCGGTCTTTTTGTAACCGAGAAGTTCCGCGATGCGGGGCTGGTATTCGAGAAACAGCTGGTCGCATTTACGGCCCGTGACCTGGTGGAGAATGCTTCGAACTCTGAGGACGAACCGGTGAGCGGTGACGAGATCGCTCCATTCCTTTTCCGAAACGATGCCGCAGAGTTTGAGGTCGGCAGGCGTGAGAGCGTCGTCTTTGACCCGTGCCACTGAAAGAAGGGCGTCATAATCCCCGATGCCGCCCTGTCCTTCTTTCAGATTGGGCTCGACAAGATAGGATGCGTCGCCAAACCGATGGTGGCGGACTTTGTTTCTGTCGGAGAGTTCCTTGAGTATGGAGCTGCGACGGGCCTTGACGATTCGTGACCGAAGGGTTTCCCCCACGGTGATAAACAGTCTGGACATGCCGCAGATAAACCGGGCGTCCAGAAGCGAGACAAGCACGTCGGTGTTTTTTTCTGCGGCCGTCACGCATTCATCCACGGTGCGGGTGACGTGTGTGACTTCAAGGCCGGTGTCCCAGAGCGGGTAAATAAACTCTTTGACAAGATCTCCTGTTTCCTGGGGAAGGGCGTTTTCAAAAAGAAACATCAGGGCCAGGTCCGAGCAGATGGCGGGCTCCTTTCGTCCGTAAGATCCCAGGGCGATGAGGGTGAACGGGTGGTTCAGCATCCCCAGTTTAAGACCTGTGTCGCTGGTTTCAAACCGGCTGACAAGGTATTCATCAATGAGATATGAGAGGCGCGCAGTAAAATCCTTTTCCTTTCCACTCATGAAACGGGAGATGAGTTCGTCTCTCTTTTTTTTCAGGCTCTGTGCGGCTTCAACCGTCATGATTTGACCCCATGGAATGTAAAATGTTTAAAATCCGAAGACCTTGATCGTTTGGCCGGGGATTTCTGGCGAAGCTCCCTGTGTATTTCAAATACCCACCCGCTGGATAAACAAGAGCAAACCTTGTGCCGGTTTTGCGTCGTTTTCCGGAGACGGTTTTTTTTGATAAAATCTCGATAAATTGGATAGATACAAAATTTATATAGGGGTTTCGCCAAAAGTGAGGGAATGTGTGGATTCAAATTTGTCATATTTCATCGTTTAAAATGACAAATTTGATTTTTTAAGGTTTGCCTTGGATGATCATGGGCCCACGTTTGATCCGTGTTGTGGAACCGGAGGTTTGATATTGAGATTTAGGGAAAAATTATGTAAGTTGTTGAAACTTGGATTTGAAAGCTGTGATTTTAATTGCATGAATCGAGGAGGCGGATGCACCATGGAAAAGTATGTCAACGAATATGTTACGGTCATTGTCAACTGGGTCAGCAACTATTCCATCAAACTTGTGGCGGCCATTCTGGTTCTGGTGATCGGGAACTGGCTGTCCCACAGGATTTCAAACCTGCTTAAAACCCTGCTTGAAAAGAACAAGATCGATATCACCCTCGTGGGATTTCTCTCGAACATCATTTACTACGCTCTGATGGTTATGGTGGTCATCGCCGCAGCCGGTCAGCTGGGCATCAACACCACGTCTTTTCTGACCATCGTGGGTGCCGCCGGTCTTGCTGTGGGTCTGGCTCTCAAAGACTCCCTGTCCAACTTTGCCTCGGGAGTCATGCTGATTCTGTTCCGGCCCTTCAAGGTGAATGACACGGTAAGCGCCGGAGGGGTGACGGGCAAGGTGGAAAGCATCAATATCTTCAACACCATTTTGAACACTGTGGACAATCAGAGGGTCATCGTACCCAACAACAACATCACCAGCGCCGTCATTACCAACGTGACAGCCAACGCCACACGGCGGGTGGATCTTCTGGTGGGAATCGGATACCAGGATTCCATCTCGTTCGCCAAGGAAACCCTTCTGGCGATTATTGAGGCGGATGAGCGGATTCTCAAAGACCCGGCTCCTGTCATCGGCGTGGCCGATCTGGCGGACAGCTGTGTGAAGCTCGCCGTCCGGCCCTGGGTAAAAACAGGGGATTACGCCGCTGTTTTTTTTGATCTGAACGAAAAAATCAAAAACACCTTTGACGAAAAAGGGATCAGCATACCATTCCCCCAGCAGGACGTCCACATTCGGAAAACACAAGGGGATAACTAATGTATCGTGGCATTTATCGACAACAGAGTTCTTAAGGCAATGAACAGGAGATGAGAATCATGAAAATCAGGGCTGAAAAAACCCAGGACATTCCGAAAATCAACGCCATCAATACCGCATCGTTCAGCTCCGACGGTGAAGCGAGGCTGGTGGACGTGCTGAGAGACAAGGGCGTTTCCCTCATTTCTCTGGTTGCGGAAGACGATGACGGACTCTGCGGCCATATCCTGTTTTCCCCGGTGACCATCCGGGGTGACAATCCCGGCAAACGTCTGGCAGGCCTGGGACCCATGGCGGTTCTTCCGGATTACCGGAAAAAAGGTGTGGGCAAGCTTCTGGTGGAAGAGGGATGTAAACAGTGCCAGAAAGCGGGGTACGACGCTGTGGTGGTTCTGGGCGAAGCGGATTATTACGCCCGATTCGGTTTCGTTCCGTCGGTGGCATACGGCATCGTTTCATCCTACGACGTTCCGGACGAAATTTTCATGATCAAGGAACTGAAAAAAAGTGGTCTCAAAGGGGTTCAGGGCACCGTGTCCTACCATGAACTGTTCAAGGAGGTTTAAGGGAGTTTGACGCTTCATGAGCGCTGACCTATGATCTGTCGTATTTCAAAACTGACGGCGGTCTCAGCCGCCGTTTTCATTCTTCTTTTTTTCAGCGCCTGTCTTGCCGGATCGGTTGAAAAAAAGGACACTCAACGCATGTGCGGCGTGTGCGCTAAACCTGTGGGAGACTCCTGGGTCATGGCCGACGGCAAGCCGTATCATCCCGCCTGTTTCAAAACCAGTGTCGAGCTTCGCTGCAAGGTCTGCGGAAAACCCATTCACGGCGTGTATGCCAGAGACAGCCAGGGCGTGTATCACGAATCCTGTTTCAAGAATACCCGTCTTGAACGGTGCATGGTCTGCAATCAGCCCATTGAAGGGGATCATCTGGTGGACGCCTGGGGGCAGAGCGCCCATCACGAGCACCAGGGAAGGAAAGTGATGCTGTGCGATTCCTGCGGAAGAATCGTCTGTGCCTCATCGGAAAACGGATTCAGATACAAAGACGGGCGTGTGATCTGCGGAATTTGCAATAAAACAGCAGTGAACAGTGAGGCTGGAATCCCCGGTATGGTCAGGGAGCTTTCGAATCTCCTCGGGAGCGTGGGAATCAGGACACCCATGAAAATTCCGGTGACACTGGTGGACAGAAAGACCCTGATCCGGGAAAGCCGGGGCAACGACAAGGAAAACACACGGGGGTTCACACGAACCGTGGTGCGCACGGAAAACGGGGAGGTCACGTCTTTCAGCCACGGGATTTTCATTCTGCACGGGTTGCCCAAAACCGAATTCAAAGGTGTTCTGGCCCATGAAATGATGCACGTCTGGCTGAACGAAAACAGGGTGAAAATGTCACCCAGGGAAACGGAAGGGTTCTGTAACCTGGGCATTTTTCTTGTCAACAGCCGTGAACGGTCCGATTTCGCTCGTGTCCTTCAGAACCAGCTTGAACAGGACAGCGACGTCGTTTACGGTGAAGGCTACAGGATCATGAAAGCGAAACTGGACGCCATGGGCTGGGCCAAACTCATCGAATGGATTCGGGGCCGGTAGGCAAATGCACTATATGGAGTGGTAGCCATAAATCTGTTCCGATTGCGCAAATGAATGAACATCGAACATCTAACGCCCAACGTCCAACATCGAATAAAGGATAGTTCCATTTCGGAATTTTTATCTGACAACCTCTATAAAAGCCTCATTTCCACTTTAACCACGAAAACAGTGAGGACGCCCCTCTTTTCTTTCTGACAAGAGGGGCGGCTACGCCGGTTTTGGTTTCGGAACATTTCAGCCCGGTTCCGTCACAGACTTTGTAGGTGTCACCAGCGACATACCAGTAATATCGGGTGCCTTCAGATGGCCCTGAGCCGATTTTCACGGAATTCCTGTAAATTTCAACCCCTTCGCTTCCGCCTTTCCATGTGATTTTCGTCAGTTTCAGCCTGAACAGATTCTGGGTGGTGACGGTGATAACCAGTTTTGTTTCCTTGACGGAGGTGACGGTCACGGTCTGTGTGTCTGTTTTGCCTTTGAAATCCGTAATGGTGGCCGTGACGGTGTGAGTGCCTTCGGAAAGATGAGGCCTGATCACGGCACCTTCACCCAGGCTGGTGCCTGCGGCGGTTGTCCATCGGATGCGGCTTGAAAGGGTTCCATCCTCATGGTCCGTGGCTTTGCCGGAGATTTCAAACATCTGGCCCGTACTGTCCTGTTTTCCGCCGATGGCCGAAGTGATGGTCAAAACGGGGGGATGGTTGAAAATATCCACGGTGAGGGTTCGGGTGGCGTTGGTCTGAGAACCCTTGCTGTCACGTATGGATGCTGTGATGGTATGGCTTCCCGTGCTGAGGGTTGAAAGAATACGGGCACCCACACCCAGGTTTCCGTCGCGGCTGGATGACCAAGTGATGCTTCCAGACAGGTTGCCTTCTTCTTCATCGATGGCCGTGGCTGAAAGTTCATGCACCTGACCGTCGGTTCCGGCAGCGCCGGGTTTGACGTCGAGAATCTGGATCGAGGGAGCGACATTCACCCAGGCGACCGGAATGGTTTTTACGGCTTGGCCTTGGTTGCCTTTGCTGTCGGTGACCCTTGCGGTGATGACATGGCTTCCGGACGGAAGTATGGCCTGAATGGATGAGCCGACACCCAGAGACCCCGAAAGGCTGGACGTCCAGGTGATGGCCGTGCTGAGATCACCGTCTTCGTTATCCATGGCGCTGCTTGAGAATGTGTAGGTCTGGCCTTTCAGCGTTGAAACCCCTTTCAGGGATGCGATGGCCGAAACTGTGGGAGGCATGTTGTAGGATTCAACGGTGATGGTTTTCGAGACTTCGGATTTCAATCCTTTGCTGTCGGCGACGGAGGCCTTGATGACATGGGTGCCGGGAGCAAGGGTTTTCGTGAGCGAGGAACCTGATCCGAGGTTGCCGCTGACACTGGATGACCAGACAATGGCGCCGCTCAATGTGCCATCTTCCTTGTCACTGGCTGTTCCTGACAAACGGCAGGACTGACCGGCCACGGACCGGGTTCCCTGTGTGATGGATTGAATGGTGACGACAGGCGGGTTGTTGTATGCGTCGGCGGTGACGGTCCGGGATACGGTCGAAATTTTACCCTGGCTGTCCGTGATCCGGGCTGTGATGGTGTGGGTACCCGGAGAAAGAAGGGTGCTGATGGAACCGCCGGTACCCAGGTATCCTTTGATGGATGACGTCCAGACCATGGACGCACCGAGATTGCCGTCCTCCTTGTCAGAGGCTGTGCCTGTGAATGTGAACGACTGGCCGGCCGCTCCGACAGCGGCCTTGTCGACCGTTGTGATTGCGATTTCCGGGGGATGGTTGTAGACGTTGACCGTCACCGACTGGGATGCGGAGGCTGCCTTGCCCTGACTGTCCGTGACATGGGCCATGAGGGTGTGGCTTCCGGTGGAAAGTGTTGCCGTAAGGGCCTGGCCTTTTCCAAGATACCCGTCGATGTTTGATTCCCAGATAATGGACGGGCTCAGGTCTCCGTTTTCCTTGTCTGAAGCTTTGGCCGAAAACGTATAATCCTGCCCATCCTGATCCAGAGTCCCGGCGACGGTGGAGGTGAAGGAGATGGAGGGCGGCGAGTTGTACGCCGCCACCGTGACGGTGATCACTGCGCTTGCGGCAAGGCCTTTGCTGTCGGTGACCTGAGCCGTGACAGTATGGAGACCGGATGACAGTGTGGTCCGGATATCTTCACCCACACCGAGACTTCCGTCTTTGCTGGATGTCCAGGTCAGTCGGGATGAAATGTCTCCGTCTTCGGAGTCTGTGGCCACGGCGGTCAGCCTGTATCCTTGTCCACTTTCATCCAGGGTTCCGAGCACTGACCGGGTGATGGTCACCGTGGGCGGTGAGTTGTACGATGCGACGGTGATTTCAAGGGTTTTTGATACGGGTACTCCCTGGCGGTCATTGACGGAGGCTGTCACGGTGTGGACACCGGGACTCAGGGTGGCCGTGATGTCGGGGCCGGTCCCAAGGTAGCCGTTAAGACTGGAATTCCAAACGATGAACGATGAAATGGTCCCGTCTTCACGATCATAGGCTGTGGCGGTGAAACGGTAGGGCTGGCCTGACGCTCCCAAGGTGTCTGCTATGGCGCTGCCCAGGGAAAGTTCCGGGGCGCTGTTGAAAACACCGACGCTGACTTCGAAGGTTTTGCTTGTCAGAAGGCTTTTGCTGTCACAGGCGCTCACGGTGATCACATGATCACCCGACGAAAGGCAGGTGGAAATACCGGGGCCTGTTCCCAGATGGCCGTCCAGGCTGGATTCCCAGGTGATGAATGCGTTGATCGATCCGTCTTCGGGGTCTTTTGCCGTGGCGTTGAAGGTGTAGTCCTGGCCGGATTCGGTGAGATCACCTGCCACGGAGGAACCGAGGGTGATTTCAGGGGGCGCGTTGAAAACCCCGACATTGACCAGGGTTTCATCGGTGAAAGATTTGCCCTGGCTGTCTTTGACTGTGGCGGTGATGGCATGGACGCCGGATACGAGATTGACGATCAGTCGGTTGCCGGAACCTAAGGGCCCGGAAATGCTTGAAGACCACACAAGGTCCTGGCTGATGTCACCGTCTTCTTTATCTGTGGCTGTGCCGGTCAGGATGCACGTCTGGCCTGATGCTGAAAGTGTCCCGGAAAGGTCTGCCGAAAGGGTCAGCGATGGCGGATAATTGTAGGCGGGCACCACGATGGTGGCTGTGTCGCTGCCTTGTTTTCCACTGTTGTCCGTTGCGGTGCCGGTGATGGTGTGCGTCCCTGGAGACAAGGTGGCCCTGATGTGGTTGCCCTTGCCCAGAAGGCCGGTCATGTTCGAGGTCCATGTGATTTTGTCCGATATGTCCCCATTTTCGAGATCCGAGGCGTTTCCGTAAATGTCAACGGGCAGGCCCTGTTCCGTGGCTTCTCCTTTTACGATCTCAAGAAGTGTCATGACAGGGGCCGCGTTGTAGGCGACGGCGGTGACGTTGACCGACGCGGTACTGGTCAGGCCTTTGCTGTCCGATATCCGGGCCGTCATGGTATGATCGCCGGGGCTCAATGTCACCGAAAGCGATGCACCGGTCCCCAGGTCTCCGTCAAGACTTGAGGCCCAGACGATCCGGTCGGAAATGTCGCCTTCCTGATTGTCCTTTGCCGTGGCTTTGAATGTGAAAGCCTGGCCTAAGGTTCCGCTGACACCGCCGACGAAATCGGTGATGGCCACGGTGGGTTCCGTGTTGATTTCCTGGATATAGAGCACGATGGTTTTCGATACGGTTGTGCCTGTTTCATCGGTGCTTGATGCGGTGATGATGTGAATTCCCGGAGAAAGGGACGCGGCCACGTCAAGACCCACGCCCAGACAGCCGTCGATGGATGAGGACCAGGACACAATATACGACGATTGAAGCACGTCGCCTCTGAAAATGTTGGCCGACAGTTCCACCAGGGTTCCCGCGAACGTGATGGTGCCGTCTTCGGGCAGGATGATTTCAAGGCTTAGGGGCTGATACACCGGAAGGGAAGGCTCAAGATCGGAGGGAGGCGACGTCTGGTCATCCGGATTGACATATGACGAATCATAGGGGACGTGCTGGGAATACACGGGTTCGGAGAAGTCGCTTGAATTTCCGCAGGCGTTGAAGGCTTTCACCGAAAAATAGTAATAACGGCCGTCCGGTGACGGCATGAGTCTGAACGAGGTGGTCCCGGCCGGAATCTGCGAGCTGACCGCAGTGTAGTTCTGATCGCTTTCCCCCCGCATGAAAACCTGATAATATTCCGCGTCTTCGTTGGCGTCCCAGGTGAGGGTGGGATCTGCGGCCAGGCATGTTGAAGAATGAACGAACAGGCATATTGAAAAGATGATGAGAAACAGTGTGATCAGCTTGGCGGAAAAAGAGGCTGAATGGGATTCCGTGGTGAACGGTGCGGGATGTTTTGTCATGGCCTTCAACCGGGTTAATTTAATAACCATCTGATATATATTTAAAATTATTGCGTCGGGCCTGAATGAAGCGGGAATTCAAAATAGGTGATTATTTTGAAAACTTTGTTCAAGGCGCTGAAATGTTTTTTTGGTCAGTAACATAATCAATAAAAAAAGGGAACACTCTTTTTTAAAAAAGAAGCGTTCCCTTGTCGAAAGAGGCTGATCACGCAAACCACGGGGAGTCAGATCTATCTTTCCCCGAAAGGTGATGATTTGATGCCCGATGTCAGACGTCCGGCAAAGTGAAGCACGGATTTGAAAAGTGATCGTTTGATGTGGACGGTCAGGTAGAGGTCGCCGGCTTCTCCCCCGCTTTTCCCTTTGCGGCCCTGCCCGGCGAGTCTTATTTTCTGTCCTTCTTTCACGCCCTGAGGGATTTTAACGATGAGCTTCGATCCCGTTTCCCTGACAAGATAGGCGAAGGGGCCTCCGTCACGGGCATGCTCTTCGGTGAGAACGATTTTATCGTACTGGTCCTTTCCCGACCGTGGTGTGTTGAACAGGGCGATTTTGTTGAACATGGAACGGAGCATGTCCCCCGGAGCCGGGAACAGACCTGCACCCTTTTCACTGACGTTCGCTCGGGGTTGTCCGAAAATCCCCGATCCCTTGAAAACGAAACCCTTGAACGAAAATCCGTGTTTCCGGAAATTGAAGGCTTTGTAGCCGGCACCGTAAAACTCGCGGAACAGTTCGTCGAAACTCCGGAAGCCGAAATCACGGGCCAGCTCCTCGAAAATCCGATTGATATCCGATCCACTGAAGATGTCGTTTTCCGAATAGCTGTTTCTGAAATGGGTGTAGGCTGTATCGCCGTACTGCTCTTTCATGGCGTCGTACTGTTTCTTTTTGGTTTCGTCGGAAAGAACGGCGTAGGCTTCGTTGAGCTGCTTCATTTTTTCGGCAGCTTCAGGGTTGTCCGCGTTCCGGTCCGGATGATACTGGAACGCCAGTTTTCTGTATGCGATGCGGATGTCGTTTTTTCCGGCGTCTTTGGAGACGCCGAGAATGCTGTAATAATCCATCGGGTTCATGGTGCTCTGTTCCTCGCCTTCCCTGTGTTGATGTGTTGAATGCCGTTTTCCGGAACAATCCCGGGTCTTCGTTAACAAAAAAAAAGACCATATCAAAAAAAAGGACCCGAAGGCCCTTTTTTTTAGTAGAAATGGCAGATTTTGTCATCGGCGGAGTGAATTCCAGAAATCATTTCCGCTCTGATGGGCGCTTCGGTTTTCTCCCCGCTGTGACGGGGTCGAGAAGGGCCTAGTGTTCCTGAGCCGGGCCACACGCTCCCCGATGGGCGGATGGGTAGAGAACAGGCTCATCAGGCTTTGCCCTGACAGGGGGTTTGCAATGAACATATGGGCCGTGGCCGGTTCGGCGTGCATGGGAATCCGCCCCGAATAGACACCCAGTTTTTCAAGGGCACCGGCAAGTCCTTCGGGGTTTCCGGTCATATCGGCGGCCGTGGCGTCGGCCAGGTATTCTCTGGACCGGGAAATGGCCATCTGGATCAGCATGGCGGCGATGGGGGCGATGATGGCCATGACAATGACTCCGATGAAACCGCCTGCGCCTTCACCGTCCTCGTCGCTTCCGCGGAAGCCGCTGAACATGGCAGACCATTTGGCCATGTTGGCCAGCATCATCACCGCGCCGGCCATGGTGGCGGCAATGGTTCCGATGAGGATGTCCCTGTTCTTGATATGACCCAGTTCATGGGCCAGAACGCCTCTGAGTTCATCGCGGTTCATGAGATTCAGTAATCCGCGGGTCACTGCCACCACGGCGTTTTCAGGATTTCGACCCGTGGCGAAGGCGTTGGGGGAATCCTGGGGAATCATGTAAACCCTGGGCATGGGAAGTCCGGCCCGTGCCGTCAGGTCCTCCACCATGGTATATAGGTCCGAAGCCTGGGCAGGGCTCACTTCCTCGGCGTTGTACATCCTAAGAACCATTTTATCCGAGAACCAGTAAGAGAAAAAATTCATGGCTCCTGCAAAGACGAGGGCGATGATCATTCCCTGCTGGCCTCCGAGCACCCGTCCCACCATCATGATGAAAAAGGTCATCAGGGTGAGAAGCATCATTGTTTTCAACTGGTTTGCCATGACTGAACTCCTTGTTATGTGGTTAGGTTGACAGAAAATATAACGTCGATTTGTCGGATCGCAAGGGGGAGGATGAAAACCCTCAGGGTCATTGGTGGAATCGACCGGCTGTTTTTTGTTTGTAATGTGCCGATATCATGTATGTTTTGTATTTTATGGTTTAAAAATGAGCACTTGTGACTTGATTAATCCGGGGAATAATGGAATAATCGCGGGATTACATCGTTAAAATTAAAAATGAAAGGTAACCATGACATGGTGAAAAGATATGGAACATCTTAAAATTACACATTATATCCGCTGGCTTGCGGTTCTCTCGGCCATCCTCTTCTGGAACAGCGCCTGCACCCACATCAAACCGGTTCCCATTTCTGAAGGCTCAACCACCTACACCCTCGATTGCCCCTGGAAAAACATGACCCCGGTTTCAAACTCCGGCTCATCCTATGCCGTGACAGGTAAAGCCACCTGGTACGGTAAAGAATTTCACCGCCGGCGGACCACCAGCGGAGAACGTTTCAACATGTACGGCTACACTGCGGCCCACCGGACCCTGCCTTTTGGAACCCGTGTTCTCGTGACCAACCTGGCCAACGGGAAAAGCGTTATGGTGAAAGTGAACGACCGTGGCCCACGGTCACGGCGATGGGTTATCGACCTGTCCTACGCCGCCGCCAAAAAAATCGGAATGAGGGGGACGGGAGACGTGAGGGTGGAACGCCTTGACGGATCTACGTTGGCTTTTGTCGATGACGATCCTTCGTCTTTTTCACTCCAGGCCGGGTCTTTCAAGGCCAGGGAAAACGCCGAATGCCTCTTGATCAAACTCGGAAAGGAATACGAGGCTGTGAGCCTCGTGGAGGAAAAAGGGCTGTTTAAGGTCCGTGTGGGATCTTTCGACGATCCCCATCTTGCCCGCGAAATGAAAGAAGACCTTGAACGTAAAGGGTATCAGGTTTTTACGGTGAGAAAGACACCGGAAACCGTCGCCCTTGCGGATAAAAAAACCATCTCGTCGCGTTCCGATGAATGATCACGATACACAGGCAGCTGATATAAAAGCGAAGGTGACGACAGTCTTTATCGACCGGGACGGCGTGATCAACAGGGATTCTCCGGACTACATCAAAAGCAGGGACGAATTCCATTTCCTGCCGGGCACCCTCGAAGCCTTCAGGCGGCTTCATGAGCACGGACTCTCCGCCATTGTCATCACGAACCAGTCGGTGATCGGACGCAAACTCACCACACCTGATGAGCTGAAGCTCATTTTTGAAACCATGACCACGGACGTTGAAAAGGCCGGAGGAGCAATCACGGACATCGTATTCTGTCCTCATCTCCCGTCGGATCAATGCCGCTGCCGCAAACCCGAACCGGGCATGATTTTTACGGCCAGGGACAGGCATGGTGTGGATCTGAAACGGAGCGTCATGATCGGTGACAGCGCCAAAGACATGCTCTGCGCGGAAAACGCCGGGGTCCCCCTGAAAATTCTCGTGAAAACCGGCAACGGCCTCAAGGCCCGTGCCGAACTGGACGAACGGGGAACACATATCGACCATGTGGCCGAAGACCTCCTCGCCGCCGTGAAATGGATCATTTCTGACGGCGACCTCCATGAATGAAGCCCTCGACATCACCGCACGTCTGGTCCGTATAAGGTTCAGGAACGAAGAGAACCAGTACACCGTGGCCGACTGCGAGCCCCTTGAAACCCGAAACACCATCACCCTGGTGGGTTATCTCATGGGTGTCCGGGAAGGGGACACGGTGACGGTCCGGGGTGTCTGGGAAAAACACGCGAAATACGGCCAGCAGTTCACTGTCAGATCCTTTGAACCGCTGCTCCCCACCACCATCGAAGGCATCCGTCATTTTCTCAAGGCCATGGACGTCAAAGGGCTGAGCCCGAAAAAAATTGTGGCCCTGGTCAAGACGTTCAGGGAAGACACTCTGTCGGTCATCGAAAACGATCCCTTAGCCCTTGTGAACGTCAAAGGCATCGGGAAGATTCTGGGGGATCGCATCGTGAAGGCCTGGGACCGGAGGAACGATGTCCGGAAGCTTCTGGGGTTTCTCCAGGCCAACGCCATTCCCGCGGCTTTTTCGTCACGGATATACCGGCGTTACGGAGCCGACGCCGTGGACACCATCAACCGCTCACCCTATGTCCTTTCCTTTGATTTTCCGGACATGCCTTTCAGTGCTGTGGACAGCGCCGCACGGGCCATGGGGGTGGAGAGGAACGATCCCCGCCGTGTGGCGGCCTGCCTTCTTCATCTGCTTGAGGGAGAGGCGGGTAACGGCCATGTGTTCGCCCTGAAAAGTCATCTTGCCCATCAGTGCGGTGTGAGATTCGGCATCGAGCGGGATTCCCTGGGGGCCGGCTTTGAGGAACTGGAAAAAGATCGGCGCATCGTGGTTGAACCGGCGCGGGAAATCACGGATGAATCCGCCGTTTACACCCGTGAGCTTCACCGGGCCGAGACAGCCGCCACGATCAAGCTGCACGCCCTCAATGCTCTTCCCCTTTCGGCTCCCCACCTTGAGAAAGACGACATCATTGAGGAAGTGTTGAAGAATCTCGCCATCAAACTGTCCGAGGAACAGCTGGACGTCCTTGAAAACATGCTGTCCCACCGGGTGGTCCTCATCACTGGCGGTCCTGGAACGGGGAAAACCACACTGATCCGTTCGGTCACAGCCATATTCAAACGTCTGGGGAAAACCATGCTTCTCGCAGCGCCCACGGGCCGGGCTGCCCGAAGGCTGTCCGAAGTCACCGGTGAGGAAGCGTCCACCATTCATAAAATGTTGCAGTACAATATCGGGACCGGCGGTTTCGACAAGAACAGGAACGATCCTCTTGACGCCGATGCCGTGATCATCGACGAGGCGTCCATGGTGGATATGACCCTCATGCATCACCTTTTGGACGCGGTATCTTTTCAGTCTGCCCTCATTGTTGTGGGGGATATTTTCCAGCTGCCCTCCGTGGGGCCGGGCATGGTACTGGCTGACATGATTCACAGCCGCTGTTTTAAAACCTTTGAACTGACGAAGATCTTCAGGCAGGCTCAGGAAAGCCCCATTGTTCTGAACGCTCACCGCGTCCGCTATGGCAAGGCTCCGCGCCAGCCCGAAACCACGGAAGAAGAACCGTTGTCCGAATTCTATTTTATTGAAACCGCCCGGCCCGTCACGGTGATGGAACGGGTGGTGGAACTCTGCTCAAAACGGATTCCGTCAAGATACGGGTTTCATCCCGTCTCCGACATCCAGGTTCTCACCCCCATGCACAGGGGGGAGGTGGGGACGGTGAGTTTGAACGCGGTTCTTCAGGCCGCGCTGAACCCCGGAACGGCATCTGGAACGGGGTTCGGCGGGGCATTCAGAACCGGTGACAAGGTGATGCACCTGAAAAACAACTATGAAAAAGAAGTGTTCAACGGGGATATCGGCGTGGTGGAGGATGTGGACGGAGACAACAAAGTGATGACGGTGTGTTATGACGGCCGTTCCGTGGAATACGATGCCGAGGATCTCCACGAGCTGACCCTGGCTTATGCCATTACAGTACACAAATCCCAGGGCTCCGAATACCCGGCGGTGGTGGTGCCGCTTACCACCTTGCATGTCCCCCTGCTTCAGAGAAACCTTCTCTACACCGCCATGACCCGGGGCAAAAAACTCGTGATCCTTATCGGAACGAAAAAGGCTCTGGACATCGCCCTTGAAAACGACCGCCCCCGTCAGCGGCTTTCGGGCCTCAAAGACCGGCTGGAACGTTTTCCGCTCTGAGGTTATCGTTGACTTTTACCTTGATTCGTTTATATCTGTATCCATTCTTTAAAAAGGTTCATGGATACCGCAGCACTCACATCAACACGAAGACGACGGAACACTATGAAAAAGATCATTTGGCTTTCCCTGCTGGCAGGTTTGTTTTTCCACTCTCTGGCGTTTGCCGTAATTCCTCCGACCCCTGAAATCATTCGGCTGACGGCAACCAGCACCTCCATCACCGTTCTGTTCGAGCTTAACACCGATACGGATACCGACGGCTACTACGTCAAATACTGGGTGGAGGGAAGCAGCGACGCCTGGACGAAAGTCCGTATCCCCAAACCCACAAGCACAACAGTGACGTCATACAGTTATCTGATCCGAGGCCTTGACAGCAACACGGAGTACAAGGTGAGCCTTTCGGCCTATGACGGAGACACCGACGAGTCGGCGACGACCTCCGACTCCATCACCACGACAGCGGTGGCCCTGGATATCAAGATGGTGGACACAGGGACCGTGTCGGTGTCCCTGAGTGAAATCCCTTCGGGTGTGGAAACCTTCGACGTATACATCGGCAGCGCGTCCGGGGTTTACGAGTATGCTCTCACCGACATCGACAAGGAAGGGGCCGCCGTTCAGAGCGGTCTCGCCAACGGTACATACTATATTCTGGTCAACATGAAGGACAGCAGCGGTGATGACCTGTCCACATCCAGTGAAGTGACGTTCAATGTGGAGGATTTCGGAACGCTGTTCAGTCGGGAGGATATCGACGACGGGTGTTTTATCGGCAGTTCCGTGCACAGTGAGCCGAAAACGGCTCCTGTTGTTCCCTTTGTGCTGTTTCTCCTCACCGTGAGCATGTTCAGCTTTCCGTATAAACGTGTGATCGTGGGTCTCATGACCGTGCTTGTGTTTACCTCCATGGCTCAGGCTGCCGAAACGTTCACTGTCTCGGAAAACATTCTGGGGATCAAGGTCGGAACTTTTGAGCCTTCTGAAGATCTTCAGGCCGAGGTGTACGACACCATCGTGCCTGTGAGTCTGTTCTACGAACGTCGTCTGAACTTCTGGCCCTGGCTTTCCGCCGATGTGTCCGCCGGCTATTCCCGCACTGACGGATTTGCCGTCACCGATTCCGCCGCCGTCACCGGCGTTGAAACGGAACTGGAAATGATTCCCCTCTCAGGCTCCCTCAACGCCAACTGGGACCTGGACCCGCTGATCACGCTTTTCGCCGGTTTGGGCGGTGATTACTGGATGTTCAAAGAAAAAACACAGTACGGCGAAAAAGACATCGACGTGAGCGGCTGGCATGCCAAAGTCGGGGCCAAACTTCTCACCGGCGATTCGACATTTTATGCACGGGGAGGCATTCTGCTCGAAGCCTGTTACACGTCCATGGACCGTTTCGGCCGAAACGACGTGGACCTCGGCGGCTGGACATACAGCGCCGCACTGTTTTACTGTTTTTAACCAGATGGCATCACCGCATTGAAAAGCATCAGGACGCTTTTTTGAGCCAACGATTATACCCTAATTTCTGAAATCGCTTAAGCCTGACGGCCTCGTAAAAAAGTCCGAAAGGCTGTGATGGAATCTAAAACTCAAGGAGGCACAACATGGATGCAGCAGCCGTCAAAAGCTGGATCATGGAATCGGGTGTCGATCTGGTGGGGATTGTCCGTGCGGAAGACATGATTATGGCTTATCCACCCCGTCCGGCCGAGGCCCTCATGCCGACGGCGAAAAGCGTGGTCGTGATGGCGGTGGCCCAGTCCCTGGGGGCCGTTTATTCTCCGGATATCATGCTCTGGACCCGGAACAAGATGCAGACCTCGCGGCTTCTCGATGAAACGGCGGAAAAACTCGGAAGGCGTCTCGAACGGGAAGGGTTCCTTTCCCTTCCCATTTCCGCGGACAAACCCGTGGAGATATTCAAACGAGACCCGGAAACGGGGAAAAAATTCCGCCAGACGCGGACCCTGGGCTTTATCTCCCTGAAACACGCGGCCGTGAGCTGCGGACTGGGGCAGATCGGCGCAAACAACCTGCTTCTTACCCCGGAATTCGGCCCGCACCAGCGTCTTTGCGCCGTGGTGACGGAAGCCCCCCTTGAGCCCGATCCCCCGAAAGATCTTGACCTTTGCAAAAACTGCCGACGCTGCGTCACGTCCTGTCCCTCCGGGGCCCTCACGGCCTCGGGTTACAACGTGGACCCGTGTTTCATGTACTGGACTTACGGCTTCAAACGCCTGCCCCCGTCAAATCTCAGGGAATGGCCCGGCTTTGTCCGGATGCTCCTCCATCATATGAAACACAGGGACACAGTGGTGGAAACCGGCCAGACCTGCATCACCGACGTGGACAACTGCATCGAGTGCATGAGGGTCTGCCCGGTGGGCGAACGATGGAAAACCATCCGGCCCGGAATCCTGCCGCAGCAGAAATCCGGGGGAACGGTCTGAACTGTTTTTACTGACCCAGAATCAGCCGCAGAATTTCAGACATGCACTCGAAGATCTGGAGAATTTTCGCGCCTTTGTAGATCCGGGACACGGGGTACTCATCCATGTAACCTTAGCCGCCGTGGATCTGAACGGCGTCGCTGGGGATTTTTTCCAGCATTTCCGAAGCGAAGAGATTGGCCACGGTGGCTTCGAAGGTGTGGGAGCGGCCCTGGTCTTTCAACCAGGGGGCCTTGAGATTCTTTTCGGATTCCGACATTCGAAAATTACGTAGGTGACTGAGAAGTCAATTGATAAAACGACTTACCATTTTCTATATATTACTCAAAATATCTTGCTAGAAATATAATCTTAGGGTATCAGTTTTTTAATTCTCTTCTGGATTGCTTGTGACAGTAGGATGCCCATGGACGAAAAGAAAAAAATATCCTGTTTTCGTCATGACCTTTTGACCTGGGTCGGGCATGCGCTCATCGGACCGGGTTTCGGATTAAATATTGATGAACCGAAGGAGAATATACTGTATGGAATCAATCCTCTTGATCGTTACCATACGGCGATCCTTTTTCCAGTAGTACCTGGCGAATCGGGTATAGATCCTGCTTCTGAAGATCAGGATGAGTATCAAGACCTCACAGATGACAATTCCGAGCCTCAAGCAGAACCATTAAACAGGAAGCAGCGCTATACTCCGCCTTCTTCCGTGGGCTTTTCCTTTTTCATCAAGGGGACCGCCCGTCTTCAGCTCATTCCCGAAGGTGTGGGGTATGCTCTCATAAAAGATGTCCGCAAGGATGTGTGGACCCGGTTTTCCCTTGGTGATTTCTCGCGTGAATCTTTCACTGTTGAATGTCCGAAGAGCCGGGTAACAACGGAGCATCGAAAGCCCGTGTTTGAGGACAAAGGTGAACTTCATATCCTGTGGCGTCCTTTCGCCGATGGCTGGATGGCCACCGTTTCGCTGATCAATAAACAGGTGCTGGCCGACTCTGAAAAACCAAAAGAATTTGCTCAGAGCCGGTGCGCCCTCTCATTTTTCGAGGTAAGGCTGAAATGCGTGGTGGACCAAGGCGACGTGGGCGTTTACCCCAGGGTCGATCCGGAACTGCTCACTGATGAAGAAATGGAGCTGGAGCTCCAGTACAGGGACAGGCGCACGTATGCCGTGGGGCACGGGGCGGCGGCGAACTGGGAAATGGAAGATGATCGGATTAGGGAAATCCGGTCCGATTTTCTGCCTGCCGTGGAAGTCCCCCAGGTGACGGCCGATGTGGACAAGGTGGGTTCGGATGCCCTCGATATCGCCGTTCTGTCCGGGTACACCTTTGGAGACACAGCCATTCATGCCCTTCTTGTCCGGTTTGTGTCTGAATACGAAAGCTGGATTCTTGGTCAGAAAAACAGGGATGATAATTACAACCGCCATGAAAAAGAAGCCGCTTTCCGAATCATCCAAAGAATGGATACGGCTCTTGACCGAATGCGTCGCGGTCTTGACGTCCTTGAAAAAAACCGCTTGGCGGCCATGGCTTTTGCCATCGCCAACCAGGCCATGAACGACCAGATGGCCGCATACGACAAGGTTCTTGGGAAAACACCTCACACCTACCGCTGGCGTCCCTTTCAGCTGGCCTTTCTTCTGGTCTCTCTGGAATCCGTGGTCCATGAAGACAGTGAGTTTCGGGATCTCGTAGACCTGATCTGGTTTCCAACCGGAGGCGGGAAAACAGAAGCGTATCTCGCCCTTATCGCCTTTCTCATCACCTACAGGCGGCTTGCATTCCCTTCGTCATCTGGAGGGACGACGGTTCTCATGCGATACACCTTGAGACTTTTGACGGCACAGCAGTTCGAACGGGCCTGCCGTTTGATTTGCTCTTTGGAAGTGATCAGGAGGAATTCTAAAGACCTTCTCGGGAAAGAGCCTATTACGGCTGGAATGTGGGTGGGTCAGGCCAGCAGCCCCAATACGTTCAGGGAAGCCATGGACGAGGTAAGAGGCTCTGTCACAGGATCGGGCGAACCACCACGATCCTTGATTCTTTCCTCCTGTCCCCGCTGCGGCCGTATCTTCAACGTGAAAAGCAGTTATATTTCAAACGAGCGGTCCTTCCGATTCAGATGTGTGAATCCTGAATGCGATTTCGGAAAAGACAGAGAAGGTTTTCTTCCCTGTCAGGTGGTTGACGAGGCCCTGTACGAAAACCCGCCAACCCTTGTGATTTCAACGATTGACAAATTCGCCCGCCTCGCATGGGAGGAACGGACCAAGGCCTTCTTCGGTCTTCATGGAAACCGTCCCCCGGAAATGATCATCCAGGACGAACTCCATTTGATATCCGGGGCTTTGGGTTCTGTTGCGGGTCTTTACGAAGCGGCCCTTGACACGGTGCTGATTTCGAAAGGAGTGAGACCCAAGTATATCGCCTCCACCGCCACCATCAAAATGGCGGAGCAACAGGTCAGGAGGCTTTACGCGAGGGATCTTGCCGTGTTTCCCCCTCCGGGGCTTTCGTGCGATGATTCCTATTTTGCCCGGACGGTTCCCCTGGAAGAACGGCCGGGGCGACTCTACGCAGGCTATCTCGCCCCGTTGAAGAACAGGCAGCACTGTATGGCCCCTTTGGCCGGAGCTCTTCTGGCCGGACCGGAAATGGTTTTCGGCGAACAGGCGGACAAGGATCTTCTTTTCGACGCCTGGTGGACCATGGTGGTCTATCACGGCAGCCTGAAAGGCGTGGGCAACAGCCAGAACGCTTTTCGGGATGATGTTCCAAAGAACTACAGTTTATTCAGACGCGATGGGATGGGTGCGGATGTTCATGAGGACGATCGAAATCGTAAGGATGAGAACAATCGCCGTGCCCCGGAAGTTTCTACATTGACCAGTGTTTCAAAGCCTGAAGAAAACAGGCGGACATTCGACCGGCTTGAAAAACGTTACGACGAAGCGGGCCACCTTGACGCGGTGCTGGCCACCAACATGGTTTCCGTGGGTCTCGATGTGTCGCGATTGTCCCTGATGATCATCAACGGCCAGCCCCTGACCACGGCGGAATACATCCAGGCCAGCAGCCGTGTGGGACGAAGCGACGTTCCCGGTCTTGTGTTTGTGAACTTTTACAGGGATCAGGCTCGAAGCCTTTCCCATTACGAAGATTTCAGGTCATACCACGAATCGTTCTACCGTTTTGTGGAGCCCACAAGCATCACGCCGTACACATATCAGGCCCGCATGAGGGCTCTTCATGCGGCGATGGTCATCGTCGTCCGTCATAGCGGCAAACGGTTTCTTGACAACACATCCGCCATACATTTCGACCCGTCAGATTTGGCTGTGGCAACGGTTCTCCAAAGATTGGGTCAGCGGTGCGCCATGGCCGATGCTGAGCGGGCCAAACAGACGAAAGACCATATCAAACGACTGGCATCTGACTGGAAACATGAGGCAGATCGATGCAAGGCGGATAAAAAGGAGATGTTTTATTCTGTTAAAGACACGGATCGGGTTAAGGGAAGGCTTTTGTATAACCACCAAGACCGCATCAAGGGCCTGTGGCCCACCCTCCAGTCCATGAGAAATGTTGAAAACTCCGCTCTGATGGAGCTTCTATGAAAGAATTGATTCCCATTCGCCTCTCCCATCTTTTGACCCACTGTTCGGTGGGGGCTGTGTTTGCCGGACCCCATTATCTCATGACCGCCAAAGATACGAGGGCATGGACGGATAAGGACGGAAACGTCTCAGGGCGGCAAATCCTCTATGTGGAAAGGGTCCGGAAGGCCTTGGGTATTGCCGAGGAGCTTTGGGAACCGCCCGTTGCCCACGAGCGGGACAAAGCCAAAGGTCTGGTCGATGGCGTCTGTATCCCGGCCATAAGGTTTCCGTCCTGGATGAGGTGCCCCGATTGCGGCCTTCTGTATTACAAGCCATGGAGGAATGGGGATGATACGATAAAGCCCTTCTGCACGGCATGCCGCAATAAACATCAGCGGACATACCACTTGATTCAGGTCACCAGCGTCATGGTGCATCCCCATGGGTTTATGGCCGATGTGCCGTGGCACTTTCTTGTTCATTTAGACGCCAAAAATCCAGAACAAAAGAATTGCAAAGGCGATTTTTCGTTTCCGTATTTGAAATTAAAAGAATCAACCGTAACTTTTTCATCATGGGATCTGCGCTGTGGACGATGCGGGGTTTCAAGGACTGTCCGTGAAGGTTATCTGAAAATCCCTTACGGAAAAGCACCGGTCCAACCCTGGCTGAAGACCGGAACCGACGAGCAGATCGAGAGTGACGCAAAGGCAGACATTCTATCCATCACGGACATGGGTGTTCATCTCCCCCAATTGAAAACAGCGCTGATCATTCCACCCGAATCCCGTATCAGGAAAGGCACGGTGATCGATTCCGTCTACAGCAGTTCGGAAAACAGGCAACGAATAGAAAACGCACGGAATGCTTTGCGTCGGAAGCAGGTGTTTCGCACGCTTGCCACAAAATTCCGGTGTTTACCGGAAGAGGTCGAGGCTGCCTGGGAAGCCATTGAAAATAAAAGTTATCCGCCGGATGTCGGGAACATGACCCCCGGCCAGTTGATGGAAGAAGAATACAAGGCTCTTGTGAACGAGATCCCGGACCTTCAGGATGATGAGGATTTTGTCACACACCACAAAACGACAGAATGGAAAGAGCGGACCAAAACGCTTTCCCGGGATTCGAAAAACCATCAGGTCGTGAGTTGTTTCAACCGGCTTGTGGCGGTAAACCGATTGAAAGAAATCAGAATTTTTAAAGGGTTCACACGGTTGTTTGGTGACGAAACCATCATAACGCCGCCTGATATCGACGGTTCGACAAAACGCCTGCCTGCGATTGAACTTTTCGGGGAGGGGATCTTTCTGACTCTCGATGAAACGCTCCTTTCATCCTGGGAGAAAATCCCTTCGGTGCAAAACCGTGCGGCCATTTTCAGGGCGCGATTTGAAAAGTCAGGCATGCGATTTGAGCCTGAAATTGTGGTAAGCCCTCGGTTGATCCTTCTTCATACCCTTTCCCACCTTCTGATCAGGCAGCTTGAATCGGATGCCGGTTATCCGGCGGCGTCTCTCACGGAACGCATCTATTGCAAAACCGGGCCGGACCCCATGGCCGGCATTCTGATATATGTGGCAGTCCCCGATATCGTGGGTTCCCTTGGCGGCCTTGTGGAACAGGCAGAGCCCCAGCGGATGCTGGCCCTTTTGTCCAGTGTTTTTGATCACGCCCTCTGGTGCTCCCGCGATCCCGTGTGCGCCGAACATGACGGCCAGGGGCCGAATATCCTGAACAGGGCGGCCTGCCATGCCTGCGCCCTGATTCCCGAGCCATGCTGCGCCTATGCCAACACCCTTCTTGACCGGACCTTCATCAAAGGCAGCATCAAGGATAACATTCCAGGATTTCTGGAATCTCAAAACCTGACGGAAATGGACCATGGAACATAGACGCCGAAAATTTCAGCTGCCGCTATTCAACATGCTGAGCAAAGATCAGCTGAGGGCCATTCACCTGCCCAGAGACGAAAGGCACCTTATCATCGGAGGACCTGGAACGGGAAAATCCGTGGTGGCCCTCCTCCGTGTCCTGGAGCACCACGACACAAACAGCAGCGATTACCGTTTTCTCGTTTACAATCGGCTTCTCCTTGCCGCAAGCCGTCAGTTGGCGGGCAACCGGGTGTCCGGGTCCACCTGGATTTCCTGGTACAAGGAGATGTTCCGCGCCATGGCAGGTCGCCCCGTGAATCTGGTGGACGGAAAAGGTTGGGCCATCGACTGGAAGGACGTGGAAGCCTGGCTGGCGGGACTGGGTCAGGAGACGCTGAATCCCCCCGTCCGTTACCTTGTGATCGACGAAGGGCAGGACATGCCGCCTGTTTTTTACGGTACCCTCGCGAATATGGGTCTGGAAAATTTTTACGTGGTGGCGGACCAGAACCAGCAGATCGGGGAAGACAACAGTTCCCGGAAAGATCTGGAAGACGCTCTTGTCATTGATACGGACCAGGTGATCGAACTGACGTACAACTTTCGGAACCCCTATCCGGTGGCCCGGCTGGCCCGTGAATTTTATACGGGAGACCCGGCAAGCCCTCCTCCGGAACTTCCGCCCGTTTCAGGCGAAAGCGTGGACACACCCATGCTCGTGGAATACGTCGAAAGTGGACATGAACCTGGATTCTGTTTTCAGATGCTCATCAAAAGGCTCCTCATCATGTCCGACAACTGGCCCAACAAACTGATTGCGGTGATCACACGATCCAAAATCACACGTCAGCGCTATTACCAGTGCCTTTTGGACATGGCTGATCACATGAAAAGCAAGCTCGCCCATCCCCCGTTCATCAAAATCTACGATACGGATGGCGGCAGCAGGGAGGAGCATTCTTTCGATCAGGGCGGAATTTTCGTGCTGACAGCCATGTCCTGCAAAGGGCTTGAATTCGATACTGTCTTTATTGCCGACATCCATGAATACCGGTATTATCCGGCCATTGAGGAAACACAAAAAAAACTGTTTTACGTCATGGTGGCCCGGGCAAGGGAAAAAGTATTTTTTCTGAAACAAAAAGGATCCTGTGAAATCGACGCCATGCTGCCCGACGACCCTTCGGTTTTGACGCGCTGGCCCCGTGACAAGGAAAGGATAAAGCATGAACGAGACTAAACCCCAGTCCCAGGTAAAAAAGAGAGCCGGGAAACAAGGAAAAACAACGGAAAAGGCATGGTGTCTCGCGACAAACCATGTCAACCTTCTGAATATGCTGGCCGCCGGGCTGATCATGAAACCCGAAGGATACGCCAATGCGTATTACAAGGATTCCCTCGATGATTTCCCCGGCCATCTCCCTCTTTTTTTCGATGTGGTTCCAGCGAAAGCGGTCGAAAGGTCAACCAGCGAAGGGTCGTTCCTTTCGCCCTGCATCCTTGAAATTGATCTTTCCTCATTGAAAGGAGAGGTCGTTGCCTTTTCAAGGAGTGGTTCATGGCGAAGGTTATCGTTTCCTGAAGAACTGGACGGAACGGTCACAGGTGTTCTTGTTCCGGCGCCCTTGCCCGTATCGTGGATAGACCGGATCCTATTTAAAACAAAAGACGACAGGGAGAAGTGTAAGGTGGCGAAAAATTCCGCCAATGTTTCCATGGATGACTTTGTATGTGTTGAAAAACCGGAGAAATTTCAGATAACACAGCGGAATATGGATTGGCCGCCAGAAAAACAGGGTGATTTCCCGGAACCGAAGGATAATCGGTCAATTTCCGCAAGGGTGCTTGCCGCAGGTGGCATGATGGCGATGCTGTACAGGCTTTCACGAAAAGGCGATTCCGTTGTCACGGCCTGCCGCCTTGCCTTTGAGGGCGGTTTGGGCGACACGGTGTCCTCCAACAACGACACGTTCATGCAATCTTTTTCAGTCTGGCTTCGAACAGGCAAAGAACCGTTTGAAGGTGACATGACCGGGCGGCTGTATTGGAAAAACGTCAATCAGGTTATCGAACACAAGGCATCCAGGGTTGGGAATATCAAGGACAGTGTCTTGAACTTGCTCAAAAAGGAACGCCAAACCATTGACGCCACCAGGAAAGAGCATCTCTCAAGACTGATCGATGATCTTACGTCTCTTTCCGGTCTTTCAGACAAAATGGCAAGCGATCTGTTCAAAACCCATCAAGGCTATCTCTCCCGATCCCTTATCTTTTTCTTTTTAAAAGACACCTGCAACGAACTGGTGGATTCTCTCAGGCCGGAAATGAACGAACAGGATATCATTGCCGCATCCATTCTGTTTGCCGCCCGTGAGGGCTGGGTCAACCTCCCCATGGAATTCAGACGATTCAGTGGAATGGAAGTTTCGGTCACCCAGCGTATGGCGGCCTTGGGCCACCATTTTTCAAACACAGGGTTGGGCCTGGGCTCACCTCCAACGCGCCCTGTTCCTTTGCGGGAGTTTTTTGTCAGAGGGCCAAGGGGTTGGGCCACGGCACAGAGAGAGGCCGCCGTCAAGCTGGCAAGAGAAAGCAAGTGGCCGTGCATCCATACAAAAATAATCCTTGGAAAAGGAGATTACCGGCTGGTGGTTGATGGAACGTCTGCCCATATTCTTGTTCCGGGGGAGGTAAAGGCCGTGACAACCGACGTGGACTGGAACATGTTCATGGCAAGACTGGCGGAAACCGATGTGCCGTATGATGTTGAAAACAGAATCAAAATGCATACGAAAGCCCAACGACCATGAGGATGATTCCCTCATATCCCCACAGCACCGGAAGTCAGGCGGAAAAACGGGTCTTCGATCGATTGCGCCTGGCTTTTCCTGGTGACTGCTCTTTTACCGCCTACCATTCTCTGAATCTGCCTTGCCACGAATACAAACGGTTCAGCGAAATCGATTTTGTGATCACCGCCCCTTTTGGTCTTGTGCTTCTCGAAGTAAAAGGAGGCGGTGTCCGGTGCGAAGAAGGCGTTTGGTATTACACCAACCGTTACGGTATAATTACAAACTCGGTGGAAGGCCCTTTCAGACAAGCGCAATCAGCCCTTCACGCCTTGAAAAGAAAACTTTCAACCCTTCTTCCTGAACATATTCATCCCCGACTTACCATGGGTTACGGTGTTGTTTTCCCGGATTGCGACTGGAAGAGTCGAAGTGTGGAGTGGGACTCTGAAACACTTCTTGATTCAAGGCGTTTCAACGATTTCGAAGCATGGCTTCGTACCCTCTTTAGATATTGGAATACCAAGAGAGGAAAAGGCTTTACGCTGGATGGTGACGCGCTTAGAGTTTTGAACCACGCTCTTCGGCCTGAGTTCGAGGCGGTGGTTCCCTTGCATGTGGACGTGGCCCGGACCGAAGAGCAGATCGCACGGTTAACGGAAGATCAAATGACAGCCGTTGATATGATCCATGCAAATAAACGGGTCATGGTCAGTGGCGGTGCAGGGACAGGGAAAACCCTGCTTGCCATGGAAACGGCCAGGCGGTGGGCCGGGGAGGACCTAAGCATTCTGTTGGCCTGTCGATCTCCCTGGCTTCTGAAATTTCTGGAAAGCCGTTTTCTTGTTCCTGGTCTTGTGGTCTGTCAGCCGGAAGCATCGGCGATTTCAGCACGGAGAGCAGGTGTTGACGCTTTTGACGCCCTTATCATCGATGAAGGTCAGGACATGCTGAACATGGAAAGTCTTGAGCCTTTGAACAGGATTCTAAAAGGCGGACTCAATGACGGCAGATGGTGTTTTTTCTATGACATCAACAACCAGTCCGGGTTTTTTGATGAAACCGAGCCCAAGGCCCTGCGTGTTCTTGAACATGCAAATCCAGCACGAATTCCGCTGACGACCAATTGCCGGAATTCCCGCCTGATTCTGGAAGAGGTTCAAACAAGACTCAAGGCCGACATGGGCGTCAAGGGAGCTGGAAACGGACCGAGAATCCGTGAGCAACGAGTCTCGTCTACCGACGAGGCTGCCCAGATCCTTTCTGCTGAAATCCATGAGCTCACGGAAAAAGGGGGGCTGTCTCTGGGACAGATTGTTATTTTATCACCGTTTCCGTTTGAACAATCTTCTGCATCCTGTCTTCCAGTCCACATTCAACAGAATATCAAGGTATTGGACGAGTTTTCAATGCGGTCATTTCCGCCGAAAACCATCAGCTTTGCCCAAATTCATGGTTTCAAAGGGCTTGAAAGTGAAGCTGTCATCGTCATTGACCTCCCTGCACCCGGATCTGACACGGCCCTTCACCATTACCATTATGTGGCCATGAGTCGGGCCCGTGCCCTTTTGTCTATGATTTTCAAGGAAAACAAGCTCTGACTTAACCGATCTTCGAATCCTTTCTGCCATGTTTATGTTACGGATTATCTGCCGAGCATCCGTCCCAGAATCAGCCTGAGAATCTCCGACGTGCCTTCGACGATCTGGAGGATCTTGGCTCCTTTGTAGATCCGGGACACGGGGTACTCGTCCATGTAGCCGTAACCGCCGTGGATCTGGACGGCTTCGCTGGCGACTTTTTCCAGCATTTCCGAGGCGAAGAGCTTGGCCACGGTGGCCTCGAACGTGTGGGGGCGGCCTTGGTCTTTCAGCCAGGCGGCTTTGAGGTACTGGTTCCGGGCCAGTTCGATGGCCATGGCCATGTCGGCCAGCTTGAACTGGATGGCCTGGAAATTGAAAATCGGCATGCCGAACTTTTTCCGGCCCTTGGCGTGGCGTAGGGATTCCTCGGCTTTTGTTAAAGCTTGTCAAATCAGCTCAATTCTGATTGATTCATGAATAAAGTCTTGTCAACGGAAACAGCTATCCGCTTGATTTGAAGTCTGATCGTCTCTTATCGGCGAAGAAATATGAAGGGCATGTGGAGTATGGGAGAATTATAAGTGACTGATTTTTTGGATAAACTGACAATGTGCGGCTTTAAGTCCATCAGGGAATTGATTGATTTTGAATTGAAAAACCTGAATATTTTTGTCGGGGCCAATGGTGCGGGGAAAAGCAATCTGATTTCCTTTTTCCGGATGCTTCAATCGTTGATCGAAGGAACTCTTGAAGACTATGTTCGTGACAATGGCGGCATCGGTGATCTTCTCCACAATGGTTGACCTGAGGAAAATCACTTTTTGAAAGTTTCTTTGCCTCTTACAAAGGAATGGCCAACTCCATCATCCATCAGATCCTGTCCTTCCGTCCTTTCAACCCGTTCCACAACATGCCCGTTAAATTCATGCCGGATTTGTAAGGCTGTCCGGCCAGCAGCAGGGATTCGACCTTTAATTCGAGTAAATTTTCAGGCTTCATGGAAAGAGGGTCCCGGTTCAGGATCACCATGTCGGCCCGCTTGCCGGTTTCGAGAGTTCCGCGCTCGGTGTCGTCAAAGGTGGTCCGGGCCACTTCAGAGGTGAACATCCGGAGGGCGTCCAGGATGGAGACGGACTCGGCGCTGTCGAAGGGATGGTTGCAGGCCGCGTAAATGCCGTGGATGGGATCGGGGGCTGTCACCGGCGCGTCCGACCCGCCGCTGACGTGGATGCCCCTTTCGATCATGGTTTTAAGGGGTGAGCTTCGTTTGACCCGGTCCCCCAGTATGGATTCGAGATACGACACAGGTTCCAGAGGGCTGATCAAAAACGCGGGCTGGAGGGTGATGCCGATCCCTAAGTTTGCGATTTTGTCCATGTCTTCATCGGTTATCAGGCAAGCGTGGATCAGAGTGTGGCGGTGGTCGTTTCTGGGGAAATCCGCAAGGGCGGCTTCGATGGCCCGGACGCCCCGGGAGACGGCGGCGTCGCCGATGGCGTGCATGGCGATCTGAAGCCCCTGCCGGTTCGCCTGTTTCGCGAACTCCACCACCTTTTCCTCATCCTGGAACAAGATGCCGGAGTTCGCAGGATCGTGACTGTAGGGCTGATGGAGGGCCGCGTCACAGGCTCCGAAACAGCCGTCAAGGGCCGTTTCGAAACAGCCTCCGATCCGGGGAAGACCCCGTTTCACCGCTTTTGTGACGTCCATGGTCTGAAAAAACAGCCGGGTCTGAATCCGGTTTTTTCGGGCTGCGGCCCGTGCGATGAGGCTCACCATGCTGACATCCAGATCTTTCGGGAATCCGATGCCTTCGGTGGCGTGGATCAGGCCGATGCCTTTTTCAGCCAGAAGATCGTAACTTTTCATGATGCTGGAAACAAGGTCCAATGGTGGAACCAGGGCCGCCGCGCAATCGGTTCCCGCGAGGTAGGCTTCGAAAAACAGATGGCCGTTCGCCTCGTCAAATCCCCTTAATTTTTTGACATGATTCGGGAATTTTTCCATCATCCGTGAGTTGAAGACTGCGGAATGACCGTCGTAACACACCAGGATGAGAGGGATATCCGGGCAGGCCGCGTCCAGCTCGTCACGGCGGATCAGGCGCTGTTCCTTCACGCTGTGGCGGGAGACACCGAAGGCGATCACCGCTTTCTTCTTCGGCTGGCCTTCAATGTTCGACCGGATGATCGCCTGAATGCCGGGGATGTCTTCGGCCTCTCTCACATCGAAGTAGGATACCGCGATCAGCGCCCAGTTCGAAAAATGCATGTGCCCGTCTCCGAAAGACGGCAAAAGGACCCGGTCGCCCAGTTCGTTCACTGGAAGCCCCACATACATGCCCGGCAACGAATCCCCTGTGAAAACGATGCGCCCCTGATCTTCGACCAGGTATCGGCAGACGGTGCCGCCTGCATCCATCGTGATGATTTTACCCTGATAAATCTGCATGATGTCCCCCCAATGGTTTATGCAGCGTGTCTTGAATGTGTTTGAACGGTCAGGCCGTGCACGCCGCGTGAATGTCGTACCTCCGGCTGATTCCGGTTTCAAGCTCCATGTACGACAGAACCGCATGGTATGCTGAAGCAAGTGCAATGCCGGAGCCCGATTTTTCCCTTGTCCAGTCCTGGTGGGCAAGAATGGACCCTGCTGCGAACAGCCGACTGTAAAGTGAATATCCGTATTCGTCAACGGGACGCTGGAACGGATCGGTTTCGATGCCCGCACGGTTGATGGCGTGGCCCCGCCGGTCGAAAAAGTGTCTGTTGTACCAGGCGGATCGCGACTCTGGCTGGATAACCGGAATGCCGAAAACGGATTCCCGGATTTTTTTTCCGTCGGCAACAAGCCCGTTGCCCATAAACCGTCCGGTGGCAAGGACAATGCCTTTGGCTTTGATCGTCCTTATCATGAAATCCGATGACAGATCTATGGAAAAAGCGCCATCGTGTTCCGGGGTGATCCTGTTCATCCTGACGTTGCCAGGGCGGACGACCCCTTTTTTATCGAGTCCCCGTTCAAAGGCTTCTTTCAGGCGCACGCCCGGAGCAGCCGGAGGGAGACAGGGAATTTCAAAGACGGCGACACCGAGTTTGCTTTCAAGGTCCGAGACGGAGGCGGAAGGGAATTGAATCCCCAGAATGGGCGGGAGGCCCACCGCCTTATGACCTTTCAGGTGGGGCCGGATGGCGTCGGCCAGATGTCTCCGGTTCTGTTCGAGATCAAGGGCTCTTGCCAGGTGTTCGGCGGTTTTTTCACCCTTCTGGCTGCTGAACGCCGGATCCACGGTGGCTGTGGAAAGGGTCGGCCAGGTTGTTTTCAGTGTTTCCCGGATCTGTTCCGCGCTGAATTCACGCAGTCCCTTGATGTCCACGATAAGGGTCGGCCACTTCTGTTCAAGGGCCGGGATTGCCGAAAGCATGGAAAAGGGGATCATGTAGGATGACTTGACAGTGCCGATGGACGTGACCAGCCGGGAGTTTTTTCCTGACCGGATGCCGTGGGGAAGTCCTTCCGATGACAGGAACGCCGCGATTTCATCAAAAGCGTTTCCGATATCCTCCGGGTTATGATGGGAATAGGGATGCTTCCGGTTCGACAGTTTGACTTTGTTCAGCGCTTTCCATGGATCGTCCCAGTTGGTTTTTTCTTGAACGGGCCAGGTGGTGATGAAATCAAAAAGCCCGCTGTGGAAAACCAGGGGCTGGCCAGCTCCGATCTGGCAGACCTTGAGTCCCCGGTTCGCGGCAAAAACCGCCGTCGACATCCCGGCAAGTCCATTACCAATGACGAACAGATCGCACGACAGATCCGGTTGAACGCTCATTTTTTTTCTCCCTTGAGGCTTGGCCTCATTGCTGTTCCAGATTGAAAAGGCCGCATTGAAAAGCTTCCTGAAGTTCGGCCTGTGCAAGCGACGGTCCCATGAGAACGGTCCGGATTCCCTTGAACCTGCTCTCGGCAAAGGCCTTCATCTGTGTGAGACCGTTTTTGCCTTTAAGGAACCTGTTTCTGTAAAGATGGCCGGTGACCCGGAAAACACAGAATGCGCCCTGGCAGGGGCCTTTTCCGAGGCGGCTTCGCTGTCCCAGAGAAACCAGGCTGACCTGGCCGTCATTTTCTTCGAGAGACTGTGAGAGTTCGTCCACAATGTCCGTGGATATCATTTCGCATTCGCAGAGGATCAGGTCTTTCGGTGCTTTTTTTCTCAGCCAGTTCGAGGCCGAAGCTCCGGGTGTGGTCCATCCGCACTGGGAAAGATCGGCAAGGGGCGTGGTCCGGGTCCGGCATTCGGCGGAAATGCCCAGGTGGCCGCAGACCAGATCCGTTGTTTTTTCCGCCATCAGGCGGCAGGTGGTCAGTTTGCCGCCGGTGATGGTGACCAGGTTGGAAACACCGTCGCAGCCGTGGTCCAGAAGGGCGAAGCCCCGCGAAATGCATCGGTCGCCCTGGTTGCCCGATACCCCCGCAAGGGGCCGAACTCCGGAATAGGCCCGGATGTACCGTTCGGTCTGAAGCCGGGGCATGAGAACCCGGCTTTCCTCGATGATGCGGTCGGTTTCGTGAACGGTGGGCATGGTTTCGTCGGGGTGGTCGATTCTTACGGATGTCGTTCCGACAATGGACACGGTGCCGCCGGGTACGATGATGTCTGCGTCAGAGGGCGGACGGAGGCGGTTGACCACATGACGGGCCACCCGCTCAGCGGTCACGAGCAGGGTTCCCTTGGAATAGGTCATGGGGAGGGAGACGCCCGCAAGGCCTGCAACCTCTGCCGCCCACGCGCCCGATGCGTTGACCACCACGTCGGCCTCGATGTCCAGAGTTTCTCCTGTTGCACTGTTTTCCACGGTGGTCGAAACGATCCGACCGTTTTTAACAACGAACGAGCGGATGCGGGATTGGAAAAAGATTTCGGCTCCGGTGCTGGCGGACTGGGTCATCATGGAAAGGGAAAGGCCGAAAGGATCGATGGATGCGTCGGGAACACGGTATGCAGCGATGATGTCCCCGGACAACGAGGGTTCAAGTTCTCTGGCCTGAGCTGGCGTCAGCTCGTCCGCCGAAATGTTCACCTTGGAACAAAAATGTTTGAAATCGGAAATGTATCGTTCGTCGTCGCCTTTGACCGCCACAAAAAGACCGCCTGTGTATTCCACGTAACGCGCCGCCGTCCGTTTTAAAATTTCCGATTCCTCCCGGCATTCGGCAGCGGCGTGGGCGTCGCCCGCCACATACCGGGCCCCGCTGTGGAGAAGGCCGTGGTTTGCGCCGGAAGCCCCTGAATTCATGTCTTTTCGTTCAACAAGGACAGCTTTTATTCCCCTGAGGGACAAATCCCATAAAACCGAGGCACCCGTAGCGCCTCCGCCCACGACAAGCACTTGTGTTCTGATTCTTTTATTCATGAAACCCCGGTTGTTTTGTTTTCGAGCATGCACGATTTTATAGATGAATAATGATTTTAAAACAACATAAATATTCATATGCGATCATAAATATTCGAAAACAGCTGCCCTCATGCGGCGCTTGCCGGTCTGCACTGGCCGGTTACCGGCCAATCCGGCCTTGAAAGAAACACGGCCTGATGTTAAAGAACATGAATTCCGGGGTCCTGCGAAACGAATCAACGAAACTCCTGGCATGACATGGAATGGTTCCATGGGTATTCGTTTCGCAAAGGGCGTCCGGCTTCAGGAGAACATGTTCGCATATGGTGGATGAAACTGTTCATAACGATGAGAATCTGATGCCTGCACGGCACAAGAGAATGATCGAAACCGTATCAAGTCAGGGTGTGGTGTCGGTGGAGGCCCTTGCCAGACAGTTTTCCGTGACTCCCCAGACGATCCGAAGGGATATCAAGGCCCTTGGAGATATGGGGCTGCTCCAGAAACTTCATGGAGGTGTCTGTTCAGCTTCCAGTGTCAAAAATATCGCCTATCAGACCCGGAAAACCCTGTATTCGGAAGAAAAGATCCGCATTGCCGACAAGCTGTCGGAATTTATCCCGGACAACGCCTCCCTTTTTCTGAACATCGGAACATCCACCGAAGAAGTGGCCCGTTCCCTGAAAAAGACGAAAAGCGGCCTTCGGATCATCACGAACAACCTGAATGTCGCCTCCATTTTAAGGGACAAGGAGGATTTCGAGGTGATCGTGGCGGGCGGGGTTCTGCGTGGAAAGGACATGGGGCTCACCGGAGAGGCCACCATCGGTTTTATCCGCCAGTTCAAGGTGGATTTCGGGATCATCGGGGTCAGCGGCATCGACGTGGACGGCACACTTCTCGACTTTGATTACAACGAAGTCTGGGTGACACGGGAAATCATCCGCAATTCGAGAAAAGTCTTCCTCGTGACCGACAACAGCAAATTCGGCCGGAACGCCATGGTGCGGCTTGGTTCGCTTTCCGAAATCGATATCGTTTTCACGGATTCCGAACCACACGACATGTACCAAAGCGCGTTTTCAGCTGCGGACACCAAGCTGGTGGTGGTGTGAATCAAAAAGAATGACGCGTACATGCAATGATGGACCGGTTCATTTTTCAGACTTCCCCAAAAACTCTATCGGTGCGATATTATAGCAATTATCCTTTTGCGACATGGATGACTTCATGCCAAACTGCTCACTGACCCCCATCAACAGACTTAAAAACACCTCTACCATTTGTCCCAGCATAAACAGTCTGGCAATTGGTCGGGTCGATCGCAAGAGAATATGTAGGATAATTATTTATACCAACGTTGGCAGAATTCCAGGTACTGCCACCGTTAACAGATTTGAATACACCTCTTTCTGTCCCGGCATAGATAGTCTGGCTATTGGCCGGGTCAATCGCTAAACAATTCATATCATAGGGCTTGGGGAAGCCAGCGTTAGCAGAACTCCAGGTACTGCCACCGTCAACAGACTTGAATAAACCATATCCCAAATCATAACTGTGGCTTATGGTATAAATAATCCGGCTATTAGTCGGGTCTATCGCAAGATAATAGATCTGATATGCGGCTAAATCCGTACTATCAGAATTCCAGGTACTGCCACCGTTAACAGACTTGAATAAACCTTTATCTGTCCCGGCATAAACAATCTGGCTATTGGTCGGGTCTATCTCAAGAGAATTGATCACATTGTTGGTTAAACCCGTGCTGGCGGTATTCCAGGTGCTGCCACCGTTATCAGACTTAAACACGCTGTGCCCTACAGCGTAAATAATCTGGCTGTTGGTTGGGTCTATTTCAAGAGAAATGGTTAAACCCGTGCTGGCGGTATTCCAGGTGCTGCCACCGTTAACAGTCTTGAATACACCTTTATCTGTCGCGGCATAAACAGTCTGGCTATTGGTCGGGTCAATTGCAAGCGAATATGTATAACAATTTATATCAGCGTTAGCTGAACTCCAGGTACTGCCCCCATCAACAGATTTGAACACGCCTTTATCCGTCACAGTATAAATAGTCTGGCTATTGGTCGGGTCTATCAATAGAGAAAAAATAGTATAATGACCAGGTAAACCAGTACTGGATGCATTCCAGGTGCTGCTCCCATCAACAGATTTGAACACTCCGCTACCATCTGTCCCGGTATAAACAGTCTGGCTATTGGTCGGGTCAATCGCAAAAGAACGGATTGGGATACCAATAATGCCATGAATGACAGGGAAGCCGGTGTTGGCGGCACTCCAGGTATTGCCACCGTTAACAGATTTGAATACACCTCTTTCTGTCCCGGCATAGATAGTCTGGCTATTGGTCGGGTCTATCGCAAGAGAATAGATCGTATTGTTGGTTAAACCCGTACTTGCTGCATTCCAGGTGCTGCCACCGTTATTAGACTTAAATACGCCATAGCCACTTGTCCCAGCGTAAATAATCTGGCTATTGGCCGGGTCTAACGATAGAGAATAGATAGTATAATTAGCAGGTAAACCAGTACTGGCCGCATTCCAGGTTTTGCCCCCATCAACAGACTTGAACGATCCGCTGGCTGACCCGGCATAAACAGTCTGGCTATTGGTCGGGTCTATCTCAAGAGAATAGATAGTATAGGCAGATAAACCCTCATTGGCCGTATTCCAGGTACTGCCACCGTTATCAGACTTAAACACGCCATCGCCACCTGTCCCAGCGTAAATAATCTGGCTATTGGTCGGATCCATCTTAAGAGAAATGATATTGAAGCTGGCTAAACCAGTATTAGCCAAACTCCAGTTACTGCCACCGTCAACAGACTTGAACAAACCAAAACCATAACTTCCGGCATAAACAGTCTGATTATTGGTCGGGTCAATCGCAAAAGAACGGATTGGGATACCAGTAAGGCCATTAATGACAGGGAAGCCGGTGTTGGCGGCACTCCAGGTACTGCCACCGTTATCAGACTTAAACACTCCATAGCCATCTGTCCCAGCGTAAATAGTCTGACTATTGGTCGGGTCTATCGCAAGAGAATTTACAAAACCACCATATGGCCCTATGCTTTTCCATCCAACTACTTTTGTAGTAACATTAAAAGTTTCAGAAACACCACCAATACTCAGAGTCACTAACAAGGCAGTATTGCAATTGGATGATGAGGTGACTTGAACAGTGACAGTATCCCCATTATTCACCGTACTGGCAGAATATGTATAGGCTCCACCATTGATCGAATAGGACCCATCGGCTCCGGATATGGAAATGGGAGAGGCCGCATTGATTCCGCTGACTGTAATCGGGTTTGATGTTATTACTGTACTTACAGCCACTTCAGTCTGAGCTGTGAAAGTAAATGAATTCGGGGTCGTGTCCCCCAATTCAGATGTCACATTAAAAGATCCTGTGACACCCCCCACTGCGAGCGTGGCAGATATGGCTGTATTGAAACTTGACGAAGAGGTGACCTTGATAATGACATGATCATTATTGTTCACCATACCGGCGACATTGGTATATGCACCTCCATTGATTGAATAAGTCGCATCAGCTCCGGATATTAAAATAGGTGAAGCCGCATTGATCCCGGTAACTGTGATCTGATTTGATGTTACTACCGTGCTTCTGGTTACACCTGACTGGGCGGTGAATGTAAACGCATCGGGAGCGGTGTTCACAGGTGGAACATATGCTTGAGTGATCACATTAAATGAACTGGTGATACCGCCAATGATTAGTTTGACAGCTGAAGCTGTCGAATAACTGGATGAGGAGGTTAATCTAACCGTGATAGTATCTCCATTGTTCACGGTTCCGTCAGCATTTGTATAGTCTCTGCCATTGATTGAATAAGTGCCGCCTGCTCCGGTAATGGAAATCGGTGAGGAAGTATTGATTCCGTTCACAGTGATCGGACTTGAAGTGGAAACGGTACTGATAGCAATCCCGGTTTGTGTGGCAAAGGTGAACGCTTCAGGAATGGTATCCATTACAGAAGCAGCACCTGTCGAGACATTAAATGTGCCAATCACACCGCCAATGGTCAAGGATGTGGACATGGCCGTACTGAAGCTTGATGACGAAGTGACACGAACCGTGATTTTATCCCCATTATTGACGTTTCCAATGGCATTTGTATAGGCTCCGCCATTGATCGAATACATTCCATCCGCTCCGGATATGGAAATGGGAGACGCCACGTTGATACCGCTGATGGTGATCTGATTTGATGTGATGGCTGTACTTAAAGCCACACCGGATTGTGTGTCAAACGTCAGTGCGTCAGGCATCGTGTCAACGGGAGATCCATCCGGCTGAGTCGTCACATTGAAAGAACCGGATACACCGCTAATAGTCAGAGATGCTGACACGGCGGTCAGGGCACTGGAAGAAGACGTAATCTGGATGCTGATGGTATCACCGTTGCTTACGGTTCCAGATGAATGTGTATAAGTCCCTTTATTGATTGAATAAGTCGCATCGAAGCCGGATATGGATATATCCGCAGCTGAATTAATGCCGCTTACAGTAATTGTGTTTGAGGTGACTACCGTGTTTTTAGCAACCCCTGTTTGAGCCGCGAATGTAAATGTGTCAGGTGTTGTGTCAATGGAAGGAGATCCACTGCTACCACAACCAATCAGGGCTGTTATTAATATGAACAGCAATCCCATAAATAACAATTTCAAGATATCCTCCTTATCGGCGATTCAAAACAGGCTGTTTACGGTATGTATTTTGCCACTCAAGTCCATCTCAACCATAGTAATTCTCAATCCCAGATCAACTTTCTTCTGGGTTTATTGCGAAAATGTATGGAATTGAATAATTGATCTTGGTTTTAAGAAGCAATAATTGTGCCTTAATAGTCAGCAGCAAATACCGTGGCTTTTTACTAAAATATTAAGTACATTACACAATTAATTGTGTAAAAGATCTTATACTATGAAGTGATATTCCATCTTTTTTAAAACAGAAATATACAGGCAGTGTGAGAAGCGAGAAAGTAACCGTCAGCAGATTAAGAATTCACCAGCCATACCTTCTGGAAGTCTGAAAATTGAACGGGTGTCAGTTGCTGTTCTCGATTTTATCGGGCAGTGGAATTTTAAGAAGGGGAACGCCTTCCTTTTCAAGCAGTTTTTCCTCTTCCGGCGAGCTGATGCCCCGGATGTTGCGGGGTTCAGAGACGCCGTAATGAATTTTGAGGGCCTCTTTCGTGAACTCCGTGCCCACGTCGTCGAAATTCTTTTCAAGAAATTCAGTGATCTTTCGTCCTATGTCTCCCACGGCGAGGTGCCGGTGGGTTTCTTTTTTCACGGGAAACTGGGCTTTGGGGATGGCGAAGGTGCTGAGAATGATGAAAACCCCCTTGTCATCGCAGATCGGGCAGGTGACAAATCCGTTTTTTTTCTGGTCTTCGAACGCCTCTTTGTCGTCAAACCAACCTTCGAACGTATGCCCTTTAGAGCACTGCAAATCAAACGCAATCATGAAAATGTCTCCCGGTTAAAACCACGCTGTTCATTAAAGGTTTTTCCCTATCATAAAAAAAAACCCAGGGGAATAATGAAACGTCATTTTCATTTTTTGTTTTTCTATTGCGACCCTCTCATGTATAAGGTATAGCGCAACTATGAAATATATCGATTATTATTTGGATGTTGCGCGATTGACATCTGACGATGGACTCCCATCGCTTCCATGTTTAAGGAGCGGCTTATGAAACGAATTTCTCTGACAGGCCTCTGTCTTCTTCTGCTGTTGTCATGCCCCGCCCTTGCAAAGGACATCTATGTGACCGACAGCCTGAAAACGTCCTTGCGGGTCAGCCCCGGATACAACAGCAAGATCATCCGCATGGTCCGGGCCGGTGAGAAGGTCAATGTGGTCGAAGTCAAGCAGGAATGGTCAAAGGTGCGTCTTGCCGACGGAACCGAAGGCTTTATGATGAATCAGGCCCTGACCGAGGAGATGCCCAAGGATTCTCAGCTTGCATCTCTTCAGAAAAAGTTCGATATGCTTTCGGAAAGACACGAGGCTTTGAAACTGGAATTCGAAGCTGCGGAACAGTCGAACAAGTCTCTTAAAGGCTCACTGGCCGCCTCAGGCCGGACAGGCCCCGAGCTCGACAAGGAATACAAGGTGATGAAAGAAAATTCGGACCGGTATCTCCAGATCAAAGATGAATACGAGCGGATGAAAGAGGATCTCGACGTAAAAACCCAGGAAACGGAGCGATTGAACGAGGTGGTGACCCAGAAGCACATCACCTGGTTTCTCAGCGGGGCCGGGGTTCTTCTTTTCGGGATTTTCCTCGGTTATTCCATGAAAAAGAAGAGACGGCATTCGTTTCTGGATTGAACACGTTCCGGTTTAGCGATGAACCGTTGATGAAAGGCTGACAAGGACATGACGGGATATCATGCGGATTTTCTGGTAATCGGGAGCGGGGTGGCGGGGCTTTCCTTTGCCCTCAAAGTGGCGGAATACGGGACTGTGGCCCTGGTCACCAAGCGTGATGTCATGGAAAGCAACACGGCCTACGCCCAGGGCGGCATCGCTGCGGTCCTGAGTTCCGTGGATTCCTTTGACCTTCATATCAAGGACACCCTGTCTTCCGGTGATGACCTCTGCAACCGGGACGTGGTTGAAATGGTGGTGAAAAACGGGCCGGAGCTGATCCGGGAACTCATCGCCATGGGCGTGAAATTCAGCCGCAGCGAAGGGGAACACCAGTCGCCGGGCACGGAATACGATCTGGGCCGTGAAGGTGGTCACTCAGAAAACCGGGTGATCCACGCCGATGACATGACCGGAAGAGCCATGGAACAGGTTCTGGTGGAACACGCCAGAAGCCACCGGAACATCACGATTTTTGAACATCATATCGCCCTTGATCTCATCACCTATTCCACACGCATGAGAAGCGGCGTGATCATCAAACAGCACGAAGCCCACTGCTGCGGAGCCTACATGCTGGATATCAACGAAAAAAAGGTGAAAATTTTTTCGTCGAGGTTCACGGTTCTGGCGTCCGGCGGGGCCGGAAAGGTTTATCTCTACACCAGCAATCCAGACGTGGCCACAGGTGACGGTATCGCCATGGGCTACCGAGCCGGGGCTTCGGTGGCCAACCTGGAATTCGTTCAGTTTCATCCCACCTGTCTGTATCACCCCGAGGCGAAAAATTTCCTGATATCCGAAGCGGTACGGGGCGAAGGCGGTATTCTTATCGACAAATCCGGCGCGCCGTTTATGGACAAATACGATCCCCAGAAAGATCTGGCCTGCCGTGACGTGGTGTCCCGGTCCATTGATTCGGAGCTGAAGAAAAACGGCGATGAATCGGTTTTTCTGGATATTTCCCACAAAGATCCCGCGTTCGTCAAAAAACGTTTCCCCAATTTGTACAGCAAATGTCTGAGCTACGGTTACGACATGACCAAAGACCCCATTCCCGTTGTTCCGGCCGCCCATTACATGTGCGGCGGGGTGGCCACGGACCTGAACGGGAAAACGGACATCAACAACCTCTACGCCATCGGCGAAACAGCCTGTACCGGCCTTCACGGTGCCAACCGCCTGGCCAGCAATTCCCTTCTCGAAGCCCTGGTTTATGCGGACAGGGCCGCGAAGCACGCCCTGGCCGAACTGAAAAGCGTCAGGGACAGAGCGGCGCTGTCCTACGAGATTCCCGAGTGGGACGACACAGGCACCACGGACAGCGACGAAGTGAGTCTGGTTTCACACAACTGGGACGAAATCCGAAGGTTCATGTGGGATTATGTTGGGGTGGTGCGTTCCAACAAGCGGCTTGAGAGAGCCATGCGGCGGATCACCAACATCCAGGAGGAAATCCGCCAGTACTACTGGGATTTCAAAGTGACTTCCGACCTGATCGAACTCCGGAACATCGCCACGGTGTCGGAGTTGATCATTACCTGCGCCATGCGCCGCAAGGAAAGCAGGGGCCTTCACTACACCATCGAATACCCCCATAGAGACGACACCCACTGGCTGAAAGACACGGTTCTCAAAAGGATTCCTCAGGCTTAGAGCTTTTTTAGAAAATAAGACGATCAATTCAGGAAATTTCGCCGTCAGCCTTTCCGTCCCCCCAGTATCTTCCCGGGAAAGCATTTTTACCGGCTTCCAAGGTTGAAACGACCCTTTTTTTCATATATAAATTTAGAACTGTCTGAAAGTCCCGGTTTCATACTAACCAAAAAAACAAACGCATGTTTAGAATTCAACATGTTTCATCCCACGGAAGGAATTGAACATGGCAAGAAGATTCGGAACCATAGGGCTCGCCTGCGTGACTCTCCTTATAACCCTTTTAACGGCCGGTGCCGGTGCTGAACAGAACTACAGGGATCTGGTGGGCGCGGTGAAGATCGGGGCAGTTGCGGACAAAGGTGCCCTGAATGTGCCTTACATCACCTGGGGCGGCGACATGGCCACATTTTACGCCAACGGCGGCACCGGTACGCGCAAGGGCAGCATCTTTGACCAGAAAGGGCTCAATGTCCAGCTGTCGCCGGGGGATAACTTCGTCCAGCAGGTCAGGGATTACATGTCGGGAAAAAGTCCGTTTCTTCGAGGAACGTTTCACATGATCGGGCTGGCATCGGAGCTGATCAACGCCGATAAACGGACCCAGGGCATGGTGGTTCTCCAGATGACCTGGTCCGCAGGCGACCACATGGTGTCCCGTTCGGGCATCCGCACCACCCAGGACCTCAAGGGCAAAACCATCGTTCTCCAGCGCGGCGGTCCGCATGTGGGCATGCTGGACGACATCCTCAAAACGGCGAAGCTGGACTGGAAGGACATAAAGGTGATCTGGGCCGGTGATCTCACCGGGGGTGCCAACTCACCGGCTGCGATTTTCAGGAAAAACCCTCAGGTGGACGCCTGTTTCGTGATCAGCCCGGACATGATCGGTTTGACCGGCGGCCTCACCGACACAGGCTCCGGGGCTGAAGGAACGGTGAAGGGAGCACGGGTTCTCGTTTCCACGGCGGATCTTTCCAGATCCATCGCCGACGTTTATGTGTGCCGCAAGGATTACTTCGACGCCCACCCGGACATCGTGACGAAATTCGTGTCCGGTTACCTCAAGGCCTGCGAGGAAGTCCTCGATCTCAAGAAAGCCTACGAAGCCAAGGGCTCCGCCGATTACATGAAACTCCTCAAACTCACCCAGGATATCTACGGCAAGGACGTGATCCCCACTCTGGAGGAAGACGCCCACGGGCTTCTCTCGGACTGCACCTTCGTGGGCTATCCGGGAAACGTGGCTTTTTTCACCCAGCCGAACAACCTCCACGGTTTCGACGCCTTTCAGAAAAACACCCTGGATCTGGCGGTACAGCTGGGTTACGCGAAATCAAGGCAGCTCTTTCTGAAATCCGGTGTGAATTTTTCGTCCGCAGATGCGTTCACCGGCTATCTGAAAAAAACCAAGGCGGTGAAACAGGAACGTTTCCGTGGCGAAGCCGTGAAAAAGGAAATCGAACTTCTGGGCTCGGACACCGGTCTTGACGACCGGACCATTGTGTCCTTCACCATCAACTTCGAGCCCAACCAGATGGATTTCAATGTGAAGAAATACAAAGCCGAATACGACCGTGTCATCCAGATGGCCGACAAGTACGGCAACGCCGTGGTGGCGATCAGAGGGCATTCCGACCCCAGCAAGACACTCCTTGACCTGGTCCGGGCAGGCGTGGAAAAAGGCACCCTCCAGAGGTCCGGTTCGAGCGGCAGCTACAGCTACTCATTCAAAGGCAAGGCCCTTGACCTTTCGGACACGGCGAAACTGGTGAAACTCATCGAGTCCGGCGGTTTTGACGGCGTGGCGGAAAACAATCCCAGAGAAACCATGCAGGCGGCCCTGAACCTTTCCAAAAAGAGGGCGGACGCGGTCCGGAAATCCATTCTGGCCTACGCCAAATCAAAAAAACTTCCTTTCGACGTGAGCCAGATCCAGTCCGCCGGAGTTGGAATCAGCGAACCGTTCATCGCCAAACCGTCGTCCATGGATGAGGCCAAGAAAAACATGCGGGTGGAATTCCGCCTGCTCAAGGTGAACGCGGAAGCCGTGAAGAAATCCGATTTCGATTTTTAACCGATTTGAAGCAGGGGGAAGCCCATGAACATCAGGATCCGGATTTTCTGTCTGGCTCTTTGGGTTATCATGGCCGGAAACGTTTTTTCCGCCGAAGACGAAGCCATGAACCATGTGGTGATCGTTCTCGACGGGTCCGGTTCTATGGACGAGATGATGAGCCCGACTCCGGTTAAAAAGATGGAAGCGGCCAGGGAATCCCTGCTCCGGGTACTGAAAACCCTCGATGCCGGGACCCAGGTGGGATTGCTTGTGTTCAGCTCGTCTGCGGAAGCAGAACCCTGGGTTTACCCTCTTGGGAGCCTTGAACCGGAACGCCTGACGTCGGCCATAGGTTCCATCAGACCCGGTGGCAACACCCCTTTGGGAAAATTCATCAAAATCGGTGCGGACAGACTTCTCGAAGAACGGAAGAAGCGGTTCGGCTACGGCACGTATAAACTTCTGGTGGTTACCGACGGCGAGGCCCAGGATCAGGATCTGGTTGACACATACACCCCCGATGTGATCTCACGGGGCATCACCATCGACGTGATCGGTGTGGCCATGAAGTCGGACCACACCCTGGCCACCCGGGTCCATTCCTACCGAAGGGCCGATGACCCCGAAGCCCTGGCCGACGCCATCAAGGAGGTGTTCGCCGAAGTGGGAGGCAAAGGGAAGGACGTGGCCGATGGGGATATGTTCAGAGAAATCGCGGCCATCCCCGACGGTATGGCCGAATCCCTGATCAAGGCCCTTTCCGCAAGCGGCAACCAGCCCGTGGGTGAGACTTCGGACAGCGGTTTGGACAGCCCCCTGGTGGATCAGGCCGCAAACACCTCGGGCCCATCCCGTCCCGCCGAGCCCGTTCCTCTGCCCGAAGAGGAAAACACCTTTGAAAACCTGCTCCTGGGATCGGGCATCATCGGATTTATCGTTCTGGTCATCGTGCTTCGGATCAAGCTTCAGCCAAAGACCGGAAAGAGGAGAAACAAAAGGGCCTGAATGATTTCAGCAACGGATAAAAACATATGAATGACCAGAAAACCAAAGGAATCCTTGTGGCCGCCGTCATGTGGGTGCTGATCATCGGCATCCTCGCCGTGGCGGCCAAGTACCTGATCCTTCCCTATTTCAGGAAAGACCTGCTGGACGACACCGGTTCCGAAAGCGCATACAAACACACCCTGTCCCTTGCCGCCGACTCGTTTTCCGGTTACGCCATGCTTCGGTCACCGGTGATGAAAAAAGAGCTGAAGACCCAGGGTATCAAACTCGACATCAGGGACGACGGTGCGGATTACGACGGAAGAATGAAAGCCCTGTCAAAAAAAGATGTTCAGATGGCCGTGTTCACCATCGACTCGTTCATCCAGGCAGGTGCCAAACTCGGGGATTTCCCGGCCGCCATTGTCCTTGTCATCGACGAGTCCAAGGGTGCCGATGCCATGGTGGCCTGGAAAGACGGGGTTTCAAGGGTCGAGGATCTGAACAGCTCTTCCGCGTCCATTGTGCTTACGCCCCATTCACCCAGCGAGTTCCTCGCCCGGACGGTCATCGCCCATTTCAACCTTCCTTTGTTGCCTGAAAAATGGCTCACGCCTGCCGAGGGTGCGAAGGACGTGTTCAAGGAGTTCATCAAAACGGACAGGAAGTCCAGAAAAGCTTTCGTCCTCTGGGAACCTTACGTGAGCAAGGCCCTGGCCGAGGGTTCGGCCCATGTGATTCTGGACAGTTCCAAACTCAAGGGCTGCATTGTGGACGTGCTGGTGGCGGAGCGAAACTTCCTGAAAGACAATCACGACCTGGTCAAGGCGGTTGTCCAGGCTTACCTGAAATCGGCCAGCGCCTATTCCCAGTCCCGGAGCGACCTGGTCAAGCTGGTGACGGATGACGCTGTCGCAACCGGTTCAGAAACCCTGAGCCCGGACACGGCGGAAAAAATGGCGGACACCATTGAATGGAAGAACACAAGGGATAATTACATCCACTTCGGACTTGAGCAGGACGGTTCCCGGAACGTCATGAGCATGGAAGAGATGATCGGCAACATCAGGGACATCCTCGTGAAAACCGGTGCCCTCACATCCGATCCCATCGCCGGACAGGAACACACTCTTTTCCATGCCGGGATACTGGCAGATCTCAAGGCGTCGGACTTCCATCCCGGAAAAAAGATGGACGTGATTGAGGGGCTGGCCCCCGACGCCACGGATCTCGACGCGGCGCACCAGGCTCCGAAGCTTGGCCGTCTTGACGATAAGGCCTGGGCGTCCCTGGTCCCTGTGGGTTCCTTAAAGGTCGAACCCATCATGTTCGCACGGGGTACGGCACGGCTCAACATCCAGAGCGAACGGGACCTGGCCCAGCTGGCCAGAAGTCTCCAGAGTTTCCCCGGCTACTACCTCAAGGTCATCGGCCACACCCGGCCCGAAGGAGACCCCGCGGCCAACATGAAGCTTGCAGCCGAAAGGGCCGGAGCCGCCATGGACCGCCTGGTTTCAGCGGGAATCGACGCATCGCGGATCAAGGCCATGGCCGCACCCCCGTCGGGGACCGACGCGGACAATCAATCTGTGAGTTTCATGGTGGGAGAGGCGGCGTACTGACATGGCTGAAACGCCCGACAAAAATCCCGTGGGCATTTTCCCGGAAACGTCTATCGGGGACGAATCGTTCAGGCAAAGATACATCCTGAAGATCCTGGCAAGCCCGTCCTGCCTTCTTCCCATGCTTTTCGGCATCACGGACCTCCTTGCCCTCTGGACCTTCGGCATCGACTCCGGTGCCGCGGTCTTCGCGGGTCTCGCGGGTATTTTGGGGGGGCTTGGCGTGTTCCTGACGCGCATTGTCACCGGCGACGACAAAGCCTCGGAAAGCGCTGTCTCGTCCCTCCAGGTCGACGCCGTGAGGGCCCGGGAAAAAGCCCTGGACGACCTGGACCGTCGGCTCTGCCAGGACGACGACCCCCGGCCCGAAACCCTGCTCCGGGACCTGCGGGTTCTGGCCCGGATGTTCGAGCAGGACCAAGCCTGGACCGGTGCCCTGAAAACCACCGCCACCATGGACATCTTGACCGGCGTGGACCGGATGTTCAAGGAATGCGTCCGCCATCTTGAAAAAACGTGGGACCTCCAGAACGCCGTGTCCCTCATGACCCACGACGCCCTGAAAAAGCCCCTCCTTAAAGAGCGGGAGCTGATCATCAAAGACGTGGCCGCAGGTGTCAGCCACCTGGGAAAGATCCTTTCCTCCATCAAGGCCCTTGAACGGTCCGCCGTGGGCACCAGGGAATCGGAACTGGTGAGCATCCGGGATGAACTGGACCAGAGCCTCCTGGTGGCGCAGAAAGTGAACGAACGCATGGAAGCCCTGGACCGGCAGATTCAAGCGTAGATGATATTTATACAGAAAACTAAAAAAGGAGAATAACATAATGGTATCAGCACTTTTCAGATGGATGAAAGCTGTAGGCTACCTGCTTACCGGCCAGCTCGACTCGGCAAGGAGGACCCTGGACATGAACCCCCACGTGATGCGGGCCAAGTACGACGAAGTGATCCGTGACAAGACGGACCGCATCCACCAGTACAAACAGGCCGTGGCCGGTCTCATCGCCCAGCAGGAAAACAAGATCGCCAAGGTTAAGACTCTCACCGACGAAACCCGGAAGCTCGAAGACCTGAAAGCCGGAGCCCTGGCTAAGGCCAAACAGAAGGTGGAACAGCTTAAGGCCCAAGGGAAGACCGAGGCGGAGGTCAAAGCCGACGAGGACTACCTGAAATGCCTGGCGGCCTACAACGATTTCAACTCCACCCTCACGGAAAAACAGGCCCGCATCGACGAGCTTGAAGCCGACGTGAAATCCTACGGTGACAAGATCAAAGACCACAAGATTAAGCTCCAGCACCTGGTCCGGGAAATTGAAACCCTCAAAGCCGAAGCCGCCGACGCCGTGGCCGAGATCATCACCGCCAAACAGGAAAAAGACATCGCCGACGCCTTTTCAGGAATCGCCGACGACGGCACGGAAAAAGAGCTCCAGCGCATGCGCGAACTCCGCCAGGAAGTGAAAGCCGAAGCCCGCATCTCCCGGGAAATGGCCGGAACCGACACCCGCGCCCAGGAAGCCGAATTCCTGGAATACGCCAGAAGCACCTCGGCCAACACCGAATTCGACGCCCTGGTGGGACTCGCCGCCCAGACGGACAGCGGGGCCAAGGAGAAGAAAGAGGCGGGAGAGAAATCGTCGTTGCCTGAATAGGCGGATAACGAATGAACGTCCAACGCTCAACTTTCAACATCGATGGACTCGTAAAAAGTCGCCCGATGGCTATGGAAAAAGGCCCAGAGGCAAGGCATAGTGTTTGGCCAGGCGCGAAGGCATACATGTAGTATGTCGAGTGTCTGGCCAAACACTATAACGCCGCATATGGGACTTTTTACGACGCCATCAACATCCAACGTCGAATGGCGGAAGTTGCTCTGTCTGTTGGTCGGAGGGTCCGGCCGTGCAGGTATTGATTCGGATTCGAATGTTTTTTGAACATCGAACATCGAACACGGAACATCGAATGGTGAATGAATGGCAGGTTCATCATTCCCGTTAAAAAGATGTAGGTCGGATTGAGGAACGAAATCCGACGGGCCTCCTCAGAATCAAGGGCGGGGGATGGTAAACATATCAGCCTGAAAGGTTGTTCATACGTTGTTGAATTTAAAGGATCGGGTCATTTGTCGGGTTTTTGAACCCGACCTACGTAGGCTGACCTAAAACGTTACAAAGTCAGATTGAATTCAACCAATAAAAAAAGGAGTCATCCATGAACCGGATAAACCGAATACTATCATGCATCACCATCATCACCCTGTGCCTTGTCTCCTTCTCCGCTCCTGCGGTGCAGGCTGCCGCCAAAACCCCGGTTTTCTCCCTGGCCTGGAGCGAGTACCCGTCCTGGAGCACCTTCGGCGTGGCCGAATCGCTGAAGCTCATCGACGGCAAGAAAGGCAAGATGGGGATCATGGAAAAGAAATGGAACGTGGACATCGTCCTCAAGGAAGCGGACTACGATTCCTGCCTGGTGATGTACGGTGCGTCCCAGTGCGACGCCGTGTGCATCACCAACATGGACGTGCTGAACCCCTGCCTTTCACGGCCGTCTGTGGCCATCCTTCCCACCAGCACCAGCTTCGGAGCGGACGCCCTGATCGTTACCGCAGGGATCACCGACATCAAACAGCTCAAGGGCAAGAACGTCTACGGCCTGGCCAAGACCGTGTCCGAGTACTGCTTCGTCCGGAACCTCGAAATCTTAGGGGAGAAAGAGAAAGACTACCGTTTCACCAACATGGACCCCTCCGCGGCCGCCGTGGCCATGCAGCAGAAGAAAAAAGGCACCGACGCCATCGTGGTCTGGAACCCCTTTGTCCTCGAAACCCTTTCCAAACGCAAGGATACCCGGGTTCTTTTCGATTCCACGAAAATCCCCGGTGAGATCATCGACATGGTGGCCGTGGGCAAGAAAACCCTCGCTTCACCCGGCGGCGAAGCCTTCGCCTGCGCCGTGATCGACACGTTCTACGCCATCGTCAAGCGCATGGAAGACCCGAAAACAGCCGACGCCACCCTCGTGGCCCTGGGCGAGAAGTTCTCCAACCTGAAACTTGCCAGCATGAAGGACGTGGTGAAACAGACGAAGTTTTACAAAACCCCGGAAGACGCCGTGAACGTCCTCACCTCCAAGGAAACAAAGGACATCATGAAGAAAGTCACCGCCTTCTGCGTCACCCACGACATCGTTCCAAAAGAACCCGTTGTGGACTACGGCAAAGGCGACGCGAAGAAACCCGCCATGCTCCTCTTCAACCCGGCTTACGTGGAGAAGGTGAAGGCGAAGAACGCAACGATAAAATGATAAAACAGATCAAGGGTTTGACGTCCCACAGCCATGACGTTATACTGAATTTCATGAAAAAATATTGGCCCGGAGGTCATCATGTCAGATCAACTAAATAAAATTGAACGTGAAGCGCTCAGCCTTTCACATCAGGAACGGGCCTTTCTTGCAGACAGGCTTCTGAGTTCGCTCGATGAAAAGGACATGGATGATACGGATTCCATCTGGATCCAGGAAGCCGAAAAGCGATACAGCGAATACCTGTCGGGTGGAAGAAAAGGTGTCCTCGCAGCCGAAGTCTTTGCTGAAGCGGACCGGATTCTTAAATGAATTCTGTTTTATTTGATCCTGAAGCCCGTTCCGAATTCCTGTTTTCGATTCAATACTATGAAGAGTGCCGTAAAGGTTTGGGGCGAAAATTCCGTCATGCCGTGGAAACGGCGGTTCAACACATCGTTGAATCGCCGTTTCGGTTCAGAGTCGTAAAGCCTCCTTTCCGCCGGTACCTGATGCATAAATTCCCGTACGCTATCATTTTCACCATTGAACCGGACCATATCCGGATCATCGCGGTCGCCCATACAAAACGCGTACCCGGATACTGGTTAATCAGGTCATCTTTGTAAAAGAGGTGTCGCAGGTAGTCGGATTAAGGAAGCAAATCCTGTGTCTCACTTACCAGGAAACAGCCGTTCTATCGAGAAGGCTGTTTTTAAGGCCATAAAACAGTTGGATGATCGGGGTATTTGACGGGTTTCGTGCCGTTGGCTCGGCCCACATGAACAAAAAATGGCATTTCACTGATGGTGATAAAACAGGACCTGTTTTGTCAAACTTTTTCAAAAAGTTTGGCCCCCGGCATGGTCGCCGAAGGCTTGAATCGGAACAGATTTATGTTAACCACTATAAAAAACAATCTTCTTTTCCGTCCGCACCCATAAGGGTCTCATAGGTGCGGACACGCGGGTCAAACCCGGAGGAAACACCATGATCCGACATCCCATCTCGAAAAAGGCGGCCCTTGTCCTGGGCCTTCTCTCCATCCTTACCATGCTGGGATTTTACACCCTGGTATCGGGCTGGCAGCACAAGACGAACCCCGACGACACCACCATCCCCACGTGGAGCCAGCTGGCCGACGGGGTGAAACAGATCGTATCCGTGGACGAACGGTCGGAGGAAAGATGGATTGTGGAGGACGGGGAAGCCACCCTTTCGCGGCTTTTCCTCGGCCTTTTCTTCGGAGTCCTGGGGGCCGTGGTTTTAGGACTTCTCATGGGGTGCTTCACGCCCTTCGAATCGTTTCTCGGGCCGCCTCTGTCGCTCCTCGCCAAGGTTCCGCCCACGGCGGCCCTGGCGGTTTTCTTCGTGCTGGCCGGGACGGACACGCGGATGTACGTGGCTATGATCGCCTTCGGGGTCCTGCCCACCCTGGCCCAGTCCGTGTACCTGGCCGTGAGGGAGGTTCCCGACGAAACCCTGTACAAGGCCTACACCCTGGGGGCGTCCCAGACCGAGCTGATATGGAACATCATCTTCCGGCAGATCCTGCCCAAGCTCATCGATGCCGTAAGGCTCCAGATCGGACCGGCCATGGTCTACCTCATCGCCGCGGAAATGGTGGTGGGCGACGTGGGGTTCGGGTACAGGATCAGGCTCCAGTCCAGGCTCCTCAACATGAGTGTGGTTTATCCCTACCTGGCGGTCCTGGCGGCCTTCGGCTTCGCCATGGACGACATGCTCCGCCGGGTTCAACGGTTTTTCTTCAGGTGGTACGTCCATGAAAAACGATAAGGAAACGGCAGTGCCGGTCACGGAAGACATCGTCCTCGAATGCCGGAACATCAACCACAGGTTCGGGGACAAACAGGTCCTTTACAACATCGACCTCAAAATCATCCGGGGCGAGATCGTGGCCCTGGTGGGGGCCAGCGGCTGCGGGAAATCCACCCTGCTCCGGGCCATCGTGGGAACCCACCCTCCCACCGAAGGAGAGGTGGTGGTGAAGCACAGCAAAGGGGGACCGGAACACACCGTCCGGCGGCCCGGACGGGACAGGGGCATCGTGTACCAGCAGTACACCCTTTTCCCTTTCCTGACGGCAAGGGAGAACGTGGCCGTAGGGCTGATGCTGGACCAGACCAGCATTCCCTTCCGGCTGTTCCGCTATCCGGCCTGGCGGGCGCTCCGGAAAAAACACCTGGCCGAGGCGGACGAACTCCTCGAAAGCCTGAAGCTCGGAAACGCGCTCAACCAATACCCCCACGAGATGTCCGGCGGTATGCGCCAGCGGGTGGGCATCGCCCAGGCCCTTGTCATGAAACCCGCGATCCTCCTCCTTGACGAGCCCTTCGGTGCCCTGGACGAGGCCACCCGGGAGGAACTCCAGAAAATGCTCCTCACCCTCTACGCGAAAAACACCGAGGCGCGGAAGAACAACCAGCCGCCGCCCTACACCATCCTCATCGTCACCCACGAGCTGAACGAGGCGATCTACGTGGGCGACCGGGTGGTGGCCCTTTCCCAGCACTGGGACCACGCCGGAACGGGGCTTGCCCGCCACCCCGGTGCCACGGTGGTTTACGACCGCATGATGCCGGTGTACCTGCCGGACCAGACGCCGGACTTCGGCGATTTCAAAACAAAAAAGGACGTCCTTAGAAATGTGGCCTTTGAAGGCCGGTTCATTACGGACAGGAACGAACACGTGACGTTCTGGCAGGAAGTGGGTGCCGGGGAAGGATGGGCGAAAAACCGATGAGCGGAAACGAAACCTCCTCCACATACGGAGCCTTTTTGAAAAAAGCCGGACGGATCGTCAACTCCGGCCAGTCCCGGACCCTGATCCTCACCGGCAACATCCAGGACCTTTACCCCACAGGAAAAGACGGCGTCACGGACTACCTGCCCCTCATCCCTTTTCTCTGCGAAAACTGGCAGGTCGGCGGACGGATTCTCCTGATCTACGAGCTGAACGGCCCCATCCGGTTCGTCCGGCCTGAACACCGGGAGATCGTGAAAAACGCCTGGCTCGCCTGGCGGAGCGGTTTCGACGCAAACAGCCTGGCCATCCGGAAGATGCTGAAATCGGGTGCCGAACGGGCGAAAATCGACGCCCTTGAACGGTCCTTCGACGACGTCATGACCCAGGCCGTGGGAAACCCCACGGTGGCCCTGGAGCTTCTCCGGCAGCTCTGCCTGTGCTCCCGGACCATGACCGGCGTCGCCCCTCCCATGACGGAGAACCTCATCATCATTGTGGAAGCGGCGGACATGATCGTCCCGGACGGGGAGATCACCCGGCTTTCCGACGCGGACAGGCACCGGGTCTCCATCTGCCAGGACTGGTTTTCCGATCCCGGCTTTATGGAAAGCGACGACACGGTGATCCTCGTGGCCGAATCCCGGAGCCTGGTCCATCACCGCATCGCCCGGCTTCCCCAGGTCCTCGAGGTGTCCATCGACTCTCCGGACCTTGCCGCCCGGCTGTCGTTCATCGAATGGTTCGACAAAAAACAGCCCGAACATAGGAAACTCAAAATCGAAGGCGGCACCCCCGCCCTTGCCGGATACACGGCGGGCCTTTCCCTCCACGCCCTTTACCAGCTCCTCAAAGGGGCCGTCCACGAAGACACCCCCATCACCTCGGCCGACGTGATCGAAAAGGTGGAGGACTACATCAAGAGCCAGCTCGGCGACGACATCGTGGAATTCAAGAAACCCACCCACACCTTCAACGACGTGGTGGGTTTTTCCGGCCTCAAGCGTTTCCTCGAAAACGACGTGATCCCCCGTTTCAAGGCGGGCCCCTCAGAAGCCCTTCCCGGAGCTGCGGTCTGCGGTCCCGTGGGCGGGGGCAAGACGTTCATCTTCGAGGCCGTGGCCACGGAACTGGACATGATCGTCCTTGTCCTCAAAAACCTCCGCAGCCAGTGGTTCGGCCAGACCGACGTGATCCTTGAGAGACTTCGCCGTGTCCTTGACGCCCTTAACCGGGTGCTGATCTTCGTGGACGAGGCCGACACCCAGTTCGGCGGCGTGGGCCAGGAAAGCCATTCCACGGAAAGACGGTTAACCGGAAAAATCCAGTCCATGATGTCCGACACCTCCCTTCGCGGCCGGGTGTTCTGGCTCCTCATGACGGCCCGCATCCAGAACCTGTCCCCGGACATAAGGCGGCCGGGCCGCGTGGGCGACCTGATCATCCCCATCCTGGACCCCGAAGGCGAGGACTGCAACGCCTTCATCGCCTGGACCTTCAAAAGCGTCCTTGAAACCGATCTCACGGAAGACCTGACGGCAAAACTCGAAAAGGCCTTGGGCCCCTGTTCCGCCGCCACCTTCTCATCCCTTGCGTCGGAACTCAAAGCCAGGGTCTCCATCAAAGGCTCAAAGCTTTCCGAAGACGAGATCCTCGCCGTGATCCGCGAGATCCTCCCCCCCTCCATCGGAGAAGCCCGTCGCTACCAGACCCTCCAGGCCCTGGTGAACTGCACACGGCGCAGCCTTCTGCCCGAGGAGTTCAGGGAAAACCCGGACAGGGAGTTGTGGTTGATGGAAATTGCGGGGATGGAGAGGAAGGGGATCAGGTAGGAAGATATGAACGTCCAACATCGATGGACTCGTAAAAAGTAGAATTTCATAACAACATGTATT
>DYJE01000011.1 GCA_020723285.1 Desulforapulum autotrophicum | reverse complement strand
TATTTTCAAGTAGTTACGCGATTTTCTGCCGTTTGACTGTTCAACTTCAGTTAAACGTGATTATTATGTTTTTCCTCGTAGTTATCCGTCTTTTTCTTATACAGTCGAACCATCCTATACCGAATTATTTAAGAGGCTGGTGGCGAGGTTGTTCGTTCGCACGAAAATGCAAGACATCCTTGTTTCCGGCAACAAACCGGTCATGATCAAAGATGCCCGACAGGCCCTTTTGAGTTGACGGAACCATAGGTTTCTGATCACGATTTTCCATAAGGCAATAAAAAAAGGGATACGTATAAACGTAATCCCTTGTTTTTTGGTACCTGGGACGAGACTTGAACTCGTACAGCCATCAAAGGCCGAGGGATTTTAAGTCCAAATAATTCAAAGTTCAAATTTTATTCATTTTCAACACATTGAATATATTTGAGTTTTGAAAAGCATTTTTGGTTTCGTTTGTTTTTATTTGAATGTATTTGATGCTGACGGGCACAATTTGGGCACAACAAAAAAAGCAGGACCAGGGCTTGAAAACCTTGATCCTGCTGTTTTTTTGGGCATTCAGATCTTCATCATGATTTCAAAAACTTCAATTTCAATATTTCACATTTCCATTCAAAGATGCCCCTTAAATTTTCTCCGCTACCACAAATAAAACGGACCTGCCATTTTGTGTCTTTGTTCCACCCGTGACAGTTCAATTACAATATGCCCGAAAAAGTGTAATCAAAAAGGTCAGATTGTATTTTATGCGTAATTACAGTTGGATAGCGGTAACAGTTTGCCAATAAGACAGACCGACTTTTTTTGTATGGTTCACCATGGATCATTGATTGTATTTTGTAATAATTTGAATTAATTGGTAGATAATTAATCTTTATCTTGGTGTTATTTGCTTTGATTTCGTTGCTGTTTTGTGCCAGAGACGGTGCGTTGTGTGTTGGTCTGTTCCATTCTTCTGAATCCTGATCATCACTTGAAAGCTGGATGAAGGATTTGAAAATATTGAGTTCAAGCTGCTACACGTAAGCTAAAGCAGATCTTCTATAATCTTCTTCAGCGTCGGTAAACTTTTTACAATCCCACATATCAGTAAGTCTAAAATATACGAGAACATTTTCAAATGATGTTACTTTATAACCTTTTTCTTTTAATTTTGTTACATTAGAATAATTTCTCGAAGATGGGCTAAAAATAATTGCAAATTTTGCATTTTTAGTTGGTGACTTATAATACCTTCCTTTATTTTTCATACATATGTCTATTATACGTTCTTCAACTATGTTGAATTGTTCCCAGCTGCCTAATCTTTCACACATACCCGATTTATTGGAAATGAAGCATTTATATATATCTTCATCAATAACAGAATATTCAAATGGCCTATTGATTTCCGCTAATATTTCGTCCCTTCTCTTTTTTTCATCTGCCTCTATCTCTTTATTAATTTCATCCATTTCGGACTTTGAAAAAAAACGGCAATCAATTTTGCATCCACCTTCATATATGCTAACAATAAAAGCTTCATATCCAGGAGCATCAGATATCATCTTAAATAACTTATCGGGGCAAACACCTAATTTACCTTCCCCAAAAGCACAACCCAGCCTATAAATAATAATTTCACGATTTTGATCAGCAACCCAAAGATTGACTTCATCGCCAACTTTACAATTTGATAGTTCGAACCTGTTGAGCCGATTGACAAGAAACTCGATATGATCAGGGCGATCTTTGTTAATTATTATATTATTTTCACCTTCTTTTTCCGGTTTGCTGTCTAATTGGCTGAAATCTATATCAAGCCAAACCGAATAACTACCTTCTTTTTCGAAATTTCTATCCCATTTTATTATAGCTCGGCATTTAGATTCAGTTGAAATTTTTTCAATCATCATCTTACTACGCCATAATTTCGCAGTATCATTTTTCAAATAACCTACAATCTCACCCTTAATTTCAACTCGAACGGCAAATGGGTCATGCTGATTTTCATCATCAGGTATGATATCTGCGTATGTTGCCAAATATGATTTTTCATCTATTCTTCCATCAACAAGTTTTATTAATTCTTTTTGAAAGAAATGTACCCCAACTACTACAGTGTTAAAATTATGAGTAACTTTAGATGGTTCATTATTCAATTCGGACATTTATATAACCTACTTTATTTATTTAATGTTCTAATTTATTCCCAGATTGAGCAATCGCTTTTTTGTAGACAGGGCTATTAACATTTTGTGGCACACCCTTCACTCGGCGTGCGGCGAATCGCGACTACCGACCAGAGCACGAAACAGGTTGAAAAAAGAAAGCAGTTAACAAAGGCGAGCTGTAGCCCGATCAATTGCAACACATGGTATTTTTCTATTGCGTCACTACTGCGTCGACTCCAGCACCTTTCTCTATTAGGTACTCTCTGCCCTTTTTAATAATCTCGAAGATACTACGAAGACCGTCAAAATCGAGAAACATCATTGATCCGCCCGGAGATACATCAAAGAAAGCTTTCTGATGTCCAGTAGTGTCCTGATAGAACCCAACTTTTAAGTAATCGCGAGTGATATATTCGAATTCGGTATAGTCAGATCGTTCGCTTGCGGATTGCTTTGCGAGGCTAAGCAAATGCTTTATTGCCAACAGCAGTTCTTTCAGTTCATCAAAATCAACCAAGCACGATTCATGATCGCCATCGAGTGTTTCGTGTTCAATTTTCAGTCCGAATGTACGGTTTCCTTTTGCGCCTTGGGTAATAGCAAACAATAGAGTCGAAAATGTTAGCTTTGTTCCATAGTCGCATTTCACCTTGCCAATCTCGTGGAATTGCTTCATCACAACGTGCCCACGCTTCGCGAGGAACTTTCCCGCTTCGGTAGCGGGTTCGTCGCGTTGAGGAGCAAGCTTTCTGATTTCACTCATCTGGGTCTCCTATAGAAAATAACAAAAAACTAACCGGGAGGATTGTTTTATGGTCGATCCGGTTCAGCGACTGGTTGGGTGTTATAAACATTCAAATATATTTATTAATTTAGGTCTCTTAGGCTCAAATGTGTTGTCACCTATATTTCGCTCAAAATGCATTAGGCATTCTTTCTTTTGATCATCAGAAAAATTATTAAATAATTTAGGTGAAAGTACAAAATTTGAGCATTTCTTAAGAATGAGGTATGACAATGTTCTCAGAATTGGACCGCTTTGAAGAAACTTTTTAATCGAGCGTGTAAAATATCTCGAGTGCTCATTCAGAAAAGAAACCACTAAAATTGTAGTGTCAGCTACTGGAAAGACGTTCAATGTTGCGTATGCTGCCGAATCAGTCTCATGGGAGTAGCGCCCCATTGAAATCATGGCATTTAAAGCTACTCCGGGAGGGACACCGAGATCACGTTTATAGTGCTTAACAAGATCCCATTCTTGTGAAACATAGACCTCGTCGTACCGTGTTTTGTACTCATGCGTCATATAAGCAAGCGACATATGCTCTACCGCGTGCTTTCCCGGAGCACAAGCGTTTTCTGGAAAAAGACCAGCCTCTATGCCAGCGAGATACCCAGTCTGAGTATCATGAGCAGATTTTATAGTTGCGTGTGCCTCTTTAAGAACTGCTCGATAGGAAAGGAGAAACAAGTGTTGAGGATTTGAAAGTTCAAGATCATTTACTTCGATTGGTCGAAAAATTTGAGAATCATGATCCGTACATAGACCGTGAAATATTGTTGCTTGATTTCTTCCGATCTTTTCGAAACTTACTCGTGGACCTTCTGCAAAACTTAAATTAAGCTTCGGTGCTATGACATGCCCATTAAATTGAAGCCTTTCCAATATACTTGCATTTTGAACTGAGTGTGCGCGAATAGCCTTATTTTCGCAGGAATCCCCAGGAGCAAGACATCGGTTGTACGGTTCATTCATTGTGGCCATATAGGAACCGAAAGTTTGCTTACGAAGTTTTAACAGATTATTCATGACACTCAACGTGCGCTTCAGGCGCGGCGTTTAGCCGTCGCCTGGAAGCGATGGTTATGCTATTCATCAGGGAAATCGTCGAAATACAGGTGGCTAAGAAAATTTGAAGCCTCCTCATAGATTGCTATTTGTAGTCTCTCCGCTTCCCTTTCGATATTATCCAGTCGTTCTTGAAGTTCAGCCGCTGTTGAGTCGGAAAAATCCCCATCCCAATCAAGACAGTGGGTTATTCCTTGATGGCTAAGGAAATTTCGTTCATCTTTAAATTTGTTTAGGTCTTTTACTAAAGCTTCATTGTTGCTAAGCTTCTTAAATGCCTTGATAAGACCTTCCAAAGATGAATTCGCATAATCTTCGCCTTTCATTTTAAAAGGCATCCTTTTACCTATGCATTTACTTACGAATTCAAGTGCATTTGTAAGGTAAAGCTTTAATTCTTGCTCGACCAATTGACATCCTGAAAGAGCATTCGCAATTTTTAGATAGAATTCATCCTTTTTCATTTTATAAGTCTCAAAAAGCATAACGCTCCGCTTCACACGGCGGGCAGCGCAACACGAAAACCTCTGGAAAGCGAAAATGATGAAAAAATGACACCGCTCGATAACGCGCTGCTGTAGCCCGCTCGGGTGGAAGCGTTTGTTCGGCTAAAACATTTGTGTAATGTGATTGAAAACAAAAATACCCGAACATTTAGCCAATTTATAATTTTCGATAATGGCCTTTTCCTTCATATCTTTAACAATAATATAAAACCCACTCGTTTTGTTTAAATCTAAATCACCCTTTAATCTCCATTCCCTTTCGAATGTATAATCCACAATCCCCGGTTCATATCGAACATGACGCCATTTTTCCTCATGGGGAATCCAAGTACCATCCGAATCTGGCAAATAAATAACAGGACGACCACCATTTTTGAAAATTGATACTTTTCCAAATATTAAACCATATGGTTCATATCTGCTTTGACCTCTTAGCATATACTTTAACCCGCTAAAGGGGACTTCTGAGAAACATACTGCAGAATGCCCCCCTTTTATAAAACCAGTTTCAGTACGGCTACCATATATTTTTTTGTCATTGATTATTTCTTTTAATACTTCGAATGCTGGAATATGACTGTTAGCACCTTCATCATCAAAAACTCGTCCAGGAGCATAATAAGGCATTTTTCCAGTACGACTTCTCGTTAAATGAATTAACGCATTTGTAAAATCTGGTCTGAAATTATCATTCATTTTGTATTTGTCTGCCGAACATTGTTATTATCCGGCCATTTCGCCGGTTGCACGTTTAATATTATCGAACGTCTGACAATATTCAATTACATCAAACCACTAAATTATGTGTTCCATTTATGGGCCAGAAAAAAGGCGTTAAAATGATATATTCCCATGGCCTGTTTTCCCAGAAGATGTTCTTTCTAAAAATCCATTATATCCGATATCATTTAAGGTGTTTATGATCCATATTCTATGTTTTATTCTCAGGCGATACCGGCTTTCCGATATGGCTGGATATATTTCATGTTTGAATATTGTGTAAAAACAGAATGATAATCCCTTAATTATATTTTTCCAACTGCATAACTGGAAAACGGTTAGCATAAAGCTGCGAAACTTCTTCCGGGCTTTGCATTGGCAACCCTTGCAATAAACAGGGTGTGCCAAATGCGGAAACAACCGCATATGGTTTTAATAATGATGTTCAGGTGATTGAAATGGCAAGACGGGTCTTGTGAGAAGGTTGAACCAATCATTGAAAGTAACGCCATAACATCTCCTGTTCATTATCGCTTAAGAATTCAGACCAAACAGTTCAACATGTGGAACGAATGAGCAATTCCTGTCTGGTGAATTCGAATTGTCGCAATTAATGAACCGGGCTTGCCCCCCTATTGACAGAGCCCGGGCGCACCTTCATTTAATTGATTTAATGATGATCTGTATCGGATTGATTTGGGCTTGTCCAGTAAAATATTTACATTGAGCAATTTTCTTGAGAAATTATCTTGACTGATTTTATAGGGAATTCATAGACAATCACATCAATGATATCATGGTCATCAAGTCATAGCCCTGATAATTTATTGGATGTGGCACCCATAGAACAATCCATCGAAGATATTCGCACTGATATTTTATACCCCCCCCCACTTCTCCGGTAAATCACCCTTAACCCGATCAACCCTCAATCCCATTATCTGGCGATTTGTCATCACGATAAGTCGCCTTTTTTATGAAAGGAGGACATCTATGTCAAAAAAAGTCATCGAGTTTTGCCAAATGGTTGCCAGAGGTTATCCCACTACATGGACCATTCCACGCATCCGTGATGGTGACCGCTGGCGAAATATCCAGAACGGTGATCTGGTAATGAAACCTGACCGTTTGAACGGCCATGACAAGTATGAAGACGCTATCTTCCGCATAGAGGCCCTATTGAAAGACAAGGGATACAACTCCACATTATCCGACCTTAAAGCCCCCTGCCATGAACACCTGTTTTACCAGCATTACCGATTAAAGTGCTGGAAATAACCCCATCAACAATCTGAACAAACAAACGAGGGCATATTGCTGACTTCCCGCAGTTGCCCTTTTTGCGTCAAAAGGAGGTTTACCTATGGCATATACGCCAGAACTTTCATCAAAATCATCGAGTACACTTCGAAGGTTAGCCTGGGCTTTAGATGTCCCGATGACCCAGGCTATTGAAAGAGTTTTCGAACATCTTCCCCTCATCGTAGATCGTAAAAAAGTCTGTGAAACATGCAGAGACAAATCAAAATGTCATGGATGCTTTTTTTCAAAACCCATCTATTAAGGAGATAAACACATGGCCCTACCAGGAGAATGCGTTAACGACAATCAAACTTTTTGTATCGACTGCGGTGCAGCTCTATCTATTGACGTGTTTCGGAGTGCTGCCGGGTATTACATCGGATTCTGTTGCCCAGAGTGTGGTCCCTACAGCCGTGAGAGTGGCTATTACCCCAATCAGAAAGCCGCTGAAAAAGCCATGAAAGAAGGTTTTAATGGTCGGTGACCCCTCACCACGCCGACACAAGAATTATTTTTTTAATCATTATGAGAAAGGAAGCATCATGGAAACATCACAATTCAAAGAAGATGAAATCACCTTTATCAAGCGATGGGACAAAGAACGGGGTGAATATATCACTTCCCCTTTCCCTAAAATAGGTGGGCGATTACGCTTAGCCCATGAAGACAATGAAGCTCTATCTATTGAAACGGAAATCATCAGATATGATGAACGGATTGCCGTGGTCTTGGCAACCTGTACTACAAAAAGAGGCAAATTTCGAGGCATCGGCATGTCCAGCGTAGAAAGGGATGAAAAGATTGCCCCAGCAATTCTTGAACTGGCAGAGACAAGAGCCATCGCAAGAAGTCTACGCTTCGCCGGTTATGGGATAGAATACACTTCCTATGAAGAAATGAGCCACATTGTAAACGTTGACAAACCTGAGAATGGAAAAGGTAACGGTGGAAATGGCAACGGTTATCATCGACCCAATAATGGAAACGGCAACGGACATAACGGAAACGGGAATGGATACCAAGCTTCATCCAGCCCCGATACCAATGGCAATGGCCGGCTCTCTTCAAAACAGTTCAAATACATTCAGAAGCTCAATGAAGACCTTGGCAGGACAACGGCAGACCTTGACAAGCAGTGTTTGGCTATGTTCGGAACCGTGACCCAACATCTTTCCCGCCAGGACGCATCCAGGGTCATACAGCATTTGACCGCCGCTCACTAAATCCAATCCAATTTAACAATCCAACAACACACCAGAGGGAAAGACCTTCACGCCGAGGCTTTCCCTTTTTTCGTTAAAAACCACGCGCACAAGGAGATTTTTACCATGACCAGAAATCAAGCCTGGAAGCAGGGGAAACGAAAAATGATGACGCCAGAACCTTTTACCTGGACTCTGAATTGAATAAAATATTCCAATGTCAGTGGACGGACAGAAAGAATCTGGCCGAGATAACGCCTTATGTATTTACCAACAGGGCTGGGAATAATCACATTTCAGAATTCAGGAAGCCATGGTTCAAAGCCTGTGAGGTCGCCAATATCGGCCACCGCCTTTTCCACGACCTACGTAGAACCGCAGTCCGAAACATGATTCGATCTGGCATTCCCGAAAGGGTTGCTATGATCATTTCAGGTCATAAAACGCGGTCTGTTTTCGACCGGTACAACATCGTGAATGATGCTGACTTGAAGCTTGCGGCTCAAAAGCAGGAGACGTACTTAAATTCCGTCACGGGCACAATTTTGGGCACAATCGTCAAAATTGACAAGAAAAAAAGGGGTACGCGTTAGACGTAACCCCTTGATTTTATGGTACCTGGGACGAGACTTGAACTCGTACAGCCATCAAAGGCCGAGGGATTTTAAGTCCCTTGTGTCTACCACTTCCACCACCCAGGCGAATACGAAAAAACTTATAAAGAATTCACCGCAAAAAAGCCATAGAATTTTTGATGTTTAAAGTTTTTTTCAATGGATGCAGGAAGGGTGGAAATCATTACAGTGAGTGAATGGAATGTGCAAATCCAAGAAGGACGCATCCGGTCTTAGAAGGCGGCGAGCGGTGCTTCAACGAATCGGGCTCACTACATCTTCACGACAAGAACAGCGGTTCCCTCAAGGGCTCTCACCAGCTTGATGCTCACATCACCCATGACGAATTCTTCAGCCTTTGACATGCGTTTTCTACCGATAACCACCATGGATGGGTTGAGAATTCTTGCCTGGTCTATAATGCCATCGGCGATGGTGGGATACGGCTCCATCACCAGGACAATTTCTATGTTTTCAGGAAAAAATCCTTTATTTATAAGATGGTTTTTTGCTTCTTCAAGAACGGCCGTATATTTCGCAGGCTGCTGGTTCATGTATTTTTTTCCCATGAGTTCCTCGCCGCCTGACGGCTTCCGGAAAACGTGGAGAAGGATGATCTGCAGATCGTCAGGACAAAGGGAAAGATTGCCTATATAGTCCAAAACAGCCCGCGAGCTCATGGAATCGTTCAATGCGACCAATACTTTATTCCCCATGAAAACACCCTCCACCTGTCGTTTACTTCACCGTTCGTAACCCCCGGCTGATATTATGAACCTCCGATAACAGGCTCAATACCATTTTATTAACACCGCAGGTCGGGCTTTCACCCGAGACTTTCGTCATGCGAAAGCCCGGCCTTCGGATACCATGCCGCACGAAAACCCATGGGATACGACATGATTGAAAGATCTATATACCGGCCAGCATTCTCAACGGCAGATTGCTCATGATCGCACGGACTTCATCAAGAAAATTTTTTAACCCGTTATTTTCTATGACAAGTCCGAAATGTTCGGCCAGTATGTTGATGGAATCCTTATCATCATCATGGATCATCCAGGTGTTGTTGTTATACAGTTTCAAAAGTCCAACGACATTTTTTCTGTATTTTACAGGAAAGGAAAGCATGGACACGATACCTTCCTTTTCGATGGCATCTTTGTATTTCACTCTGGGATCGTTTCTGAAATCTTCGAAGAATACGGGTTTTCCCGTCACAAATTCCTGGAAATAACCATCTTCAAATTCGGGCTGTTTTCTGAGATATTCATCGCTCAATCCATGACTGCACACGTAATACAGCTTTTTCTCCCTGTCGTCGAAAACAAGGACCGTGGCCGCCATGATATCAAACGTCCGGCAGATACTTTCCACGATATGCTTGCCAAGAAGAACCACATCTTCATAGGTCGATATGGCGTGGCTGATGGCTCTGAACTGAGCCAGATTGATTTTTCTTTCCGGAACGTAAACCATGAACCCACCTCCATGTTATAACGTTAAGCTTGCATGCCACGCATCAAGGAAGAATTCCGCAGATGAAAACAAATCTGTTAACCAGGATTCATATTGAGATTGATGTGTTAAATCTACTCTATTCCCATAAGGTCAGTCAACTTCATTTTGTGACACAAAAATGGGTAATGTATCTTGGGTCAAGATCTTTTTCACGAACAGCGCCGTATTCTTTCTCGATGTCATTGAATATTTTTTCGAGAACCCGACCCAATCTCTGCGAAATTTCTACATCTTTTAACCCGGAACGTGTGGATAAAAACTGAAGAAAGTCTGTTTTCGCAGTTTCGCAAATCACACCCGGCCTGGTGACGGAACGTTCGCCGGAAACCCAGAGTCTATTGAAAAAAAAGATAAAATCAGTCAATGAAACCGGGCCTTCGTTGTGCTCTCCATGGCCTGCCTGTCTGTGCGCCCAGAGCGTCAGCAATACATTGTCATATGTGATGAAGAATCCTTTAAAACGATCAATCCTCGGCATAACGAGGGATAAAAGGTCATCGAATATTCTAATATCCGAAAGGATGTTTTCTGTCCGTTCAAGATCGTCACGTTTTTCAAATTCCCTGTATAAACTCCCTGAAGCCCCGGGATCATAAAACACGGGGCGTTTGACAAGCAGACCTCCAAGAATTCCAAGATAGTTTTCACCCCAGAATGAAAGAGGAAGCTTTTCGCGTGAAAACCAGCTGTCGCGACTCAGACGTTCAGCCATATGCTTGAGTTCCAGAATCCGGCCATAACCCAGCCTGAACAGATTTTTCAAAGAATATTGTTTGATCAGGGATGCGCAAAGGAATCCGAAATTATTGTCATCTTCTTTTTTCGGACCCTGGATGATTTCGAGACCCAGACTGACGTAGGATGACGCTTTATTCACGATTTTAGCCAGTGTTTCTTTTTCCCGGATCATGTTTTGTTCGGCGGTAATAATCTGATTGCAAAGCGCGGCGAATTCCATTTCAAACTCTCCCCTGTCGAACAGTCCGTCAACATGGGCAATGGCTTGAGAAAAATGGCTGGTTCCATGGATTCCGGAAAGATGTACAAGCGGGAATTTCAGGGGGTCATTCACATCAACACCCTGGATTTTCCGAGAAACCGACATGGATTTGATATTGTCCAACGTAACAGGACTGAACACTTCCGCCGATTCATCAAAGGGGAGAAATCCATGCTCAGCCAGTCGAACGTTGCGCAGCCTGAAAACGTCCTCTTCCACTTCAGCGGGGACAACACCCATGGATTCAAGCATGACGTTCTGGTACAGTCCGTGATCCAGTTCAAGAATCTTTTCGAGGAGTTCCCTGATTACAAGATCCAGGTCCTCCTGGGTGATCATGTCATCATCACCTCGTTCAGGAAGGATCTCCGGTTTTTCTTTGACCCTGACGTAGAAGTAATCGTCCACGGTGAAATACTCATCAGGTATTTCAGAAGGGTCCTGGTTTTCTTCACGAACAATCACGTCGATGTTTCTGAACAGATACAATTCGATAAATTCCAAGCGCTCCACAAGAAGCCAGCGGACGAGCCTCCGTCCATCAGCAAGAAGAAGAGCACGAAACCAGCGTGTCACGGAATCCATATTGAGCAAGTCTCTGGACCAGACTTCCATATCCAGCATATAACCCCACTGCTCGGATGTTGCCATGGCCAGCACGGGAATGGCATCAGCGATTCCGATGGTGTGGCACAGAAAATACAAATCCTGTTCGGAAAATGATTGAACAAGGCTGGCGGGAAGATCGGAAGAAATCAGTGTTTCCAGGGCTTTCTCCGGGGAGGCGGACAGGATGTCCTTTCGTTTTTGAACAAGCGCCGCTGCCTTGTCCAGGCTTCTTTGATCGATTCCTGAATGTTCTGTCATACTCTCCCCTCTGTCATGAATGTCTTACAGCCAGGTATTTCCCGGCGAACCACACAAGGACAAGCACCGGAACTCCGATGATCGCCGTGATGAAAAAAAACACCGGATAGCCCAGGCTGTCCACCATGGTCCCAGCATAACCCCCAATGATCTTGGGAATCAGCGTCATCAGCGAACTGAATATGGCATACTGCATGGCGGTAAATGAAATATCCGTGAGGCTGGAAAGAAAAGCGATAAACGCGGCTGAAGCGATCCCGCCGGCAAAACTGTCCAGGGAAATGACACAGTAGAGAAGAGGCATATGGTGCGCATGGGCCGCAAGCACCATGAAAAGCAGGTTGGTTGCCGATGATAAAAGAGCTCCGAAAAAAAGAATGCGGATGACACCGTACCTGATGGAAAGAATGCCCCCTACAAATCCACCGATAATGGTCATGATCAGGCCGAACGTTTTGGATACCGCCGCTATTTCCGTTTTTGAAAATCCCATGTCCTGATAAAACACATTGGCGATGACCCCTAGTACGCTGTCTGAAATCCGATAAAGTCCCACAAGGCAAAGTAAAAGAAATGCGAGATTTTTTCCATAACGCTGAAAAAAATTTCCGATGGGTTCCACGTAGGTTTTTATCACCATCTCCCGTTTAGCAAGCCCTGCCCGAATGCAGATTTCAGAAACCGCGACCGCCGCAACCACACTCAGACAGAGTCTTAGGGTTTCCATGATAAAACCACCGAGATAGTCATTTCCGGTCACCTGTTTCATGATGTTTTCAAAGCCAGTGAGCATGATTCCACTGTAATGGAACATCATAAGGAAACCGCCAAGAGATAATACAAAAAGCCCGAAGAAACGGGCGTTGTAAGCATAATCGGTTACAACCTTCTCTCTGCTGGCATTCTGTTCAGGTTCCCTGATTACCAGTGTGGTGGCCACACCTGCCACCATGGTCATCGCCATGATCAGGTACGTTGTTTTCCATGCGCTGTAACTATAAGCACCCTGGGATGAGCCCAGAAGATCAGCCAGGTACAGTGCTCCAGCGCCCGCCGTTATCATGGCAATGCGGTAACCTGCCACATAAGCCGAAGCCATCATGGCCTGAAGCTCGGCCACGGCCGCCTCGATTCTGTACGCGTCGATGACGATATCCTGTGTGGCGGAGAAAAAACCAAGAGCCACGGCTCCTAGAAACATAAACCCCAGACTTTGGTCTCCGGCCGCAGGATCCACAAGTGCCATGAACACCATGGAAACGATCACTGCAATCTGGGAAAGCAGCATCCAGCTTCGTCTCCGGCCAAGTGTCCTGGTCAGCCAGGGGACAGGAAGCTGATCGATGATGGGAGCCCACACAAATTTGAACGAATATCCCAGGGACGCCCAGCTGAAAAACGTTACGGCAGAACGTTCAATCCCTGCCTCCCTCAACCAGAGCGACAATGATGAAAAAATGATCAGGCTTGGAATCCCGGCGGAAAACCCCAGAAAAAGCATGGAAAGGACACGTGGATGAACAAACGACTCCACGGCTTCTTTCCACGGTCTTGCCACAGACACAGGATGATTCATCGCATAACCCTTTCATTTTTTGATTTCTTCATAATCTTGTGGTCTTTGCATACCATCTGTCATGACAGAGATGCAACAGCTCATAAAAAAAGGAGGGGCTTTTTTAAGACCCCTCCTTGAATACGTATAATTGATTAACTAAAGATCAGATAAGATCTGACGGTTTTACAACTGAACCAAAACGGCCTTTCAGGTCAATCAGTCCTTTTTTCTGTTCGTCAAGCACGGTGAGACAGAGCTCAGGAAGATTTTTTTCTTTTCCGTAAGCCTCGATCTGGAGATCGATTCGTTTGACGATGTTGTCCACGTAAAGTGAAAACTGACGGGTGTAAAGTTCTTCGGAGTATTCCTTGCCGATAATATCGTTAAAAAGTTTTTTCAGATCGGCGTATTTGGGAATGAACCCGATGGGTGTTTCCAGTGCACCGACTTCCTTGTGAAAACAACGTTCAAGCCAGGACAGCCAGACTTTGACATCACGTTTTTCACCCAGAAGTTTTTTCGTGCTTCCGCCACGGGCTTCATCGGTGAGAAAATAATTGAGACCCGCCATGACCGGCTGACCGCCATTGGCATTCAGTTTGGCATTACCGAAAAATTTGAACTGAGCGTCCATGTAGTCGCCAAGTGCACCCGGAATAAAAGCCGCGTTGGCCCAAGGTGCACGTTTGACCCCGGTGGCCCCAACTTCCGTGGCAGTGGCTGCAGAAACGATGGATGCTCCGATAATCACACCCTGGGCGTATGTTTTGGCAACCCAGACCGGAGGCATGGTATCACTGTCTCTTCCACTGTAGGTAATCACGCTGGTTTTTACTCCATCGGGATCCTCGGAAGCCCTGGAATAATTGGCAAGGGCGCTTGCAACCAGTGTGGCTCTGGCGTTGGGATGTGACGGAGGCGCACCATTTCCCTTCACCCATTCACCCTGGAAATTGTATCCTTTGCCCGGAAGCTCCTCGCCGTTGCCGGTCCAGTGAGGAACACCGTCGTCGTCGATGAGCACGTTGGACCAGATCACTTCGGTTCCGGGTTTACGGAGAAGTTCCATGAGTTTGGGGTCGCCTTCCCAGTTTACGTCCTCAACAATGCCGAATATCCCTGATTCAGGATTAATGGATTTGATATAACCGTTTTCATCGATCCACATCTGTGCAAGGTCATCTCCCACGAAATGATGTCCCGCCATGGCTGTGGTGGTTTTTCCGCAACCGCTTGGAGCGGCACCTGCAAACCATGTGACACGACCTCCGGGGCCTTCGATTCCGGTAATGAACATATGCTCGGACAGCTCATTTCCCCTGTTCTGATAGACAGCTTTATCGATGGAGAATCGGTGATTCCCTTTTTTAAGAAGCAGGGTGTTTCCGGCGTATGTGCAGTTGATGCTGTAAGTGGTCTGGTCATGACGATCCATGTAGACTCTTGCATCTTTGAGGTCTTCCGGCCTGTTCAGACCCTGGGAATGAATGTTGGTGTAAAAGTGACCCAGACGGTTCACTTCCGAGTCAAACGCCGAAAAACAGTTTCTGTATAACATTTCCGCGCTGTGGCATACGTAAAGGGAGCTGGTGATTTCAATGGCCGGATTGGAAGCCGGAGCCCCTACAGGACCTCGCATGTAAAAACCGACCACCATGATTTTACCTTTCATGATGCCGGTCATCTTTGATTTGACGTCGTTCAGCGCCTCTGTGCGGTCAATGCGATTTGCAAGGGAACTGACGTCATCTTCAGGTTCTGCCATATAAAATGTCCGATCCGTAATGCGTCCCTGCTCTTCTTTCAGGTCAAAATGAATGGTATGGCGTTCCATGGCCAGCTTTTTTTCTTCACCAAGACTCAGCGCCATATCCCGGATAAATTGTTTGTCCTTCTCCGAACCGGTATTTATAAAAATCGAATCAGGTTCGCACATGGATGCGGCGTTGGCAATTTTCAACAATGCGCTTTCAGTTTTGATCTGTTCAATTTTCGCCAGATTTTCACTGTTCATTTTGCTTTGAAACAGTTTCTTGGCTTCGGAGATATTTTCTATTCCTCCGATCATTACGTTCTTTTCAGCCATGTTTTTCCCTGCCTTTGTTTTGTAAAATACGGATGGTATTTACGTGTCGTTATTAATATCTAAAAACTATAATTGTCATTTATAAGTTGAAAATGTCGGATGCCTTAACCACTGGTTTCACAAGCCGGTATTACAATTTCCCATGCAACCCTGCTTATCCTGTCCCGGCATCTGCTGATTGATCCAGAGAAGGACTTTGTCAAATTCGTTGGCCATTTCTTTCAGTGCACGTCCTCTATGACTGACCTTTCCCTTCTCTTCCAGACCGATCTCCGCAAAGGTTTTTCCGGAATCCGGATGAAAAAAAACAGGATCATACCCAAATCCGCCGGTTCCTGAAGGGGATTCGCTGATCAGACCTTCGCAACGGCCTTCATATGTCAACGCTGCTCCTGAAGGCACCGCCAGCGATATCACGCATTCAAACGCCGCACGTCGGTTGGCCACCCCCAGCATATCCGACAGAAGTTTTCGGGTGTTATCCGCATCCTGAGCATTCTCTCCGGCGTAACGCGCCGAATAGACACCCGGAGAGCCGTCAAGGGCCTCCACAACCAGACCTGAATCATCGGCAATGGCTGGTATCCCGAGAACACGCGCTGTAAAACTCGCTTTTTTGTATGCGTTTTCCTCAAACGTAATCCCATCTTCCACCACCGGAGGGATAGGTCCAAAATCATCCAGATTCTTGAGGTCCACAGGATAACCTTTTAAAAGTTCCCTGATTTCTGTTGTTTTGCCTGTGTTTCGCGTGGCAATGACAATCATAGTAAGCATGTGGAGACAACCTTTCATATCGCTGTCCCGTCAATTTGGATTGTATCATCAGGATCAGCGATTAACATGGGGCTTAGATAATTCTCGTTCATTTTACGTTCATTTTAACAGCACGATGATTGATCCGCCCCTTGAAAAAATCTCAGGACACTTCGTATAATCTACAAATCTTTTTTTGTAAAGGCTTTGCAATCAACACTTTACATGTTTTCGCAAATGAAAACAAAAAAGGGTTGCATTGTGCTTTGAGCTTGGAAAAATGAACGCAAACGAACACAATATTCGTTCGTTTTTGATCATTTGAGCACCACAATGTGTTGCTCATCGAATCACGCCAACCGGATAAAGCACATCACTGATTGCCGAAGCCATTTTGAGCGCCACAGTCCGGACAGTCCCATGTGATTCCGTTACAGGTAACGCCCCAGAAATTTTCATCCATACAACTCTGGCACATGGCGAAACCGCATCTGCATCGCCAGCAGAAATCCGGTGAAGATCCACAGCAATGGCAGGGTATCTCCCTTGCCTTCATTTTTTTTTCTTTGTAAGCCGATACACGTCTGCCCTTCGTGTCCATCACCCTTCCCTTTAATTTACTTGAATTTCTTTATCTTGTCGTAACACATCAATCATGATAATGACCCATTGTCATGACACAAATCCGGCCATAACCATACTGCCACGCCAAGCCGGGTTTTAAAGGCGGAAATAATAATCCAGACCCGAACCAAAGTCAAACCCTGCAACCGGCCGACGAAAGGCAGCATCCATGACCATGAAAAAAACAATATACCTGATTGACGGAAGTGCTTACATCTACCGAAGTTTTCATGCCCTTCCCATGCTGTCTAACTCCAAAGGGCTTCCGACAAACGCCATTCTCGGTTTTACCCAGATCCTCATGCGGCTGATCAAAGACAAAAAACCCGATTACATCGCCATGTTTTTCGATTCCAAAGGCCCTTCATTCAGACATGAAATATTCTCAGACTACAAGGCCAACAGGCCGCCCATGCCTGACGAGCTTTCTGTCCAGATACCTTATATTAAACAAATTACCGAAGCGTTCAGAATCAAATCTTTTGAAATGCCTGGCTTCGAGGCTGACGATCTGATGGGGACTGTTGCAAGAGAAGCTGCCAATAATGGACACTGCGCCATTCTTGTCACAGGAGACAAAGATTTTATGCAGCTTGTAACCGATGACATCCTGATTTTCGATCCCGTAAAAGAAATGGTCATGGGTGTCAACGAGGTCAAAGACAAGGCCGGTGTTTTTCCCGACAAGATCATCGACGTCATGGCCCTTACAGGTGACACGTCGGACAATGTTCCCGGAGTTCCTGGAATCGGAAAAAAAACCGCTCCGTCGCTGATCGAGGAATTCGGAAGTCTCGACGGAATTTATGAAAATCTGGATAAAATCACCGGAAAAAAACAAAAAGAAAACCTCTCCGCAAACAAGGAGCTGGCTTTTTTAAGCCGAAAGCTTGTCACCATTGACACAAAAGCCCCTCTTTCGTTTGTTATTTCAGACTGCAGCCTGGCCGAGCCGGACTCCGCATCTCTGAATGATCTTTTTTCAGAGCTTGAATTCAGGAAGTTTCAGCAGGATTTCCCCCGGCCTTCTGATCTTTCAAGCAAAAACTACAAAGCTGTTCTTTCAACGGATGACTTTGACGCGCTTCTTAAAATTCTTTCTCAAGCCCCGATCATCTCCGTGGACACGGAAACCACCTCCACCGATCCCATGCGTGCCTGTTTGGTTGGTTTGTCGTTTTCAGTCGAGGATCACCAGGGGTACTACATCCCTGTGGCACACGACTACCCCGGTGTTCCGGAACAGCTTGAAATGAGCGTTGTTCTTGACAAACTCCGGCCGATTCTGGAGAGCCCGGAAGTACACAAAGTCGGCCAGAATATCAAATACGACCTGATTGTTCTCAAGCGCCACGGCATAGACCTTAAAGGTATCGCTTTCGACACCATGATCGCCTCTTATGTCCTTAATCCGGCCAAACGCGCCCATGGTCTTGACGATCTTGCCATGGAAATTCTGAATCACAAAACCATCACGTATGAAGAAGTTGCGGGAAAAGGTAAAAACGCCCTCCTCTTTTCACAGATAAACCTTGACAAAGCCGTTCCATACGCTGCGGAAGACGCGGACATCACGCGACTGATTTATAAACATCACAAAAAAGAACTGGATCAATCACCCGGCCTCGTGAATCTTTTTCAAACCGTTGAAATGCCGCTAAGCGGGGTTCTTGCCCAGATCGAAATGAACGGAATCCGGGTCAATGTAGAAGCGCTCAAATCTTTATCAAAGACTTTCGAAAACGAACTTTCCCTGATGGAAGCGGCCATCTATGAACTGGCAGGGGAGGAATTCAATATCCAGAGTTCCCAGCAGCTCGGGGTTATTCTTTTCGAGAAACTCAATCTTCCCGTTCAGAAAAAAACAAAGAAAAAAACCGGATATTCCACCGATGTGGATGTTCTGACCACACTTTCAGAACATCATGAACTGCCAGGAAAAATCCTGCGATACAGAACTGTGGCCAAACTGAAATCCACATACACAGACAACCTGATCGAGTTGATCAATCCCGTCACATCGAGAATACACACTTCGTTCAACCAGACCGTCACTGTCACGGGACGACTGAGCAGTTCCGATCCAAATCTTCAGAACATTCCAATCCGGACGCAGGAAGGACGGATGATTCGGGGGGCTTTTATTCCTGATGAGGGTTACGTTCTTGTTTCAGCGGATTATTCCCAGATTGAACTCCGCCTGCTGGCACACTGCTCCGATGACGCCATTCTCATCGAAGCGTTCAACAGCAACGAAGACATCCACACCCGCACAGCCGCTGAAGTGTTCAATTACCACCCCAGCCTGATCACCGAAGATCTGAGACGTCAGGCCAAAGCCATCAACTTCGGCATCGTCTATGGCATGAGCCCTTTCGGGCTGTCTCGGGAACTGGGAATAAGCCAGAAAATGGCCAGGACTTACATCACCCAGTATTTCGAAAGGTACAGCGGTGTCAAACGATACATGGATCAGGCAGTGGCCGATGCCAGAACCACGGGCAGGACAAGCACACTTTTAGGAAGGATTCGTGAACTGCCTGAAATTCACAGTTCCAACATGGGGGTCCGACAATTTGCAGAGCGTTCAGCCATCAACACTCCGATTCAGGGCACGGCGGCCGACCTGATCAAGCTTGCCATGATCCGGTGCCATCAAGCGATCAGCGATGAAAAACTGTCCGCACGAATGCTTCTTTCCGTTCATGACGAAATCGTTTTTGAAGTAGAGGAATCTTCGGTCGAAGCCGTATCCGCCCGCATCAGGGACATCATGGAACATATCTGGGAGCTGAAAGTCCCCTTGAAAGTCAACATCTCCCATGGGAAAAGCTGGGCTGAAGCTCACTGATGGCCATTGACGACTGTTTCAATCGTCGTCCATATCGTCAAGCTGGGAAAATGGTTTTTTCTTTTTGGCCTCCATGCGGACGTCCACCCGGCTTGTATCGATGATTTTTTGCTGGAGGACATTGACTTCAATTTTGGCTGCGCCCCAGCTGTCTTTAAGGGTCAGGGGAATTGTCATCACTTGCTCAGGACCGTAATCGAAGTCCGGCATGCAGTTCAGTTTGAGTGTGTGTTCACCGAAAGGCGCATTGACAATGGTGAGCTGTTTTTTCAACGGATCCGTCGAGCCCACATAGGCTCCGTCGAAATAAACCGCCACCGACGACTGGCTTGTCTTTACGGTCAAATCGCGGCCCTTTTCCGGTGCCCGTGTATCAAGTATGGTTTTCTTCAGTCCGCTCACGTTGGCTGAGCAAAGGGATTTACCGGTATCAAATTCCACTTCCACCTGATATGTACCGGGTTTCAGAGAGGCCAGAGACAGAGGCGTGACACCGGCTTTTTTACCGTCGATCAACACGGTTCGGTTGTCGGGCAGGGATTTAACCACCATATAACCCGTTTTTTTAGTTGCGCCTTTTGTGTAATAACTACTGATCATCTTGGGATAAAGGGTTTTGAGTTTGGAAGATATTTTTGTGTATTCCGCCTTCCCCCCCGTGGCTGAGCAGAGACCTGAAAGAGCCTTGATATCCACGTCACCCAGAGCGATACCATAAACGAAGATTCCCTCGGACAGGTTCAGCTTGGAAATGTCGTCCAGAGTGTAGTGGCTTCGGTTGTCTTTGCCGTCAGTCAGAAACATCACGATTTTGCGCCCTTCCTTACCTTGAAGTTTAAGGGCCGCATAGGCTATGGCGTCGTTCAAAGCGGTGTTGCCTTTCGCCTGAATACGATCGACTGTTTTAGTCAGCAAGGTCTTGTCAGCTGTAAAATCAAGGGCAAGCTCCGTGCTGTCACTGAACGTGATAATGGCCACTTCCGTTCCGTTTTTCACGTTTTTAATAAACCCCTTGGCCCCAGTTTTAGCATCTTTCAAAGCAGTTCCCGCCATGCTCCCGCTTCGGTCGATTACAAGACATATGGAATCTTTGACGGGAATATCGACTTCGGTGAAGCAGGGTACGTCATCGCTGCACTGGGCAGGAAAAACTGTGGCGAACATGATACATAAAACAACGATCAACGATTCAACAATGGTCTTATTCATAGCGCACCTTCAGAGATTTTATTAAATGAATGGCCATTTTCAAGACGAACACCGGTTATCGATTCATGAAACTGAAGAACATCTTGTCGTTTTTCCATACCATCATTAAAGATTTAATGAAAACTTTTTTCCCATAAACGCCGCACAGCATCCATATATGTTCGATGCTCCTATCACGTTCCATTTTTTTTCAAGATCAGGAACTTTTTAAAAAAAATCGAAACTTTTTTTTTCCTTGCGTGTTTAAATTTTCAAATCGAAGAAATCAGAGAGACTACTTTTAAACATCCTCTGACTTTAAACATTAAATCAGATATTTGGAGGGCATCATGATTCCAAGGACTTTAAAAAAATTCAGTATTCCGCTTATTCTTTTTTTTCTGGCACTGGTCTTTCTCACCTCATGCTCCGGCAGTTCCGGAACGAACAGCAGCGATAAAGGTGAAGTCACCATCAGTCTCACCGATGCCGAGGGTGATTTCATCACCTACGCTGTGGATGTTAAATCCATCACACTCACCCGGCCCAACGGAACGGTGGTGGAAACCCTTCCGGTGACCACAACCGTCGATTTCGCACAGTATGTTGACGTTACAGAACTGATTACTTCAGCCAGTGTGCCGCTGGGGGCCTATACAAAGGCCACGATGACCCTTGACTACAGCAATGCCGACATCCGAGTGGAAAACAGCTCCGGAGAATCCGTCCAGGTCAGCACAATCAAAGATGAAGACGGGAATAACGTAACTGAGATCGAAGTTTCAGTGTACCTTGAAAATTCGACCAAGCTGGTCATAGCCCCAGGTCTCGTTTCCCATCTCTCCCTTGATTTCGACCTCAAATCCTCCAACACGGTTTCCTTTGATGACGAAGGTTTGGCCCATGTGGTGGTGGAACCCTCCCTTGTTGCGGAAATAGACAAAGAAAGCCCCAAAATCCAGCAGGTCCGGGGAACCCTTGCAGACGTTGAAGAAGATATGGGCTATTTTTACGTCAATCTCTGCCCTTTTTCTCACAACCTGAAAAACAACAAACATAAATTCGGCCAGGTCATGGTCCTTTCCGGCACGGGAACCCTCTATGAAATCAACGGAGAAGCCTATACAGGCGACGCCGGACTTTCCGAACTTGCCGACATGGAAAGCGATACGGCTGTTCTTGTCAAAGGGGAAATGAAATTCAATCCCCGCCGGTTTGAAGCGACGGAAGTGTACGTGGGCACAAGCGTTCCCACAGTGGAAGGGGATGTGGTGATGGGCAGCGTCCTCAGTCGAGACGGCAACACCCTTGCCGTCAATGGTGTTGTGTTTTCAGAAGACGGTGATAAAATCCGTCTGAACGATACGGTTGTGGTCACGCTGTCCGAAACAACGGTGGTGAAAAAGCAGAGATCGTCCGAAGAGTTTACCATTGATGCCATCGCTCCCGGCCAGAACATCTGGATCACCGGGGAACTTTCCACGACTGAAAGCGGAACCCTTTCTCTCGACGCAGCGGAGGGGACAGCACGTCTTCTTCTTACCACCCTCAGAGGCCATGTGGCCGCAGATTCGGAAGGTTCTGACCTGAACATCGAACTTGGAAGTATTGATCTTAGAAAAGCGGAGATGTTCGATTTTACAGGAACAGGTTCCGATGAAACAACCGATGCCGATCCGTCAAGCTATGAAATCGAAACAGGCGTTCTTTCAACAGCCGCTTTCGATCTGGGCGATCCCATCAAAATCTATGGCTTTGTCAACGGATTCGGTCAGGCACCCTACGATTTCCAGGCGACAACCCTTGTCAACTATGTGTCATTACCTTCGTTTCTCACGGTGAAATGGGATGTTTCGTCCACGGAACCCTTTGATAGTATATCAGAAGACAGTCTTGTTGTGGATGTGGGGCCAAAAAATGTACGTCACCTTCTCTGCAAAGCCAATGTCTCTGAAAACGTGGAAGAAAAGCTGATCACTCTGATCCCTGCTGAAAGCGGCGTCTATGTGATCAACATGAGGCACGACACCTATGTCTACTCAGATTTCGCTGAATTTTCCGCCAAACTTGAAACCTTTCTCGATGGATACAACCGGATGAAGCGCCTGTTCGCAACCGGCGCTTACGATGCGGACACACGAATTATGACCACAACATACCTGACTGCGGAACTTCGATAAAATCAAAACGCATAAGGCGGCCCTGTTGGGACCGCCTTATGCTCTTATTCCAATTCGTATTCATGCGAATACGCCATTTTGATTCCTCGATTTGAAAGTCATATCCCCATCGTTAAAGCCGTTCGCTGAATCACCTGTTTCGCCTCATCCACAATCCGGGGAATCAATTCGTTCACAGAGGGGATATCGGTGATACGTCCAACACTCTGTCCAATGGTCAGCATCGCCTGTTCCGCATCACCTTCCTCCCAGACAACCCTGGCCCGTTCACCGGAAATCAGAGGAAGCAGGGCCGCAAGATCACCGCCCTGCCCGTTTTCGATCTCTTCAATTTGTTTTATGATGTCATTCCTTAACGCCCTGACCTGAAGTCCAAGCCCGCCCAACAGGGTTTTCAGGGCAAGAACAGTGTCTGTTTCATTTTTTTCGATCAAGGTTTTATGGATATTGGGATGAACGGCGCATTCTTTCGTCGCAAGAAACCGTGTCGCCATCATCATGCCGTCCGCACCCAAAGCAAGGGCCGCGGCCAGGCTTTTTCCATCAACCATTCCCCCTGCCGCAAGAACGGGAATGTCAACGGCTTCCACAACTTTGGGCAAGAGTATCATGGTTGAGATATTGTCTTTATGCGGAAAACCGCCCTCTTCGAATCCGGCCGCGGTTACGGCGTCGTAACCGGCTTTCTGTGCATGCACCGCGTGCTTGACCGTACCAACTTTATGAAGCACCTTCACACCGGCATCTTTGGCCATGGGGATAAATTCCTTTCCGAGAAACGTATCCACAGGAGCCCCGGCGATCTCAATGGCTTTGACTTTTTTCTCGCAGCAGATTTTGAAAAAATCCTGGAGAAGTTCAACCGGCAGGCGGATGGAAGGCATGGTGGTGATGTTGACGATAAACGGCTTATCCGTCAGTTCAGTCGTTCGGTCAATGGCCCTTCGAAGATCGTCACCCGAGTTGTAGTTCCCGGATGTCAGGTTTCCCATGGCTCCTGCATTACTGATAGCTGCGGCCAGTTCAGGTGTGGCCAGCCAAAGCATGCCGCCGCACTGGATGGGGTATGTAATGCCAAAAAGCTCTGTAATTCGCGTCTTCATGTTTCGCCCTCCTTACCTGTTCATGTGTATGATGATCAAGATGTCTCGACATATTTTTGTGTGTCACTTTCTCATATTATAAAAAATCTTTTCCATGAAATGTTTTTTCCAGAGACAATCGTACAAATGCCATAATCAGTCAAAGACTTGACGCAATATTTTCCTGCTTGAAATAAAAAGGAATCACAAAAAGTTTTTAAATCTAAACTATTTCAAATCTGACTTTTCGACACATGCTCTTTCCAAGATTCTGATTTATTGCGTTTTACTTAAAAATCTTTCATTTCGGAATTGAATTGTAATGCATTATATCAATCCATGGCATTTAGTTTGCAATGAATGCGATATATCGTTTGATCAGGAAATATCAACCGTTTCTCGAAAAGGTTTAAAAAAAACATATGGCGATCAACAATACATCCATCATGAAAAAACCTTACGGCATCCTGGATATGGCGGTTTCATTCATTCATAAATATCATTCCCGAACGTTAAGCCGGCAGATCCTTGACATTCATAAATGCCGGACCCTCGAAGAACTTGTAAACAACACAGCCCATGCCTTGAAAGACATTCTCAACTATAAACTTTTCGCTTTTGCCATTCTTGATGAAACAGGGCTTGACATATGGTCCGACCCCATTCTCAGCCGCCAGCGGATACTGGACATGATGGCTCATGATTTCCCGGGATCTGAAATCAACAGCCTGACATACCTGGATCAGGATGATGACCGAGTGATCCGTACTTTTTTCCACAAACCATTCCCACTCTTTTCAACACCGATATACATGGAAAACACCAAGTCCTGTCTGTACCTGGTTCACGACAACCCCATTTTTTTCAAGGGCAACAAATCAGCGGAAACCATTATAGAGGCTTTTAAAAACAGCCTGGATACTATTCTTCGAATCCAGCTTCTTGAAAAAGCGTCATCCACGGATTCATTGACCGGTTGTTACAATCGCAGAGCGCTCATGGAGCTTCTCGATCGTTCCATGGACAGTGCCAGAAGACACGGACGGCAACTCTCCGTCATCATGTTCGATGTGGATCATTTTAAAAAAATCAACGACTGTTACGGCCACCTTTTTGGTGACAAAGTCCTTAAAGCCATAGCCGGTTCCGTTTCAGAGCTGATCCGCAAGGAAGATTACATGGCACGGTACGGAGGTGAAGAATTCCTGGTGGTTCTTCCCGAAACGTCCTTGAATACAGCCGTTGAGATTGCAAACAGACTTAAAAAAAACATCGAGTCTCTTTCCCTCGTCACTCCCTGCAATACATCGTTAAGTGTCACCGCAAGTTATGGTGTTTCGACCATGACTGCGGAGGACGATATCAACACCCTGATTTCCGAAGCGGACACCCATCTGTATCTCGCCAAGACAAACGGAAGAAACCGGGTTGTATCATTCGGAATATGATTACATTTCTATGGATCATTTTTCTTCATTGTCATTTCATGCACCCTAAGGTAGTATGGTTTCTATCCTGAGTTTATTGAAAAAACAGGGTCGAACTTAATGATGTCCCAAAAATAAATTCATTCAGTCGGAAACGGGAATCTTCCCGCCAGACAATCTTCATTTGCGCTGCAGATCCCTAATATTCGGAATTGTTTAACATGGATAATTTGTTGCCCAGACCTGTCAATGACCGGAGGCGTAAAACTCTAACAAAATATTCAGCATTAGCTCTTCTTGTTTACCACATCCCCATCATCGCCGCTTATATCGCCATATATTTCGGACTTGCCCAGTTCGGTGTCAGGGAAATGACATACGTTTATGTGAGTATATTCCCGTTTTACATCACCGTTCTTGCCATGGTCCAGCTGAAAGACCAGATCACCATCCGTTTCATCAAGATCATGCTTTACGTCCAGGTGGTGGGCAGCGTTTTCTTTATGACCGAGGCATTCTATGTCATGCATGATCTGCGGCATCTGACCCTGATCGCCTGCATGCTGGCGTTGATCTTTGTGTTCATCCAGTCCAGCATGCTCATTTCGTTCATTACACTGGCCGTGGTCGCTCTGGACTATCTGGGCGTGTCCTATGTCAGCGACCGCTATCTGGGGCAAAACGGAAATTTCGGCAAAGATATGCTGTCCATCATGATTTTTCTTCCGGTTTCCTCGTTCATCGCCTATATGTGCGGCATTCTTCAGAAACAGCACCGGGAAATCAAGAAAACCAACGACAAACTGAAAACCACCTATTCAGAACTTGAATCCTACAATCAGCGTATGCTTGAAAGTATTCATTACGCGGAAATGATCCAGCGTTCCCTTCTGCCCGGTATCGACCGTATGAAAACGGAGAGTCCGGAAAGCCTGATCATCTGGATGCCCAAGGATATCGTGGGTGGTGACATATTTTACACATGCACCTATCCTGGAAAAACCATCATCGCTTTAATGGATTGCACAGGCCACGGGGTTCCCGGTGCGTTTCTGACCTTGATAGCCTACACTGAAATCAGAAAAATCATTCTCGACCAGGCATGTTACGGCCCTTCGGACATCCTCATGCGCCTGAACAAAGCCATGAAAAACGTTCTGCACAAACATTCCGCAAAACAAACCAACGACGGACTGGACGCCGCCATTCTTGATGTGGACCACGCAAACTGCACCATCAGGTATTCGGGTGCGCAGATTCCCCTGTATTACGTGGAAAACGGTGAAGCAACAGAAATCAAAGGAGATAAACAGAGTATTGGATATTACGATTCCGACCTTGCCCATATTTTTTCACAGCACACCTTCACTCTGAAACGCGGTAGTTGTATCTACATGAAAACAGACGGTTACACAGACCAACTGGGAGGAGAAAAAAAACTCCGTTTCGGAACCAGACGGTTCAAGCAAATGATACTTGACATCCACAGCGCACCATTTTCGTTACAACGCCGCGAAATCATAAGAAGCCTTAGCGACTACAAAAAAGAGTACGAACAAATGGACGATATCACCGTGATCGGTTTTCGAATCTGACCCCATTCTTTTCAAAGAGACGGATTATGGACAACAGCTTTTCCGAACAGGTCAACAGTAAAAGACGGGCAAACCTCACAAAATACACCCTTCTGGCCATACTTGTTTACCATGTTCCCATTGCCGTGGCGTTCCTGGCCATCTTCCTCGGTTTTGCCCAGTACCGTTACAGTGAGATGCTCTTAACCTACTTAGGTCTTTTCCCTTCCAACATCGTTATTCTGGTCATGATACGCCATAGAACCCGGATAACACTTCCATTCATTCAAGCCATGTTATATAGCCAGGTCATCATCTGTGTCATATTTATGGCCATTATTTTCCACGTCATGCACGACCTTCGTTACCTTGCCCTGATGTCAAGTCTGATCCCTCTGATTTTCGTTTTCACTCAGGCAAATATGCTGATTTCACATGCCCTGATCATTGTTTCCGTCTCAGTCTACATCACCGTGTCCTTTGTCAGTTACAGATATCTGGGCCAGAGCACACGATTCGGCGAAGATTGTCTGGCGGCCTTAACGTTTCTCCCAACAGCATCTTTCGTGGCTTTCATGTGCTGGTTACTTCAAAAACAACGACGGGAAATCAAAGCATCTCGCGACAAGATCAAAACCACCTTCGACGATCTTGAAGTCACGCACAAAGAACTTGAACGTTATCATAATCGCATGCTCGAAAACCTCCACTACGCTAAAATTATCCAGAGGTCACTGCTTCCCGGTGTGGAACGTCTGAAAACCGAACTCCCGGAAAGCCTGATCATCTGGATGCCCAAAGACATTGTGGGTGGAGATATTTTTTACACATACACATTAAAAGACATAACGATCATCGCACTGATGGACTGCACGGGCCATGGCGTTTCCGGAGCCTTCATCACACTTATCGCTTTCACGGAAATCAAGAAAATCATCCTTGATCAGCAGTGTTTTGACCCACCGGAAATTCTTGACAGACTGAACACTGCCGTAAAAAGCGTTCTCCATCAGGATGCCTCCAGACAAACTCAGGACGGACTCGACGCGGCGGTGCTTCATGTGGATCATTCGTCGTGTGTACTCAGATTTTCCGGTGCCCGAATCCCACTTTTTTACACTCAGGACGGCCAGACCGCAGAAATCAAAGGTGACAAACGCAGTATCGGGTATGCGGATTCAGAGGACCATGTTCCCTTCACATCAAATACAGTTCAACTTTATCGAGACACCTGTGTGTACATGAAAACCGACGGTTATACAGACCAAATAGGCGGGGATAATGAAATGAGATTCGGAACGGCGACTTTCAAAGGAATGCTTTCACGCCTTCACCCCTTTCCCTTTTCCGTTCAACGTCAGGAAATCATCAAGAAATTCAATGAACACAAACAAGAGCGCGAACAACTGGACGACGTCACGGTCATCGGTTTCAGAATGTAAGAAAAATGTAATGGGGCGAACACAAGGTCCGCCCCCATGTGATCATATACTGCGCAGCATCATCCGTTATTCATTATTCCGAAACTGTCTGTATGGATGAACTCCGACACATCCCTGCGATTGGGCGGTGAAGGATCTTTGGCGGGAAAACCCAGCGGAATGAGCGCCACCTGTTCATATTCGGAAGGAACCTTCAGGATTTCCGATACTTTGACGTGATCATAAAGGCCCACAACGACGGTCCCAAGCCCAAGGGAATGGGCTGCAAGGCAGAGGCTCTGTGTCGCTATCCCCAGATCGAACAGCATCCAGTCTCCGAATTTGGTGGTCACCACTCCGCTGTAGAATCCTGAGCTGTTTTTTTTGGCGCATAACGCCAGAAGAACCGGCGCATCCACAATGGCTTTCGTGGCAGGATTCTTCACCACGGCTTCCTGAATTTTTTCACGGATGGACCGGTCTGTCACCTGGATGATTTCCCAGCACTGGGTGTTTGCCCAGCTCTGGGACCATTTGACGGCTTCAAAAAGAGTATCGATCATATCCTTTGGAACAGGTTTGTCCTGGAATTTCCTGATGCTCCGTCTGGTCTTCAACAACTGCATGAAATCGTTCATAAAGTCTCCTGAAATAGAGGGTTCGCTCGTTTATTTCACCAAGGGCAGATATTCCGGCTTCCAGACCATATTGTCAATGGCTTCGTCCAACTTTTCCGGATTATTTTCATGATCAAAATCACTGAAAGCGCATTTACGGCTCACCCCTTCCCGGATGGCGATCCGTGCCACCGCTTTGGCGACGGAAAGACTGACTTCCTTCAACTTCTCCACAGGCGGAAAAAGGACGCCATTGGAAAGATCTTCAGCAGCAACATGCTCTGCCGCCGCATAAGCCGCCGCTGTAAAAAATGACGGCAGAACTCTGGATGCACCCGAGGCCAGAACGCCAAGGCCCACTCCGGGAAAAATAAAAACATTGTTGCACTGACCGATACGGAAATCCCTGTTGTCAAACTTGACAGGTGCAAACGGACTGCCGGTGGCCACCAGAGCCTTTCCATGGGACCACGTGAAAATATCCACCGGCAGAGCCTCGGCATTCACCGTGGGATTACTCAAAGGAAAAATCACAGGGCGTTCCGTGTTTTTTGAAACCGCTTCCACCACGGCCTGTGTAAAACACCCCGACTGTCCGGAAGTTCCGATGAGAACCGTCACTCCGGCCTTTTTCACCACGTTTTCAAGGCTTCCGTCATGATCGCAGGTATACCAGGGCAGCACCGTCGTATCTTTGGCGTATTTGATTTTATAGGGGTCGAGCTTACGTCCCAGGGTCACAAGACCACGGCTGTCCAGGGTGAAAATCCGTTGCCTGGCAGCTTCGACATTCATACCCTCTTCCACCATCGCGGCCTCGATCTGCTCGGCCACGCCAACACCACCGGCCCCCGCACCATGAATCAGATAGACCTGATCTTTAAGGGACTCTTTCTTGATTTTCATGGCGGAAATGATTCCGGCCAAAGTCACTGAGCCGGTGCCTTGGATGTCGTCGTTAAAGGATATGATGTCATTGATGTAAGTATCCTTGACGGTAAACGCGTTCTGTTTTGAAAAATCCTCCCACTGACAGAGGGCATCGGGAAAAACCTTTTTGAACGCTTTGGCGAACGTGGCGATGAAATCCAGATAATCGGCACCGGTCAACCGTTTTTGACGCCAACCCAGGTAATGGTCGTTGTCAAGCAGGGCATCGTTGTCCGTACCCACATCGAGAGAAATGGGCAGACAGTACCAGGGGGCGATTCCAGCCCCTTGCGTGTAAAGCATCAGTTTTCCAATACAGATGGCGATACCACCCGCCCCCTGGTCGCCGATGCCCAGGATGCCCTGGTTGTCCGTGACCACGGCCACGCGGATTCCGTCATTTTTATAGTTTGTCAGAATTTCCTCGGCCCTGTCGATGTTGCCCGGGTGAAAATGGATACCCGTTCCTTTTCTGAAAATGTCCGAGTACCGCTGACATGCAAGACCCACGGTGGGCGTGTAGACGATGGACATGAATTTCCTGACATCGCTTGCGATAATGGCATGTGCCAGGGTTACATTTTTTTCAAAAATTGACCGAAGATAAATGTATTTTTCAAGTTCTCCCGATTTATTATCCACTGTTTCGTGCCCCAGCCGCACCTGGTCAGCCAGAGTTTTCACCGAAGGTGGAAGGCAAGCCTCCACGTTGAATTCCGATCTTTCGGATTCACTGAAAGCCGTTCCCTTGTTGACGTAATTGTTGTCCTGAATATTACGCCCGCTCAACATCACCTGAATGGCGCTTGTTTTACCGTACTCATCACAGATAAACCTGTAACCGTTATCAGACATCGTCTTTTCCTTCACATTCCTTGTTACAACTATTTCAGACTGGCTTTGATGAACTCTCTGTTCATCCGGGCGATATTCACAATGGATATGTTTTTCGGGCACTCGGCTTCACACTCCCGTTCATTGCCGCAATGGCCGAAGCCCATGTCATCCATTTTCGAAACCATGGCCTTTACACGTCCTGCGGCTTCAGGCCTGCCTTGCGGAAGAAGGGCCAGCTGGGACACCTTGGCCGAAACAAAAAGCATGGCCGATGCATTGGGACAAGCAGCGACACAGGCTCCACAGCCGATGCATTCCGCAGCGTCCATGGCCTTTTCAGCGACATTCTGGGGAACGGGTATGGCGTTGGCATCCTGGGCTCCCCCGGTGTTCACGGAAATATAACCCCCTGCCTGGATGATGGAATCAAAAGCACTCCGGTCCACCACAAGGTCCTTGATCACTTTGAACGCACGTGAACGCCAGGGCTCCACCACCACCTCATCGCCGTCATCAAAATGTCGCATGTGGAGCTGACAAAGGGTTGTGCCTTTCTCAGGTCCATGGGGACGTCCATTCACCACAGCCCCGCACATCCCGCAGATTCCCTCGCGGCAGTCATGATCAAATGCAATGGGGTCCTCACCCTTGAGAATAAGACCTTCGTTGACCACATCGATCATTTCAAGAAACGACATGTCCGTTGAAATCCCGCGTGCCTCGTATGTTTCCATACGCCCCTTGACGTTTCCGTTCTTCTGACGCCAGACTTTGAGGGTCAGGTTGATTGTCTTCGTCATTTGTAACTCCTTTGGCTCAGGGTGACATGTTCAAACACCAGCGGTTCTTTGTGAAGAATCGGTTCCCTGTCTTCACCGTTGTATTCCCATGCCGCCACATGGCTGAAATGTTCGTCATCGCGCAGCGCTTCGTTCTCGTCGGTCTGGAATGCATCGTTAAAATGTCCACCACAGGATTCCCTGCGAGTTCTGGCATCTTCCAGTAGCATCAGGGAAAAATCAAGAAACTCCGCCACACGCCCCGCCCTCTCAAGGGTCTGATTCATTCCGGCTGCCGTTCCGGGAACAGTGACGTTGGTCCAGAATTCTTTTTTCAGGTTTTTCACCAGGGTTTTGGCTTTTTCAAGTCCTTCCTCATTCCGGGACATGCCGCAGTAATCCCAGAGTATCTTTCCAAGTTCCCTGTGAATGTCGTCACAGGTCCGTTTCCCTTTGATGGACAGCAATTTATCAAGTGTCGTAACGACATCCGAAGAGGCTTCCGTAAATGCGTCATGGTCCGTATTTACCGTTCCCGGTTTTTCCTTGGCCAGATAAGCCCCAAGGGTATAAGGGATTATGAAATAACCGTCGGCGAGTCCCTGCATCAAAGCGCTGGCACCCAGCCTGTTGGCTCCATGGTCTGAAAAATTCGCTTCTCCGAGAACGAAAAGGCCGTTGATGGTGCTCATGAGGTTGTAATCCACCCACAGACCGCCCATGGTGTAATGGGAGGCCGGATAAATCATCATGGGCGATTTGTAAGGATCTTCGGCGGTAATTTTTTCGTACATGGTGAACAGGTTGCCGTATTTCTTGCGGATCACATCTTCGCCGTCACGGGCTATGGCGTCTTTGAAATCAAGATACACGGCATACCCCGTCTCACCCACGCCAAATCCCTTGTCACACTGTTCCTTGGCGTTCCTTGACGCTACGTCACGGGGAACCAGGTTTCCGAAACTGGGGTATTTTTCTTCGAGAAAATAATTCCGTTCACTGTCGGGAATGTCCGCCGGTTTTCGTTTGTCACCTATTGTTTTGGGAACCCACACACGACCGTCATTCCGAAGGCTTTCACTCATAAGAGTCAGTTTGGACTGATAATCCCCATGAACGGGAATGCAGGTGGGATGAATCTGTGTGAAGCAGGGATTGGCGAAACAGGCTCCTTTTTTATAAGCACGCATGGCTGCCGTGACGTTACAGGCCATGGCGTTGGTGGACAGGAAGAAAACGTTTCCGTATCCGCCTGTGGCAAGAATAACAGCATCTCCCGCGTGTTTCTCGATGTCACCGGTAACGAGATTACGGGTGATGATGCCTTTGGCTTTTCCGTCCACAAGCACCAGCTCAAGCATGTCCCGACGGGCGAAAAGCGTGACTTTTTTAGCGGCCACCTGGCGTGACAGCGCACCGTAAGCCCCCAGGAGAAGCTGCTGGCCTGTCTGACCCCTGGCATAAAAGGTCCGTGAAACCTGAGCGCCTCCAAAAGACCGGTTGGCCAGAAGCCCGCCGTATTCCCGAGCGAACGGCACGCCCTGGGCCACGCACTGGTCGATGATGTTGTTGCTGATCTGCGCCAGTCGGTAAACGTTGGCTTCACGGGCCCTGAAATCACCGCCCTTGACAGTGTCGTAAAACAGCCGGAAGACACTGTCCCCGTCGTTCTGGTAATTCTTGGCCGCGTTGATGCCACCCTGGGCCGCGATACTGTGAGCACGCCTGGGACTGTCCTGAATGCAGAACGTTTTCACGTTGTATCCCAGTTCTGCAAGAGACGCGGATGCCGAGGCTCCGGCAAGACCCGTACCCACCACAATCACAGTATATTTCCGTTTGTTGGCAGGGTTCACCAGCTTAAGGTCAAATTTGTGCCTGTCCCATTTTTCAGCAATGGGGCCGTCTGGTATTTTTGAATCAAGTTTCATCGTTCCGCTCCATTACCGTTAAAAGAATGATAGCCATACAGGAATAAAACCGAATCCCACGCCTACCGTCAGACTGAAGATCAAGGAAAGTCCCTTGATGGCCGGGGTGTATTTTTCATGGTTGAGCCCCAGAGTCTGGAAAGCGCTCCAGAATCCGTGGCTGACATGAACGGCGACGACGGCCATGGCGAACACATAGAACCCTACAATGACTGGATCGCTGAACGCGCCTGTCATGATATCGAACACCGAGCGGGATGTGTGGTCGGCAAAATGAAACCCTTTGAGGTGAACCAGGACGAACAGCAGCAGAACAAGACCGGTGTAAGGCATGGTAGCTGATCCAAGGGTTCTGCCTCCACCGTTTTTCTTCATCTCGTATTTGACAGGCCGGGCTTTGAAATTGTCAAGAGCCAGACTCAGTCCGGTGACGACATGTACGAAGGCGAAAATAGCCATCAGAACCTCTGCGATCCGGATCAAAGGACCAAGGCTGTGAAGATGATCCACATAACTGTTGAAGGTTTCACTCCCGCCGAAAACAGTCAGATTACCGATCAGATGAACCACGAGAAAACAGCAGAAGAACAGGCCGCTCGCGGCCATCAACAACTTTTTTCCGATGGAACTCGTCAATGTATCAGTCAACCAGGACATGATTTTAAGCTCCTTTTCTTTTATTTGCCGAACACATGCTTGCAGATTTCTCCCAATTCCCCCAGATTTTCACAGACCGTCACGCCGTTGTCCCTTAAAGCTGAAAGTTTGGCCTGACCTGTACCGCTGCTGCCGCTGATAATGGCCCCGGCATGGCCCATACGGCGTCCCGGAGGTGCCGTAAGACCGGCAATGAAACCGACCACGGGTTTCGTCACATGTTTTTTGATGAATTCCGCTGCCTGCTCTTCGGCATTTCCACCGATTTCACCCACCATGACGATTCCCTGGGTGTCGGGATCGTTTTGAAAAGCTTCAAGCACATCCACGAACTGGGTGCCGTTCACCGGGTCACCGCCGATGCCCACACAGGTGGTCTGCCCGATATTCTGGGCCGAAAGCTGGTGAACCACTTCATAAGTCAGGGTACCTGACCGCGACACCACACCGGCCGGTCCGCCGGGCTTGTGCATGGGGCCGGGCATGATACCGATCTTGCACTGACCCGGCGTGATCACACCCGGACAGTTCGGCCCGATCAGCCGTGACCGCTTGCCAGCCATGTATTTTTTGACCCGCATCATATCCAGAACAGGAATGCCTTCGGTGATGCAGACCACCAGTTCGATCCCCGCATCCACCGCCTCCATGATGGCGTCCGCAGCAAAGGGAGGCGGGACGAAAATCATACTGGCGTTGGCCTCTGTTTTTTTTCTGGCATCTTTCACCGTATTGAAAACAGGGATGTCTTCATGGGTCAGGCCGCCTTTTCCCGGTGTAACTCCGGCCACCACGTTCGTTCCGTAAGCCCGGCACTGAAGCGTATGAAATGTTCCTTCCCTGCCCGTCATTCCCTGGACAAGAAGCCGTGTGTTTTTATCGACATAAATGCTCACGTTAGATCTCCTCGGTCCATTTTCAGTTTTTGATGATCGCTGCGATTTTTTTCGCGGCGTCTTTCAGATCAGCAGCCGTTTCGAGATTCAGTCCGCTGTCGGCCAGAATCTGTCTGCCTTTTTCAACATTGGTACCTTCCATGCGCACCACCACAGGAATATGAATTCCTGTATTCCGCGCGGCCCGGACCACACCATCGGCAAAAACGTCGCACCTTAGAATGCCGCCGAAAATGTTGATCAGAATGCCTTTGACTTTTTCATCCTTCAATAGAATGCGAAAGGCGTTTTCAACCATCTCCGATGTGGCTCCACCTCCGACATCCAGAAAATTGGCGGGATTGGCCCCGGCCAGCTTGATGATGTCCATGGTGGCCATAGCAAGACCCGCGCCATTTACAATATTCCCGATATTGCCGTCAAGACTGATATAATTCAGATGGTATTTTGACGCTTCCACCTCAAGGGGGGCCTCTTCCGTTTCGTCCCGGAGCTCACGGATTTCAGGATGACGGTAAAGAGCGTTGTCATCGAAATCCATTTTGGCATCAAGTGCCACAAGGGTGTTCGAGCCTGTGAGAATCAAAGGGTTGATTTCAACAAGTGAACAGTCCAGATCCATGAAAAGTTTGTAAAGACTGGATAGCAGGACCATAAACGGTTTGACGGCATCATCGGGGAGCTCAAGGCTGTAGGCAATTTGCCTGCCATGGTATGGCTGAAGACCGCCCAGTGGGTCCACATGAACCTTTACAATTCGATCCGGTGTCTTATCAGCAACCTCTTCGATATCCATGCCGCCGTCAACGCTTGCCATGATCACGATGTCCGCAGAACTTCTGTCCGGAACGATCCCCAGATACATCTCGCGCCGGATATCCAGTCCCTGTTCTATCAAAAGCTTTCCGACCGCCTGACCTTCCGGTCCTGTCTGATGGGTCACCAGTTTCATGCCAAGTATTTGAGCGGACAAGGTTTCCACGTCATCACGGGTATGAGCCAGCTTCACACCGCCTCCTTTTCCACGGCCTCCGGCATGAATCTGGGCCTTGACCACAACCGGAAAAGATCCCAGGTTTTCAGCCACCTTTGAAGCTTCGTTCACCGTAAACACGACGTTCCCCTTGGGAACAGGTATTCCGTAGTCCGAAAAAATGTTTTTAGCCTGATATTCATGGATTTTCATTGTTCACACTCCATCGTCTTTCAACGTTTATGAGTTTCACATTCATAGTGTTAATCGTGTGGGCCGCTCCACGTTCTCGTTCAGGGTTTAGTCCGATCTATGGCCGCACTCAAAATAAATTCGGTCTGAAATGTTATGTATTCTTCGAGGGTATACTGCCTGTTGAGAAACCACTGGCGAAACGTCCACATGTGTCCCAGCACCGTTATGTTATGGGCCAGAAGTTCCACTGACCGATGGTCCATGTTCGGAAGTTCGCCTGCGGCAATGGTCCGCGCAATCACATCGACAAAGATATCCGTAATCCGGACCTCATTCTGGAGCACGTTGCTCCGCCATTTTTTAGGAAGAGACTTCGTTTCCTGATAGATAAGCAAGAGATGGTCTTTCATGCGATCACAGACGATGATGTATTCCATGATCACTTCCTTGAGCGCGGAAATATCTGTGGTGTGTCTTGAAAGAGCCGCTGCAACACCTTGCTCCACCTCTTCGTGAATAGCATCGCACACCAGATAAAGCACATCGTCTTTGGACGCGACATATTCATAGAGGGAGCCGATGGAAAAACCGGCTGCACTGGCGATCTGGCGGGTCGTTGTTTTGTGGAAACCGTTCTGTATGAACAGCCGCACGGCGGCGTCGACGATCTGCCTTCGTCGTCTCTGGACCAGATCGGGGTTTTTGACCTGGGTTGATACCTCTTTTGTTCGTTCTTTCTTTTTCATGGTGACCCAGAAGATGTCGTGAATGAACCGATAACGTTAAATTTTGCCAGGCGTTGTGTTCTGAACGAGCGCTCAGTCAGTTACCTAACACGCGATGTTTTTTGTTGTCAAGATTTATCCGTGCAGGCGTAAAAATCAAAAAAACAGGGTCAACACGCGCGTTTATATTACAGAAAGATGTTTGCGCCGTTCAGACTCAATCCAGTCCATGCGGCTCCACAACCCCTGAAGCACCCGGACATCGCGGTCACTCAAAGTGGTTCTCCCAAAGATCATGCGAAATGTCCGAAGAATATGATCCGGACTCAACGGATCAGAATAATCGATAAACAGCAGTGTTTCTTTCATATGCCTGAACATGGATTCAAGCTTTTCCCCTTCACACGGTACAAAGGGTATACTGACGTTCACAAAATCTTTTCCAAGGGCTTTATTCATTTCATAAAGACAGATGGCCACGGCCTGGGCCAGATTCATGGAGGCAAAATCGTCATGGGTCGGAATGGTGATCAGAGCCTGGCACAAATCAATTTCCTCCGTTAAAAGACCGCGGTCTTCACGACCGAAAACCAGTGCGATGCGGCAATCATCCGAATAATCTGCGACCATTCCAGCGGCTTTGTCTGGAGTTACGATGTTTTCGCGGTACTTTCCAAGTCGTCGGGTGGAGCCGATGGATAAATGGCGGTCGGATAGCGCGTCTTCCAATCGTTCAAAAACCCTGGCCTGATCGATAAGAGTCTCTGACTTGAGAGCCATTTTTCTAGCTTCACGCCCTTTGTACGCACCACAGGGATTGACAAGTCGAAGATCCGAAAAACCGAAATTCATCATGGTTCGGCAGACAGAACCGATATTGAGTGGTCCCTGGGGCTCCACCAGAACAACGGAAAGGTTTGAAATATTCATGTATTAAATTAACTTTTAAATTTATTAATCTGTTTTTAAATAATTTATTACAATACAATAAATCCATTTCAATGCCGCTTTAAAATGCCATAAAAGCCATTTACTTTCAAGGGCTGAGGCGCATCCGGATGTGTACTTAAGCTGGCTCAAACATCAAACGGACATTTTTTTTGAAAATCTGGGGCATTGAATGGTTTGGGTCACATTTTATTGATGCCGCTTGTTTGACACTTTTATTATGACAAAAAAATTGATTTTGAAAACAGCATATTAAGCAATGAGATATTGACAGTTATATGTTTCACGCATAAAAGACAACATATATCTTATTGTTATATTTGGTATTTATCATTATTTTTTTATTCATTTTTTTCTGTTAAACAATATTCTTTTATTTAAGAAACCATCAATCCATTTTAGGAATTCGCGTGTGATTCAGAATTGAAAGGCCTTTCAAAAATTCTTGAAAATCACTTACGTGAATCAATTTTTTTAATGTTCATGAAATTATTTCTTGACACGGGTAAATCAAATAAGTAGTTTTAACTCGCAAAGGGTTGATATTGTGTCTTTTGCAAGTTTTCTTTAATTAATTCCTTGAGACATAATAAGCCAAGTCTCATCATCAAAGAAATAATTTTATTCGCCGTTGTATTTCGCTTTAACTTAGAACCATAGAGCTGTCGTGTTTTAATGCCAATTCACAGAAAGGAGATTGCAATCATGAACAAAGGTGATCTGATTAACGAAGTAGCCACTGTCGTAAGTTCAAAAAAAGAAGCCCAGGCCGCTGTAGACTGCGTCCTTGCTTCCATCACGGAAGCACTGACCAAAAAAGACACAGTGACTCTCGTTGGTTTTGGTACGTTCAAAACTGTTGAAAGAAAAGCAAGAAAAGGCAGAAATCCCCAGACCGGTAAAGAAATCAGCATCGGCGCGCGCGTCGTTCCCAAATTCGTTCCCGGAAAAGCCCTCAAAGACGCCATGAAATAAGCCTGACGTATTAAAACCGATATCACCATACGATATATACATCCCGTTTTATCTGTCTCAGGTAAAACGGGAGTTTTATTTCCTCATAAAGTTCGTCGTCATTCCCGGATTATTCGTCGTGACAAGACATATCGTTTTACAACCCGTTGTTCCCTGTGTTAGAAATACTTATATTTCATACTAACATGAACCTTCCGGAACGTGCATCTCAACCTATGAATAAAGAACTGGAATTCCGATTAAAACCCGCCATGGGAGTCGATCTTGTTTTCAATCTCGACTCCATGTCTCCTGTTTCAAAGTCATCCATCGTGCTTGACTCCGACGAAACAAAAAAACATGTTGTGGTGGCTCAACCGGGAGAGAAAATTCAGCGGGATATAGCCTACAACCAGATGCACATCAGTTCGCTTGTAAAGAAAGAGCTGGCCGGCAAAACAAGACTGGCCTATTCCTGTCGGATTGTCGAGTTCATCAGGGACTACGGCCTGTCCAACCAGGGAAAAACGGAAGCTCTCCTTATCGAATACAAGCCCCCGGCCATGGAAATCAACATCCGATCAGCATTCCGGTTTCAGCCCAATGTCAATTTTGATGTCCTTGGTAAAATTTCCCTTGACGGAAATATCTATTACTCAGGCAGACACTTCAAATTTCATAACATATCCATTTCAGGCATCGGTCTTCTCATTCCCAAAAAAATCCTGAAGGTCAGAAATCCCATGATGGATTTAAAAATCGGCAGTTACGCCAAAATGGGCGTTCTTCTAAAAACAGGCGGAGAAATCCCAGAATCGGTATTCACACTGGAGTGCACGATCAAAATCGTCCGAATGCATACGGATTACAACCCTCTTTCAGGATTCGCGGGATGTTCCATGATTAAACTGTCTCAGGATCAGGAGGAAACCATCAACCGATTCATTCATAACGCCCAGCTTCATGAAATAAGAAAAATTAATAGATTTAAATAGATAAATCATTTTATTTATGTATTACTTCATATAATTTCCGCGCAGTTTGTTCGCTTATCCCATCCACGGCCATCAGATCTTCCAGTGTCGCGCTTCTCAGATTTTCCATTCCACCGAAACGAATCAACAGGTTTTTCTTTCGCTTAGGTCCGATGCCCGGAATCGTATCGAAAATCGAAGCCAGGCTTTCAGTATTGCGCCGTTTTCTGTGAAACTGGATGACAAACCGATGGGCTTCGTCGCGGATACTCTGGAGAAAGAAAAGCAGATCTTCGTCGCGAGAAAAATTCAAGGGGTTTGATCTTCCGGGAACGAAGATCTTGTCCATGGTTTCCCCTTTGCGTTCGTCTTTTTTTGCGATGCCCACCACATGAAAAGCATTGTCCACAGCCACTTCTTTCAGAACGGAAACCGCCACATTCAACTGACCTTTCCCCCCGTCCACCATCAGAAGGTCCGGCAGCGGCGTGTCCGGGTCATCTTTGGCGTACCGCCGTCTCAAAACTTCATTCATGTACGAGTAATCATCCTGAATGTCGACTGTTTTGAGAGTGTATTTCCGATAACCTGATTTGAAAGGCTTTCCATCCTTGAAAACCACCATGGCGGAAACAGGCTCTTTCCCTGAGATATTGGAATTGTCGAAACACTCGATCCGTGCCGGAATCTTTTCCATCCCGAGCTTTTTCTTCAGACGGAGCAGAAGGTTCGTACTGCTTCGGCTTGCATTCTCACGATCCTCCAGCTCTTTGGCTCCGTTCTGTTTTGCCATTTCGATGTAGCGGAGTTTATCGCCACGCCGGGGTTCGACGAGGACGACCTGCGATTTTCTAAGGTTTTTCAAGAACTCGGACACAGCCTGATGATCGTCGGGAAGAACAGGAACCACGATTTCCGGAGGAATGAACGGCGCTGTTTCATAATACTGACAGATAAAGGTGCCGATCAGCGCCTCATCGTCCGCAAGAGTTTCATGAAAGGTAAAATGCCTTGAGCCGGAAAGGCCGCCTCCTCGAATGGAAAGGACGGTGATCAGTGAAAGACTTGTACCTTTTGACACGGCGATAACATCACGGTCCACCATGTCCGTTGAAACCACATGCTGTTTTTCAAGGGTTTTTTCTATGGCGAACAACCTGTCACGCAACTGGGCCGCTTCCTCGTAACGTTCATCCATGGCCGCTGCCGCCATGTCGTTTTTAATCCGGCGGATCAGATCCGGTGTTTTACCTTTTAAAAACAGAGCCACCTCGTCGATGATCCGTTTGTATTCTTCGTTGTCCACATCAAGGCAGCACGGGGCAAGACAGGCACCGATCTGATGATTCAGACAGGGACGTGTCCTGTTTTTAAACATTCTGGAATGGCATTTTCTCAGCTTGAACGTCTTGTTGATGAATTTCACTGTCTGATGTACAGCTCCGGCTGACGCATAGGGACCGAAGTACAATGCGCCATCCTTTTTCATTTTTCGAGCAATGGTGAGGTTGGGATACTCGGTGGTGACGTCGATCCTGAGAAGCGGATACCGTTTGTCGTCTTTCAGGATCACGTTGTACCGGGGTTTGTGTTTGCGGATCAGGTTGGCTTCAAGAATCAGAGCTTCCTGTTCCGTCGCGGTGAGGATGGTGTCGAACTGCTGGATTTTCCCCACAAGGACTCCGGTTTTCATATCCGAATAATTTTCACGCTTGAAGTAGGATCCCACCCTTTTCTTAAGGTTCTTGGCTTTTCCGACGTAGATCACGTCCCCGCTTCCGTTTTTCATCAGGTAAACACCGGGGCCGGAGGAAAGGGTGTTCACCCGTTCGGAAAGTATGGATTTCGTGTCGTTCGACGTGGTATGTGTCATGGCTTACATCAGACTGAGTTTTTTCAGTTCCTTGATCTGATCCCTGAGTTTTGCCGCTTTTTCAAAAGCAAGCTCTTTGGCCGCCTGACGCATCTCTTTTTCCAGGTTCGCGATGATGTCGGGGAGCTGGTCCATGCTCTGGTAATCGGTTTTCTTTTCCGCCACGGCCGAGACGACCTGATCGGCGTTGAACACGTACATATCGCCGAATGTGGCGAGAATGTCCTTTTGTATGGTCTGCGGGGTGATGCCGTGGTTCTCGTTGAATTTTTTTTGAATCTCCCGCCTTCGTTTTGTCTCGTTCATGGCGTACGTCATGGACCCGGTGATGTTGTCCGCGTAAAGGATCACCCTTCCGTTGACGTTCCGGGCAGCCCTTCCGCAGGTCTGGACCAGAGACCGCTCCGAGCGAAGAAAACCTTCCTTGTCCGCATCGAGCACGGCCACCAGCGAGACTTCGGGGATGTCGAGTCCCTCACGCAACAGGTTGATACCCACCAGAACATCGTAAACGCCCATGCGAAGGTCACGGATGATTTCAATCCGCTCCATGGTTTTCACATCCGAGTGCATGTAGCGAACCCTGATATTGAGATCGGAATAGTAATCCGTGAGGTCTTCCGCCATGCGTTTGGTCAGCGTGGTTACCAGCACGCGCTCCTGACGGTTCACCCGTTTGAGGATTTCCTGGTAAAGGTCGTCCACCTGGTATGTGGCCGGACGGACTTCAATTTCAGGATCGATGAGCCCGGTGGGGCGGACGATCTGTTCAACCACGTTCTCTTCCGCGGCATCCAGTTCGTAATCCGCCGGTGTTGCGGACACGTAGACGGTCCGATGAACCCTCCGGCAGAATTCCTCAAACTGAAGCGGCCGGTTGTCAACCGCCGACGGAAGACGAAACCCGAATTCCACCAGGGTCGTTTTCCGTGAACGGTCCCCCCGGTACATGGCTTTGAGCTGGGGTACGGCGATATGGCTTTCATCGATAAACAGAAGAAAGTCGTCCGGAAAGTAATCGAGAAGTGTGGGAGGGGGCTCACCGGCGCACCTGCCGGAAATGTGTCTGGAATAATTCTCTATCCCATTGCAGTAGCCGATCTCACTGAGCATTTCCAGATCATGGTTCGTCCGTTCCTCGATGCGCTGGGCTTCCACAAGCTTGTTTGCATCCCTGAAATAGCGGATGCGTTCTTGAAGCTCTTCCGTGACCGTTTCAATGACCCGTTTCCGGGTGTTGCTCTGTGTGACGTAATGGCTTGCAGGGTATATGGCCGTTTTTCTGATGGACTTGATGACATCGCCCTTGAGCGGATCGATTTCCGACATGGAATCGATTTCATCGCCGAAAAACTCAATACGGATCGCCAGGTTTTCCTCGTAGGCCGGAAATATTTCCACGCGGTCGCCGCGCACCCGGAACGTTCCCCGGTAAAAATCGTAATCGTTTCGTTCGTACTGAATAGCCACCAGATCTTCAAGAAGCTTGTCCCGGTTCAGTTCCATGCCGGTTTCAAGCTCCACCCGTAGAGCCAGATAGTCTTCGGGAGCGCCAAGACCGTAAATGCACGAAACACTGGCCACCACAATGACATCGTTCCGTGAAAGAACGTTGCGGGTGGCCGAGTGACGCATCTTGTCGATAAGCTCGTTGATGGACGAATCCTTCTGGATGTAGGTGTCACTCGACGGGATGTAGGCTTCGGGCTGGTAATAGTCGTAGTAACTGACAAAGTATTCCACGGCGTTTTCAGGAAAAAAACCTCTGAACTCGTCAAACAGCTGGGCCGCCAGAGTTTTATTGGGAGCGATGATCAGGGCGGGTTTCTGCATGCGTTCGATCACATGGGCCATGGTGAAGGTCTTGCCCGACCCCGTGACCCCTAAGAGCACCTGGTGATCTTTGCCGGATCTCAGCCCCGAGCACAGTTTATCGATGGCTTTGGGCTGGTCGCCCCTGGGCTCGAAGGTGGAATGTATTTTAAATACTGACATGGTTTTTCATTGTTCCATGGCTCAGTCCATCATTTTCCAGATCGTCCCCTCGGGCCTGTCTTCGATGGCCACACGCATGTCTTCCAGTTCTTTCCTGATCCGGTCCGCAGAGGCGAAATCCTTGGATTTCCTGGCTGCCGTTCGTTCGTCTATGAGCTTCTGGATTTTTTCAGGATCCACGGCCGACGATTCAAGGGCGTCCTTTTGTTTACGTTCAAAGTATTCCATGGGAATTTCCGAAAGGATTCCCAGAATGTTGGCGATCTTCACAATATCCGTGGTCAGGACTTCCACCTGAATCTTCGTTTCAAACGCTGTTTCACCGGTCACATCGTCCAGAAGCCGGTTTGTCTTTCGGACCGCATCGAACATCACGGCCAGTCCCTTGGCCGTATTGAAGTCATCTTCCATGGCGGCGAAGAAATCCTTCCACACCGGCCCGGATCTGGCCTTGTTGTTGGAATTGAGCCGGATGATGGGAAGATTTCCATAGGTATCTGAAACTCTTAAAAGAAGTGCGTAAAGTTTGTCCAGGTTCCCCGAAGATTCCTTCATGGACTGTTCCGTGAAGTCGATGGGGCTCCGGTAGTGATTGGACATCAGAAAAAGCCTTACGGCCTCCGGATGGTAGACATCCAGGATATCTTTGATCAATGTGGTGTTACCCAGGGATTTGCTCATCTTTTCAGAGTTGATGTTCACAAACCCATTGTGAAGCCAGTATCTTACAAATGATTTTCCAAAAGCGGCCTCAGACTGGGCGATCTCGTTTTCATGGTGAGGGAATATCAGGTCCTTACCACCGCCATGGATGTCAAAGGATTCTCCAAGAAGCTGCCAGCTCATGGCGGAGCATTCGATGTGCCAGCCCGGACGGCCCTGACCCCAGGGGCTTTCCCAGAAGGGTTCGCCGGGTTTTGCCGATTTCCACAACGCGAAATCAAAAGGATTCTCTTTGCGTTCATCCACTTCGATCCGGGCTCCGGCTTCCATGTCTTCCAGTTTCCTTCCGGAGAGTTTGCCGTAACCTTCAAAAGCCGTGACCCTGAAGTACACGTCCCCGTCCACGGGATAAGCCATGTTTTTGTCGATCAGCACGTTGATGATCCCGATGATGTCATCGATATGATGGGTGGCCCTTGGTTCCAGGGTGGCCCGTTTCACGTTCAGCGCGTCCATGTCCCGATAAAACTCGGCGATGTATTTTTCTGATATCGCCTCTGAGGTGACACCCAGCTCGTTGGCGCGTTTGATGATTTTGTCGTCAACGTCCGTAAAGTTGCGGATATATGTCACACGGTAGCCCATGGATAAAAGAAGACGGTACACCACATCAAAAAAAACCACGGAACGGGCATGACCGATATGGCATGAATCGTAAACCGTCGGGCCGCAGACGTACATGCGGACTTCCCCTGGTTCGATGGTTTCAAATTCCTCTTTCTTCCCGGACAACGTGTTGTAAACTTTCAAAGTCATGACGATTCCCAAATGCCTTGCATTGATATTTTTTTATTGTTCCAACGATTCGTCTGCCGGACGGTGATTCTAATGAATCAACGATTCGAACAGCGCGTCCTAAATACTTACTGATCCGCCAGCAACACGATACACATCGCGCCGATCCCCTCCCCTTCCCCGATCATGCCGAGGCCTTCGGTGGTGGTGGCTTTGATGTTCACACTTTCCGGAAAAAGGTTGAGTGTTGCGGCGATCTTTTCCCTCATGGCCTCCTTATAGGGCGTCAGCTTGGGTTTTTCAGCAAAAATCGTGCTGTCGATGTTCACGATGGAAAATCCCCTGGCCCTCAGCATAGACCAGGTCCGTTCAAGGAGCCTGATGCTGTAGATATCTTTGAATTCCGGATCATTGTCCGGAAAGTGCTGGCCGATATCCCCAAGCCCGGCTGCACCCAGCAAGGCGTCACACAGGGCGTGGACCAGGACGTCGGCGTCCGAGTGCCCCAACAACCCTTTATCATATGGAATTTTAACGCCACCCAAAACAAGGTCACGGCCGGTGACCAGACGGTGCACATCGTTTCCGATCCCAACGCGCATGGTCATCCCTCCTGACTGAGTTTGGCCCAGGTATCCTTCAGGGTGACGGTCCGGTTGAACACCAGCGCTTCGGCCCTGGAATCTCTGGGTTCCACACAGAAATATCCCTGACGTTCGAACTGAAATACCGTTCCGGGTTTGGCGTTGGCCAGAGCCGGTTCCACCCGGGCGTCACGGATTATCGTCAACGAGTCGGGATTCAGAGATTCCCTGAAATCCGCCCCCCCTTTTTCAGGGTTTTCCGAAAGAAACAGGCGGTCATAAAGCCGGATTTCAGCGGAACAGGCGTGTTCCGCGGAAACCCAGTGAATGGTTCCCTTCACCTTGCGACCGTCCGGCGTTCCGCCGCCCCGTGATTCGGGATCATGGGTGCAGACAAGTTCTTTGATTTCCCCGGTGGCCTCGTCCTTTACCACATCCGTGCAGGTGATGTAGTAAGCACCGCGAAGCCGGACCTCTTTTCCGGGTCCCAGTCTGAAAAATTTCTTGGGCGGATCTTCCATGAAATCGGAGCGTTCGATATAAATCACCTTTGAGAACGGAACGTTCCGTGTCCCGAGTTCCGGTTTGAGGGGATGGTTCATCAGTTCCACGGTCTCGGTCTGCCCCTCAGGATAGTTCCTGATCACCACTTTCAGGGGTTCAAGAACCCCCATGACCCTCAGGGCGGTGTCGTTCAGATCATCCCGCAGGCATTCTTCCAGCACACCCATGTCAATGCGGCTGTCTTTCTTGCTGATGCCGATGCGCCGGCAGAAGTTCCGGATGGCCGTCGGCGTGTAACCCCGTCTTCTCAACCCAGAAATGGTGGGCATTCTCGGATCGTCCCAGCCGTTCACATGCCCTTCTTCCACAAGCTGAAGCAGTTTGCGTTTGCTCATCACCGTATAGGAAAGGTTCAGCCGTGAAAATTCGATCTGCTGGGGATGACAGGGTGTTTTCAGCGTATCGAGAACCCAGTCGTAAAGAGGTCGGTGGTCTTCAAATTCTAGTGTGCAAAGTGAATGGGTGATGCCTTCAAGGGCATCTGAAATGCAGTGGGTGTAATCGTACATGGGATAGATGCACCAGGCGTCACCGGTTCGATGATGTTCGGCTTTCTTGATGCGGTATATCGCGGGATCGCGTAAATTGATGTTCGGTGAGGCCATGTCAATTTTAGCCCGAAGGATATGCGCTCCGTCAGAAAAATCCCCGTTTCGCATACGCTTAAACAGGTCTAGATTTTCCTCAACGCTCCTGTTTCTGTACGGGCTGTCTTTGCCCGGCTCGGTCAGTGTCCCACGGTATTCCCGGATCTCGTCGGCGGACAGGCTGCACACGTAGGCTTTGCCGTCCTTGATCAGCTGCACGGCGAAATCGTAAAGGGTTTCGAAATAATCCGAGGCATAGCGGATCTCACCGTTCCATGAAAACCCAAGCCAGGTCACGTCTTCCACAATGGAATCGATGTACTCCACATCTTCCTTCACCGGATTGGTGTCGTCAAAACGAAGGTTGCATGTGGCCCCTTCGAATTCCTCAGAGATCCCGAAATTGAGACAGATGGATTTGGCGTGACCGATATGAAGGTATCCGTTGGGTTCCGGAGGAAAGCGCGTGGCGACCCGTCCCTGATTCTTGTTCACCGCCAGATCGTCCTTGATGGTGTTACGTATGAAATCCGAACCTTGTACCGGTTCCGCATCCGTCTGTTTCATACCGCTCCCTCGCATAGGTTTGAGTGGGTCATATAAAAAAAATTCATCATCTATTTTTTGTGAAAGATGTTCTTTTTATCACAGTTCACAGACAGATGCCACTTTGAATTTTCCAGAACAGCTAAGGGGAAAAACAGCCGGAACATTATAAATCATCACGCAGATAACGGAGAGACCGTTCAAGGTCATTGAAGGAAAACACCTCGATGGAGACAGTCCCGGAAAAATCTTTAAGAATCGTTCGAATTTTGGCGAACTCACCGGGTTCGAACTGATCCAGGGGAAGATGATCGCTGCCGTTTTTTGCCCCATGGAGATGGATGATGCTGATCCGCTCCTTGAAGGCTTCGTACACGGAAAGAGGATCCCCACCTCCTATGATCACATGACCCACATCGAGACACATGGACAGATCGAATTCTTCAAGCATGGGTTTCAGCATATCCGCCGGATACATCAGGGTTTCAACACTCAACGACCGGGGTTCGATGCCGTGTGCCAGGAGGGATTTCATGGCTTTGCATGAATATGTCCGCCATAACGATTCACCTCCTGGACGTCTGGGATCATAGGGGACATGAAGGGTCCATGTTACGGGTTCAAGAGGCTGTGTCATCGTGATCACGGTCATCAGATTGGCGACGGCTGTTTCCCTTTCCGAAGGATCGGGTGATGAAAGATCCACATCCGTGGGCAGATGCACATTGAATGTAAGATCCAGTTCCGATTTCAGCCGTACAAGTTCATTGATTTCATAATCAGACGGCAAACAGCCCGGTTCCCGACTTTCAAAAAACAACAGCTCGATCTCATCGAGATAAGGCCCAAGTTTTCTAACATTTTCTGAATAAAGATCCGGATAGATGAAAGACGTGGTACCCAGCCTGAACGGATAAAGACCTTTGAACGAATGTTCCGGATTATTCATGTCTGCACCTTGGTTTTACGAAATGAAACTCACGATATGGGCAAGGGTCATGGCCATGAAAACAGACAGCGCCGAAGAAACGATCATCAGCCTGCATGCCTTGACCGAAACATCGTCACCCACAGGGCCGAATGTTTCACCGATAAACGGTTTTCCCACAAGAAGCCCCTTGTAATAACTGGGACCTCCAAGCCGGACACCAAAAACACCCGAGAAAGCGGCTTCAGGATACCCGGAATTGGGGCTGGAATGGTTCATCCCATCCCGAAACCCAATTTCAAGGCCTCGTTTCCATGGAGCTTTCATGAAAAATGCCGCGCAGGCCACAATGGGAACGGACATCCGAGCCGGAATGTAATTGGCCAGATCATCGATTCTGGCAGCGGTCATTCCAAAATCCATGTACGTCTCATTTTTATAACCCACCATAGAATCCAGAGTATTGACCATCTTGTAAGCCATGGCCAAAGGAGCGCCTCCTATACCTGCCCAGAATAAAGGCGAAATGACGCCATCCACCAGATTTTCCGAAACGGTTTCAATGAGGGCGCGCAAAACACCCTGTCTGTCCAGTCTGTCCACATCCCGCCCGACGATAAGCGCCAGTTTCTTACGCGCTGAATCGATACCGTCACGATTCAGGGCGCGGTGTACATCCAGAGCCGCCTTTCTGAGAGAAAATGCGGAAATGCAGGTGTAAACCATGGCGATTTCAACCACGGCACCCATTACCGGATGAATGAAGCTTGTCACATAAATGATGATTGAAGCAGCAGCATACGTCGCAACAATCAGAATAATAGCAAAACACGTCCCCGCCAGTTGGGTGTTTTTAATCTTTTCCCGCATCACAGGTTCCAGTTTCTCTATGGCTTTTCCCATCCAGCGCACAGGATGGGGCAACCACACCGGATCACCCAGAAGAAAATCAAGCAAAAACGCCAGGGGAAGAATATACCAGTCAGAAATGAACAGCATGGGGTGGTCTCCTGAAAACATGATTCATCTTACAAAATGCTATTGCGGATGTAATTCACACCGTTTCTAAAAAGACGGATACCAGGAGTTTCGAAGGCGTCGAGGGGTTTACCGGCCCTTATCGCCAATTCCTTATGCCGTGTCCATGCCGGATGGTTCACCGCATGGCTGTAGGCTTCAGGATGGGGCATAAGTCCGAAAACCCGGCCTGTCTGGTCGCAGATACCGGCGATGTCGTTCACGGAGCCGTTGGGGTTTTCGGGGAATTTCCCGTTCGCCGGAGTTCCGTTGCCCAAGGCATAGCGCAAAGCGATCTGATTCTGTTCGGTCAGAAGTTTCATCACGTCCGGTTCCGCGTAGAACTTCCCTTCTCCGTGGCGGACCGGATATTCCATGGTGTCCATGCCTTGGGTGAACACGCACGGGGATTTCCCATTGACCTTGAGATTCACCCAGTCATCACGAAAATTACCGCAGTCGTTGTGGATCAGGGCCACCTTGCGGGAACGGTAATCGTTGTCGAAACCGGGCAGGAGGCCCATGTTCACCAGGGTCTGGAAACCGTTGCAGATTCCGATGACCAGCTTTCCGCTTTGGATGAAATGTTCGATCGCCTCTCCCAGATGGGTTTTCATGCGAACGGCCTGGACAACACCCGCACCGTGGTCGTCGCCCCAGCTGAAACCGCCGCCGAACACCAGGATATGAAAACCGTCAAGGGTCACATCCCTGTCGATCAGGGCATTGATATGGACACGTGTGGAAACGGCCCCGGCCAAGGTGAATGCGTGGGCTGTCTCATGGTCACAGTTGAGTCCGTAGCCCGTCAGGACCAGTACGTTCACATCGCTCATCGTTCATCTCCAAACCGTTTTTTGTATGCCTGTTTCATGGAAGATACTGTCAATTCAGCTTTCATTTCTCCGTTGCTGCCCATGATCACCAGGGCATCGTTCTCTCCCGTCACGTCGCCCACGTGTTTCGCACCCAGGCCAGAGAAGAGTTTTTCGAAATCAGCTTTTTTGGATGGGGCCACGGTGATGATGAACCGCCCCGGTGTTTCGGAAAACAGAATCCGGTCGTCCCTGCGCTTGACATCTTCGCCTTCCCAAAGAATGTCAGCCAGACGGACAGTCATTCCAAGGCATCCCGCCATAGCCACCATAGGGAGATGAACCGCAAGCCCCCCGCGGTAGACTCCGTGTACCGACGCCACGAGGCCCGTTTCAATGGCCCGTGCCAGAGCCTTGTATCGATGGATATAATGGGCGGCCTTCACCTGGGGTACGTTCAGCCCCACTTTGCCCAGATGTTCATAGTATTCTGAGCCGCCCAGATGGTCGGCTGTTTCACCGAGGACGTAAACCAGATCCCCTTCCATTTTTGTGTCAAGACTCATTGCATGATTCACGTCAGTGATCACGGCACTGGCTGAAAACTGCATGGTTTCAAGGGCAGAAACCTTAAGAGTTTCTCCGTAACGGCCCTTGAGATGTCCGTCCACGTACATGCTGTCTTTCCCTGAAAGAAGGGGAATTTCATAAGCCATGCACATATCTTTGAGGGCACGGCATGAGCGGACGAGCTGGGCCGCCTTGAACTTGCCATCCGGGTTGTTTTCCGGGTGGAACTGAATGTCAGGCCAGCAGAAATTATCCACTCCGCCGATCTGATCCGGGTCCGCCCCCACGGCGATAAGCCGCCTTACCGCCTCGTCAATGGTGCAGGTGGTCATGTGATAGGCATCGATGGCCGAATAGGTGGGGAGAAGGGCTTGTGAAAAAGCGAGTCCCCGTTCGGATGTCAGGACCGGCCTCACCACCGAAGCGTCGCTGGCCACGTCCCGTTCCTTGCCCATGAGAGGCTTGATCACACTTCCGCCCTGGACTTCATGGTCGTACTGGCGGCTAACCCATTCTTTGGAGCAGATGTTGGGACGGTTGAGGATATCCAGAATCAGGCGGTTATAATCTTTGGGTTCCCGTGTCACCGGTTCGAACAGGCCGCGACGTTCCGGTGTCTGCCATTCGGCGTCGAATTCCCACTGGGGGAATCCTTCGGAAAGGAGGTCCATGTTCACATAAGCACAGGTTTTACCGTGGTAGGTGATGTGCAGTTTACCCGTATCGGTGTAAGTTCCGATTACCGTGCTTTCCACGGCGTGTTTCCTTGAAAGTTCCATGAACCGGTTAAGGCTTTCAGGACGGATCACCACGGTCATCCGTTCCTGTGATTCGGAAATCCAGATTTCCCACTGGTCAAGACCGTCGTATTTCAAGGGGACCTTTTCCAGTTCCACATGACAGCCGTTGCTGATCTCGGCAGATTCGCCGATGGATGAAGACAGTCCGCCGCCGCCGTTGTCTGTGATGAACACGATAAGGTCTTCGTCCCGTGCTTCCAGGATGAAATCATGCATTTTTTTCTGGGTGTAAGGATCGCCGATCTGGACGTGACCAGCCGGAGTGTTTTCGCTGAACACTTCAGACGAAGCGGTAACCCCGTGGATTCCGTCTTTGCCCACTCTCCCGCCGCACATCAGAATCAGGTCGCCCCTGGTGGTGCGTTTTTCATGGGAGGGTTTGCCGTTGACCGTGGCAGGCATGATGCCAAGCGCTGTCACAAACACCAGGCTTTTCCCGAGATACCCTTTTTCAAAATAGATCTGGCCGAAGGGCGTTGGGATGCCGCTTTTATTTCCTCCGTCTTTCACACCCTCGATGACTCCGTCAAGAAGTCTGCGCGGATGAAGATTGGGCTGGTAATCACCGTTGTAGTCCCTGTCCGCCACGCAGAACCCGTAACTGCCCATGACCAGTTTGGAACCGAGGCCGGTGCCTAGGGGATCACGGTAAACCCCAACGATGCCGGTTATAGCCCCGCCGTAAGCCTCCATATTTGAAGGTGAATTGTGGGTTTCGCCGGTGATCACGTAATTATGGTTTTCGTCGAAACGACCGATTCCGGCGTTGTCCCAGAGCACGGACACCACCCAGTCTTTCTTGTCTTTGAGATACAGGGTGGGTTCCTTGATGTATGTTTTGAACAGGTTGTTTTCCACCAGCGTTTCACCGGTTGAAATGTCCGTATACCGGAATATCCCCTGGAAGGTGTTGTGGTTGCAGTGATCGCTTCGACTCTGGGAAATGTATTCCAGTTCCACATCCGTGGGATCGGTAAGGCCCATGGTTTCCCGGTCCTTTTTCACCTCGTCGCGAAGGAAGTAGTTCCGGATCACCGGAATGTCCTGGGCTCTTAAGGCCAGATTCCGTTCGTCGCTGAGCGTTTTCAAAACCTCGTCACTTTCGACGGACATGGTGGAAACCGTAGGGGTGTGATCCAGTTTTACCTTGGGGATACGGAAGCCCACCCCTTTTGCCGAATCCCATGCGTCTTTGGAAAACACACTGTACTGCTGGATGATGTCGTTGGCAAGAAGCTGGGAAGCGAGGGTCACCATGTCCTCTTCCGTCAGACCCTCACCCGTGATGCAGTATCTTTTGGAGGTGTATACCGCCTCTCCGTCCCTGATTTTCAGATCGAGAATGTCTTCGATGGCTTCAACGGCCGTACTTCCGGCGTTATCACGCACACCGGGCCTGAAACCCACCCAGATGCACCAGTCAAAAGGGGTGGAAAGGGGCTCGAAGGACGATTCCTGGGTGACGGGATTGGTGAACAGGTCATCCTTCACCTGGATGAATTGGGCATCGGTCAGGTCTGCATCCAGAGTGACGATCTGAATGGTCCGCACCGACTCGATGGCCATACCGAAGTAAGCGCCTGCTTTTTTTCGAAGCCCCTCCCCTTCGGGATCGTTCAAATGGGGCTTCAATCGGATTTCAAGTCTTTTCTGCATCGTTATCACAACCGTTTTTTATGGGTTATTCCCTCTTACATGGGAACGTTACGTGTCAGGTCATTGTAGAATACGAACACCATCAGAAGGAGAAGAAGAAGCATCCCGATCTGCTGGGCTGTCATACGGGCATTTTCACTCACCGGACTTCCCTTGATGGCCTCGATGGTGAAAAACACCAGATGCCCTCCGTCAAGGACGGGAATGGGAAGGATGTTCAGAACAGCCAGATTCACGCTGATGATGGCGATGAACCAGATCAGGTTGGCAATTCCCTGCCTTGCCTGGGCTCCGGCCATCTGGGCGATCATGATGGGACCACCCAGTTCTTTTTTTGAAATTTTTCCCTGGATCATCTTCACCATGCTTAAAACCGTGACTTCCGCCACCTGCCAAGTCTGCTTCACGCTTTCGGTGAAGGCCGATCCTGCGGACAGTTCTTTGGGAATCATGTTCCCTGAAGATTCCACGCCGATGAGGTACCGGTCAACCTCTTCACCGAATTCGTTCTTTGATTTTTTCAGCAGGGGTTTCACCTGAAACGCAAGATTCTCCGATCCACGTTTGACCTTGATTTCAATAGCGTTTCCGCCGCTGTTTTTGATGGTGTCGGATATCTCCGCCCAGGTACCGATGGATTTTCCACCGATACTGAGAATCCTGTCTTTTGCTTGTAATCCAGCCGAAAGAGCGGCGGAATCAGGGGCGACTTTACCAATCACCGTGTCCTGCTCGTAGGCTCCGTAAAATGTGAACAGACCCCAGAAGATCAGAATGGCGAGAATCACGTTGAACAAAGGACCGGCAATGACGATGGCCATGCGTTTGTACACGGATTTGTGGGTAAAGGAAAACGGGATCATGTCGTCCGCAATTTCGGCATTCGGTTCCTCTCCAACCATTTTCACATAACCGCCCAATGGAATGGCAGATACCCGGTAATCGGTCATGCCGACAGTCTTTCCGAACAGGCGGGGTCCGAACCCCAGGGAGAACTTCTCAACGCCGACCCCAAAAAAACGGGCCACGATGAAATGCCCGAATTCATGAAAAAAAACAAGCACTCCCAACACGATGATCAGGGCGATGATATTGGTTGTCATAGGTTATCAGTTCCTGTGGATTTTCAGAATTATGCCAGTTTCAAAACGAGTTGTTCCGCACGGTGTCTGGCCCATGCGTCCGCCCGGATAATATCCGACAAATCCGGTTTTTTTTCAAGCTCATGTTGCTCCATGGACATTTCAATAATCCGGGGTATGGCGGTAAACGGTATTTTCTGGTCAAGGAATGCGCAGACCGACGTTTCATTGGCGGCGTTCAGCACGGCAGGAAGAGTTCCCCCGGTCCTTAACGCCGCGTAAGCCAGAGATAGACAGGGAAAACGGTCAAGATCCGGGGTTTCAAACGTCAGACTCCCTATAGCGGCGAAATCAGGTACAGGCATGTTCAAGGGGAGCCTCTCCGGCCAGGAAAGGGCATAGGCAATGGCACCACGCATATCCGGAACGCCAAGCTGAGCCAGAACTGAACCGTCATGGAAAGCGGCCATGGAATGAACGATGCTCTGAGGATGAACCAGAACCTCAATACGATCCGCGTCAAGATCGAACAGATGACTGGCCTCGATGACTTCAAGGCCCTTGTTCATCAACGTGGCGGAATCGATACTGATCTTTCTTCCCATGCTCCAGTTGGGATGGGCCAGGGCTTTTTCAGGGGTGATGCGATGAAACTCCGAGGCCGGTGTGGCGCGGAAAGGTCCGCCGGATGCGGTGAGGATGATTTTAGCCAGTGCGTCCCTCTTCTGTCCTTCAATGCACTGGAAAATGGCGCTGTGCTCGCTGTCCACCGGAAGGATGCGGACGTTTTTCTCACGGGCCAGATTCATGACGTAATCCCCGGCCGTCACCAGGGTTTCCTTGTTGGCAAGGGCAATGTCCTTGCCCGCGAATATGGCGGAAACTGTGGGAATAAGACCGGCGGCTCCCACAATGGCTGAAACGACCATCTCTGCGTCCGGATGTGTGGCGGCTTCCTTGTACCCTTCTTCTCCGTAAAGAATTCTTGGTTTAAAGGTTTTTAGCCGGCTTTCAAGATCCTCGGCATGTTTCCGGTCCATGACAACCGCAACGTCAGGATGAAAGCGATCAATCTGCTCGGCAAGCACTGAAACATTGGTAGCGGCAGCCAGGGATTTGACAGAGTAAGATTCCGGGAAGCGTGACACGATATCCAGCACGTTTTTCCCGATGGAACCGGTGGAACCTAAAATGGCGAGATGTTTCATAACATGCAGAGACCTTACCCCAGAAGCCAGGTTTTAAAGACATAAGCCACAGGAGACACGAAAAGAAGGGCGTCGATCCTGTCCAGAATACCACCATGGCCGGGAATGATGGAGCCGGAATCCTTGACACCCACGGACCGCTTGAGCGCCGATTCAAAAAGATCGCCATAGGGTCCAACAACGCTTAGCGCCACCAGGAAAACAGCCGTCATACCGACTGGGATTTCAGGAAAGAAAAAATGGCGGATCACAAGACCGCCGAAAACGGTAAGGGACATGCCTCCCACAAAGCCTTCGATGGTTTTTCCGGGGCTCACTTTGGGGCAGAGTTTGTGTTTCCCGAAAAACGTTCCGGCGTAGAACGCGCCAGTATCGCAAAAGGCCACAAGGACAAGGATGAAAAAAATCCATGCAACGCCGTCGTCTGACTGACCTCTAACCATCACCAGCGTGCTCAGAAGCACGGGGATATACACCACTCCCAGAATCTGCCGGGTCATGACATCGAGTACAGGCGAATCTGCAGAATAATTTTTTAAGGCAATCATGGTTGCAACAATAAAATCAAGAACCACAAAACCTGCCAGGATGTCGAATCGTCCGGGGAAACGGAACGCGCAGTAGATCATGGCCTGTGAAATCATAAACCCTAAAAGGGGAATGGGAGCAAACACGGAGATTTTGGTTTTGTGGAGAACGATGAAAAAATACTCGCTGAGAGCGATGAGAGACACCACGGAAATCAACACGGAAAACCAGAAAGGGCCGCCTTTGTCTATGAACAGATAAAGAAGTGGGATCGCAACAACGCCGGACAGGATTCGTTTGAGATGCATCGCGTGGTTCCTTATGTAAACCGAGTTGAACGTTGATCAATGACTGGGTGCCGGGGGATATTCCTTTAGCCGTTCATTCCTCGACTTTTCCAAAACGCCGGTCTCTGTTCTGATAATCCAGAAGAATTTTTTTGTATTCCTCTTCTGAAAAATCGGGCCAGAGTGTCGGGGTAAAAAAAATCTCAGCGTAAGAAAGCTGCCACATTAGAAAGTTGCTGATGCGCATTTCTCCGCTGGTCCGGATCATCAGGTCCGGATCAGGCATTCCCCGGGTGAACAGATGACTTGAAATCACGTCTTCGGTGATTTCTTCGGATTTCATGACACCCTGTTTCACCTGCTCCGCCAATAACCGGACCGTGCCGGCGATTTCATCGCGGCTTCCGTAGCTCAAGGCCAGATTGAGGCACATTCCGTCATTGTCCTTTGTTTCTTCCATAACCTGGACAAGGGCGGATCGCACATCTTCGGGAAGCTTTTCAATCTGTCCGAGTGCGTTCAGACGGATGCGGTGCTTCATCATGTCGCTTTTTTCGGAATATATGAATTTTTTCAGAAGGGACATCAGGGCCGAGACCTCCATTTTCGGTCGGCCCCAGTTTTCTGTGGAAAAGGCGTAAAGAGTCAGATACCGGATACCCAGTTCACGGCTGACGCGGACAATGGTACGAACGGTTTCCGACCCTTTTTCATGACCTTTCACCCGGTTCATCAGGCGTTTTTTTGCCCATCTTCCGTTTCCGTCCATGATGATGGCCACATGGGCCGGGATTTTCGACGGATCGAAATCCGTTGTTTCGAGGGGAGTCATGGTCTTAAATCCATTTAGATATCGAGAACTTCCTTCTCTTTTTCCTTGTAAACACCGTCGATCAGCTTGATGTGCTCGTCAGTCATGGTCTGAATCTTTTCAAGGGCTTTGTTCTGCTGATCTTCGGAAACTTCTCCGTCTTTTTTAAGACCTTTGATCAGTTCATTGGCGTCACGACGGATATTACGGACAGCGACCTTGAATTCCTCGCAGGTCTTGTTCACCATCTTGACGATTTCCTTGCGCCGGTCTTCGGTGAGAGGCGGAACGGAAATGCGGATGATTTTTCCGTCACTTGAAGGAGTTAGCCCGATATTGGCCTTCAGAATTCCTTTTTCAATTTCCTTGATGGCGCTGGCGTCCCAGGGTTGAACGGTGATGAGGCGGCTTTCAGGAATAGACACCGAAGCCATCTGGCTCAAAGGAGTCAGTGTGCCGTAATAATCCACTTTGACACTGTCCAGCATATTGGCTGAAGCCCTGCCGGTTCTTACGCGCTGCATTTCTTTTTTCAGGGCGTCGATTGTCTTGACCATCCTGTCTTTTGTTTCTTTATGAACTGTATCAATCATGCTGACACCACCTTTCATGTTAACAGGTTTGAATCTTTGAATGAAACGCTAATGTTTTATCGAGATCAAAAAGCAAGTTCCGGGTCACAGAAATACACCTGCGGCCCGGAACGTCAAATGAAACTATCAGATATTTTCTATACGGGTTCCGACGTTTTCTTCACCCATGACCACTCGTTTGATGTTGCCTGCCCCGAACATGTTGAACACGGAAAGGGGAAGGTTGTTGTCCATGGCGAGAGAAATGGCCGTCATGTCCATCACATGAAGCTGTCGTTCCAGAACCTCCATGTAGGAAATGTTCCGAATGAATTTCGCGTCTTTGTTCTTCATGGGATCGGAATCGTAAACCCCATCCACCTTGGTGGCTTTCAGAAGAATTTCAGCGTGAATTTCATGGGCTCTCAAGACAGCCGCCGTATCTGTCGTAAAATACGGACTGCCTGTACCTGCCGCAAAAATCACGGCTCTCTTTTTTTCCAGGTGGCGAACGGCGCGCCTCAGAATAAACGGTTCGGCAAACTCGTGCATGGCAATGGCCGTCTGCACACGGGTGGGGATACCGCTCCGTTCAAGGGCGTTGGACAGCGCAAGACTGTTGATCACCGTGGCCAGCATGCCCATATGGTCAGCCGGTGCCCTATCCATGCCGTAGGAACTTGCCTTGATGCCACGGAAAATATTTCCGCCGCCCACAACGATGGCCACTTCCACGCCCAGTTCATGAACAGAAAGCACTTCATCCGCTACAAATTTAAGCATGTCCGGACTGATGCCGAAGTTCTGATCACCCATCAGAGCTTCACCGCTCAACTTCAAAAGAATGCGTTTGTACTTGGGTTCAGTCAAATCGATTATTCTCCACCGAGTTGGAAACGTGCGAACCTTCTGATTTTGATGTTTTCACCGATTTTCCCGATGGCATCGGTCAAAAGGTCGCTGATCGTCATTTTGGGATCCTTGATGTAAGGCTGGCTCAGCAGACAGGAATCCTTATAAAATTTTTCGATCTGTCCTTCCACGATCTTATCCACGATGTTCGCGGGTTTGCCTTGTTCAAGGGCTCTTTCACGATAGACTTCACGTTCACGTGCGACAACACTTTCAGGAATTTCTTCAGGACCAAGACCCATGGGGGCTGCAGCGGCGATGTGCATGGCCACGTTTTTGGCAAATTCAAGAAAATCCTCGTTTTTAGCCACAAAGTCGGTTTCGCAGTTCACTTCTACGAGCACGCCGATTTTGCCGCCCATATGTATGTAAGACTGGACCACGCCTTCTTTGGCGTCTCTTCCTGAACGTTTCTGAGCTGTGGCAAGACCTTTTTTCCGGAGGTAATCCAGAGCTTTTTCAATATCGCCGTTGTTTTCTTTAAGGGCCTGTTTGCAGTCCATAATGCCGGACCCGGTTTTTTCACGCAGTTCTTTTACAAGGTTTGCACTGATTTCTGTCATGTCTTATTCTCCCATATCCTCGGAGTCTTCATCTTCGTAATAGTCTTTAGCCATGGATTTTTTGCGGATCACCTCGACCACAGGGCCTTTGGCGTCATCAGCCGCTGCCTGGCCCTTGCCGGATTTCGCTGCTGCTTCCATCATTTCTTCACCGGCGTCCTTGTCGGCATCAGCCACACGTTTTTCATCATAGCGCTGCATGCCTTCGATGCAGGCATCGGCAATTTTTGAGGTGAGCAGGCGAACGGAACGGATGGCGTCATCGTTGCCGGGAATCACGTAATCAATATCATCAGGATCACAGTTGGTATCAACGACAGCCACGATGGGAATACCCAGACGTTTTCCTTCGCGAACGGCAATGGCTTCCTTTTTGGGATCGACGACAAAAATCGCTCCGGGAAGACCGTTCATGGTACTGATACCCCCGATGACCGAGTCAAGTTTTTCACGTTCTTTCGCGAGCTGAGTGCGTTCTTTCTTGGGATAGTTGTTGATGGTCCCGTCGTTTTCGATGTTTTTTAAATGATTGAGACGCGCAATGCTCTGTTTGATGGTTTCGAAGTTGGTGAGCATGCCGCCCAGCCAGCGGTTGTGCACGTAGTACATTTCCGCACGGTTCGCTTCTTCGTAAATGGTTTCACGGGCCTGTTTCTTCGTTCCCACAAACAGTATGGATTTACCGCTTGCCGCTGTTTCACGGATGAAGTCATAGGCGTCCCGGAACATATGAACGGTCTGCTGGAGATCGATGATGTAGATCCCGTTGCGTGCGCCGAATATGAAGGGTTTCATTTTGGGGTTCCACCGTTTGGTCTGATGACCGAAGTGGACACCTGCTTCGAGCAGCTCTCTCATGGTTACGTATGCCATTTTTTTCTCCTTAATGATTTGGTTTTTCCACCGTCTCCATCTTTCCCGAAACCGACTTTGCAAAAAGCACCGGGTTCCGAGTCCGGAAGACGTGTGATCTTTGAGCATGAATAAATCCAACGTTATGTAACAGATGCCAAAGTGATTTTCAACAGATTATTTTTTCGATGGCTTCGAAGAGCTTTTGAGATTTGATGGGCTTTGTCACATAATCGTCCATGCCGGCGTCAAGGCAAAGTTCCCTGTCCCCTTTCATGGCGTTCGCAGTCAGCCCGATGATTGGAATATTCCTGTAAGCCACATCTTTTTTCTGGGATCTGATCATCCGCGTGGCTTCGATGCCATCCATCACGGGCATCTGCATGTCCATGAGAATGAGATCGTATTTCATTTTTCCCAGTTCCTGAAGCACTTGCTGTCCGTTTTCGGCAAGCCCGGTTTCGTACCCTCTTTTTTCAAGCAGCCTCACGGTAAGCTTCTGGTTCACAGGATTATCCTCGGCCACGAGCACACGAAACCTTGCCTGTTCCCTGTTTTTTTCTTCTGCAAGAGTGTGCCGCGTAACCATGCGTGGGGACTTGGTTTTGTCATGGCTGGTTTTTACCGCTTCATTAAGCACCAGACCAAGACAGTCATAAAGCTGTGTCCGTCTAAGAGGTTTTGTGAGATAAGCTGAAAATCCGATTTTCTGAAGTCGTCCCGCATCACCTCGCTGGCCCCTTGAACTCAGCATCACAAGAATGGCATCGGCGATATGAGGGTCTTTCTTGATGGCAGCCCCAAAGGACTCGCCATCCATATCCGGCATCATATGGTCTGAAAGAACCATATGAAAAGGATCTTGATCACGGGCTGCGGATCTCATGATATCAAGGGCTTCCTTGGCTGATGCGCAGGTGATGTATCGGCAGCCCCATGATTCAAGATAGGCCCCGATGATCTGAAGATTGGTTACGCTGTCGTCAACGGCAAGTATCCTTTTCGATCGAAGACCTTCTGTTTTGTCTCCTGCAAACGAGTCCTGATTTTCCTGAATTTCAAGGACCGATGTAAACCAGAAAATGGCCCCCTGCCCTTCGACACTTTCAACCCCAACCTCCCCGCCCATCAGTTCCGCGAGCTGTTTTGATATGGCAAGCCCCAACCCTGTTCCGCCGTATCGCCTCGTTATGGAACCGTCACCTTGTGTAAAAGACTGAAACAGGCGTCCCTTGAGTTCTTCATGGATTCCGATACCGGTGTCTTTCACAGAAAACCGCAGAGTCACTTCCTTATCCGTTTTCCGGTAAAGCGAAACATGGACGGCGACCTGACCTTTTTCAGTAAATTTGATGGCATTGCCCATAAAATTCACGAGAATCTGTCGTAACCGGCCCGGATCGCCCTTGAGCTTCGCAGGAATTCCCGGATCGATTTCAGAAATGAATGAAAGCCCCTTTTCCCTGATTTTGACCTGCATGAGATCGCCCGTTTCCTGAACAAGCGACCTCAAATCAAAATCTATGGCGTCGATTTCCATTTTCCCCGCAGTGATTTTAGAAAAATCGAGGATGTCGTTGATGATGGAAAGAAGCGACTCAGCGCTGTATTTGATGATACCGGCGTATTCACGCTGTTCCTCAGACAGCGTGGTGTCAAACAGAAGGTCGACCATGCCAATAACACCGTTCATGGGTGTCCGGATTTCATGGCTCATGTTGGCCAGAAACTCACTCTTCGCCTCGTTGGCTGCCTCAGCCGTCTCTTTTGCGGCTTCCGCTGCCTCTCTGGCCTGTACAAGATCCACGGTCCGCTCGGTGACCATGTCGTTCAAATGCTTATTTAACAGGTAGCTTTCAAGATGAACGCCGATACGCGCGATAAATACCTCCTTGATAAAAGGTTTTACAACAAAGTCCGATGCTCCTGCCCTGAATATCCGGATTTCAGTGGCTCGATCCGATTGTGAGGTAAGAATGATCACAGGGATCATTTTCAGACGTTCACTGCTCCTTACCCGCTTACACAGCTCCTCACCGCTCATCAGCGGCATATTGAGATCCGTGATGACCATGTCAAATGACAGCGGATCATCCATGATCAGCTCCCACGCATCTTTTCCGTTGCTGGCAGACGTGACATGGATTTCAAGTTCGTAAAGTACATCGGATATGATTTTCACGATGGCCCGCGAATCATCCACCACAAGGACCCTTAAATTCTTGAAACTCATCCGGGGTCTTAGAAGCTGATCCACCGCGGACAGCATGGAACCTTCCTCGAAAGGAGCTTCGACGATCCGTGTTATTCCGGCTTTCCTGGCCGAATTCTGCGAATCCCTGTCCTGCCTGTTCATACCGCCGATGATTGGGATAGGGTCGTTTGTTCCGAACCTCAATATCCCACGTTTCCTGATCTCATGGGTATGCCAGACCACCGGAACAGCCGCAAGAATAACCGCGCTCACATCATGGTCATTCACATGATCCAGAGCCGACGGTCCTGAACGCATAGACAAAACGTCGTAATACGACGCTTCGAATTCTTTGAGAAGTATTCGTTCAATGATCGGGTTGTCGCAGATTACGAGCACTTTCATCTGTCACCGTGGTCCTGCTTTCAAGGTACATGAATCCATCACATGTCCCGCAATGCATGAAAGCGGAAGCAGCTTGTCTACAGCCCCGCACTCCCATGCTTTTTTCGGCATGCCAAACACGACGGAACTCTTTTCATCCTGGGCGAATGTCATAGCACCGGCTTTTTTCATTTCAAGCATCCCGGCAGCCCCATCTGAACCCATGCCCGTCAAAAGAACTCCTCTCCCCGATGTTCCTGCGCATGTCGCCACCGAATGCATCATCACATCCACTGAAGGCCTGTGGCCTGACACCGTTACACCGTCTTTGAGATGAATCTCATAGCCCCCCATTGTCCGGATCACTTCCATATGCCTGCCCCCCGGGGCCACAAGTGCCAGCCCTGCTTCAACCCGGTCACCATGTTCGGCTTCACGAACCGCCATATCACACACACCGTTCAACCTCTGGGCAAACGTTCGGGTAAATTTTTCAGGCATATGCTGAACCACCACAACTCCTGGGCAATCCATGGGGAATTCACAGAGTACACTCCGTATCGCCTCGGTACCGCCGGTGGACGCGCCAATGGCGATCAGGGTTTCTTGAAAAAAACGTTCGGTTCTTTTGGGGATCACAGATTCGAACATCTGTTTTTTTTTGTTTTTCCAATGTGAAACATTGACTGTTCCAGCGATTTTAACTTTGGTTCTAAGCTCCAGCAGCATGGCGTCAAGCGTGATACCCATGCCTGCCGTGGGTTTAGTAACAAAATCAACAGCTCCGGCCTCCAAAGCATCAAGTGTTATTTTTGCGCCACGCTCCGTAAAAGCACTGACCATGACCGTTGGAACGGGAAATTGCGGCATCAGTTTTTTCAGAAACGCAAGGCCGTCCATTCGCGGCATGTCCACGTCCAGCGTCAAAACATCAGGCCGTAAAAGCACAATCTGATCCCTTGCCGTATATGGATCTCCGGCGCAACCCACCACTTCGATATAGGGATCATTCATCAAACCGTATTTAAGGGCTTTTCGTGCAAGCTCAGAATCATCGATGACCAGAACCCTTGTTTTTTGAATCATAACCGTACCGCTTTCCTGTATATGCCAGGTTGAACGTATTCGTAAGGACATAACTGACGGTTGAGGGATTCTGAATGTCCAACGAAAAGATACCCCCCCGGTTTTGTCTGGGAATAAAAAAACCGAACCACCTGGTCTTTGATGGTCTGATCAAAATAGATCATGACGTTACGACATGAAATGACATCAAATGGTTTCTTGAACTCCACGTCCGAATTTTTCAGATTCAACCTTCGGAATGTCACCTCCTGCTTCACTTCTTCCAGAATCTCATGGGTTTCATGATCAATCCTTCTGAAATATCGCGCCATATAACGCTTTGGCACTTCAGATGTTCTCTTGTCGTTATACTGGCCGAGTCTGGCCTCTTTCAGCATTTTTTCAGATATATCCGTCGCTAAGATTCCAGCGTTCCAATCCCTGTACTTTTCTGCAAAATACTCCATCAGACAGATCATAAAAGAATAAGCTTCATCACCACCAGAGCAGCCCGCACTCCAAAGCCTCAAATCGTTAGACCCTTTTTTTCTTAAATCACATACGATGCCCGGCAACACTGTTTCAGTAAAAAAGTTGAAATGCGCCGGTTCTCTGAAAAAAAAAGTATGATTCGTTGCCACGCGATCAATGAGACACCCCAGTTCCTTTCCACTTCTGTCAGACTCTACTTGATCGAGATATTCGGTAAATGTCTTGAAACCATTTTTAATCAACCAGCCCTGCAATCTGCTGATGACAAGGGATTTTTTTTCAATGGGAAGCCTTATCCCAAAATATCCCGAGACAAGATATCGTACACGTTCGAACTCTGCCGAAGTCATCTTCATAAAATAGTGATGGTCAAGAATGCCATCGAATGATTGTTCATCATTCATCGAACAGCAGCCTCTGAACATCCAATATGATTTTGACATCATCCGCCACTTTTCCCATTCCCTCTATGTATCTGTTACCTTCTCTCTGGTTGACTCTGGGCACCGGATCGATACGTTCCTGGGGAATATCGAGGACATCGCTCACCGAATCCACCACAAGTCCCACAAGACTGTCACGGACCATGACAACCACAATGCATGTCCTTTCCGTATAGACTTTCACCTCAAGACCGAATCGTGTCCTGACATCGGTTACAGGTATGACCTGTCCCCTCAGATTGATCACTCCTTTGACATGGTCAGGCATTTCGGGAACGGGTGTAATTTTTTGCATTCCGATCACTTCGATCACATGCCTGATAGCCACGGCGTATTCTTCACTGCCGACAAAAAAAGACAGATATTTGTCTTTCTGGGTGTCCTCGTCGTCTTCATCTTCGAACTCGGTGCTGAAAAAATCATGCTCATCCAGCATATAGACATATCCTTTCACTCTGTTCACCGTCAACGTATCCATAGATTGTGACAGCGATTATGGGGCGGGAGACAGTGTATCGTAAACCTTTGCTGTGTTCTTCAAAACAGCCCCTCCCTCCCGGCTTTGTGATCTCCTGATCAGCCCTCCCACATCCAGAATAAGACTCACCTCTCCATCACCGAGAATGGTACATCCTGAAATACCTGCGACCTGATCCATGTAGCCACTCATCCCCTTGATCACGGCCTGTTGCTCACCCAAAATATCATGAATCAGAAGACCGGCCACATCTTCCTGGTGTTCAACGACCACAATCAGACCATTTTCGATTTCGGTATCATCTTTTCCCATTCCATAGACATCGTGAAGACGGATCACCGGAATCATTTCATCCCTCACCCTCACCATTTCCTGACCATCCATGGTGGTTGTCACCTGTTTTTCTTTGATTTGCAGAGTTTCCCGAATGGACAAAAGAGGAATGGTGTACGACGATTCACCCACACGCACCAGCATGCCGTCGATGATGGCAAGGGTCAAAGGAATCCTCATCACAAACGAACACCCCCGTCCCTTCCGGCTAAACACATCGATCCGCCCCTTGATCTTGTCAAGATTCCGCCTGACCACATCCAGTCCCACCCCCCGACCTGAAAAGTCAGACACCGTGTCACAGGTGGAAAAACCCGGATGAAAAATCAGATCGTAGGCATCCCTGTCTGAAAGAGGAAGGTCTTCACGTTTCACGATGCCGGACGCCATGGCTTTTTCGAGAATTTTTTCGGTATCAAGACCTTTTCCTGTGTCTTTGACAATAACAAGAACCTCTCCTCCTTCGTGGCGGGCTTCAAGGACAATCCACCCATCAGGCTCATTCATGTTCCGGGATGTTTTTTTCTGAATGCCATGGTCGATGGCGTTTCGTATCAGGTGGACCAGGGGGTCGGAAATCAATTCAGCCACCGTTTTGTCAATTTCAGTGTCATCACCAATAATCTTCAGGTTCACCTTCTTACCTGTTTTGGACGATTGATCATGAACAAGCCTGATCATTTTACGAAAAACACCGGATACGGGAATCATCCGGACAGCAAGGGCCACATCCTGAAGATCCCTGACAATTTTTCTCAGATGGGCCGTGGCTCTATCAAAATTTTCCAGCTCAAGGCCTCGGACATCGGGATTTTTCACGACCATGTTTTCAGCGATGACCAGCTCACCCACCAGATTTATCAATTCGTCCAGTTTCTCAATACTGACCCGTATGTCACGCCTGTCGGTTTTTCTTCTCTCAATCCCGCCAGGTATGGAATCTTCCACCGACATTTCCTGGATTTGCGCAGGGTTTACTGAAGGCTGTATGTCATGAGGCTGATGCGTGTCTGGCTGCACGGTATCCATGCAATCGACGTCAGCCGGCATCCTGACTGTTTTGTCCGTCAGCTTGTCATTCGATTCCGCTGTCTCTCTGTTCATTTCAGGAAGAATGAAATTCTGTTCTTTCTCCTCTTCGGGTATTCCCGATGATATCTGGTCAAGAATATGCAACGTGGAATCGAAAGCAGAGAAATCCAATGTACCATGCTCCAGATTTTTAACAAAAAGTCGGACCACCCGTGAGACTTCCCACAGGGCTTTTATATCCCACATATCGAGAAATATCAGCTCATCAAAAACATCTTCAAGAATGGCCTCAGCCTTTCCGCAAAGGGTTTCAAGCTTGACATACCCCATCAATCCTGAACTCCCTTTCATTTGATGAAACAGACTCGCGACATCACCCTGAACAGCTCTGTTGAGTCTCTCCTCTCTGAGCCATATAAGTTTTTTTTCAAGATTGTTCAGGTTTTCGATGGTTTCGGACATAAAAACGACGTTTAAATCCTGGAATGAGCCCACAGGCTCCGGAATACATGGTTTGACACCGTCTTCCGAACTGTCGCTGAAATCAATGTGGATACCTTCCCGGTCTGTTCCCCATTGCTCAATACGATCAAGAAAAGACATGATTTGGATGCACATGCCACTGAACATCCCGACATCATGATGGGCCACATCCGTATCTTTGTCCTTTGAACCGATCCATTCAAGAGCTTTATTGATCAAATCCGCAAGAGCATCAAGACCAAGAAATCCGGAACTGTCCGCCATGATCCCGAGCCGGGTGCTGCAAAAATCAAGTTCGTCCTGACGGAATGAAGCCGAATCATCAGGCATTGAAAGGAATTTCATTTCCATGATTTGTCTGATCATCGCACGCGATTCGGAAACAAATATCATCATGTATTTCCCGACACGTGATTGAGAGCTGAAAAATTGTTCGGGTCCCGCATCCGAATTTTCATCCGATGCCTCATCATCCAATGTCAGGCAACTTTGACTTTCTGATTTCTTTCTTAGAGAATCAATTCGACCGTTCAACCGGTGAATCACGGAACGGATTCGGTCCTGGGCTTCATCATCCCCTTTCCCCGATTCGATTAATGTAAAAAGATGTCCCATGACATCAAGGGTTTGACATAATACATCCGTACAGGAGGCATTGAGGGTTTCATGACCACTCCGAAAAAATTCGAGAAGGGTTTCAGCTTTATGAGCAAGCGCAACCACACTGTCGAGTTGATAAAATGCCGCAGTCCCTTTAATTGTATGAAAACCCCGGAATATCAGGTTGACCGTTTCATCGTCCGGGAGTTCGTTTTTTTCAAGACCTTCACCAAGCTTTATAAGATGAGGTTCTATTTCCTCAACAATTTCATTACTTTCAGCTATGAACGATGACAGATCCTCATCAATCCTGCTCTTTCTTTCCATAGGTCAACCTGATTCACATTTGAAGGAGTTCGTTCTAAAGGTCATTCTGCGTATCGTCACATGTCGGAGACCTGTCAGAATACTTCTTGATTTTGAACTGTCCGACGATACTTTTTAAATGACTGGCCTGAACGGACAACTGCTCAGATGCAGCTGAAGTTTCCTCTGAATTCGAGGTGTTCTGTTCTGTCACCGACTTGATTTTATCAAGATTGATAGTGACCTTTGAAATACTGTGGGCCTGTTCGTAAGATGATGAAGCGATCTCACCAATAAAACCGGAAAGATGAATCATTCCTTTTTCAATTTCTTTCAATACCTGAGTCGTTTTTTCAGACATCATGTTGCATCGCTGCACTTTTTCATCAGACCCTGCAAGAAGCTCAGAACTTTCACTGGCCGCCCGGGTGCATCTGGATGCCAAGCTCCGGACTTCCTGGGCAACAACAGCAAATCCCTTGCCGTGTTTTCCGGCCCTGGCCGCTTCAATTGCAGCGTTCAAAGCGAGCAGATTTGTTTGAAACGCTATGCTGTCAATGGTGCCGATAATTTTGGAAACGATATCTCCGGATTCTCTGATGCTGTTCATGGATTCGGTCAGTTCCTCCATACTCCTGACTCCGGTTTTAACCATACCGGTCGTTTCCATGGCCAGTTCCGTGGCCTTTGCAGCGTTTTCCGCGTTTGTCCCTGTCATTTCGCCGATCATGGACATTGCCCTCGCGATATCCTTGATGGCCATGGACTGTTGAAAGGCTCCATCGGACAAGGCCAAACTGGAGGATGAAATTTCTATGGCCCCTGATTCCACCAGCCCTGCCGCCTCGTTAAGTTCTCCGATGACATGGTTGAGGCTTTCGATCATATCCTGCATGACCAATCCGAACCTGTCTCTATCCGAATCCGGAACCACATCGCATGTCAAGTCCCCGTGGGATATGGCCTGAGCGATCGTTGCCCTGAATTCCATATTCTCCATCATCGCGTTCAGGGCTGACCCAACTTTTCCAATCTCATCACTGTCATCCTCCCGGAAACGAACGCCAAGATCTCCTTTGGATATCTCACTGATTTTCAAGATGGTCGTCATCACGGGATATTTTATGGATCGATTGACGACAAAAAAAACGAAACCATAAGCGACTCCAACAATGCATAGAGAAATGAACACATTGAGTAGTCGGTTTTTTTTCATGGACGCCCTGATTAAAGGAGGCTCGTTTTTCAGATAATCTGAATAATATGAAGAAATATCATAAAATTCCTTTTTTAGCCGTTCGCCTTCATTGTAAACGGTTTTCAGATCTTTCTGATTCAAACTCTTGTCATAGGCCATTTCGGAAACGATTCTGCCATAGGTTCTCATGGCATTTTCTGAATAAATCCTGAATTCCTCGATGGTTTTGGTATAATCCCGATGACCATGGCCATATTTTCGAGGCAGTTCATTCAACTCGATCAGTTGGGCCGATATCGCCTTTTCATTATCTCTCGCAAACGCGAGCATCTTTTTTTCGCCGAAAACCACGCTGTCCTGATAATATTTTAGCTGATTGTTAAATCTCAGAACAATCTCATGGCTTATTCCGGCACCGGGGGACATATGACCGAAAACCGTCTCATGATACATCTCCAGATGTTTGTCATTCATGAAATTCGTCAATAAAATTACGGCATATCCTGAAACAAGAATAAAAAAACACAGCCAGATTTTTCGAATAATGGTCAGATTCACGGCACAATTTCCGATGTGTATGAACGTTTTTTATGAATGGAAGTGATATTCTCTGTCGGCGGTTATTTTCGTATGAATATAACGTATTTGCACTGAAGGGTCAACCAACTTCAAATCGGAATGCCACATTCACGCTTAACTGAATAACCGGAGATTGATCGCTATCTCTCCCTATAATCACCGAAAAACAACTTGATTTCCTATAGTTCAGAGGGTATTATTCCATATTATTAAAGCTAGACATGAATTTTGTATGCTTTGCTATCCTTGACACGGCATGCTCATCGTGTAAAGTGACCTAAATAAGTAACCGCCTCTTCATCGCAACAGGAGTTATAAATGCCGAAAATTTTTCGTCCCAACAACAAAGAATCCCTTTTGTTATCAAAGATCGAATCTTCCAAGGAAAGGGACAGGCGGCTCTCCATCAATATGGTGAGGGAGCATGGTGATGAGCTGAGCAACTCTATCGCCATGAAACTTGTGGAAAACAAGATTATCGAGACGAAGAGCAAAAACTCTCTGGAAGAACAGATTTCGAATAAACTCGGTGAGCTTGGGAAATCAGATGATTTTGAAATTGACTACCAGATCGCTCCATACAGAAACCTGATACCCAATCCCAACCTCGTTAGCCTCTACCTTACGGCGTTTGTGCTTGAAAGCCTTATAAACCACAAGGATGTGGTGGATATCTACGGTTCGGATGAAGAAGTCTATCACTGCATCAACAAACAGACCATGAAATTCATGCAGGATTAGTTTAACAACACTCTTTTTTTTTATGTTTTTCACCACGGTAAACGTTCGAGTCTGGCCACGGATTCAACATGATATGTGTGAGGAAACATATCGACAGGCTGGACTTCGACAATCTTGTAACGTTCCTTGAGCATACCCAGATCCCTGGCAAGCGTCGCCGGATTGCAGGAAACATAAACGATTCTTTCCGGCATAAGCTGGAGAACGGACCCGACCACTTCTTTATGCATGCCGGATCTCGGTGGGTCAATGATCATCACGTCGGGCTTTTGTTCAAGGGTCGGGAGTGTATCCTTGATATCACCCAGAATAAAACGGCAATTCTCAACCCCATTTAATCTACAATTTTTTTCCGCATCTGAAACAGCGCTTTCAACAATCTCAATGCCCGTCACCGTTTTGGCCGATGATGAAAGCCATATGGGGATGGTCCCGGTTCCGCTGTACAGATCGATTACAGTTTCATTTCCGGTGAGTGCGGCATACTTTTCCACTGTTTTATAGAGAGTTTCTGCTCCACGGGTGTTTGTCTGGAAAAAAGAATTTGCAGATATTTTAAACCGGAACGGACCGAGCTTGTCTGAGATGTAAGGCTCGCCGGATATCAGAAGCTCAGATTCACCCATGGAAATCGATGCACGCTTCGCCGTGATATTATTCATAACGGAAACGACCTGAGGGTAACGAAGACGAATCTCTTCGGCGAGCTTTGAAATCACATCCTTCTTCTCAGAACTTGTAACGATGTTAACCATCCATTGGTCTTCAGCAACCGATCGTCTCAACATGAGAAAACGCCAGAATCCCTGGTGGCTTTTGGGTCCGTAAACAGGAAGACCTGACCTTCCAATGAAATCCCGGACATATGCCAGAATTCCATTCCCTGGTTCAGCCTGGAGATGACATGCGTCAATGTCGATGACTTTGTTATAAATGCCTGGAGCATGGAGACCGATACCGAACCCGTGTGAATCATCTTCACCCTGGAATTCATGTGGCATGAGCCAGCGTTTGTCCGAACAGGTGAATTCCATTTTGTTTCGATAACCGAACGCTTCTTCGGATGGCAATGCAAAATGGACTGGAACTCCTTGTATCAGGGCGATATGTTCAAGAGATTCCTTGACGTGATCAGTCTTGAATTCCAGCTGCTTATCGTATGAGAGATACTGCCACGTGCAGCCTCCGCAGTATCCGCTGTACATACATCTCGGTGTGACCCGAAAGGGTGAAGGGCTTATCATTTCAAGAACTTTGGCCTCTGCGAAATTTTTTTTCCTTCGAGTGATCATAACCTTCACAGTGTCATGAGTTACGGTTTTATCAACGAACACAGCAAAACCGTCTACCTTGGCGATCCCTTTTCCACCGAAAGCCACATCGGAAATCGTAAGATCAAGAACCTGCCCTTTTGTTAAATCCATCATGCCACCTCATGTAAATAATATCCATCTTCCTAAAATAACAGCCCTTTTCATAAAATCCATGACAAACGAAAAGCTTTTGTATATACCTTGTATCTTCTGTCAATACAAGGTTTAACAAGGAAAGATAAATGAACTCATCTTTGATCGAAATATCTTTTAAATCAGACAATCTGCGGCTCAACGGCGTGCTGCATCTTCCTTCAGTCCAAAACCCTCCGGTGATTGTTGGCTCTCATGGCCTTGCCAGTGACGGTAATTCTCCAAAACAGATTGATCTGGCCAATGCCTGTGCAGCGTTCGGAATGGCATATTTCAGATTTCATCACAGAGGATGTGGAAGTAGCGAAGGGTATTTCCCGGAAGTCACGACCCTTGAAAACAGAAAGAAAGACCTGTTGTCAGCGGTCAACGCCGTCATGAACCGATCGGACACAGGAGACGAACTCGCACTTTTCGGAAGCAGCATGGGGGGGACAACTTGTCTGGCCGCAGCTGAGTATCTCCAGGTAAAGGGTTTTGTACTCGTGGCGGCACCTGTTTTTGGCAAAACACTGACACGGGCCCCGGAACGACTGCAGAACGAGCCGGGTCTCGGGCTTGAATTCTATGAGCGTCTTCTTGATTTCAACATGACATCTCAAATACCCGGAATCAGAAACGTCCTGTTGTTTCATGGTGACAAAGACGAGACCGTCCCGCTTCCAAACAGCGAAACATGCTACAGGCTTGCCGGTGAGCCCAAGAGATTGATTGTCCTCAGCGACGGAGATCACCGTATCAGCGACCCACGTCACCAGGCCCAATTCATCCGGGAAGCATCTCATTGGTTCAAAAACTGTTTCGGACTTTAACGAAATCAGTTAAAATAATTATAGTTTTGAATATTTATTGAAAAAATTATGCCCTTTGTCATCCACCAGAACAAAGGCTGGAAAATCTTTCACCGTAATCTTGAAAACAGCTTCCATGCCCAACTCCGGGAATGCGATAACCTCCACTCGCTGGATGCATTCCTTACCGAGTATGGCTCCCGGACCTCCGATGGATCCCAGATAGAATCCCCCGTATCTTTTACAGGATTCGGTAACGTGATCAGACCGGTTACCCTTTGCAAGCATAACCAGAGAGGCCCCTTCCTTCTGGAACAACGGCACATAAACATCCATCCGGGCCGCCGTTGTCGGTCCGAATGAACCGGAAGGATAACCCTGAGGTGTCTTGGCTGGCCCCGCATAGTATACAATGTGGTTTTTCATGTATTCCGGCAAAGGAATCCCGTTATCCATGTCCTCTTTCAGCTTTGCGTGAGCAATGTCCCTTGCCACGACGATATCGCCGCTGAGAAGTAGCGGCGTTTCTAAGGGATATTTTGAAAGATCGGCTCTTATCTGATCCATGGGCCGGTTCAGGTCAAGACGAATCGCTTTGTCCAAAGGGATATCCAGCTCAGGGAGAAACCGGGCAGGATCTGTTTCGAGTTGTTCAAGAAATATCCCTTTGCCATTAATTTTTCCCTTGATGTTTCTGTCCGCACTGCAACTGACCCCCATGCCCACAGGACACGACGCTCCGTGTCTTGGCAACCTGATCACCCGTGCGTCAAGACAAAAATAACGTCCACCGAACTGCGCTCCAATCCCAAGATTTCGGGATATGGTCATCACCTCTTCTTCGAGCTCCCTATCCCTGAACGCAGTCACGCCGTCTCCGCTGTGATCCGGTAAACCGTCAAGGTATCCGGCCGTAGCAAGTTTTACTGTTTTCATGGTCATTTCCGCAGAAGTTCCCCCGATGACAAAGGCAAGATGGTATGGTGGACACGCCGCGGTTCCAATGGCAATCATCTTCTCTTTCATGAAACAAATCAAACTGTCATGATTTAAAAGAGCCTTTGTTTCTTGAAAGAGAAAGGACTTGTTTGCAGACCCACCGCCTTTTGCAACAAATAGAAAACTGTATTCATCACCTTGAACGGACTGAATATCGATCTGGGCAGGAAGGTTGTCGCCGGTGTTTTTTTCTTTGTACATGGTAAGCGGTGTATTCTGTGAATATCTCAAATTATATTTTCTGTAAGCGTTGAACACTCCTTTAGACAAGGCTGCTTCGTCCGAATAACCGGTCCATATTCTATGGCCTTTTTTTCCCATGATAATGGCTGTTCCCGTGTCCTGACACATGGGGAACTCGCCTTCTGATGCGATGACGGCATTTTTTAGCATTTCAAGGGCCACAAAACGGTCATTGAATGAGGCCTCGCTGTCTTTGAGGATATCGGATACAAGCTTTAAATGAGATGAACGAAGCAGGTGGGAAACGTCTTTGAAAGCTTCCTGGGCGAGCAAAGAAAGAGCCTCGGGTTCAACTTTCACCATAGTCGCCCCTTCCCACGGGACTATAGAAATGTAATTATCCGATAATAATCTGTATTCAGTTGTATCTTGAGATAAAGGAAACATATCCCTGAACGTAAAGTCATCCATTGCGGGCCCTCCGGGTGGAATAGAATGCTGCCTTTTTATGATGCTGAACTGCTCAAATCATATGTGATTTCATCAATCTACTGGAACAATCCTTCAATATCTTCCATATCGAAATCCTGAACGTTTTCGTCGATATTTTCTTCTGTATCCTCCTGGATTTCTTCAAGCACTTTTTTAAGACGACTGGATGTGTGGATGTTGCATGTATCCTCGGGCTTGTTTTCTTCAAGAAAATATTCGGTATACGTATCCGGGCAATGGGATGTGGCGATTTTCCTGCTCTGTCTGCAGATATTCAGTTTTACAACGCCCTGGGGAACGGCGAAAGGCTCTTTCGAGATATAATCGGGAATGTTTTTGATCAGATCGCCGAAAATGGGTATGGCCGCACTGGATCCGGTTGCATCAAGTGAATCTCCATTATCGAACCCGACCCAGACAAGGGCCAGAAGATCAGGAGTGTAACCACAAAACCAGGCGTCTTTGTATCCGTTGGTACTGCCTGTTTTCCCGGCAAGGGGATAATTCACATCATAACGTCTCAAAGTTTTGGCCGTGCCGGACTTGACCACGGATTCAAGCATGGATGTTATCAGATAAGCTTTGGCTGGTGAAATAATCGACCGGATATCCATAAATTTTCTAACCAGAACATGACTGTTTTCATCGACCACATCCCTGACTGAAACCGCGTGGGGAACGACACCGTCGGCGGCAAAAGAGCAGAAAGCTCTTGCCAGTTCAAGGGGTTTAACTTCAAATGCACCCAGCGCTATGGACGCATAAGGGTAAACGTAGGTTGAAAAATCAAAGGCTTTTACTCCTTCTGCCACGTTCCCTGGGCCTCCGGTCACAACCATGTCAACAGCCGCTCTGTTGCAGGAAAGGCGCAGCATGTCCCTCACCGTCATGCTTTTCTCAGGATGTACTCCGTAATTGTTTGGAGTCCAGGCCGCGCCATTGATCATATAACTCATTTCGATATTGGATAGAAGATCCGTCGGCTTGTACATATCAAGAAGAGTGGCCACGACAAAGGGCTTGAAGCAGCTCCCTGCCTGGCGCTTGGCCTGTGTAACCCGGTTGAACTGACTTTGTTTGTAATCCCTTCCACCGACAAGGGCAAGAACGTTCCCGGTTCTGGGCTGCATAACGATTATGGCCCCTTGAAGCTTATCCGATTCAGTGAAACGTTTGAGGTCAGGATTGCTGTCCTCCATGCGTTTCAGCCCCTTTTCCAGGGCTTTTTCCGCAGCGGACTGAACTTCCAGATCAAGGGTGGTGTATATCGAAAAACCAAGACTGGAAAGCGCGGTTTCCGGGTAAAGTTCGTTCAACTGGGATGTGACGTAATCCATGAAGTATGGAGCCACCTGCTCTTTTTTTTCAATGGTCGCCGTGACAATCGGTTCATTCAGAGACCTTTTGAGTTCAGTGTCGCTCAGCCATTCTTTTTTATGCATGGCATAGAGGACCTGATTTCTCCGTGTCTTGCAACGTTCAATATGCGAATGGGGGGAAAATTTGTTGGGAGCCTTGATCAAACCTGCAATAACGGCTGATTCCGAAACGGTAAGATTTTCCACTTCCTTTCCAAAATAAAAATTCGCAGCTTCACCAACACCATTGATGGAAACGGAGGCTTTCTGACCAAAATAAATTTCATTCAGATATATTTCAAGAATATCATTTTTGCTGTATTTCAATTCTATGGCCATTGATATAAGCAATTCGTTAATTTTTCTTTTGATGGTTCGTTCAGGTGATAAGAAATAGTTTTTGGCCAACTGCTGGGTCAGGGTTGAACCTCCCTGCTGTATGTATCCGGCCCTAAGATTGGCGAATAGCGCTCTCAAAATGCCGAGAGGGTCAACGCCAAGATGGGAATAGAATCTTCCGTCTTCCGCTGCCAGAACAGCATATATCAAATGTTTCGGAACATGCTGTATGGAAATGATTTTACGGAGTTCTCTTTCATTGCCGAAATACTGCATCACAAGCTCAGGTTCAATCTCAACAAGATCAAGCGTTTCATCCGTATCGATCCGTTTGATTTTTCTGACCGTCTTGTTCCTGATATCGATCTGTGCCAGGAATCCCTCTCGTGCATTGCCGGGCAGGTTCATATCGTTGAAATAAATCTCGAAATCCCCTCTGTCCCGGTAATATTCCCCTTTTTTTTCAGGTCGACTTATTTTAAGGGTGTACCCGAGACGGATCAGCTTGTTTTCAAGATCATCGGAGCTAATTTTTTTCTCGGGGAAAAGCAGGGTTGTGTCGGAATATACCGATGAAGGCAGCTTCCATTTTCTGCCTGAAAATCTTTTTTCGATGCCGTAGGACAAATGCCAGCAGTATGCAAGTATGAGAATAATTACGGCTGAGAATAAACAACCGGATACAATCGCCGCTTTTTTTAAAAAAGGCTTCATTTTTTTATATGTGAAATTCATCAAAGAAATCTGTAAATGCTAATGATTCATGAGTTGACAACGATTAAAAAATAACGGGACCTACCTTATTACATTTGAGTCTGAAAAAAAATAAAAAATAAAATAAATTCGAGGCTGGTTTGTTTCAATCTATGATTTGATTAAATCGAGAGGTATCAGGAGGTGCCTATAAGAAAAATCAAGCCGTTCGGAGGCGAACTATGGCAGTAGACCCTCGCTGAACGGCTTGTTGGGGACACGGATGACTGCCATCATCGGTCACACCATGCTTTTATTTTAAATGAACTCTGATGTCCGGGTCAATAACTTTGATGCTTGCCTATAAAAAAAAGCGGATTCATGATCAGACGACCCAGATACGAACCTCACTTTTATGGATGAAAAGCTCACGTGCTTGACTTTTTAATGTTTATCTTTTAAACACTCAGGTATCATAAAACCGGATGTTCATAGTTTCATTGACGGTTTAAGAATAGAATTTGCATCACCCTATATCATCATCAAGGTTTGACAGACATGAAATCAAACTCCCAGAAAGAATCCAGCGGCCTCTTGAAAAGCATCTTTGCAGCACACCTGATTCTCGTGCTTCATGTAGCACTGATTGCCGGTGTAGGTTGCCTGATTCTTTTTTTCAGTGCCATTGTCCAGTACATGGTCTGGATTCTTGTTATCGGTTCTTTGCTTATCTTTCTGGCCGCTTATCTTCTCCAGAGAAAAATGGTCAGTGAAGGTAAACAGTTACGTGACATGCTCGCCCTACCGGAATTCAGCGGAAGAACCATAGAAGTCAGTCTGTTCGGAGGCATGGCCTCTCTCAGACTTGAAAGTCCCAATCCAGCGGACCATGTCATTCAACAAAGTCTTCCCGATATAGGTGGACGCCTGATCGATTCTGACGCTCACCAGCTGCGAGAACTTTCAGAACTGGTTGATCTATTAAATAAGAACCTCATCACCCTTGATGAATACCACAAATTCAAACTCAAGCTCATGGGCAACTGAGTTTCAAATCCGATGGTGTATGGAACATCATTTTTCACCATCAGATATTTCATGAGTTCTGAATCCCTGTGGATTTTGAGTCTGCCATTTCAGCGTGTCTCGGCACATGGTGTCCACATCACGCTCTGCTTTCCAGCCAAGCTCACGGTTTGCTTTTCCAGGGTCCGCATAGCAGGCCGCCACATCTCCGGGTCTCCGGGCCGCAAATTTAAAAGGAACGCGGGATCCTGCCGCTTTTTCATACGCTTTGACCATGTCCAAAACACTGTACCCCTGTCCGGTGCCCAGATTGTATACAGACAAACCTGAATTTTCAGATATCCTTTCAACGGCCTTAACATGACCGAGAGCCAGATCCACAACATGGATGTAATCCCTCACTCCGGTCCCGTCATGTGTCGGGTAATCGTTTCCAAAAACGGACAGCTCTTTCAGTTTCCCCACATGAACCTGGCTGATATAAGGCATCAGGTTGTTTGGAATCCCCTGAGGATCTTCACCGATTTCTCCGCTTTCATGAGCACCTACAGGGTTGAAATACCGAAGCAGAATGACATTCCATCGTTTATCCGCAGCATGCACATCATTGAGGATCTCCTCGATCATCAATTTGGTCCGACCGTAAGGATTCGTGGCGCTTAGAGGGAAATCCTCGGTAATGGGTACGGTATGCGGGTCACCATAGACTGTTGCGGACGAACTGAAAACAATATTGCGCACATCGTACTTCTCCATCAGTTCTAACAACACCAGAGTCCCAGTTATGTTGTTCTGATAATACTTCAAGGGGATGGCCACAGACTCACCCACCGCTTTCAACCCGGCAAAATGAATGACGGAATGAAATTTGAATTTTTTGAACACGCTTTCAAGGGATTCTTTATCGAGGAGATCCACATGGCAGAACTCAAGATTCATCCCGGTCAGATTCTCAACCCTTCGAAGGGATTCACGACTGCTGTTGGAAAGGTTGTCCACAACAACGATACGATACCCTATTTTAAGAAGTTCAAGACATGTATGGCTGCCAATATATCCAGCACCGCCTGTTACAAGAATATTCATTCCACATTCTCCAATTTGTTTTAACAAGAATTGACTCAGCAATTGAAATTACTTGTCTTATCATTTAAAATACAAAGCATGAACCGGATAAAAAAGGAGGCGAAGCCATGCAATGTCCCATTTGCGGCTCAGACCGCAAACCTGAATTCTTAAAATGTCCCACATGCGGCGTTGATTTTTCGAAATGGCTCAATAAGGTCATCAAGAAACTCAACACCCAGACTGACAAAATCATGCAGATGAAAAAAATTGAAAAAAAGCCCTTGCCTCCCAAGCATTACAGGGAAGTCATCAAAATGGACAAATAATCAAGATGGTCTCTCTCCGGAATCTTTTTTTTCCCGTATCATCTGACGTTGAAGTGTCAAGGCCATATAACCGCACAAAACGACGGCTGTCGCAAGAACAATCCACAAGAACATCCTGTTCAAAGTCAGTCTGTCCATATTATTTTTCAGTTGTTCAGGACCGCCCAGCGTTTTTTTTGTCACAAATCGTGATTCTTTGACCATCTTTTTTTTCGTATCATCATCCATCGACCTCAAAAAAACGTTCATGGTTCGTTTTTCATCCTCACCGTTCCATGCTTTCCCACTCCCATACGCCAGGGTATAAGGGCCGTTACCCTGGGCCATGAAAATGACCTCGTGCGGAAGGTATCCGGCCGTCAGGTCCAGACGAGTCTTTTCCCAATACTCTCCCATGCCGTCATCGATCTTCAATCTGAACTCCGTGTGGGACACGACAGAAAACGATACGATGCAATTCTCAAGCGCTGAACCGTCAACATCAAGAAAGTAAAGCACCCCCTTGAATAAAGGCTGCCATGTTTTTTCATGACTGACCCGCGAAGAAATTTCAGCGTTTACCAGCGTGTTTTTATCTGGGAAATTGATTCGAAGCCTGTCCACAGGCCGATGGCCTTCCAGACGATACACCGTGCCAGATCCAGAATCCGAACCTTTCCGGGCGTTCAGCCGCGTCCAGTGCCTCGGGGCTTCCTTTACATAATCTTCTTCGAAATAAGCCGTTATCCCTTTGAACAGAATCCGGTCTGTTTCATTCTTTCGTTTGATCCTGAGGTACTTGTAGCGTACGACCGGAAGCGGGATGTCTCTTTTCAGCAACATATGACCATCTCTCCGAATTTCAGCAAGCACTGACGATAGAACAACAGTGTTCCAGGTTTCAAGATCGTCGCTTCCGTCTATACCCACATGAAACACATGGTTTTCAGGACCATTCCATAAGAATGACAACCGGCTGGGCATGTGTTCAAGAGCGGAGCAGTCGGCAATATAAAACAATGGCGTCTTCTTTTCATTTGAATCAACAACGGATTTCCGGCTTTCCAGTCCCAGGTTGATCAAAGCACCCTTACTGTCCGCTACAATGGACCAGGAACTTCCGACGGACTGGTCCTTGGGCTTTTCATGAAAAATTGGGAAAAATGCCAGCTCCGATGGAGTCTGACGTTCCTTACTGGACACCATGTCACTTTCCTTATGCTGCAAAGTAAAAGGTACACTGCGACCATCGCTGTTGAACATGCCGATATCTGCATAATTCGGATAAACCAGCATGTCATAGACATAGTCCGGAAGATTGTAACGGCAGGCCGTGGCACCTTCAGGGCATTCAAGAACAATTCCTTCGGCAAAATCCAGGGCCTGTTTCTCAGAAGCATTGCAAAGACAGGCATGAATAAAAACCAGTACTACGACTGTCCCAAAGTATCTCATGATTGATCCTTTTCTTTTCGAGGCGGCAAAGGCGAAAAAAAGCCGATCACAAGCATCAGGACGCCTGTGGCAAGAAACGAAACGATCCGGGCTATGGCCCGTGAATTCGACAGGTCCACTGCAAATAATTTTAGAACGACCATGCCCAGAAGTGAGGCCCCGGTAAACCACAGAACACGACTGAAATTATTCCGGGCAAAAACCATGCACATAAGTGCAAGGCATGTCCATATAACACTGACTGAGGCCTGAAACACGGTTGAACGCCAGATTATAGCCCAATCAAAAGGAATAGCCGTAAAAACATGCACTGAACGTCCGATCACCGTGTTCATCCACAAAAATCCTGCAAGGGCCGCGAAAACCCGGCCATAATATATGTAAACTGGAGAAACGCCCGGATCCTGGTTTCCCCTGATCCTCAACCAGTGCATGGCAGTCAATATATAAAGAAGTTGCGTACTCTCAAGTGGATTGATCACAGGGATATATGGTAGCGGTATGGGTGTTCCGGCTTCAGTGAATCCTGTGATCAGGAACCATAACAAAAGACAGGCCATGACAGGGAGTTGATAGTCTCCCTTGTATTTTGATTCATGTTTCGTAAGCGGCCAGGCCAGAGTCTTTCCTTTAAACAGAATCAGCATAATGACAACCAAGGGTACAATACCCCAGACCGTAACCGACCATACACCGCCGATTCCTTTAACAAGCGTCATGAGGTGTGCTGACTCCATACACAGGAGGCATAAAACAAGAAGATAGCCCGAAAGATGTTGCAGATCGCACCAGAGCCCCTCAAGATCTGATTCATAAAGGTACAACGAGCGATAAAAAACACCAAGAGCGTATAGCCATGCAGCCCAACCGAAATATTTGAAGGGATGAACCTGCACCATGCTCCGCCATGCGTATTCATTGACCAGAATCCACGCCAGAACCGTGGACAGACAGAAAAGCGGGTATTTCAGCGTCAGCCATTTCAGTTTACCGTAAAGATACATCAGAATCCCGACGGTAAAGCCTGAGAAAAAAATATAAGCGGACATCTGATATGGCGGAATCACATGCCGCTGTATTTCACTGACGGCTGCCCCGCACCACCACAACAAACCCCAGACCAGAAGCATCCCGTGAAAATTCCGTTCCCATGATCTCAGACGCCCGGGATTCATATGTAAAACGTATGAAGAAAAAAAACCCGAAAGAGACACAGACAGACACCCCAGATAAAAACCGTTGAGCACAGGAATATGACGGGCCGGAGAGCCCATAACCATCACAAAAGATATTCCGGCGCCGATTTGAAGAAGATAACCGAAAAGTCTGGCTTTCAAACGGTTTTGACGGACACCGACCCAAACAAGAGCGCCGCCTTCCATGGCCCATGCTGCGGCGGTCCATCTTCCGTCAAGAGACAGTGGCAGTGCGAGGCTCGCAAAGACCACACCCAGAGCGAGGAACGATTCGATGAGCGTTCGTAAACCCTCATTTTTTTGTCCCCACAACAAACGGGCCAGAATCAGATAATAAAAACTGAGGGTCACAGCGCTCACAGCAAGACCGTAACCCATGTTTTTCACCAGATAGCTCTGAAGCGTGAAACTTATCACCGGCAGTCCGAACACGAGGCTGCCGTCCACATACCCTTTGCGATCTTCAGGCTGTTTAACGGCAAACAATACGGATATGATGGAAAAAAAGAAAAAAAACAGAATAAGAAAAGGTTCCGTTGTCATGAAATGTTCAGGACGGTAGGCTTTCAGCCCCCACAGGCCACCGATTCCAAACGTGAATACAAAACCCATGAGATTCAGTTCTCGCCAGGATTTAAACCATGCGATTCCCAGAATCCCGCAATTTAAAAGAGCGTAATATGAAAACAGCATCACATGGCTGCCCTCACCCGTTGACGTGAGCACAGGAGCCAGAAAACCTCCTGCAGCTCCAAAAAAGGCTGTAAACCTAGCGTCTTGTACAACGGAAAGCATCCCTGAAAAAACGACGAGACAGACAAGCACCACGAAAGCGAATTCCAACGGAATCAACCGGTGTAATTTTGCCGCTGAAAACGCAGTCATATAGAGAAGACCGATGGCTCCTCCCTGAAGAAGCAAGGCGTATGCCTTGTTTTTGCCCCTCAGCACCCAACCGAACCATAATAATGCTGAAGCAGCGGCCGCCACAGCGATATAACGGACTTCGACGGGAAACATGTTTCTGTCAGAGGCGAATTTTAAAAGAAAACCCACACCAAAGAACAGGATCACCCAGCCGATTTTCACAACCACGTTGCCGGTGGTCATAAATCTCATGATTCTTTGTTCAAGACTCGAAGCCGCGCGAACCCGTCTCAAGGGTTCAGCTGCTTCAACGGTTTTCTGACCTTTCTCGCCAATATACACATTGGATTTGGCGGAAAAAATCTCCGTCTCCTCCGGCCAGTCTTCCGGAAGCGGAGGCGGTCCGTCCGAATGATCCGGAGAAGACGCTGATCGCCCACGGGGATCACTCAAGAAACCATCGCGGGAATGTTCTTTTTCGCAGTTTACGTCACTGGAATGGGCCGCTGCCTGTTCAACTGTTTTATTTTTTTTAAACGGGATTTCAAACTGGAAGATCTTTTTTTCAAGGTATGCCACCTTTCTGTTCAACCGATAAACATGAAAACCGAGAATATAAAGGGCGGCCGCCAAAAGCATGCCGTCTTCACCCTCCATGTCAAAACCGATGCCCAATGAAACAAGTAAACCCACCCAGAATATCACCGTCATCATCCGGTTGTCCTTTTTTCTCATGATTATCGGTTGCCATCATTTCAGGATGCAGCTTGACAGCCTGTCAGCGGCTCTCCTATAATGGTAAACTTTCCACCACAGGCCGGGCAGACATCGTCCAACCAGGTCTTATGATTTCATTTTATTGAACGATTATCGAAAAATCGAGGTGTGGATGAAACAACCCGACTACAGACATATCATTCTTTTCATCATTTTTGGAGTTACAATTTTGATTGGTGTCGTCCGTTTTATCCGTTACCCCTCTTCACATAATGCTGTGATCATCGTCAACAAGAAAACCGTATCCCTTGAGGAGTTCAATGACCGTTTTAAAAACACTTCGTACCCAAATGATAAAAACGACCTGATCCATTCCATGGTTTTAAAGGAGCTCCTTGTCCAGGAAGCTCTGAATCACGGAATCCAGAATCGTAAAGATTTCATCAAGGGCGTCAAAGAACATTTCGAGCAAGCCCTGGCCCAGGCCATGGTTGACCAGAAATACAGAGCCATCGAAGTGAACGTTGAAGACGAAAAAATCGACCGTTATATTGAACTGGATAACAAGATTCTTCATCTCACCGTCTTGAATTATAAAGACCTTGAGGCCGTCAAACAGGGACTTCACGATTCAGAAGAAAAAATGAGCCTTCCGTTCGACAAACTTTCCCAGGATGTAAAATTCGAACTATTGAACATCGTTAAAGGCCAGTGTTCCTCACCCTCCTGCTCCCAGTCTGATGGCTGTTCCGTTTTCCGCCTGGACAGCATTCAGCCGGCACCCCTTACCAAAAAAAATCTAACGGACAGGGATGCGATCCGCCGCATTATCGCAGAGCAAAAGAAAGAGCGGCTGATGGCCGAGTGGCTTGAAAAACTGAAAAGCCAGGCCTTCATTTCATTGCAGAATCATTCGAAAAATGACGTTCAAAATAAAACAGAACCATGAAAACAAGGACGAAATGATGGATAGCAAAAAGGATATCAGCAAAACAGGACATAAAGGTTACCGACGGTCGAAATACTTTTTCGAAGAAAGCTTTCAGGGGAAATATCTGTTCAGTTACTTTATTCTGGCCTGTCTTGTCATGATTCTGTTCACCCTTCTTTTTGTTTATTTTTCAACGGACAGCCTTTCCATCACGTATGAAAACAATCAGCTTAAAATGGGAAAAACACCGGAGATCCTTTTTGACAGCATTTTAAGCATTCATGGCATTCTTATCATTTTTTCAGGATTTGCCATTCTCTATTACGTGACCCGCTTCACCCACAAAACTGTGGGACCTCTATTTAAAATCGGTCGAACCATTGAACTCATGGCCAAAGGAAACCTGAGCACCAGGATCGTTCTTCGCAAGCAGGATGAGTGCAAGGACCTCGCAGACAGAATCAATCATCTCAACGGCGTGATGAATCATAAAATTCATGAAATTAGAATGCTATCCGAAAGCCTCCGGCAAACAACGGACAGTCTCGTTCAGGATGATCACGCTGTTATCCGGGACGATCAGCGCGAATCACTCCAGGACATCCATAACCGTCTTGTCCAATGGCTTGATTTTTTCAACCTCAGCAGAGATCTTCCTGAAGAATAGCGTCCAATCGTCCGATGATAAGGGTGTAATGCTGAAACACTCATTTAAAAAACGTGCATCATCAACCGGAATTTATCATCATGACACGAAGATTGACAAAAAGCCTCGCACTGATCATCTATATTATCATTTCAACCTCACTCCCCTCGGCCTCACTTGAACTTCAAAGCAAGTATGCACGACTGATCTGCCCGGACGACGACACGCTTCAGATGCTGAACAATCGGTTGTTCGTAAGCCGTTTCAGATTTATGTCAACTGAAAAGCGTCCAATGACGATTGAAGATGAGGTGACAGGAAAAATCGACCTCATCACCTTGAAAGTTCAGGAGATACTGGACATGTTCCCCCCCCACCTTCAATACACCTTTTCAATCTGTGAAAGCATGGAGCAGGTTAACAATCATTTTGTAAGGATAAACTCATCAGACTTGAAACGACCTGGTTTTTACGCCCCTTCAACCGACACGGTCTACGTGTCAGCACGCCACGCCCGGATACAGGTAGTCGCTCATGAAATCGGCCATGTGGTGGTGGACAAATATTTCAAAATCCGCCCGCCGATGAAAATCCACGAACTTCTATCTCAGTTCGTGGAAAAACACATCACCGACTGAAATTGACGATAGTTTAAATGATGGGCAGTCCCAGAATCACTGCCAAAGGATTTTCATTGACCATTTTTTCCGCCAGTTCCCTTCCCACAATTTTTGAAGCCGCCTCAAACCCATCCGACAACTGAGGCTTTCTGAATCCTGCGGAGTGGGCGTCCGATGCAATGACACCACGGATCCTTATCTTGAGCAGATGTTTGGCGCAGGCTTTGACGGCCGGACCGAACCCTCCGGTGATGCTGTTGGCCGTCAACTGAATGTACGCCCCTGTATTTTCGATCAGATCAATAAGGGTTTCAGGCTTCCGGATCACCGTGGGGTTTCGTTCAGGATGGGCGATAATCACTTTCAAACCCGTGGCAATCAACTGAGATACGGTGTCTTTTGCGGAAATGGGAAGATGGGTGTGTGGAAATTCAAGTAGGATGTAACCGTTTCCGTTGATACTGAATTGTTTCATCAGCGAGACAGGCAGGAATGACGCCACTTCTCCACCGGTCACCACGGTCAGGGGGATACCGGTTTCGGCCAGTCGTTCATTCAAAGCCGTGACCTTTTCCATGATCATGGTCGGAGTCAGCACGTCAGACTGGATGTGCGGCGTGGCGGCAATGGTTCTTATTCCGTCACCCGCTGCAATGACGGCCATATCCATGGTGGTCCGCATGTCCTGCGAACCGTCGTCAACCCCTGGAATGATGTGGCTGTGAATATCGATCATGGGTTTTTTTCTCTCTTTCAATTATTTCCGTATTCCTCTATATAGATATTTTAAACGAAAAACCTTAAGAATACGATTATTATTTTACATATAAACAACGGAGGGTTACATGAACTACGAAAACATCATCCTTGACGTGAACGACGGAATCGCCTTACTGACCTTCAACCGCCCCAAAGCGTTGAACGCTCTGAATGACGCGCTTCTCACCGAGCTTTCCCAGGCCCTTGACATTATCGGCTCACGGGAAGATATCCGCGTGCTCGTTCTCACAGGGTCCGGTGACAAGGCATTCATAGCCGGTGCGGACATTTCGGAACTGGCCACCTTCAACGCACTTCAGGGACGGATTTTCGCAAAAAAAGGCCACGATGTCATCGGAAAACTCCAGGCTCTTTCCATTCCCGTCATCGGTGCGGTCAACGGCTTCGCTCTGGGCGGCGGCAGTGAAATGGCACTGGCCTGCGATTTTATCTACGCCTCGGAAAACGCCAAGTTCGGTCTTCCCGAAATCACCCTGGGCATCATTCCCGGTTTCGGTGGAACCCAGCGTCTCACCAAACTCGTGGGTAAAAACATCGCCAAGGAAATGATCTTCACCGGAAAAATGCTTTCCGCCGCAGAAGCCCAGGCCATCGGCATGGTCAACAAAGTCACGACTCCTGAAGCCCTGATGGACGATGTCATGAAAACAGCCAAATCCATTGCCGCCAAAGGCCGCGTTTCCTTAAGAGCCGCAAAATACGCCGTCAACGCAGCTCAGGACGTGGACATCACCACCGGTTGCGCCATCGAAATCGAAGCCTTTGCGCTGTGCCTTGCCAGTGAGGACTCCAAAGAAGGTACCAAGGCTTTCCTTGAAAAACGCAAAGCGGAATTCAACGGAACTTACACCCGTTAAGGAGTTGCCCCATGATTTTCAATATCGATTTTGAAACCCTGCCAAGGGAGGCTCTGGCGGCCATACAGCTCAAACGTCTGAAAGCGACCCTTGAAAAAGTCTATGCCACCGTGCCTTTTTATAAAAACAAATTCGATGAAGCCGGTTTCTCACCTTCGGGTCTGAAAACCTTAGCTGATCTTGAACGTGTACCCTTCACCACCAAACAGGATTTAAGGGACAACTACCCTTACGGCATGTTCGCGGTTCCGATGGCCAACGTGGTCCGAATCCACGCGTCCTCTGGAACGACCGGAAGCCCCACGGTGGTGGGTTACACAGCCAGAGACATCGAAACATGGGCCGAGCTGATGGCTCGCGCCCTTTCAGCCGGCGGAGCCGGACGCCGTGACATCATTCACAACGCTTACGGCTACGGGCTTTTCACCGGTGGTTTGGGGGTTCATTACGGTGCTGAAAAACTTGGGGCTTCCGTGATTCCTGTATCGGGCGGCAACACCAAACGCCAGATCGTCATCATGAAAGATTTCGGTCCCACCATCCTCACAGCCACTCCGTCGTACACACTTCATCTGGCGGAAGTGGCTAAAGAAATGGGTGTTTCTTTCAAGGACCTGAGCTTCAAATTCGGCATTTTCGGAGCCGAACCCTGGTCTGAGAACATGCGTGGCGAGCTTGAAGAAGCCCTGAACATCAAGGCTGTGGATATCTACGGTTTAAGCGAAGTCATGGGGCCGGGGGTTGCCATCGAGTGCTACGAAGCCCAGAACGGACTCCATATTTTCGAAGACCATTTCATTCCTGAAATCATCGATCCAGTAACCGGCAAGGCCCTTCCATACGGTGAAACCGGTGAACTCGTCTTCACCTCCATCACCAAGGAAGCTTTCCCGGTGATCCGGTACAGAACCCGTGACATCACGTCTCTTTCCACCGAACCCTGCATTTGCGGAAGAACCCACGTCCGGATGAAACGGGTGAGCGGAAGATCCGACGACATGCTGATCATCCGGGGTGTGAACGTTTTCCCGTCGCAGATCGAAAGTGTCCTCATGAAAACAGAAGAAGTGGAACCCCATTACCAGCTGGTGGTGGACCGTGTGGACAACTTAGACACACTCACCGTCAAAGTGGAGGTCAGCGAATCCCTGTTTTCTGACGAAATCAAGATTCTCCAGGGTCTCGAAGCAAAACTGTCCCATGACATCAAGGAATACCTGGGTGTCTCAGCCAAAGTGAAACTTGTGGAACCCAAATCCATCGCCCGCAGTGAAGGCAAGGCCGTCCGGGTGATTGACAACAGAAAAATCTGACAAACGGCAATACAAGGAGATCCCAAATGAAAGTGACCCAGATTTCCATTTTTCTCGAAAACACCGGGGGACGTATCGCCGAAGCCACGTCCATTCTTGCCAAAGCCGACATCAACATCAGGGCCATGTCCCTGGCCGACACCACGGACTTTGGCGTACTTCGTCTTATCGTGAGTGATGTGGACAAGGCTGAAACAGCGCTGAAAGCCCAGGGTTTCACGGTTGGAAAAACAAACGTGGTGGCCGTCCAGGTGGAAGACAAACCCGGAGGTCTCAACGCCATTCTCCAAATCCTTGCCCAGGCTGACATCAACGTGGAATACATCTACGCCCTTTTGAAAGAAGGCCACAACGCCGTGATGATTTTCAGGTTCGACAACACGGACAATGCCCTGAAAGTCCTTGAAGCGAACAACATCAAGATTTTCAAAGGCGAGGACGTTTATTCCTTTTAATCATCATGTCCATGGATACCTATACAGAGCTTGAACGTATCATTCTCCATGGCCTTCGGCTTGAATGGGACAGTGTCATGTCCTTTATCAAGGATTCAGTCCGGTCAAAGTTGACCGTGCCCCTGTTTTCTCTGAAAAATTCAGACAAAAGCCTTGCGCACTGGGACACGGTCAAACGTGAAATTTCATTCAGCCGTTCGTTTGTTTTAAACTACCCCTGGGATTCGGTCAAAGAAGTCCTTGTTCATGAAATAGCCCATCAGTACACCGCGGAAGTCCTGAAAGCCGAACATGAACCGCCTCATGGACCATCCTTTCAAAAGGCCTGCGGGATTTTCAAAGCCAACCCTGAAGCTTCGGGCTCGTACAGACCCCTTTCCGACCGGCTTTCCGACCATGACCTTTCGGATCAGGACAGGATCATGCTGAAAGTGAAAAAACTTCTGGCCCTTGGAAACAGCATGAACCACCACGAGGCTGAAGCGGCCATGGCCAAGGCCCATGCCCTGATACGTAAGTATAACGTCGATCTTTTCGAAAAAAACGAAACCCCTGGCTTTGTAAGCGTTTATATCGGAGAACCCGCCTTGCGTTTCTCACGGGAGGACTATTGGCTTGCCCATCTTCTGATCGAGCATTACTATGTTTTCGGCATCTGGATACCTGCGTATGTCACAAGCAAATGTAAAATGGGGCGCGTGTTCGAAATCACCGGAACATCTGAAAACATCAAAATCGCCGTGTATGTCCATGGTTTTATCCGGCATCATATGGAATCAGCCTGGGCCGTTTACAATAAAGGAAAAAATCTGGGACGCGGCCATAAAACGGATTTTTCATCCGGTCTTGTTCAGGGTTTTATCGAAAAACTGACCCGTGAACGGACACTGATGCCCTCCAATGAGACCGGCACCCGTAACAGCCGTTGGAATCTGGTGAAAATCGATCCCAAACTCACGGACTATATTTCATACAAATACCCGAAAATCAGGAATATTCATCATAACGGAAGAGTGTCCGACGCAAACGTGATCAGCGACGGAAAAGACGTCGGCCAAAGCCTGATCCTGAACAAAGCTGTGGAAAACGGGCACCAGGGCTCTGTGCTGCCTCTGTCCGGCCCCATGTTTTAAACCGCCTAAAATTCTGGCACTTCAGTAAGTTTGAGTTTTTTTTGAATGTTATAAAAACACCTGGTTTCAGGGCCTGATGAGAGGAGATCCGTGAAAAATATCCTTATCCTGTTTGCCCATCCCGCATTTGAAAAATCACGGGTCAACGCCCTTCTTGTCCAGGGGCTTTCAGAAATGTCCGGAGTCACTTTTCACGATCTGTACCAGGAATACCCCGAGCTCGACATAGACAGAGCCCGTGAACAACGCCTGTTATCCAGCCATGACATCATCATTTTTCACCATCCCTTCTTTTGGTACAGCGGTCCGGCCATACTCAAACAGTGGCAGGAACTTGTTCTAAGCCATGGATGGGCCTATGGCAGACAAGGAACTGCGCTGAGAGGGAAATACTTTTTAAACGTTCTGACCACAGGCGGTCAAAAGGAATTTTATCATGTCAAGGGACAGGCCGGTCGTTTCACCATACGGCAGCTACTCGCCCCCTTCGAGCAGACAGCCTCCATGTGCAAGATGACCTATCTTCCCCCGTTCGTCGTTCATGGGGCTCAAGTCCTCACCACACAGGACATTGTAACGATCAGGGATTCATATTACAGATACCTTTCAATACTCAGGGATGAAACCATAGACTTCAGCGAGTTAATGGGCCTGGATTACCTCAACGACTATCCGCCGCCATCGATGGGTAAAGGCAAGCCATGACCGGTCACACCTTCATATTTCAGATTTTTGTTTATCTTACAGCGGCAGTCCTGTCCGTCCCCTTAGCAAAAAAACTGGGTCTCGGTTCCGTTCTCGGCTACCTGATGGCGGGTATCCTGATAGGTCCAAGCGCATTGAAACTCGTGGGCGATGCTGAAAAAAACGCGCTTCATGTTGGGGAATTCGGTGTGGTCATGATGCTTTTTCTGGTGGGTCTGGAATTACGGCCCGCCATGATCTGGCGTCTTAGAAAAGCCATTGTGGGTATGGGCGGACTTCAGCTTGGCATCACCACCGTCATGATCTCATTTTTCCTGCTGATGACAGGCCAGACATCGACCCAGGCCATGGCATCGGGTCTTATCCTTTCACTTTCATCCACAGCCATCGCCCTTCAGATGCTCAAAGAAAAAAACCGCCTTCAATCCGATGGTGGCCAGAATTCCTTCAGTGTCCTTTTATTTCAGGATATCGCCGTCATACCCATTCTGGCGTTCCTTCCACTCTTATCTCCGGTTACGGAACATGAGACGCCTGCTTCCTCCGGCGTCGCCAGCCTGATTGACGCCCTTCCCTTCTGGGGCCAGACCTTCGTAGTTCTTTCGGCCGTTATCATCATCGTCCTGTGCGGCCGATATGCCATGACACCCGTGTTCAGACTGATCGCCCGCACAAGGTTACGTGAACTTTTCACAGCCGTGTCCCTTCTTCTTGTGGTGGGGATCACTCTTGTCATGACCTGGGTGGGATTAAGCCCCGCTCTTGGAACGTTCCTGGCCGGTGTGGTTCTCGCCCAGAACGAATACCGTCATGAGCTTGAATCAGAAATAGAGCCGTTCAAAGGGCTTCTCCTGGGTCTTTTTTTTATCGCCGTCGGCGTTTCCATCGATTTTCGTCTTGTATCGGAACATTCCCGAATGATCGTTTCAGCTGTTCCTGCGTATATCCTGATCAAATTTATCGTTCTTTTTGCCATCGGACGTTTTTCACGGATGTGTCTTGACAACACCCTGTTGTTTGCCTTCGTTCTTTCACAGGGAGGAGAATTCGCGTTTGTCCTGACGTCCTTTGCTGCCCATGGCCGGATTCTGTCTGCCGAGTATGCCAATCTTCTGAATGCGGTGGTCGCCTTGTCCATGACCGCAACGCCTGTTCTCATGCTCATCAATGAACGATTGATCCGGCCCAACTGCGGGACCCTTGAAATCGCCGACACACCTTCGGAGGGCATCGACACATCCCATCCTGTGATCATTGCGGGTTTCGGTAAAGTGGGAAGCATCATCGGACGTTTTTTAAGGGCCAACGGCCAAAAGGCGACTTATCTGGACATCGATCCGGACAATGTCGAACTATTAAGAAAAATGGGTCTGAAAGTTTTTTACGGTGACGCCTCACGTGCAGACCTCCTTAAGGCCGCTGGTGCGGAAACGGCAAAAATACTCGTCATCGCAGTGGACAATCCGGACAATACACTTGAAATCGCCGAAACCGCCCGCAAGCATTTCCCTCATCTCAGCATTCTTGCCCGAACCAGCGGCTGGAACGACAGTCACGAACTCATGGACATGGGCATTCACGATGTTTACCTTGAGACCCTGGATTCTTCGCTCCGCATGGCTTCAGACGTGCTGGTCAAAATGGGTTACAGAAGCTACCAGGTCCGTAACGCGGCAAGGACGTTCAGAAAACACGATGAACAATATCTGAGAGAACTTTCAGACCACCGTCATGACCGGGATCTTTTTATTAGGGAAGCAAAACTGAGGATCAAGACACTGGAGCAGATTCTTGTACGGGAGTTCGAAGATATCGGCAAAAACAAGGATCTGGGCTGGGACGTATCATCCATGATCGATGAATTTGATGAATCGACAAACGATGATAGGTGAATACTTTTCTTTTTCCCTCTGATCCGATATGACCCATGAGCACTTGGATTTCGAAAACCGGATGATTATTTTGGAAATGGAACGATAAATGAAAGCAGTGGTTCAGCGTGTCAAACAAAGCCATGTATCGGTCAACGGGGAACACGTGGGCAGCATCGGCCACGGTCTCCTCGTTCTTCTTGGCGTCAAGGATTCGGACGATCATAAAGACGTGGAATTCATGGCCAGAAAAATACCGGATTTACGAATTTTTGACGATGAATACGGAAAGATGAATCTTTCGGCAAAGGATATTCAGGCTGAAATCCTTGTGGTTTCCCAGTTTACTCTGTATGGAGACTGCCGGAAAGGACGACGCCCGTCATACATCGATGCAGCGCGCCCAGAAAAAGCCAATGAACTTTACCTGGCGCTGATCGACCGATTGAACGAACAAGGGATAAAAACACAGACCGGAACTTTTCAGGCACATATGGAAGTTCATCTTGTCAATGACGGACCGGTCACACTGATTGTTGACAGCAGCACCTGACCCTCACGAAAAGCCAGGTGCCCTATAGGAGACAGAATCATGAAAAATCAGCCTTCCAGCAAAGACATTGATAAACTGAAAGCGATCGTGGAAAAAAAACAGCCCCTGATCTGGGATGTTATTGACAGCAAAGAAAAAAAACAGGTGTTTGAATTCTGCGAAGAATACAGGTCGTTTCTGTCAGAAGTCAAAACTGAACGTGAAGCCGTGGATTACATTATCATGCAAGCTGAACAGCATGGGTTTGTAAACATTGACAGTTCAATACCATCGGAAAGATACTATAAAATTTATAAAAACAAATCCGTGGCTCTTTGGGTTAAAGGTTCGGAACCTTCGGACAAGGGCATGCGAATCATTGGCTCCCACATGGATTCTCCGAGGCTTGATCTCAAACAGAATCCTCTTTATGAAGAGGTGGATCTGTCTCTGATGAAAACCCATTATTACGGCGGAATAAAAAAATACCACTGGCTGGCGAGGCCTCTTGCTTTGCATGGGGTAGTCATCCTGAAAAACGGTCTCAGACTTCCTTTGGTGATCGGTGAAAAAGATACCGACCCTGTGTTCTGCATTTCGGATCTTCTGCCCCACCTTGCCAAATCACAAGCCGGGAAAAAACTGTCCGAAGCCTTTGACGGTGAAAAGCTGAACATTCTGGTGGGCAGCATCCCCCTGGGCGACAGCAAAATCAAGGAACGGTTCAAACTTGCGATTCTCAAACACTTACACGACCAGTACGACATGACAGAAGAGGATCTGGTCAGCTCGGAATTCGAACTTGTCCCTTCCGGACCGGCCCGGGATCTGGGATTTGACCGGAGTCTTATCGGAGGATACGGCCAGGATGACAGAGCCTGCGTGTTCACATCCCTCAAGGCGATTCTTGAAACGAAAAACCCGGTACGTGATTCATTGTGCCTTTTCTTCGACAAGGAAGAAATCGGCAGTGAAGGAAACACCGGGGCCAAATCGAAATTTTTTGAAGATTTCATTTCCGACGTCATGGAAGCCCAGGGGACTCCATCAAGTGAACGGATGCTTCGGAAATCGCTCCTCAACTCATCCATGCTTTCAGGGGATGTCAACGCAGGCATAGAACCCGACTACCAGGACGTTCACGAAAAACGGAACGCCGCAAAACTGGGCTATGGAATTTGTGTGACCAAGTTCACGGGGACGGGCGGAAAATCCGGATCAAGCGATGCCAGTGCGGAATTCATGGGAATGATCCGATCGATCTTCAATGATAACAACATCCAGTGGCAGACCGGAGAACTGGGAAAAATCGACCAGGGCGGAGGGGGAACCATTGCCAAATTCCTCGCCGTATACGGTATGGATATTATCGATTGCGGGCCTGCCCTTTTGTCCATGCATTCCCCGTTCGAAATTTCGAGCAAGGCCGATATTTACATGACTTACAAAGCATACAAGGCGTTTTACCTGGCATGAAAAAACGATCCACATACATCGTTCAAGCTGCGGTATTCATATTTTTTTCATGGATCACCACAGCAGGTGCATACGAAGATTTATCATCCATCGGTCAGATGATTGGAAAACACGACGCCATTCTTGTGAAAGACAAGGATGGCCGTGTTGTCCTATCCAAAAATGCCGATACGAAACTGATTCCTGCCTCGACGCTCAAAGTTCTGACATCGCTTGCCGCACTTCATTATCTCGGGGATACTTTTCGCTTCAGAACAGAATTTTATATCGATGGCGAATACAATCTGATCATCAAAGGTTTTGGCGACCCCCTTCTTGTTTCTGAAGTGATCTCGAAGGCAGTCACCGAACTCAAACCCGTGATCATCGCGCATGGTACCGGAATCAATGATATCCTCATCGACCAGTCCTATTTTGAATCGGTGGATATCCCCGGGCGCAGCGACGGTTCCTATGAACCTTACAATGCGCCGATAGGAGCTCTTTCAGCCAATTTCAACACCGTCAACTTTTTTCGTGACAGCACAGGTGCCTTTGTGAGCGCGGAAGAACAGACTCCCATATTCCCATTTCTTCACAACCAGATCCGCCGTTCGGGACTCAGCCAGGGGAGGATCATTCTCAATGAGAATCAGCAGGATCTTTACGTGGGGTCTCTTTTCAAGTTCTTTCTTGAAAAACAAGGAATTACAGTCAAGGGTAATATCGTTTCCAGTGACATGAAAAAATGGACCGGAAAAAGAATACACACGTTTGAATCTCCCTTCACTATCCAGGATGTCGTCAGAAAACTCCTTGAATACTCCAACAACTATATCGCCAACCAGTTAATCGTTTCCGTCGGTGCCAGAGTTCACGGGACTCCAGGCAGTCTCAGCAAAGGATTGCAGGCGATCCGGCATTTTACGGAACATCAGCTTGGCATCACGGATTATATGGTGGTCGAAGGTTCCGGCCTGTCACGACGCAACCGGATTTCAGCGGAAGACATGTGGCTTGTTGTCTCTGAATTCAAACCATACAGATCACTGATGAAATCCAGAAACAACCTTCTTTTCAAGACAGGGACTTTGACCGGAATTTCTACTCGCGTGGGTTTTGTATCCATCAAAGGTGAAGCTGCCTATTCCTATGTCATATTTTGCAACACATCCGGAAAATCAGCAGGAAAAATTGAAAACATGCTGGGTGCTGTTTTATCACGAAGCAGTCTGTCTGCCTTGAAATAGTGTACATGAAGGACTCAGCGCTGTTTCGCCTCGGGTTTGTCTCCACTGGTGATGGAGGCGTAGGCGCTGTGGTTATGAATGGATTCAAAGTTTTCCGCGCTTACAGAAAACCAGATGATGTTATCGTCGGAATTCAATTCCTGAGCGATATCGCGAACAACGTCTTCGACGAATTTGGGGTTGTTGTACGCTTTTTCCGTGACATACTTTTCATCCACACGTTTGAGGACCGAATAAAGTTCACAGGATGCAGCACGTTCCACCAGATCGATCATGTCTTCGATCCAGATGAATTTGTTGAAACGGGTGGAAAGACGAACCTCCCCTCTCTGGTTGTGTGCACCGGCATCGCTGATTTCTTTGGAACAAGGGCAGAGTGACGTAATGGGAACAACCACTTCCGAAACAAGATCGAGATTACCGTAACGATCATTGGTTCCGGCAAAGGTGCAGGTGTAATTGACAAGGCCGGGCGACTGGCTCACCGGTGCCTTTTTCTCGATAAAATATGGAAAAGCCATTTCCACATGGGATGACGCTGCGTCAAGAATGGTCTTCATTTCTTCAAGAATAATCCCGAAAGATTTCAGGGACACTTCCAGCTGGAACGTGTGAAGAAGTTCGACGAACCGGCTCATGTGTGTCCCCTTGGAATGATGGGGAAGATCGACATACATGTTGATCGTGGCAACGGTATGCTGAAATCCGTTTTTACGATCAAGCACTTTGATCGGGTATTTCAGGTTCTTGATACCGACCTGGTCGATGGGTATATTTCGATAATCTTTTAGTTTTTGAATATCAATCATTTTCGCGGCCATTTATCGTCAAGGTTAGCGTGTAAAAAGTAAAAAAGCAGAGTTTTCCATTTATGTCAATAAATACTCCGCCCTGACCTGGGACATGGATCGGAAAATATTCCCCTTGACGTGAGGACTCATTGAATAAATCTGGCTCAGCAGGGATTTGATCTCCGCACGTTTTGAGAGCTTTGATGAAGGACAACTATTCGTAAAAACAGGAAATTTCATTTTATCCGCAAAGAGGGACACGGTGCTTTCGTCAACGAAGGAAAGGGGTCGTACAATGTGAAACTGTTCATTAAAAAAAGCCTGTTTGGGTGTCATGGTGCTGATATGGCCAGCGAAAAGCATGTTAATGAACAGCGTTTCGATAATATCATCTTTGGTATGCCCGAGGGCCAGTTTTGTTGACCCTAAATCCCTGGCAATTTCGAACAACCTCTTTCGTCTCAGCCGCGAGCAGAGAAAACAAGGGTTGTGGCGGTTGAACGAACTGTGGGCCAGAGGTCCATGATCCGTTTTTTCAACAATCAGACGGTATCCAAGGGACGAGCAGTAAACCCGAAGGTCTTCAGAGAAACCCGGCTCAAATCCCGGATCAATATAGACAGGATGAATGCTGTAATGGACAGGAATTCGTTTCTGACGTTCGCCAAGGACATAGAGAAGAGTCATACTGTCTTTGCCGCCGGAAAGGCCGACGACGAGAACATCGCCGTCTTCGATCATCATGTATTGATGAATAGCCTTTCCAGCCAGCCTGTTGATCAGACCGTATGTTTTACTGAATGCGGGCAAGGATCAATCGTTTTCAGGAAGCTTGACGTAGACTTTTCCTGCCGCAATTTCTCTCAATGCCGTGACGATATCTTCATTATCGGAAGATTTTACCAAAAATTCAGCTCCCTCGCGGATCTGCCTGACACGTTTCGCAGCCATATGAACGAGCATGAAACGATTCGGAATTTTATCAAGACAATCTTCAATGGTGACTCGAGCCAAAGTTGACCTCCATCCGTTAGTTGTTAAATCAAATAATTTCAACAAGCTCATACGACCGTTTTCCGCCGGGAGCCTGTAAAGTGATTTCGTCGCCGGGAGCCTTACCGAGAATGGCCCTTCCAAGAGGGGATGAAATGGAAATTTTGCCTTTTTCAATATCCGATTCGTCTTCTCCAACAAGCTGGTACTTGACCTCTTCTCCCGTGTCGATATTTTCAAGGATGAACGTACTTGCAAACACGACTTTATCCCTGGGGAGATCCGAAGGATCGATGATATCGGCATTCCCTACTTTGTATTCAAGTTCGTTGATACGGCCTTCAATGAACGACTGGCGTTCTTTGGCCGCACTGTATTCCGCATTCTCGGACAGGTCCCCGTGGGCTCGCGCCACTTCAATTGCTTTGATCGTTTCAGGTCTGTCAATGGTTTTGAGCTTTATCAGCTCATTTTTCAAGTTTGCGTAACCTTCTTTTGTTATTGGCAGTCTTTCCAAAGCACTCTCCTGATTAGACAGATAAAAAAACAAAACCTCTTTCAGGATTACTCTGTTGTCAAGCGAATCCTGAAAGGGGTCGTGAAATATACAACGGATATAAAAAAAAATCTATAATTTATGGGTTTTAATCGTTTTTTTTTCATGCCAGGCCTTGACCATGGCAAAGACGGACATAACTGGTCCCGAAGCGATGTACAACAAAATTATGCAAAAAAGCAGAAGCTGGGGTTTCTGAGCTATGACAATGAACACCAGGATAAATTTGACAAGGTTGTTGAAACTCATCTTCTGAAAGAGTTCGGCTTTTTTGAAGCTCTCGTATTTGATGGTGCTCACCATTAAAAAGGAAAGTGCATAGAGCCCCACAAGGAAAACAACCGGCATCTCGAAAAAAGTGATGGAATACTTGGTGCAAAACAAGACCGTGGTGGCGTTCATGGCCGCTGCCGCAGGAATGGGAAGCCCTGTAAAATGAGCACTGGGCGTTTCATCAGCCATGGCGTTGAACCGTGCCAGACGCAAAGCACCGCAGGTGGTGAAAAGAAAAGCCGCAAGCCAGCCGATACGCCCCATGGGTTTCAACACCCACATGTACATCAGAAGCGATGGGGCCAAGCCAAATGATACAAGATCCGACAGGGAATCATACTCGATACCAAACTGACTGGTGGTGTGTGTCACCCGTGCGATTTTTCCGTCCAGTGAATCAAAAATCACTGCAACGAGAATGGCAATGGCCGCGGATTCGAATCTGTCTCCGATGGCCGCAATGATAGCGAAAAATCCACAGAATATATTGAGAGAGGTGAACGCATTGGGAAGAATGTATATTCCCCGTCTCAGTTTGTCTTTACGACTCTGTTTATGCTCATCCATGCTTATAATACCCGATGATAGAAGTTCCGGCCTGAACCCTGTCTCCCACGGCAACGGCAATGTCCGTGTCAGGGGGAAGATAAACATCCAGACGCGAACCGAAACAGATCAGTCCATACCTTACGCCACGTTCCAGTCTGTCCCCTTTCTGGACTCCGCAAATGATCCGGCGCGCAATAAGACCGGCGATCTGGACTGTTGCATAAGTGAAGCCCTTATCCGAATCAATGATCACTGCATTCCGCTCGTTATGAATTGACGCCTTGTCAAAACTGGCGTTGAAAAATTTCCCCGGAAAATAGTGAATGCCTGAAACAACACCACAGACAGGAACCCGGTTGACGTGGACATTGAAAACAGACATGAAAATACTGATCTTGTTGCACGGACCATTAATATAGGGATTGTCCTCGACACGTTCAGCGTATACGATTTTTCCGTCAGCGGGTGAAGATACAACCCCTCTTGAAGCCTCATCAGCCTGAATGACCCGGTCAGGGTCTCTGAAAAAAAAGCAGATGAACAAGGTCAGACCCAGACAAAGAAAAGCGAGAAACGAATAACCGATCAGCGCAAGAACCAGTGTGGTTGCACCGGCGGCTGCGATGAAGGGCATTCCCGGTTTGGCAATGGGAAAAGCTGAGGTACCGGGTCTCTCAGGCCAGGAAAATTGATTCATTTAAAATATCTCACAAAGTTGGTTTTCATCAGGTGTTCGGGGTTGACCTATCAGATGATGATCAAAAAGTCAAACCATAGGTGTTTGTCGACCGTGTTTCGCCTGGTTGATCTCGGCGTCCGATTTTCTGATATAAGATGGAAAGATATCCGTAAATATTTCGTGCTGGTTTTCACTAAATGCGTCACGGGCCAGCTGTGCGACAGTCGCTGCCGAAACATGGTGAAACGATTCCGGAGCAAACGTCACCTTATCACCCATGCGATTAAGAATTTCATCCCTGTAACGAAAAGCCCCGCTTCCAATCAAAAGACTGCCGTCTTCGAGATTCATGCACAGATCCCCCCGTCCCACAAGCCGTTCTCCACTTGTTCTTATAACGGTGCCGCATTTCCGTGTGTATTGTGCTGAAAAAATTTCATCTTTTCTGGCATCGATCATGGGACACAGATACGATCCTGGCAAGGCCCCCGCCCCATAGGCCAGTGCGTCCAGACTGGATACCGAAACCGCCCTTTTCCCGGTCGCCGTTACAAGACCCTGGATGGTGCTGATTCCAATACGAAGCCCGGTAAAACTACCCGGACCACGACATACAGCAAAAGCATCCACATCGGCCAGTATCATACCGGAAAGTCTCAGGATGTCGTCGATCATGACCATGACATGCTTCGAATGGGTCTGGTTTTTCAGCAAATTCACTTCAGACACAAGGGCATCACCGTCTGTGACAGCGACACTGCATCCGGTCCCGGACGTGTCAAGGGCCAGGATGATCATGGTTCCTTTTTTCCTTTATTCTCATCGGCCTTGCCTCCCCCTGCGCTTTTTTTACTTTTGCTGATCAATAATTTTTTATCGACGTTCGAAAAGTCGCTGATGACGATATCGAGAATATCCTCGATATGTCTGACAGGGATAAACTTGATTTTCCGCTTGATATTGGCCGGAATCTCCACAAGATCGTTTTTATTCTTTTCAGGAAATATGATGGTTTTAATCCCGCCGCGAATAGCCCCAAGAGCCTTTTCCTTTAGTCCGCCGATGGGCAGGACACGCCCTCTCAACGTAATCTCACCGGTCATGGCCACATCACGGTTGACGTTCTTTTCAAGAATGGCGGAAAGAATGGACGTGGCAATGGCGATTCCTGCGGATGGGCCGTCCTTGGGTGTCGCCCCGGCCGGGACATGAATGTGGACATCGCTGTTTTCAAACACATCCTTCACGTTCATGGAACGGAGTTTCGTCCGCACGTAGCTCACGGCAGCACGGACGGATTCCTGCATCACTTCACCAAGCTGTCCTGTGATAAGAAGCTCTCCCTTTCCCTGTACGAGGGTCGTCTCAATGTACAGCACTTCACCACCGATCTGGGTCCATGCAAGGCCAGTGGACAAACCCGGCTGACTTTCCTCCTTGTCCATTTCCGGCAAAAACTGTGGCGGTCCCAGATATTTCTGCAACGTCTGCTTGCTGATCTTGTGTTTGACCTTACTGTTTTTCGCCACATCTTCAGCCACGTTCCTGGCGATTTTCCGGCAGATCTTTCCAAGAGCCCGCTCGAGATTCCTGACTCCGGCTTCGGCTGTGTATTCTTCGATAATTTTTTCCAGAGCGCCTGAACTGAATTCGATATTTTTCCGTTTCAGCCCGTTCTCTTTCACCTGTCTCGGAATGAGGTACTTTTCTGAAATCACCTTCTTTTCTTCGATGGTGTAACCCGAAAGATTGATGATTTCCATCCGGTCGAGCAGAGGTGTGGGTATGGTATCCGTCTGGTTGGCGGTCAGGATGAACATCACCTTGGACAGATCGAACGACAGGTTCAGGTAATGATCGCTGAACTGGGCGTTCTGTTCAGGGTCCAGAGCTTCAAGCAGAGCCGATGAAGGATCGCCCCGGTAATCCGACCCCACCTTGTCCACTTCGTCCATCATGAACACAGGATTGTTTGTACCGCATTGCTTCAGCCCCTGGATGATGCGTCCGGGCAGTGCGCCGATATACGTGCGCCGATGCCCGCGAATCTCGGCCTCATCCCGGATACCTCCAAGTGACATACGGACAAATTCCCTTTTCATGGCCTTGGCGATGGCCTGGCCCAACGATGTTTTTCCAACACCCGGCGGCCCCACAAAACACAGAATCGGTCCTTTCATGTTGGGATTAAGTTTTCTGACGCTCAGGTATTCGAGGATCCTGTCCTTGATTTTATCGAGTCCGTAATGCTCTTTTTCCAGATACGTCTTGGCGTCCTGTATATCCAGATGATCTTTGGTGGATTTACTCCAGGGCAGTTCCACCATCCAGTCCAGATACGTTCGTATGACGGAAGCCTCTGACGAGTCGGGATGCATGGTTTCAAGGCGCTTCAGCTGTTTAAGGGCTTCAGCGTTGGCCTCTTCAGGCATCTTGCATTTGCTGATGTTCTTTTTGTACTCTTCAATTTCAACGGTTTTTTCGTCCAGCTCACCCAGTTCCTTATGAATGGCCCGGACCTGTTCCCTCAGATAATAATCCCTCTGGCTTTTGGATATCTCATCCCGAACGTCGGTCTGAATTCTTGCCTGGACCGTGGATAACTCCACCTCGCGTGTCAGAAATTCATTGATTTTGCTCAACCGTTTGAGCGGATCGATGTTCTCAAGAAGCATCTGGGCGTCTTCCACTTTCAGACGCAGATTGGAAGCCACAAGATCCGCCAGCTTACCGGGAGAATCGATGCTTTCAAGAATCGAGGAAATCTCTCCGGTCAGTTCACCCCGAAGTGAAAGGATCTTTTCACTCTGCTCCCTGACATTCCGCATCAGCGCTTCTGTTTCAAGATCCAGTTCAACCGTGCCGTCTTCCGGAATACGCTCGATCCTGACCCTGTAAAACGATTTTTTCCTGAGATATTTTACAATTTTTCCCTTTCCAATGCCCTGAACAAGGGCTTTCAGACGGCCGTCGGGCAGACGGAGTATCCGGAGTATTTTGGATATGGTTCCCACCTCGTAGATTTCGTCGATATCCGGATCTTCGACGGAAGAATCCTTCTGGGCCGCAAGAAACAGGTACTTTCCTTTGTCAATGGCCTCGGATACGGCGTTTACCGATTTTTCTCTTCCGACAAAAAGAGGAAGAAGCATATCGTTGAAAATGACAATATCCCTGACCGGCATCATGGGCATGGTATCCGGAATATCCAGGTCGTGATTGTCATCCTCAATCACATTGATAAGATCATCGTTATCACTCTGAGCCATTATTTCTCCTGAAAGCTGATGATGAACAAGTCATGATCGGAAAACGCTGTCATGACGGTCATTCGGCACAATTGCACCAGCTATTATAAATCAGTTTCGTTGATTTACAACATCTGTCTTGATTTTTTGTTCGACTGAAACTAATCTGAACGCCTGATATTTCTCATTGTGGCTCACGTGACCAAAACCTGTAAACCGTGTTTCATCACACGAAAAGAAGACGTCCATGCCTGAATCATTCATCCGCGTTTCTTTTTTTATTTACGGACTTTGTGTGGGAAGTTTTCTCAATGTCTGCATCTATCGGCTCCCACTGTCCATGTCCCTGGTCAAGCCGGGTTCTTCATGCCCAAGCTGCAACACCCCCATACGGTTTTACGACAACATACCCGTTTTGAGTTTCCTTCTGCTTCTTGGCAGGTGCAGAAACTGCAAACATCCCATTTCATTCAGATACCCGCTCATCGAACTGATCACGGGCATTCTGTGGCTGCTCTGCTACCTGAAATACGATATCAGCCTGTCCTGCTTCATCCACATCCTGTTTCTCTGCACCCTGCTTGTGGTTACATGGATCGACATCGATCACCGCATCATACCGGACAAGATCTCCCTGCCCGGCATTCCCGTTTTTTTCATAGCCGCCATGTTCATTCCCGACGTGGGCTTTCTCAACTCCCTGTTCGGAATCCTTTTGGGCGGTGGTTCCCTTCTTCTCGTGGCAGAATCTTACAGAATGATCACAAAGCAGGAGGGCATGGGTGGCGGTGATATCAAACTTCTGGCCATGATTGGAGCCATGATTGGCTGGAAAGGCGTTTTTTTTACCATATTCGCTTCGTCTGCCGTGGGTACGGTGATTGGCCTCGCTGTGATGATCATCACCCGAAACAACATGAAGCTGGCCGTTCCTTTCGGCCCCTTTCTTTCACTTGGAGCCTGCCTTTACGTGTTTTTCGGTGAGGACGTGATCCAGTGGTATTTCGGAATCTCGGGAATGGCCGGATGATGTTCTTTGCTTTCAAGGCTGTTCAAAACTGATTTCCAGTGTAAACTCGCCGTCTTCGGTCTTGAACGGCATGGCCACCGGTGGAAACGGTCCGATGTGGGGAATCCTGTGCTCCTCACCCATGATCACACCGTCAAGGCCGACTTTGTATTTTCCTCCCCCTTGAACCAGCGTATTGGCTGCCTGACCGGAAATCATGTTTGATATTTCACCTACGGCGTCTTTGATTTCATCGTTGAGTTCGGACATGGTTTCACCGAACAGCCTGGATACAATGGAAAGAATACCCTGTTTTGAAAAAGTGATCGTAACGATGGCGTTAAGATCACCGCTCATTTTAAGAACACCGGTCACAGGCCCTGTTGAAGAAAGTGACCGCCTGACATAGGGTTTTTCCCGCTCGGCGCGTGTTGACGCCGATGTTTCAAGAGTATTCAGTGTCGCTTCGATAAATGGATTGATCAGATCGGCTTTCATGACGTTCCCTTATCCATGTGATGGTCCTCCGCTGAAATATCGTGAAAACCCGTTCAAACCTGACAGCAGGTACCTTTTCAAATTATCGGTCGACACACAGAACATCTGAAACGATATCCGTCATAAGCATGAACAAAGAGAAAAGAAATTTGCAATCATAAGCCTTTTGATATATTTGAATGTTTGCAAAAAACAACTTTGCCAAACAATGATTTTGGCTCATGTAATCTGGGTGCCATGATAACACGACTCATAAAAATCGGCTTTTTCTTCATTGTCTTTCTTGTCGTCACCGGCATATCAGCCTATTTCGCTCTGAGTTTTTTCATCCGAAGCGAAGACAGCGTGGTGGTGCCTGACCTGGTCGGCAAGGAAGTGGTGCAGTCCCTTGAAATACTGAGCGGGCTGGGGCTAAACACCAAAGTCAGCGGATCTGAATTTTCATCCCAGATCGCGAGAAACCATGTCATATACCAGGACCCCGATCCAGGCACTGTCATTAAAAAAGGCAGAGACGTTCAGATCGTTTTTTCCAAAGGCATTCAATCCATCATCACCCCATCTCTCACCCGCATGACCTTACAGGATGTGGACATGCTTCTGTCGGAAAACGGCCTGTCCCTAAAATCAAAATCCTACATGCACTGCGATGACATACCGGCCCAGACCGTGATATCCCAGAACCCGGAACCCGGTTCGGAGATTCAGCAGGGAGCAGGCATTGACGTCCTCATCAGCCTTGGAAGAGCCCCTATTGCCTATTGCATGTCCAACTTAAAAAACATGGCTGTCAACGACGCCATAGTCTTTATCGAGCAGAACAGGATGAAACTTGGGGAGCTGAAAAACGTGTTGACGGATTCGGCCCAGCCTGAAGCTGTCACCCACCAGTTCCCGCCTCCGGGTATGATGATCAGGGAGGGCGCGACCATTGACCTGACCGTCAACAGAGCCGACGGTTCCGAGGGCAATTATCCTTCGGATGCCGGACCTAGAATTTTTTCATATCAGGTGGATTACGGCTTCATGAACAAACATGTCCAGGTCAAAATGACCGCCAGCGGAAAAACCCAGGATATCTACAACGAATATGTCAAACCGGGTGATGAAATCTGGCTCATGGTCCCCGTGAACACCAAAGCCACTCTGTCCCTTTACGTGGACGGCTCCCTTGTTAAAACCCAGATTTACGATTAAGGAATAGCCATGAAAATTATCGCCCCTTCCATACTTTCAGCTGATTTCACCCGACTGGGTGACGAGATAAGCGCTGTGGAAAAAGCAGGCGCAGACTGGATTCACATTGATGTGATGGACGGTCATTTTGTCCCCAACATCACTTACGGCCCCATCATCGTTTCGGCCGCCAAAAAATCCTGTAATCTGGCCCTTGATGTCCATCTGATGATCGAGAAACCCGACCTGATGATCCCTGAATTCATCAAGGCTGGGGCTGATCTCATTTCCGTTCATGCCGAAGCCTGCACCCATCTCAACAGAACCATCAACCTGATCAAAGAGTCAAATGTAAAAGCCGGAGTGGCCCTGAATCCGGCCACACCGGTTTCAGCTGTGGAGTGGGTGCTCGAAGATCTGGATTTCGTGCTGATCATGAGCGTGAATCCTGGTTTCGGGGGACAGAGCTTCATCAGAAACAGCCTCGACAAAATCAGAATCCTCAAACAGATGATCAAGGACAGAGGACTTTCAACCCTGATCCAGATTGACGGCGGAGTGAACGGAAAAACCATCGGGGAAATTTCAAACGCCGGCGTGGATTCTTTTGTGGCCGGGTCGGCTATATTCAACAGCGAAGATTACGCGGCCACCATCCGGGACTTCCGGATTAAAATGACAGAGTAAATCAGCGGAGACGTTTCATGGCTACTTTATCAAACCCCATCAAAGTTCTTGTGGTCAACGGCCCCAACCTCAACATGCTTGGTAAACGCGAGCCGGAAATTTACGGGCGTGACACTCTGGACGACATTCTTTCACGATTGAACGAACAAGCACAAAACCTTTCCATCGAACTGGATTGTTTTCAATCCAATTACGAAGGGGCCATTGTGGAAAAAATCCAGGAATCCATGGGCAACGTCCAGGGAATCATCATCAATCCCGCCGCCTACACGCATACCAGCGTGGCCATAAGGGATGCCCTGTCGCTTCATTCCGTACCCATCGTGGAAGTCCATCTTTCCAACATCTACAAACGTGAGGAATTTCGCCATCATTCCATGGTGTCCGCCGTCGCCACCGGCCAGATCGCGGGACTGGGAGCCCAAGGCTACAGCCTGGCTCTAACCGCCATCCGTAACATGAACTGATAAAAGATTCATGAATGCCTCAAGCCCTTTAAAAACCTTCACCAACCTTCCCCTGTCCAAACAGGAGAAAATAACCAGCTCCGCCATCAGGGAATTCAGTGAAAAGGGCTACCATGGAGCCAGCATCAATGCCATGGTCAGGGAGATAGGAATCGCCAAGGGGTCCATTTACCGTTACTTTGAGGATAAAGAGAACCTGTTTCTGTACGTTTTTTCCGATTCCATGGACAAGGTGAAGCAGTACCTGAAAAACGTGAGATCACAAACAGAAGATCAGCCCGTTCAGGTCAGGCTTGAAAAAACACTTGAAGCCGGTGTCAGATTCATTGAAGAACATCCCAGTGTTTACAGACTTTACGTGACGTTTCTCCATGATGAATCCATGCCACTGCGGAGTGATCTTCTTTCTGTCATACGGCGACAAAGCATTGAATTCATCATCTCGCTTCTCGATACGGCAAGGTCACGGGGTGAATTGAAACAAAACATCGATCTGGACAAAGCGGGTTTTATCATCGATGCGGTCATGGATCGTTTTCTTCTTGCCAGATCGGAAAGACGAGCCGGATCGGTCACGGGTATTTGCAGCGCGGACAAAGCAGCCGTCTCTGAATACATCAGACAAACCGTGCTGATACTCTGCAAAGGATTCGTTCATGATTGAACAGAACATCAAAGGCCCGGTTCTTGTGATTTCAGCCGTGACCGGCGAGAGCGAACCGATTGCAGGTTTCATGGAACGGAAGAAAACCTGGAATCCGGGCAAACGCCCCGGTTTTCACGGTCGCTTGTTCAATAAGGAAGCATTCATTTTAACGACAGGACCTGGAACGGTCAACACGGCCCATGCTCTGGGAGCGGCACTGGAGCATGTCCGACCCGGCCTGATCCTTCAATGCGGTTGCGCCGGTATCTTCGCCCAATCAGCCGGAAAAATCGGTGACGTGGGAATCGCCGAAAGCGAAACCGACGTCCATATGGGCATCGAGCCACCGGAGCCTCTGGATGTCATCACTATTCCGCTTCCATTTCAACTGATAGACGCCGAACATGGCCCTTCCCCGAACACGTTCAATCTCAACGGCGGTCTTGTCGCCATGGCACAGTCCGTGCTGACCGAAAACATTCAAGGTGGGACTTTCAGCATTCTCAAAGGTCCGTTCATCACCGTCTCCACCATCACCGCGACGGATGAACGCGCTGCAAGACTTTATTCGGCCTTCTCTCCCCTGATGGAATCCATGGAAGGCGCGGCATCGGCCCAGGTTGCGGCTCACGCCGGCATTCCATTTCTCCAAGTCCGTGCAGCCAGCAACCGTGTGGGAAAGCGGAACAAAGACGAATGGAACCTTCCCCTGGCGTTCAGGAACAGTGCCATGGCTGCGCTGTGTATCATCGAACATCTCAGCATACAGGATTGACATCATGATGAATCAGACCCCACTGACCCTTGCTTATTCCACATGCCCCAACGATACGTTCCTGTTTCATGCCATGGTCCACGGCCTTGTTCCCCGTGAAGGCCTTGACTACACAGTATTTCTTGACGATGTTGAAAGCCTCAACCGAAAAGCGGTCGATGGTTTTTATCAGATCTCCAAGCTTTCATTCGCAGCCATCGGAAATCTTCAGAACAGCTACGCCCTTCTGAAAAGCGGTGCGGCTCTCGGAAGGGGCTGCGGTCCGCTGATCGTGGCCAGAAAAGGTACCGACTTAAAAAAGATACATTCATCCGCCATCGCTGTTCCAGGCCTTCAGACCACAGCCAGCCTCCTTCTGGGTCTTTTTCTCGGCACTCAACCCCGCAGCGTTCCCATGGTTTTTGATCAGATCATGCCTGCTGTTTCAAAAGGAGACTACGACTTCGGCGTGATCATTCATGAAGGCCGTTTCACCTTCGGGTCTTACGGACTTGATCTGGTGGCGGATCTGGGGCAGTGGTGGGAAGATGAAACAGGGCTCCCCATCCCCCTGGGTGGAATAGCCGTGCGCAGAGATCTTCCCCGTGACACGATGGCCGTGATCGAAAAAACCATCGAAAAAAGCGTAAGATACGGCTTTACGCATCCTGATGCGTCCAAAGCCTACATCAGGGAACACGCCAAAGAACTTGACGACGACGTCATCTGCAAGCACATCGATCTCTATGTCAACGATTTCACCCTGCGTCTCGACGATGATGGAGAAAAAGCTGTCCGGCATTTTTTCGAACTCGCCCGACAGAAGGGCCTCATGAAATCAAGTTCGGAAAAAATCTTCGCCCTGGAATAAAAATGATTCCGTTCACTATGTTATGTGTCTTGATCATATCTTTGCCCTTGTGTTAGAATAACCAAAAGTTTTTAAACACTGGCTTTGTTCTCAATATCATGTGATCGCCCACCCCTTCTGTCGATGGCGATCCTCTCTCCTGACCGGACACCCTATTCTCAGCCTTTGCATTGAACCACGTTTTTTAAAAAAATATGGATGAACCCCGGCTATCCATCAGCAGTTTGTATGAAACCCATGGCCAAAGGAGGACTCATGCTGGATCGGATCGAAAAAAAGCTTAACGAACTCACCGTGTCGAAGCAACGGAAACGGACCGACACCTACAGCGAACTGGTTTTTTTCAACAAGGACTTGAAAAAATGGGATCGCGCACTGACTGGAATTCTTGGCCCCCCCATGAAATCCAAATGGAAAAAACCCGACGAAAATCTTTCGGTGATCACGCGGAATTTCGGCGGAATCCGTGTGGGACAGACTCTTTATTACAAAGAATTCGAAGAATGCAAAATCATCGCCATGATCTGGCCCTGGAAAGACAAGACCCACACCACCTTGAAACTGTCTATGCTCAAAGGTTAAAAGCTGATACGGTGATCCTTTCAAAATCATGAACTTTTTATGTCTGATCAGAGGATCGCCATGACGAACCTGTCAAAACTGAAACCCATGGTAGATATCATTGCAAACGCCCTGACTCAGGAGATGGACCCTGAACCAGGGCTTCTCCATTTCCTCACCTCCACATTTTCGGTGAACTGCGCTTCGGATCTCGAAGATCTAAAATCCAAGGGGCGTGAAGACGATCTCGATCTGTTCCTCGATCTTGCCGTCGCACCTTCAGCGGATGTCATGGAACGCATGGAGCCCCTTCTCTGGAACGAGATGATTTCAGATAAATTTCAACGGTTGCTGGCGGATGCCGTTTCAAAGACCGTTTCACACCTCTCGTTTGGGATGCCGGAATCGCAGGAACCTGTTTTATTCAAACTTTCAACTGAAAAAATAATCAGTTACATACAAAAACTTCACTTGGACTACCTTATCCCCCCTTCCCTTCTGAACGCCATGGATCATAACCTATCCATGAACCTGAAAACCGGGGTATGCCTCAGCCTGAGGCGTGAAAGGATTCGCTTTGTAAATGATGATACGGAAGATTTTTTGATCCGTTTTATCAACGAAGCCCATTGTTTTGGCGACGAATTCCTTACTTACCTGGATTTGGCAGTGCCTGTTCTGAACGGCTCCGGTTCAGGAATGACTGTCAGGGACGCACTGGTTTCCCGTTTAGGAACCCAGAAAAAAACCCTTGCACAGATCATTGAATCCCAGGACATGATGAAAAAAAATTCCATGGAGGCGCTGATGCTTCAGGGCTTCAGAATCCCTCCGGCTTCCAGGGACACGACTGAAAAAGAGATCGCCATGCTGAACCGCATCCTTGCTTGCGTTTTCGGTTCCATAGGCCAGGAACCGGAGCCGATTTTTCACAACCATCTCGGAAACCATGACTCTCTTGAATCCGTTGAAAAAATCATCCGCCTTCTGTCATGAACCCATGAAACCTGAATTTCCCCTTCAGTTTTTCATGAATTTCACATAAAGAAAGGGGCTGTATGATCAATGGTTTTTCCCAGTCATCAAAGAAAGGACGTCGTGCATGCCCAGGTACGAAGAAATCGATGTGACCGCCGTCAAGACATATTCAGCCAAAGACCGTGCATCCAAAGTCACCACGGGTCTTGAAGCACGTCCGATACGTGCGGGCATGCGAATGGATGAATTTTTTCATTCACTTCCGGCGATTCTGAAAGCCGAAGACCTCAAAATGGCCGCCCGTGCCGTTGTCCGGGCGAAGCACCTTAAAAAACCGGTGATCGCCATGCTGGGCGGCCATGTCATTAAAACAGGATGCAGTCCGGTTCTCGCGGGTCTTGCAGAAAACGGGTTCATCACCCATTTCGCATCCAACGGATCGGCCTGTATCCATGATACGGAACTGGCCCGGTTCGGGCATACGTCGGAAGATGTGGCAAGCCAGCTGGAAGACGGCTCCTTCGGCATGGCCAGGGACACGGCGTCCCTGGTGAACGGAGCTGCGTTAAGGGCCGCGTCAGGTGACGAAGGTTTCGGCCAGGCGGCGGGTGCCATGCTCATTGAGGAAAATGCGCCGTTCACCGGAAGAGCGCTCCTGGCCCGATGTCATCAACTGGAAATCCCTTACACCCTCCATGTGGCCATCGGAACCGATATCGTCCACCAGCATCCCGATGCCGACGGTGCCGCCATAGGACGCGCATCCATGAGGGATTTCAGGATTTTCGCCTCCACTGTATCACGCCTGGGTGACGGCGGTGTGGTCCTCAACCTGGGAAGCGCGGTGGTCATGCCCGAAGTGTTTTTAAAAGCGCTGTCCCTTGCCCGGAACCTGGGCCATTGTGTCCGGAATTTCACCACCGCCAATTTCGACATGATCCAGCACTACCGTCCCGGTGTCAATGTGGTTCAACGCCCCACGTTATCCGGAGGAAAAGGATTTTCCATCACCGGTCACCATGAAATCATGATCCCCCTGTTCGCTGCCGCCATATACGAAGAAGAGGCCGCCGAAACCCTAAACCTCTAAAACAAGGAGTCTTCCATGTCCAATGTTCTCGAACTCTTGACAGGCCATCGGATCATCGTCATCGGCGATGTCATGCTCGACCGTTATATCTGGGGCAATGTCAGCCGGATTTCTCCCGAAGCCCCGGTTCCTGTGGTCAGAGTGGATAGAAAAACGGAAGCCATCGGTGGTGCGGGCAATGTGGCGGCCAATCTGGCAGGACTGGGCTGTTCTGTGGTATCCGTGGGAATCAGAGGCCATGACGAAGAAGGTGAAAGCCTTGAACACCTGTGCCGTTTAAGCCGGATCGAAACGGCTTTTTTTGTGGACAAGCAACGCGCCACCACAACAAAAACCAGAATCATGGCCCGCAAGCAGCAGCTGTTCAGGCTGGACAGCGAAGATACCGCCATTCTTTCCGATCATTCGAAAAAACAGCTGCTGTCCATTTTCGAAAGCCTTATACCGGATGCCGATGCCGTCATCCTTTCCGATTACGGCAAGGGTATTCTTCAGACTCCCGGGGTTTGTCAGGACGTCATCGCCCTGTGCAAAAAATTCAGAATCCCATCCCTGGTGGACCCCAAAGGTAAAGAATGGGAGCGTTACAAAGGTGCAACCTGCATCACCCCCAACACGTCTGAGCTTGAAACCATCGCGGAAACAGATGTGGACCACGATGAAAACCTTCTGGCCGAGACCGTGGCCCGCATAAAAAAACGTTACGCCGTCAAATGCCTGGTGATGACCCGGGGACCCAAAGGCATGTGTGTGGTGGATTCCGATATACCACCGGAATTTCTTCCAACCCAGGCCAGAGAAGTTTACGATGTTTCAGGTGCCGGAGATACGGTGATCGCCACCCTTGCCGCCGGTATCGCCGGTGGTCTCACCTTCATCAAAGCTGCGGACCTTGCTAATCTCGCAGCGGGCATTGTGGTGGGGAAAGTGGGAACCCAGCCCATTTCCATGACCGAGCTTGAACTTGGAATCAATCTCCGTTTCCAGAACCCGCAGGGATCTTTCACCCACGAAACCAAACTGGATGCGGTTCAGTCGGCCAAAAACCGTATAGACGCCTGGAAATCCCAGGATGAAACCGTGGTGTTCACCAACGGATGTTTTGATCTGCTTCATCCGGGTCATGTGGATCTTCTGCGAAAATCCAAAGCCCTTGGCAAACGGCTTGTGGTGGGTCTGAACAGCGACGATTCTGTGACCCGGCTCAAAGGCCCCACACGGCCCATCTTATCCCAGTCTGACCGGGCCGCCATGCTCAGTGCCCTGTCCTGCGTGGACCTTGTGGTGATTTTTCATGAAGACACTCCGCTTGAGCTTCTCACGGCCCTGAAACCTGATATTCTTGTAAAGGGATCGGACTACAAACCCGAAGACGTGGTGGGAAAAGACCTGGTGGAATCCTATGGGGGGAAAATCGTCCTTATTCCTCTGGTGGAAGGGTACAGCACATCCAATATCGAAAAAAGGATCATCGAACGATCCTGATCAGTCCCGTGTAATGTTGAGCTTTCTCAGCCTTGATGCAAAGGTCGAACGGTTCACGCCAGCTGTTTTCGAGGCTTTGCTGACATTCCATCCGTTTTTGCTCAGAACGTAGTTGGCGTACTTTCGTTCCACATCTTCCCAGGTCATGTTTAAAAAGGGATCCACCGACTCCACAGGTGTTGAAAGATTCATCATGGAGTCGCTGACCAGCCTCAGAGGCGGTGCTGTCCGAACCTGGGGCACCGGTGCCGAGGCTGCTTCGGTGAAGTTTTTCGGGAGTTTGTCCACGGAGATGATGGTTTCGTTGGTTGAAACAAGGAGGTATCTCACAAGGTTTTCAAGTTCCCTGATGTTCCCGGGCCAGTTGTGGTTCACAAGAACCTGCATGGCCTGATCGCTGAACGCCTTGTAGGGAACCTCCAGCTTGAGGGATTCCACTTTGATGAAATGGTTTAAAAGAAGAGGAATATCGTTTCGTCTCTCCCTTAGCGGAGGGAGCTGGACCGGAAGAACTGAAAGCCTGTAAAACAGATCAGCCCTGAACTGCTCTTTTTCAATGGCTTTTTTGATGTCGATGTTCGTCGCCGAAACGACCCGGATGTCCACTTTCTTCACGCTGGTGGATCCCAGAGGTTTGATTTCGTTGTTCTGGACCACCCGCAATATGCTGGCCTGGAGATTGATGGGCATGTCACCGATTTCATCCAGAAAAACCGTTCCTCCGTCCGCAGCCTCAAACAACCCCACCTTGTCTTTTAAAGCCCCGGAAAACGCGCCTTTCTTGTACCCGAACAGCTCGCTTTCAAGAAGGGTTTCCGGAATGGTGCTGCAATTCTGAACAAGAAAGGGTTTATCCCGCCGACTGCTGAGTTTGTGGATGCGGTCGGCCATCAGTTCTTTTCCCGTTCCGCTTTCTCCTGTGATCAGTACAGGAAAATCGGAATTGGCGTAACTTTTGATCAGATCCATGGCCTGCATGAAGCACGGTTCATGCCCCACGATGGCCCCTTCTGTCCGAAGAAGGGTCTGGCGCAGAAGTTGGGCTTCATTTCTCTGCTGGGTGAAGGCGATGGCGTTACCCAGAGCATTGGCCCCGGTGTCCACCAGATCCTGGATGTATTCCAGATAGCTTTTATCAAGGTTGATTCTGTATTTTTCCGGGGTGGTGTCGATAAGCTGAACCGCCCCGTACACTTTGTTGTCTTTAAGAAGAAGAGGAAAGGTGAGAATCAGGCGGCTTTTGACTTCGAGATTCTCTTCGATCTGTTTGAAATGACGGTTGTCCTTTTCCGGATCGGCAATGGCCATCTTGCCGTTTTCAATGACCCAGCCCACGAGACTCGGCTGATCCCTGGCCACCGTGACCCCTTTGATCTCCTCGCTCTGGGGTCCCACAGCCTCCACGCAGTAATATCCTTCTTCCGCCTTGATCCAGATCGAACCTCTTTCCACGTTCTGAAGACCTAAAAGAGCGCTCAGGAATTTGAACTGAAGCTTTTCCAGATCCAGTTCGTCCGAAAAGGATTTAAACAGTTTCAGTGTGTTGTCTCGTGTTGTCATGGTCATGTTTGCACTTTGAGAGGCTATGGTGATGATATTTGATCATTTTTTTTTGAAGATAACAGCCATGGCCAAACAAATCAATTTAAAATTTCGATTGATTGTGTTTATTTATTATTTCATCGAACGTTTTTTTGTTTGCGTATTCTTCCGGTTTCATATAAAAGCCTTCGCTCGTTCTCAAAATTTTAAAACATTTTTTTTGGAGGTATTATGAAAAAAGCATCAGATTTCAGCTTCTTCAGTGGCGGATTAAAAGGAGCTGAAAAAACATTCGGTGAAAATGCCGAAAAATACGGCGTCAATGAAACAACCCTTTCATTTCAGGGCCACGAACTGGACCGCGACAAGAATGTTCTGCTCCTTTCCGACACGGAACTCAAACTGGGCGATATCAGCATGGAAATCGTATCCAAACGCATGGGACGCCGCTACGCTCAGACAGATAAAATCCGAAAAGTCTTCCAGATCATTTTCCATATGGTAAACAAGGGCTTGCAGGTCTTTGCAGTGGGCTGGATTCAGGAAGACAAGACCGTCAAAGGTGGTACAGGCTGGGGCGTTGAGCTCGCCAAATTTTTCAACAGACCGGTCAGTGTGTTTGACCAGACCACCAACACATGGTACAGCTGGATCGGCAACGAATGGAAAGAAGACCTTCCTGTAATCTGTCACGACACCTTTTGCGGAACAGGCACAAGGGATCTTTCCGATGAAGGGAAAAAAGCTATCGAAGATCTTTTTTCAAGATCATTTCAATAGATCATTAAACCAGCAAATTATCATTTACCCACCCCGAAGGAGTGAATATGGAAACGGTTCAAAACGGCTTGTTTGTGTGTGTAAACTATAAAGGAACCTTTGGGAATGGAGACGTTTTCGATTCCAGTGAAGACCATGGGCCTCTGGAAGTCCAGATGGGCAAAGGCCAGGTTATTATAGGGTTTGAGTCTGCCATGTTGGGTATGAAACTGAACGAAAAAAAGACATTCACTCTCGAACCGGATGCGGCCTATGGCCTTCGTGACGAAGATCTGATGCACACGTTCTTACGCAGTGAAGTCCCCCCGGAAATGAACCCTAAGGAAGGTGAGTCTATTTTACTCAGTACCCCGGACGGCCAGCAGATTCCAGCCCATATCGTTGAAGCCGGTGACGAGCGGATTGTTGTGGATTTGAACCATCCTCTTGCCGGAGAATCCCTGACTTTTGAAATTGAAATCGTTGGCATCAGCAAAACCGCAACACAGGAACCGCAGGGCTGCCGTTGCGGATGCAGCGATGCCGGTTGTGACACGGGAGATTGTTCCTCGGGGTGTTGTTAAACGGACACTATTGGACAGGGGTGTTTTCAGATGGCATTACGGTAAAAAAACACCCCTTACCAACCCCACAGCAAAGCCTTTATGATTTTCATTGGGATTTACACCCTTTATCTTTTTATGATAAGGTCACCAGAAATTCCGATTTTTATCCATATATAAGGCATATGCATGGCACAGGAAAAAACACCTCCGATCACCGTCGCTTTGACTCTGGCTGTCACTGTAGTCCTCGCACTGTTCATCTTTTCTCACACCACGCTTTACAAACGTTTCGATCATGCTTCCGATGATTTCAGGTGGAATTACTGCGCCCGGCCCGATCTGGCGGACAAAGACACCGTCATTATTTCCATCGATGATTACTCTATAAAAAATTTCTCGGAAAAATTCAATTTCAACTGGCCATGGCCCAGACAGTTCTACGGAATTGTCATCGACTATCTGAAAAAAGCCGGGGCGTCTTCCGTCACTCTGGATATGCTGTTCACCCAGAGTGAAGTGGGCCGTATGGATGTGGATGGAGCCACATCGGAACAGTCTTTTGCGGAAGCCATGAAAAAGTCGGGATTCGTCATTGTTGGGGAAAACCTGAGCGACGAAATTTCCCAGGCAAAATCAAGCGTTCAGGAGACCCAGGGACTGATCTTTGAAAACTCTGAAAAAATCCCCGGAAAAAAATTCAGATCTGTTGAAGAACCCATAGACCTTATTGCTGACGCCGCAGCACGAACCGGCGTGGTCAATTTTCATGCCGACGAAGATGGTGTATGCAGACGTCTTCCCCTTGTCTTCAATGTCAACGGCACATTAAAGCCACAGCTTTCCTTTGCGGCCTATCTTGTCTCGGAAAATGACAGCATTGTCCGCTATGATATAAAAAAACACGAACTGGTCACCCGGAACAAAAGATTTCCACTGGACCGGGACGGTTATTACACGGTCCACTGGTACGGGAAGGGCGGTCCAGGCGGAGTCTATCGATACGACGCTTTCTACAACGTGTTCGTTTCTGCAACCCAGACCATGAGCGGTGAAAATCCCTCTATCCCGTTCAGCGAATTCAAAGGCAAAAACGTGGTGATCTGCGCCACGGCAAGCGGTCTCATGGATCTCAAGGCCACCCCCTTTTCCACCACCGACGCACCCTATCCCGGCGGTGAAATTCACGCCACGCTGTTTGATAACCTGAAAAACGGACGAGCCGTCAAACACGTTTCCGATTACTGGATTCGGGCCGTCGCTTTGACCCTGATGGTTCTCCTCGCCTATGTGTACATATCACGGTCCCTTGCTTCGGCGGTTGGGCTTTCCGTCGTTCTTATCGTAGCGCCTGTGGTTTGCAGCTTTTACCTTCTCCGGAACCACATGGTTCAAATGAATTACATCTTTCCCGTTCTTGCCGTGTTTTTCACCAGCATGGTGTCCGCTGTTTACAAAACCCTCACCGAAGGGCAGAAAAAAAGGCAGATCAAAGCCATTTTCTCACGTTATCTGCACGAAGATGTCATTGATCTTTTAATGCAGGACCCCGAGCGGGTAGATCTTGAAGGCACGGAACTCGTGGCCACGGTTCTTTTCACCGACCTCCAAGGCTTCACTACCTTTGCGGAAGACAAATCGCCCAAAACCCTTATCGCCGTTCTCAATCGCTATTTCGAAACCGTCACAGGCATTGTCTTAGATCTCGGAGGCATGCTGGACAAATACACCGGTGACGGAATCATGGCCATTTTCGGAGCCCCGCTACCCAAGGAAGGGCATGCCAGAGCGGCCTGCGAAGCCATACTGGCTTTCCGTGACAAAGGCGTCAATGATCTGATCTCCACCGAAGGGGTGAAAATCCTCACCCGCATTGGTATCAGCAGCGGCCCCATCGTGGTGGGCAATCTGGGCAGCAGCCGCAATATGGATTTTACCGCCATCGGCGACACCGTCAATCTTTCGGCCCGTCTTGAAGGTGTGAACAAGGCCTACGGAACCACGAACATCATGAGCGAGTATACCTGGGAATTTGTCAAAGACGACTATTATTTCAGAGAACTGGATTTCATCAGGGTCAAAGGGAAGAACAAACCCATCCGGGTCTTCACCCTTATTGACCGGTTAGAATCCATGACCGGTGCGGCACTTGAAATCGAACAGCGCTTCCAGTTGGCCATGATGGCTTACAGGGAGCGTAAATGGGATGAAGCTGCCGCACTGTTCGGAAAAGTTCTTGAATTGAATCCCGGAGATCCACCGTCGGAAGCCTATATCGAACGGTGTGAACTCCTTAAAACACATGACGATCTTGTGGACGAACAAGGTGTTTTCACCTTTAAAACCAAATAGACCTTATTCAAAAAGGGGAAAAAGACCATGAAACGAACCGTGACATTTGCAGCTCTTGCGCTGATTTTATCTGCATCATCCGTTTATGCTGAAAAAATCCTGAACAACAACGTATCGGTACGGGCCAACCCCGGAGCGTTTTACCCTGTGGTAACCATCATCAACAAAGGTGAAAACGTGAAAATCCTTGAAAGCAAGGATCCCTGGAAAAAAGTCAAAACATCCAAAGGGACCGTGGGCTGGATTTCAGCCAACGCCTTTAATTCCGTGTCAAGTTCTGTGGATTACGGGGCCATGGCCAAGGCCGGAACCCAGAAAGGCATGTCCAAAATCATGGTGACAGCCGCTGTCAAAGGTTTTTACGAAAACGCCATGAATGATTCCAACGTCAACCGGAATCTCATCGACAATCCCTTTGTATCCTACGTCCGTCCAGAAGAGTACACCCTCTTTGTTGAAGAGACATACAAAAACCGTTGGAGCCGTTCCAGATTTCTTATGAAAACATCGGTTCGCATGAAAGGGTCTTTTAAAATCGACGAAGACCTTATCGCCCTGTCCAGCTATATTTGCGGCCGGCTCGCCGCTCCGGGCCTCACCACAAACGAGGCTCTCACTGTTTACGTGAATCAGGTGGCTCAGCTTGTCATGGAAGGCACGGAATTTTATGATCTTCCCGTCTGCGTCCATGTGGTAAAAACCGATGAAATCTTCGCCAACGCCACCCCCATCGGCGTCATCATGATCTCTGAAGGCATGCTGAAAACCGTAAAAAATGAAAGTGAACTGGCCTGCCTTCTCGGGCACGAAATCGCCCATGTAACCCTTCACCACGGTGCCAAGGAAATGACCATCAGACAGCCGAAAATCAGGGCGGAAGACGCTTTTGACGAAATGGGCGAAGAACTGGGCGTGGACGAGGACGAAAAAGAACTGGATGACCTGTGCAACGAACTTTACGAGAAAGCCATCAAGGGCCGTAAGGCGGAATACGAATACGAGGCGGATCAGCGCGGCATGCTCTACGCCAGAAGGGCCGGTTACGATCCCCGTGGCATGACGGCTCTGCTTCAGCGTTTGAAAACAAGGATTCCCGGAAGCCGGAACCCCGCTGAAGCCAGCCACTGGCTGCCCAACGCACTGGACAAACGGATCAACAAACTCACGGTATATACCTCGGAATCATTTGCTCCGGATTCCCATTATGTGGATCTTCAGGTGCGATACAGACTCTATATCAAATAAAACCTTTGTCCGGCCCGGCCCTCAATATCAGGGCCGGGCCGGATAATCATGCTTGAATATAAAGGTCAGGCCGCTTTAAAATCCATCCGGTCCATCATCCCAGTGTGCTATGAAATCAAATGCCCATCCCTTCTTTCAATGTAGTGCTTTAAAGGAGTCAAACAGATGTCCTCTCACATGATCATGGCTTTTTCGGTCTTTGCTCTCATCGCTCTCACGTTTCTCTGGTGGAAAAAAAGCAGTAAATCCCATGCCCTTCATGATGCAGCTGCGGCCGGCAACATAGAAACAATCGACAAACTCGTCGATTCAGGTTTTTCAGTGGATGCCTTGTACGACAATATGACCGCCCTTCATGTGGCCGTAATCAAAAACAAGCTCGAATCTGCTGAAATGCTCATAAGCCTCAACGCGTCCGTAAACCTTGAAACATGTGACGAAACGTGCGTCACATCGCTGCACCTGGCTGCAATGATCGGGAATCCTGACATGGCGGATCTTTTGATCAGACATGGAGCGGATATGACGGCCCATGCAGCCAACGGGGAAACGCCCCTGCTGACGGCGGCGAGATACGGCCACAAAGAAACGGTAGATGTGCTAGTGTCCCAAGGCGCTGACCTTCAGGCCACCAACGCTCAGGGCAACAGCTTACTTTTCATGTGCATCTTTTCAAACGACACGAAGGCGGCGACTCTTCTTCTCGATGCTGGCATGAATCCCAATGTCCAGGACAAGGACCGGCGCGCCTATGCCCTCCATGCTGCCATGATCTACGCCATTCATTCAGGAAATTATGACATGGTGGATTGCCTTCTGAGTCACGGAGCCGACCCCAATGTGCGTGACCAGCACAACATGACACCCCTCAAAATGGCAAAAATCGATAAACAGGAGGAACTCATTGAACTCCTGGCCTCATACGGTGCCCAGGCATGAGATATTTTGAAGACATCATAGAACGAGATCGGGAGAAGATAGGCCAATACACGCTCACCCAGGACGAGATCATCGCCTATTCCAGACAGTGGGACCCCCACGAATCCCACATCGACCCCGTGGCTGCTCGTCATTCAGTCTTTCAGGGACTGACAGCCGCCGGAATCCATCTGATCGCCATCACAGTCCGGCTCATGGTCACCTGCCCGGCACAGATGAAAATTCTCGCGGGGCTTGGATGGGACGAGGTCCGATTTCTGGCACCAGGACGTCCAGGAGACACATTGACCCTTGTTCGTGAATGTATCGAAAAGCGGCCCTCTGAATCCAAACCCGACCGGGGAATCGTGATAAACCGGCTTGAGCTCAGAAACCAGGACGGCGTTTTGCTGGTCAGTTACATGGATACCATCCTGATGCCGAGGCGGCCTGATCTTTGATACTTATTTCAACGGTAGATTAACGGCATGGAGTTAGATTCAGTGGTTGAATGCCTGGCCTGATATTCGGCCAGGCCCACATATGGACACTTTGATCATTCATCAAATAAAAAAGGCCTGGATTTTCACCCAGACCTTTATTGCCTTTTGGAGGCGGCTTCCAGATTTGAACTGGAGAATAACGGCTTTGCAGGCCGTTTTATGTTATTTACCTCAATTTATCCAAAGATACCATAAAGCATCTTTTATATTATTTTATCAAGATATTATATTATAATCATACCCTCTTGACTTACCGGAAAATACCTGTATATTTAACTCATAGGTTGGAAATAGGGTTGGAAATAATTTGCCATAACATTTTTTAATCATATAAGCTTTTGATTAATATCAAACAGGATATTATGTGTATGAAAAGACAAAGAACAGACAAACCGGGGGTGTTCTACCGTATCGGAAAAAGAATCGGGGGAACCGGTACTGAAAAAATCTATTACGTGGTCTTCAAAAAAGATGGAAAGATGTATGAAGAAAAAGTTGGACGGCAATACGCGGACCAGATGACTCCGGCGCGTGCTGCTGTTTTACGATCCGATTTTATTGAAGGACGAAGAATCACTGCAAATAAAAAAAAACTTCAGGAGAAGTCCCGTTACACTATTGACCGACTATGGGAAGAATACACCAAACAACGCGCCCAAAACGCGAATTATAATAAGGACAAAAACCGATATGAAAAATATGTACAACCGCATTTCGGAAAAAAAGAAGTCCATGATATTGATCCACTCAGTGTTGATCGTGTAAGATTAAAATACCTGAAAACTCATAGCCCCCAAACAACTAAGCACATCCTGGCCCTTCTCAAGCGATTGATAAACTTCGGGGTCAAAAAGTCTCTATGCCCCCCCCTTCCCTTCGCCATTGAGATGCCCAGGGTGGATAATGTCAAAGATGACGCTTTATCCGAAGGCCAATTGGGGGCACTTCTCAAGGCTATTGAAGAGGACGACCATCCCCATGCCGGTGATATGATACTCATAGCTTTATTCACGGGAATTCGCCGAGGCTCCATATTCAATCTGAAATGGGCGGATATTGATTTCGAACGTGGATTCATAACCCTCAGAGACCCTAAATCCGGCAAAGATGATGTGATCCCCCTCAACACTCAGGCCCGGACTGTCCTCGAAAACCACATCAGGACAAAAAGCGATTATGTATTCCCGGGGCGTGATGGTAAAAAGCGGACCAACGCCCAAAAATCCATCAACAAAATTAAAGAGGCGGCAGGACTGCCAAACGAAACACGCCCCCTGCACTCCATGAGACACACCTTCGCCAGTTTGGCCGTAAGCTCAGGGGAAATTGATCTATACACATTGCAGCGCTTGACGACCCACAAAACCTTTGCCATGCTGCAAAGGTATGCCCACCTGGCGGACAAAAGAATCAAACAAGGTGGCGATGCGGCTGGAGATGCCATTGAAAGGGCTCTAAAAGTAAAAAACGACAATATACACACAGCTGAGACTAACAAATGAAATTAAAATTCAGTCCATTAGACCTAATCACTGGAGAAGAGTTAATCGCCAAATGGAAGATCAGCATCAATAAATTGGAGAAAATAATCTACAGCGGACTTCTTCCTTCCTATACTGAAAACAGGACTACCTATGGCATGGCATGGGGCCGATATGAAGTAAAAATGCCTGTTATAAACGTTCATGAAGAAAATCTGTTTGAACCAATTCCGTCCAGAACGGATATTTGGTACGAAAAGTTCAATGCACAGTTAATGCCTGACAATATAGAGAAAATCAAAACATTCTGCTTTCATAAAAACGATATTGAAGACTTTGAAAAAAAACATCCTGATTTATTGGATGATAAATTGCTTATAAGCCAAAGGAAAGAGAATGAACAAATTTCAATGGATAATGTCAAGCAGATACTAAAAAACATTTGCCAGGACATAGAGATTTTTTACAATGGACTTGTTCAGGAAGTCAAAGTTGTGAAAAATTATGAATCAATTGACAATATCAACCAGAATGATCTTTATAAAATTGCTATTGATTATTTTTCACGATCATCCAATGACTATCAAGAGCTAACAGCCGATATTATCACCGACAAAGACATTTATCGGAACATACGAAGAAGGAAACGAGGAATTGTCGGTTCAATATTACAGCGTCACTTAAAAACGTTTCCCCCCAATACGTTCAAATCCATTAGCACCACTATAGATAGTCTTCACTCTCTCCACGGCGAAATTATCAATTCAAAAATTTAGTGACGTGAAAAACGTCAGTGACGCGCGTCGCTGACGTCACGACAAACTTCTTTTTTTCCCTCTATAACCTACCCATTACCTGATTATTTCTTGGAATAACAAATCAAATGGAGGGCAAAAATGACATACTGAAGTTTAACAGTTAAATTTCGGATACATTATTAAATCAAACACATAGAA
>DYJE01000049.1 GCA_020723285.1 Desulforapulum autotrophicum | reverse complement strand
TATTTATATATTAAATTATCGCGGGTTTGAAATTCATAGTGCGGAAAGTGAGTTCAGGATTATTTTTTCTTATGTTTCTTTTAAGGGACAGATTATATCCAACTTTTATTTGCAATCTTTTGTAGCAATGGAGCATTGGGGTCAAACCTTGAATTGTGATTTTGAATCCGGGGACAGCATACTAATCTCTTTCGAGTATTTTCTTCATATTCGGTGAGACGTTCCCGGAATTCTAAATGGCTTTCAAAAAGGCATAGAAGTAAACAGTGTTAGGAGTTCAAGCTAAAATAAATATTATGTGTGTTTTTTTTCAGATATCCAAAATTTATGATCTTTATCAAAAAAAACAATGTAAAATGTACTCTCAATCAAATAACCTGCAACCACTCCCTTTTGGCCCTTAATCTTTTTTATAACAGCCCATTCAACATTTTCATTTACATGTTGAGGGTGACTAAATTCCGTTTTATCTGGGGGGGGGAAACCGCCATAAATTTTTATTTGAGGCTGTTGTTGTATTGTAGCTTCATCTCGAGTTAACCTTGATAGCTCTTTGAGTCTCTCCATAAATGGTTTAAGCAAGTCATCTCTATTCCATGATTCAATGGATTGAGGGTCGTAAATCGGTTGCGTGTTATCGAGATCTTTAAAACTGAAAGTCAGTAACTCCTTAGGAGATACAACTTTTCTTTCGGCCCTGGTGTTCTCTGGCCTATTGAATCCTGTATTTCTATCTCTTTTACCCATCTATGCCATGCTCAACTGATTTATAGATTTTAGCAAAGGAATCGCGCCGTATTTTCCGCTTAAGTAATCTTTACTATAACTTCCGTCTTTTCTGGTGTAATGTTCTTTATATTCCAGTAAAGAATATAATTCACTTTCATGAATAGAATTCTTCTCGACAAACCAAATTTGGTCTCTCCTAAACAACTCATTTGTAAGCAGGTTTGTATCATGACATGTTATAATTAACTGGCTGTTTGAGTTGTTGTTTTTTTGATAAAGATCAAGAATATATTTAGATAATAAAGAATGAAATTTATTGTCAAATTCATCTATGATCAAGATCTGCCCCTTTTTAATAGCATTATAAAGGGGGCCCAATAAATATATCAATTTTCTTGTTCCTTCAGATTCGAAAGATACTGGCATTTTATATTTTTCAGAATCATCATTTTTGCTTTTAATTATTTCAATATTTTTTTCTTTTAATTTATTCCTGTTTTTATTGATAAATTTATTTAGTATGGAAAAAACATCTTTTAAATCAGCATCAGATTCAATGGCAACATTACTTTCCACAGAAGGTGGCAAAGCGTCAACTTCAACGACGCTTATGTCTTGTATTTGCAAAGCTGAAAGAATGCTAAGTGCCCATTCTTTAAATATGGGATCAGAATCAAAAAGATGTATTGTAAATTTTTTGACCTGATTATCTGAAATACCAGAAACAATACTTAGTCTTTTAAACCAATCAACAACGGTTTTAGATTTTTCACCGTTGAATTGTGATAAAACTGAAAGAAACGGAACACATTCTCTTGTTTTTTCAAGAAAATACTCGTTATCTTTTTTTTTAATAAAATCCTTAGCTTCAGAAAATGATCTGTGGTTAATTTCTACTTTTTGGCCTGTTCGGTGAAACAACATTGTTTCCCGAGCGGTTTTAGTCCAGTATAGCCACTCTTCAGATATAATATTTTCAATAATTGAAATACCATATCTGTATAAATTACCATCATGAAAAAATACAGCTTCAAATTCGCAAGGAATATCGAAAGGATCATTTTTTAGTAAATATGGAATTATTGTATCAAGAATATTGGTTTCGGCAGTTATCTGAGACCTTAATACAATATTTCGAAGTTTATTGATGCTTTTTATAAAATTTGTTTTTCCAGAAGCATTTGCACCAAATATTGCTGATGTCTTGAGTAGGCTGGTTACTCCAAATTTGTTTATAGGAAATGTGTTGTCTTCATTGAAGTTTTCTTTTGTTGAACTTGACGCCATTAAGCTTAGAGTTTGCTGGGTATTGAAAGAAGTATAATTTTGTACTTTGAATTCAATTAGCATAATAATCCCATATGTTTGAATTGAAATTTCAGTATTTTAGCACTTAATATTAAAAAATGCAAATAATTTTCATTTTTTAATATTAAGTGCCAAGTAGGGGATAGGTCGATATCAAACAGACAAATTTCTTTACGGAGAATAATCTAAAGTTAATAACAAAGAAACAAAATATGGATGAAAAATTAAAGGCTTGGCATTCCATGTGCCTATTTATGTTGGCCTCGTCGCACACCGACAATTCGGATGCGTATCCTCAACCGGCACCGGACACTCCTCAATCCCATACTCCCCAGCCAGCGCCCGGCAAATCGGGCAGGCATCGGGTGCCGGGAAGAACTCCAGTTTTTCAATGCCCCATTCTTTCCATTCCGCCTTTTTGGCTTTCTCGGCGGACATGGCCATTTCGGAGCGGGCAAGGCGTTCCCAGTCGCTGTTCTTGTCGTCAAATAGCTTTTTCAGGCGGCCCGCCACTTCCAGCGGGTTGCTTCCGGCAAGGGAATGGGCCTGCATTTCGGCGATGATCTTGTCCTGGATGGCTTTGGTGGCGTTGTTTTTCACAAGGTCGAAACCGTCTGATTTCAGGGTGTCGTAAATTTCGGTGTTTTTCGCGAGGTTCAGCTTGGGCGTTTCGTCTCCGGCGGCCCGGATCACCCCGGCGCTCATGGCTTCCCGGTAAAAGGTGACGATGGGGGAATCGGACAAGGCCGGGTCGTACCCCTTGATGAACGATTCCAGGGCGGAACGGATCATGGCCATCTGCTCGGGGGAGAAGAAGAACCCTTCGGCTTCCGCCGTTTTCCCCGGAATGTCGAACCCCAGAATCAGCCGGACCCGTTCATAAAGATCGTGCCAGTCTTTTTTCAGCCGTTCGGTGTACCGGGTTTCAATATCGTCCAGCTCCGGCCAGGGTTCGGCCCGGCCGGTTTCCTTTGTTCCATGGGAGCACGATCCGGCGGTTTTCCGCACGTCGACCACCGCGTCCTTTGTTTTTCCGCCATGGCATTTCCCCAGGGCCAGATCGTTGATGTCGATCTGGATTCCGGCGGCCCCGGCGTTCTGAAGGTAGTACATATCGGCCTGGGCGTTCAGGAACCTTGCCTGGGCCTGGGCCACGGCGTCGCGCATGTTCACGCCCGCCCATTCGATCCACCAGTCCCCCTTTTTCCATGTTCGGCCCCGCATGCGCAGCTCCGTGGCGATCAGGTTCTTGAAAATGGAAAGCTTTGGCCTTCGCCGGACTTCCATGTCCGCCATGAGCATTTCAAGCTCGGCGTTGGAAAGCCGCTCCGTGGTGCTCCAGTGCATCCCCAGCATCCAGGCGGGGAGCCCGGTTTTGGCGATGATCTGCTCCAGGACATGCCGGGCCGGAACCTCCATTTCAAGGATCTGCCCGTCCGCGCCGATCACCTGGATGGTGATGTCCGAATCCTTGTCGATGGCCCGGACAAAGTCCACGGATTTTCCATCTTTCTTGGCCCGCATGGCTTCGTCCAGTTCCTTGGATATCTGGACCCTTCGCTCGTTGTGATTGGAACCGTCCTTTTTGCTGGTTTTGTAGACCACGGAAAAAGACGGATCCCCGAACCGTTCCCAGGAATTTTTCACGGAGTTCTGAATGGTGTGAAGGATCTGGGTTACGAACTCGCAGGACCGCATCAGGGGGATGCCGTAAGGGTTCATGTTTTCATTGTGAATGCTGAAATACATCAGGTTCCCCGGTTTCAGGGGCCGGAACTCGTGATCATCATCGGACCTTTGAAGAATGTCGTAGGATGTGGCGCTACGCTTGAACTTGATGGATTTGGAATCGGCCACCCGCAGTTCCACAATGCCCGACCGCTTTTTATCCGGCACGGCCTCGCCGATGGCGAACCCCTGTTCGTGGGCTTCATCCGTGAAATTCTGGTGAAACTTCTGAAGGCCGCTTGAAAGCCCGTTCACCGGGACGTTATCCACCCAGTCCGTGATCTCGGTAACCAGCTTGTCACTGTCTCCCTTGACCTCGATATGCCCGTCCAGGGACACCAGCCGGTTGATGGCCACGTCCACCACGGGGATGGATTCCCGCATGACTTCCATCAGGATGGGGTCCACCTTCCGGGCGATGAAATTCTGGTAAAACGGGGTCCAGGGTCCCTGACCGAAGGAGGGCCGAAGCTCGATCCCGCCTGCGTAGATGTCTTTTGATTTGAACGGCCATAGTCTCATGCGAAAATATCCTCCACCACTTCCCCAAAAACCTTGGTTAACATCTGTGTCCTGTCCGCGTCGATCAGGTGGTCATCGTCCTTTTTAAAAATCCTGTGCCGTTGCCCGGTCCGCACCGTGTGGTTCGTGTAAAAAAGGATGATGTCCGGGTCCGGCGGGTATTCCAGTTCCATTTTCTGCATCTTCTTCACCAGCAGATCCGTGGCCAGTTCTTTCAGGGTGATCCGGGACGGCTTACCGCTTTTGGCGTCGATGAGGGAATCGCCGTCCTCGTTCACGTTGTCCGTGGTGGACTCGAACATGAAGCCTTTCAGCCGGTGGTCGAAGGATTTTTCACTGTAGATGTCAAGCCCCTGAAGGTCATGGGCCACGGCCGAACCGGCGTTTCCGAAGTCCGTTCCCCATTGGATGGAATCCATGGGACCGTAAATGTCATCCAGGGCGTTCAGCGCCTGACACTGCTGGTCATAGGTCACATGTTTAAGCTGAAGCCGGGCCACAAGGCGTTCTTTCTTTCCGATGATGTTCTTCACCACGATTTCCGTGGGGTCCCCGGTGAAGCCGAAGTCCGCGCCGCCCCGTTTCGCGCCGGGAACGGAGATGAAAAACCGCTTGATCAGCCGGGTGAAGGGGGATTCCCCGGAATCGTCCCGGTCAAAGAAATCATGAAGGCTGTAAGCCGTGTCCGTGAGTTCCACCACCTTCCCGGCCGGCACGCCCTTGGTCCGTTCAAGCGGGCAGCGATAGCCCGTGACCGAAACTTCCGACTCGGCGGAGTTGACCAGGATTTTAAGGGCCCGGTATTCGGGAATGTCCGTGATGCAGTGCTGGAACTGGGACCACGGGAACACGGTGTGTTCCGGGTCGCCATCTTCCCCGAGGACGTTGTGCTGATACCCCGGCGAATCTTCCCCGCCGTACTGGTCCACAAAGAATTTCTTTCGCTCGTGGGTCCAGAACGGGGCGGGCATCAGGGGTTTCCCCCACTTGAAAAGCTTGAACTCCATTTTTCCGGCGGTCCCGGAAAGGCCGCCATCCTTTCCGATGGCCCGCTGTCCCAGCTTGTAAAACTCGCAGGACCTGTCCCCATCCGGAACCGAATAGATCCGGGCCACGCATCCGGGTTTCATGGCCCGCCAGAATTCCGACCACTGCCGGGGGTTCTTGTCTTTGGCCGCCTCGTCCTTCACGGCAAAGGTTCCCACATGAACGCCTCGGTAGGCTTCGCCGTCATGGCCGGAGGGCCGGAAGTATACCTTGAAATTGTTCGAAAGATAAAAGGCGTGGTGGGGGTGTTTCTTGTGCCGGATAAGGGCGGTGGCAAGATCGGGATTCCATTTGAACTGATCCACCATGGATTCGATGATTTCATCGAGGTGGGTTTGCTGGGGCGCGCCGATCATCCCGGACCCGTTGGGGATGGTGAGCATTTTGTGCATGCACCACGCGATGATCTCACGGGTTTTGCCCACCTCGGCCCCGCATTTGTGGATGGTGTTTCCGTTGTGCCGGACGGAATCCACCTGATAGTCGAAAAAATTGTAGGGGTCCTGGTGGTTCGGGTCTTCCGGTTCCCGAAGGAACGCCTGACACCAAAGATAGGCGTCGTCGCAGATGATGGCCAGCTGGAATTCTTCCAGGGTTTCGAAATCCCCCGGAAATTCTCCCCGGGCGATGTGGTGCCATGTCCAGTCCAGGCTTTCAAGGGTCCGTTCAAACACCTCCGCCGGAACCACGATCCGTTTTTTCAGGTCATCCAACCGGACCGGTTCCATCGTTCTTGTCCTTCCGGGCGCTTGAAAGCTTTTTCCCCACCATGCCCAGCATGTCGGCGATGGTTTTCACGCCTTCCTCTTCGGTCTTCTGTTTGGCCTGGGCCTTGGGGGTGATCATGAACTGTTCCGGCGTCATGCCCAGTTCGGCGATCATTTTCGGCAGGGCAAGAAGGGAAGGGTGCATCTTGTATTCAGTCTGCTTCCCGTGTTTGGTATCCTTCGTGGATTTCAGCACGGTGCCGTCCCGCATGATGTCTTCCTGGAGCATTTCAAGAATCGTGATGTTGTTGGCGATGGAAAGGGCCGCGATGTCGTTGAAATCCCCCGCGCCGTTTTCAGGGTCCGTCAACGCCGAATGCACCGCCCGGACCACGGAGAGAAGTTCCGCCTTGTCCAGGCAATCCCTGCCCGGCGCCGTGGCCCCGTCTTCCACCAGTTCGCAGGGGAAATGGGCGCAGGTGCTTTTGCACGGCCGCAGCCGCCCCAGAAAGCTTTTCGCGTACTGCCCGGTTTTGAAGTTGTTCCGCACCCCGGCCATGCCCGGCTTCGGCGCCATAGCCGCCTGCCGTCTCTGCTCGATGGCGGCGTCGCTCATCGTGTACTTGCGCGTCACGCGCATGTCTTTCGGGATGCCGATGTCATTATTTTCGTCGAACGTGTCGGGCATGGAATCGAACCTTTATAAAAAAAGCGGTTTTTTCCCAAGTCATACCAGATAACCCGGACATGTGCTGGCAGGGGATGTCACAATTGACGCACAGATATAAAACGCCTTGTTTGTAGCTACAAAAAGAGCTATAATTTATTCATGGAATTTGAATGGGACGATCAAAAACGTGAAAAGAATATCACGAACCACGGAGTGGACTTTATAACCGTGATTCCGTTGTTCCAGAGCGGGAGTTCGGTTTATTTTGAAGACAACCGAAAAGACTATGGCGAAAAGCGGCTGATCCTCATGGGCGAACTGAAGGGCCATCTGTTCCAGGTTGCCTTTACAGTTCGTGGAGAAAAAATCCGCATTATTTCGGCGCGTCGCGGGAACAATCGGGAAAGGAAGATTTATGAGCAAAAGAAAAATGACACAGGCGATCCTAAGTCCTGATGGAAAGGTCATGATTAAAAACAAATCCGGCAAACGTGTTGAACCGGAAGACAAAACAGACTGGAACCGGCTTGAATCCATGGTGGATGAGGATATCAACTACGATGATATCCCGGAACTGGATGAAGAATTCTTCAAAAAAGTTGCAAAGCCGTGGCCACCCGCCAAAAAGCAGTTGACGATCCGCCTGGATGAGGATGTCCTTGAATGGCTCAAAGGACAGGGGAAAGGGTATCACACCCGGATCAACCATATCCTGCGTATTGCCATGGATCACCAGAAACACGCATGACGCTTTAAAATATTGATTTGCCGTGGGTATCGTCATGCCAGATAACCCGGACATATGCTGGCAGGGGATGTCACAATTGATAGGGAATAAAAAAGCCCGGCCATAAAGACCGGGCTTTCCTTTTCTTAAAATGTCGAACTGGGTTAGGGTTGAAACCCGTTATAAATTAACTCCGTAATGCCGCCCGTCATCAAACTCGACATCAATACGAAGCTTGCCGCCCAGCGCTTCGACATAACGCTTCAACGAGGACAGCTTTAAATCCCGTCCAGGCTTTTCAATATTCGCAACGGTCGGTTGCTTGATGCCTAAAGCTTTTGCCATTTCAACCTGCGTCATTTCTGCATAATCGCGAAGCTCTGCCAGACGAAGATCAAGCAGGATCGCATTGGCCCGTTCCCTGGCTCTTTGAACCATTTCAGGGTCTTGCTTTTCCAATAGATCTTTTAGTGTCCGTGCCATTGTTTACTCTCCTTTTTCTGACTTCCAACATATGACAGTGTTACATTTACAACGATGGATGAATTTTTTTTAAATGTGCTTCGTATTCATCATCGGCTGTTTTAATCATTTCAGTATAAAATCTCTTCTCCTTACCAGCTTTTTTCCCCGCACATAAGACGATGCCTTGACGTTCAGGGTCAAAGGCAAAGAAAGCCCTGATCGGCTTGCCTTTGCTTTGAACCCGCAGCTCTTTCATGTTGGCATACCTTGACCCCTTAACGGTGTCTGCATAGGGCCGTGGTAGCAAGGGCCCTTTTTCTTCAAGCAGAAAAAGCCCAACGAGAACGTTTTCTTTGTCAACATCATCCAGGGATTCAAACCAGTCATCGAATTTTTCTGTTGTTTCAATCTTGTACATCGAGCGATCCTTGTTGAATATAGATTGAATACTATATAGCATGGGGGCTATATTAATTCAATATAAAATGAATCAGGTTGGAATGGTATCAGGATCGTTTCACCAGATCGTTCAGCGCCTTTGTTTTATCTGCGCTCCCCGAACTGGACCCGAAGTAATACGAACACACCTGACTTGACACCGTGGTGAGGGCCCCCAGGATGTAAATCATGATGTCCTTCAGCGCCGAGTTTTCGGCAATGGCGGTGGCGCTCTTGGAACTGAACAGCATGTACCAGAACATGAAAAAGGTCAGGCCCACGATGGCAAGAGATAGGATCGAGTGAACGTTTTTCGAAAGCCACAATGCGGCCGTCGATTCCTGAATCCGGCTCTGGTTTCCCCGGGCGTCCGCCGTGTCCGCGAATGAAGCCGCCCGGTCTTTCTGGACGATCTCCGCCATCTTCTCGCTGTGATCCATTTCCGCCCGGGCCAACTCGATGTCCAGGGCCTTCCGTTCCTCGTCGGACGTGACCACCTTGTCGATGGCGTTTCCCACCGCGTCGACCAGGGACGTTGCCCCCGATGAAAAAAGATTCGATAGAATGTTTCCCATGTTATACCCCTTCCAAAGCCCGCTTGACCCAGCCGAACAAGTATTTTCTGCTTTCCTTCCGTTTCTCGCAAATGGACACGTATCGCGCGATTTTCCCCAAACTGAAGAACGCCAGGAAAACCCTGGGGTCCATCCCGTTGATCTTCGAAAGAGTCCCAGGCCCGATCACCCCGTCAACCGTGGTCCTCGCCGCGACCTGCGCCACCTTCACGGAAGCCACCACCCCGGCGTTCACCGCAAAATCAAAGACCGATTCCGCCACGTCCTGATTCGTGATTCCATCCCCGCAGATCCTGTCCCAGTAGTTCGCCCGGTAAAACGCCACAATCTTTTCCTGAAGTGGTTCATACCCGTCAAGATTTGCCGGAAACCGTTTCTGCCCCTTCAACATGTCAACGATCTTCCATCCCGCCCAGCCCGGATTCATCCTCCGCGCAATGCCCTTGTACGTCTCGCCCCCAGGGTCTTTGGGATCATTGACATATCCGCCTTCAGCTTTCATGGTCAAAGCGAACGCTTTCAAAAAATCAGCCATAATTCTTCCACACAGATGGTTTATAAATATAGATTTGCCGTTGGTATCGTCATACCAGATAAGCCGGACATGTGCTGGCAGGGGATGTCACTATTGATAGGGAATAAAAAAAGCCCGGCCAATGTGGACCGGGCTTATGGGTAGGTTCTTTTCCCGTGATGGCTGAAAGCCGCTGGCGATAGAACCAATCTGCAAAAATTTTTCAAAGAGTAAATCATTCCTGTGTTAAAGTCAAAAAGGAAGCGGCCTACATATCGTCGAAAGTCGGATTTGAATACGTATACTGATAATGCCGCGTTCCATTGCTTATCTTCACTTCTTCACGGCTCCACCCTTGTTTGGAAAGATCAGATTTTGAACGCCCGAAAAGGCTTCCAAACTCAAATGGACTATAAGGGAACGCCGGAAAATCCTTTCTCTCACCAATTTTTCTGAACACGGACACAAGTTTCCCGGTCGGGACGATGAAATGGGGCCTTCCGTCCTTATCCAGTGTAACATGAACACCATGATCCAATCCGTACCCCTTGAGCAGAGCATTAAGAAAAAGGAGGGTGGTTTCCATTCTCTGATAAGCCAAACGATTCGGGTCATGCTTCCTTGGGGAAGAAGGAAGCTGCTTTTGCGTCTTGATCTTTCGGACGGTTCTTTCACGATGATCTTCCTGAATGACCTTTGCGTCGAAGGTGTCCCCGTCATCGTGCCGTGTAAGTCTTACAATGACCTCTCCGTTGAGAAGCCTTGAACCAAGCTGACAGAAAGTTTTAAAAATATCGTTTGACGGTCTCCCGTTATTTTCGGGAACGTTGAAATAATGGTTCACAAGCTTCCGCTGAATCTTCCAGGCAAGATCATCCGTCAATGATTTGGTGAGCATGAGATAGCCTGTTTTTGTCAGGAAAATTATATTTCCGCGATAACCACCATTTTCATTTTTTACAGAGTTCCTTTTCCGGTAATTCTGATCAGGAAAAATTTTCCTGATCAGAATTTCATTTTCAGCGTTCCTTTTGCGGCAATCTTGAAAGGGTAAATTTTCCCCTTTCAAGATTTCATCTTCATCATCAAACATATCCTTCCATTCTTCGTATGGTACCTCAAAATAATCTTCGCCCTCGATCAGTTTTGACTTGTTGTTATTGAAATTTCTTATAGATGTACCTTTCTTGCGTTGGTGAAGCTCATCAATCATTGCAAAAGTCACCACCGGTTCGCCTTTGTAAAAAATCCTTCGAACTTCTTTGCCTTCAATTTCAATAATATTTTCCATCTGTTGCCTCCATTATTAATTTTCAATTATACGGATATTTCCATAACATCACTGAACCCTGTGTACGTCCTTTTCATCCTTGGCCACAGTATATCCACTTTCCAAGACAAACGTTTCATCAACACCAAGGCCATTTGCCACAGTGGCAATATCATAAAGCGGCTCGCCGTCTTGATCGTAATAGGCTGGTTTAATTTCAGGAAATAACTCGGCTACCTTCATTTGAAACTGGGCGCTCAGTTCAGGCGGCATGTTCGTGTAAAAGTATTCCATGACATTTCTATAGAAAATTCCGGCCTTTGAATCATCCGGCTCGTGTTCCATTCCGGCAATATGAAACGCATCCATAAACAGAAATGAGAGTTCAAAAGAGCTTGGTTTAACCTTTTGAATCCATTCAATATCAAACGCACTTAACAAAAGTTCGATACCTGACCGGCACATAACGGAATCCTCCTTTTCAACAGCCGCGAAAAGGGTTTCCATGGCGGTGTCCATAACGTCGATTTCATTGATTCCAACCTTTTTACCCATTGTATCCTCCTTGATTTGCAATAAATTTTTCCACAGCAACCATATCCTCCATAACACCCAGAACCGTGGCTTTGCGTGGGGGAGGCAATTGCCGAAACAGTGTGATAAACTTCCGTTCTTCCTGGTTAAAGCAGATTTTCTTTAAAGATGGGATTACAGATTTGCGTGTTGAAATGCGTTCCATGCGGGCAACCTCTGACAACAAACCCGTCCACCTGTTAACCCTATCTACCCATTGACGATTCGCCGGATATGCCGGATCGAAAGCCCTGATTCAAGGGATAGTTCCATGTGGTTGAATCCATTGAACTTATCCCGGATACGCTTATCCCTGAACTCAATCTCAATTTGTTTCAACGTGGGCACGGTGATCCTTGCGCCGCCCACAACTTCGATGAGCAGCCGGACCACCTTCTGGGCGTCGGATGCGCCGAACATTTCAATCAGGCGTTGTTCGTAGAGTTCCAAGAGTTCCCTGTTTTCCGTGGCCATGTTTACCCCCATAGTGTTTCGAATTCCCGCCAGTAATCGCGCAGGCTTCGGTATGTTTTTGTGATCCGTCCCCGTTTCGGGATGTACTTGTCCGTGGTGGCGATGCTCTTATGCCCAAGCCGCTGGGCAATGGCCGCAATGTCCATGCCCTCGATGTGCCGGAGATCCGCTCCATGGGTTGCCCGGAACATGTGAGCGTGGCAGGACGTTTTCCGCAGACCGGCATCCTCGGCGATCCGCTTCAAAAGACGGTCGATGTCCTTGGATGTCAGCGGATTTCCCGTCATTCGTCCGCCCCTCCGGTAGCTCACGAACAGCGGGGACGAACTCCCCGCTCCGTGGCCGATCCTGACGGAAAGCCATTGCCGGATAAAAATGGACGGCGCTTTCCACAGGTCCACGATCCGTGACCGGTCCTGCTTCACAATGTCATCGGAAAGCATCATGTCGATGTACTGCCCGTCATCCCGGAGATCCGAAAGCCTCAAACCCACCACCTCGCTCACCCGGCATCCGGCAAAGGCCAGACAAATCAAAATGCAGATGTCTCTCAATCCCTTCTCCGAATAGATATCCGGGACCTTGAACATGTAGAGGACCTCGTTCCGGCTGAAGTCCTGCATCATCTTGTTCTTCACCCTGGGCCTGGGGATCTCTTCCGTGATGTTTTCCGGGACCACCTTGGAATACTTCAGGAACCGCCAGAACTTATCCACGGCGAGAAGCTTCGTCCGCCGGGTCTGATTCGAATTCCCCCGGCCGATGAACAGGTGCTTCAAAAACCCCTCCACCATGGCCTGATTCACGTCTCCAGGGGCTGGATCACCCGCCCAGGCGATGAACTCCTCCACATGCTTGCAATAGGCCCGGATGCTCTTGTCCTTCAGCCCGTGAAGAATCCGCAGGTGTGCTGTAAAACCCTCAAGATGATCAGAAAGCATGATCTCCCCCCAGACCCCCCAGCGAAAAATTCATGTGAAATTCATCCCATTTTACAGCGCCCTCCCGGCAAGGGGCGGCGCCGCTTGCCCGAAATCTTCCCCAGGGGGGGAGGGTCCGGGCCCATTCGGCACCGGTCAACCCCTGCCTAACCCCGGTCATTTCATTTCTAATGGCACTTTTCATAATCATTCACCTCTTGAAACCCCCGTCATTTCGTTGTCCACCCAACCCCTAACGGCACTTTTTATAATTCTGTGCCGTCACCCATTCCGTTATTTCGTCTTTATTTTTAACCACATGTATAATATTTGACAAAAGAGAGCCGCTGCCGAGGCTGAGCGGCCCATATGGCTTAGCGCTTCGCGCACAACCCTTGGAAAAAAGATAGAGCCACACAAAGGGTTTTATCGGGCGCGTATCGGCACCCAGCGGCCCCTCCTCGGGCACCATGGCCCCCCAGGGCTGCGCCCAGCTTCCCCGAAAAGCCATGAAAGAAATCGTTTGAAGAGACTTTTTTAACTGCACCACGTGCACCATTGACGTAACAGGCTGAATTTTATATAACAATGATCGTGGTGCAGCAGTTTTTACCGCCTGTACTTTGCACCACCGGATTGCACCACTGCACCACCATTGCACCCCGGATTGCACCACACTTATAATATTGAAATTATTAAAAATAGTATCAAAGTGGTGCAGGGGTGCAGCATTTTCAGAAGTGTCTTTCAAAAAATTCCCTGACCATGGGTTTTTAAAAAAAACCAGGTGATTTCTGGTTTTTTGGAAAGTCCGGAATTGTTTTTCATCGAGTGCACCCAGGAGATTGCACCACCTGTTTTTAATAGATGTAATCATGCTGAAATTTGTAGCTCCTTTTTCCCCGGATAACCTTGTAATACGGCTCGATTCCATGTTTTGTTATGAGTTCCCAGCGTTCTTTTTTCAGGATGTTCAGATCGTTCCCAAGCCTTGATCCGAAAACGCTGGGCGTTGTGTATTTTGTGTTTTGAACCCCCGTGATTTTCGAAAGGGATGAAAAGGCCAGCACGATTTCCTTCGCTGATGAAATGAAAACAACCTTTGACATGCGGTAATCGTTGCCCGTCTTCTCATCCACAACGAGCCGGGGTTTTGAAATGATCATGGGTATACCGATATCAGGATGAATGTATTCCCATCCGTAATCACCTATGTCATCAATGTAATTGGATTCAGGCTTGATGAAGTTGATTCTTAGGACGTATTCCCGCACTAACCCTTCAAGTAGCTGCAGGATGGTGTTGCTGGACGATTCATTGTCACTGGCCTTGATGTTCTGATATTCGATCCATGCTTTCCGGATTTCAACGCCGTCCTTATGATCGGGAAGGGCGTTTTCATATAAAGGAATAAACGGCATGCAGCGCTCCAGGATCAGCATCATCATGGCGAAATGTTCGTCCATTCGGTCCTTCGCGTGGCCACGGTATTCCTTTTTCAGGATGTTGATGAAATCCCGGCGTTCTTCAAGCTTTGGAATGATCCGTTTTGCAATGAACTTCAGAAGAGAGGAAAGGATCAGGTTCCGGTTCTTGATCAGAGCCCTGGTGATTTCATCTTCCAGGAAGTCATCCTTTTTATATTCGTTCTTGAAATCAATCTCGATAGTTCGTGAAATCAGTTCCGGAAGCAGAAACGGTTCAATGGCCGTGACCAGGACGAGTGAATCCGGCCGCTCCTTGGTGGTGTCCGATTCTGTGCCTGAAGTCCTTTTGGTTTTGTTACCGCCGGTAGCCGATAATAAAAGGAACTGGCGCATTGAGTTGTTCAGGTCGTCTGATTCCAGGTTGTCGATAAAAATGATGGGGTTCTGACTGGCTTCAGCGAATGCGGCCGCCGAAGACGGTGTCCCCACGTCCTCGGTTCCGAAAAAAAGCAGGGAAATGAATTTCGCCGCAGTGGTCTTGCCGGAACCGGCACCACCCGCGAACTTCAAGATAGCCCTGTTTTTGAAGAAACCCACCAGAAACCCCGAAACCGCCCAGCAGAAAATCAAATATTTCTGCCTTGTCTCGCAGGAAAGCGCATCGAAAAAGAGCGTTTTCAGAAGGTGAAACCCTTCTTTGACATCTGCATCCGGAAGATAGGTGAAAGGCTGAATGTTGTTGGACGATTTTAAAAGAACCGTGTCCTCGTTCAGCCCGTTCGGGATCTCATCAACACCGTCCTTCGAAACTTTGATGATGATGTTTTTCGGAGAGTTGAGATTGAAGAAAATACAGTCCTTTTCCCGGTCCGTCTTGATCCAGCTTGCCAGATCGATCATCTGGCCCGTGTTGTATGCCTCGCTTGCAAGGGATTCCCAGACGGACCGGCCCGGCTCCTTGGTTGGAAGAAGCCGGGTCATTTTCTTGATCAGGGCGTTGAACGGCCTGTTGTTTCCCACATCAAAGGTTTTGTTGTTGAAAAGAAGGTAAACCCGGTCGTGACGGTCATAGAAAAACCGGCCTTCTTTGGAAAAATAATCGTGGATGATTCCGGCGATGATATTCGGATCCGCGTCCCGCTTGTTGGAAAATCCCTCCACATATAGATCGATTTTCCTTCGGACATCTATGGTTTCATCCAGCTCCCGTTCAATCCCTTCCCGGTCAAGACCCAGGCGTTCCAGCTTGTCGACGTATATCTGGCGGTTGATCCCCACCTGAAGGGTGATCATTTCAAAAACATTGTACTCCCGAAGCGATTCGATTTTCGCTTCAAGACTCTCCAGCTTTCCGGCCTGAAGAATCTCCCAGGAAATGTAGTCCACCGCCTCGGCCTTCAGCCGTTCGATTTCCTGGGACTTGTTGCCCTGAAACCCTTTCAGATAATCATCCGGATCCAGCTCTCCTGGATAAACAAAGATTTTTATGTCTCTATCCTTGAGGGACGAACAGATCTTCCGGACAGTCTCATCACCGGCCCGTTTGGATTTAGGGCCTTTTGGCGCGTCGTTATCGGCCCAGATGTAAAGAATTTTTTCCTTGCATCGGTCGGAAAGGGTCTGGATCTGTTCTTTTGAAATCTGGCCGATCATTCCGGCCACGTTCACATACCCCGCGTCCATGCAGGACAAAAGATCGTTCTGCCCCTCCACCAGGATCACGTCCCTCTGAGCGCCGAAAGCGTCCTGGTTGTAAAACGTCCAGTTCTTTGACCGTTTTTCCGCATTCAGTTGATACGAAGGTTTTTTCTTTTCAGGGTCCTTGCAGGTGAAATGAAGGACGTTCCCCTTTCCATAAGAAGGAAAAACGATCAACCCATGCCCGAAAAAATCATACCGGAGCGTTTTGCCGTCCTTTTCTTTCTCAACCACCATGCCCGATTTAACGATGTCCTCGAACGAATATCCCCTGGACCTAAGAAAACCCAAAAGATGCCCATCGCTGTATCCCACCTTCATCCGTTTCAGGGATTCGATCAGATGCCCCCGAACCGCCGTCATATGCTGAAGGCCCGGGCCGTTAAAAAGCGCCCGGTGGTAATACTCCGCCGAATCGTTCAGAATCCTCTGATTCTCTGTGAGTTCTGTTTTTGTTTTTGAAAGGGGAACAAGGGTAATCCCCGCGAAGTCCGCGGCATATTTCAATGCCCCGGACTTCGAAAGCCCGTGCTTCTTTTCAATAAAATGGAAAACATCACCGAAAGACCGGTCATCGGCGCATTGAAAGCATTTGTATGTTTGATCAAGGTTGATGGTGAAGCATTCATGCCCGCCACAGAAAGGGCACTGTTCAAGATGTTTTCCCTTCATCTTGAAACCCGTTTCGGCCGTGATGAATCCAAGAAGGTTGATTTGGTTTTTGATCTGCGCGAAATCCGTTCCCATGAAATTGAACTCCGATCATTTTGATTCGATGGCACGCACCACTTTCACGATGGGCCGAACCTCCCCCATGGAGCTTCCGAATTCGTCCTCTCCTGTTCCTTGCTGGATATGGCCTTTCACCTCGATCAGTTGCCCTATCGAAAAAGATTCGTAAAGCCCGCCATCCAGAAACCATAATTCAAACTCCTCGGACGTGGCCCGGTACCCATTGGATGCCGGTTTAACGTATTTCAGAGTGATCACCCCGGCGTCGTTTTTCATCGTCTTGCTCACCACATCGCCTGAAAGAATAAACGCCGCCCTGGGCGGTTGCCCCACGGCCGCATCCCACTTGTAAAATGAATAATTGGTGTGGTTTTTTAACCCTTTGTAATACTGGGATATAAAACCCGTGAATTTCATCACCGCATCCGTGTTCCGCCGGTGAAACTCGAAAAAGGCGTCTATTTTATCCTTCCCCCAGATTCGGCCAAACGCGTGGATATTCCCATAGGCCCCGGAACAATCCACATGAACGGACAAAGCCGGAGTCCCGTTACCATTGTTCCCGAGCCCGCCCGATTTCGTGGCCACCACCCGGCCCCATACATTTCCCTGATTGAAGTGTTTGTTGCTCATGAATGTTTTCCGTTAAATGTTGGCTGCAATTTCAAGCTGTTCTTTGGTCGGCTGGGTGTAAATCATGGTGGCGTTCAAGCTCTTGTGCCGGAGTTGTTTCCCGGCAAGTAAAAGCTTTTGCCCCCGTTCTTCCGGTCCCAGATGCCGGACATCGTCCATGATCCGGTGCGCTTTTGTGTGCCGAAGGGCGTGGGGGGTATAGATTGGGAGGCCAGCTTTGACGCACCATTTGGTCATCATTCCGTTGATCGTCCGGAGCCCGATCCGGTTTCCCTTCTTTGAAACGAAAAGGGGAGTATCATCCTCAGTACTTTCACCCCAGTGCCGTTTCTTCCGGAGGTATTCCCGGATCAGGTCCTGAATTTCAACGGAGAGATAAACCTCACCAACCCCGCCCTTTGCTGCGATCCTCTCATTCACATTGATCTTGGTGAGTTCCCGGACATCCCCAATGTTCAGCGCCCGCATTTCAGACCGCCGCAGGCCCGTTGCCCTGCAGATTTTAAAAAAAACGTAATCCCTGAAAGCCAGTTGTCCGCTCATGCCTTTAAGCGCCGAAAAGAATTTCTTTTCCTCTTTTTCCGTCAAATAATTCTGGCCTGCCTTGGTTTTGATTGTTTGCATGATTCCCCCCTAAGATAATTTTATGAGCACACCACATTTCGCAAATATGCCGCCCGCCGCCGATCCTTGGCGCAGATCCTGTCCATCAGGTTCTGCTCGTTGTCTGAAAGCGGAACGCCCGTGGCGATTTTCTTCACGGCGTGATTCATGAACACATTCCGGCGCCGATGCTTTTTCCGGAAGGAAAGGCTTTTGTGAAGGATTCGGGATTTCACGGCTGTTCACCCCCAGCAGTGGCCCCAAGCCCCAGGACTTTCACCAAGGCCCGTTTGAGAATCAGATAGCCAATAAGGTCCAGCTCCGTGTCTTCCGTGCCGTATTCCCGGCCGCGCATGATCCGGCTCAGCTTGTCGTCGATTCGGACATTGATCTGCTGAACCGGATCTCCATCAGAAAAAATCCGGACTGGATCAAAAACAGAATTCCCGTAAGACGCGTTCTTATCGATCAGGAAATCCCGGATGGTGTCGCATTCTTTGCGAATGATCTGTTGAATGTCGGTAAGGGTGGGTACCATGGATCAATCTCCTTTCAGAAGAATTTCAAGTTCAGAGCGCAGGAAGTCCAGGCGGCTTCGTTCAATATTGATTGAAAAACGCTCACTCAGCGGGGATTCATCCATTTTCCGGGAAAGGAGTTCGATCTTATCGTTTAGCTCCACCACTTTTTTTCTGATCCGCTGTTTGATTTTTCGGCCTGGGAAGAATGCCATCGTTGTCCCTCTCCTTGATTTTGAATATGACGTCGAAAATGGCCTTGAAGATCGGCCAGTTTGAATCCCTTTTATCTGGTTTCATGGCGTCCTTCCGAAAGCTCGATCATTTTAAGGAAGGTGGTGGCCGCCTCGATCATCTGCCATCCTTCGCTTTGAATATTCTTCCGCTCGGTCTTACTCAGCTTTCCGTCGATGAAAGCTGCGGAAGCCGTTTCGGCCAGTTCGCCGAATTCCCTGATGGTTTTGCAAAGCTGGATTTGAATTTCGGGAAATTTGCGGGTGGTGGAAGGGGTGGGAATCACGACACAGTCAAACTGATTCGCAAGCCAGCGTAAAGGGGTGAGGGCGTCCTGTCGTGAAAGCCGAAGGTTCAGGGCCGTTTCCATGATGGTCACAATCCGGTCCAGGGGGTTGTAGGCCCCGGAATCCGTGAAATCCGTTGTCGGCTCCTGCCATTTGTTCACCATGGAATTCGACAACCCCAGTTTCCGCGCATGCTGGGTGGTAAACCGCTGAATCGCCCGTTCGATTGCTTCCCAACTTTCCATGATTTTAAATTCCTCCCGTTTTTATATGACCCTAAAGAATAGGGGTTTTGACAAAATGATACTTCATGAAATTCGTACAAAACGATATTTAAATCGTATCACACGAATTTATGAAGCCGTCACGGACAAGGGCGTCAATGATACTGTCGGAAACAGGGCTGACTGTACGGCCTCCAAGGTTGCCATAAAGCACGTCATTCACGGTTCTCCGTTTGAATTTGTTCGCCCTGGCCCACCCGGAAATCGTGTAGCCTTTGGCGAATATTCGCTCGGCAACTTGTTTTCCTTCGTCTTTTGTCATTTGAAAACCTCTCGCATTGTGATAATGTTCAAGATTGAACGTAAAAGAACGTAAAACGCCTAAAATCATGACGATATTTAAATTTTCCATGTTGATGGCCGATGGCTTTTCCGGCGTTTTATGCTCTTATTCCGTCTATGTTTGAACAGAGAATATTCGTGATGTCGTAATATGTCAAGGATAAATTCCGATATGCTGAATTTGGATTTTAGGGACAATCTGCGCAAGGCTCGAAAAACTTTAAAAAAGACCCAGGGTGAATTTGGTCAACCGATTGGAATGACAACAAGTTCAATATCTGATCTTGAGAGAGGCAGGACAAAGCCCCTTGATTCGTTTTTCGTTTTGGTTAGGGAAATTTATGGATTGAATGAAGAGTGGCTTAAAACCGGAAAGGGTGAAATGTTTTCACCCGCACAAAAGGCCCATTCGAATGAATCGAACCCCAAGGTGATCAACTTATTCTCCCAGGACACCCCTGAAATAGGCACCCTGACAGACCAGGAAAAACGCATCATCCGAATGTTCCGAAAACTCGACCAGGAAAGAAAGCAGCGAATTATGGATCTTGTTACTGACGCTTTTATTGCAGTACGAGAATGAAAAATATTAATAATTAATTTAGATATGTTCCAAAAAAATATGGATGATAATATAATAATTTTAAAATTTAATAAGATATTTGAAAATACTAAGTCTATTTATACTTCACTATTGGCTTTAAAAGTTGTTTTTGATGTTTATCTAAAAGAAGAAGAAAATAGATTATTTAACGAAACAATTGTATCATATAAACAGTTTGAAAATTTGGCTAAACAGTTTGATGAGGTTTCTAATTATATGAACCTGTTTAGCGATGAATATTATGAGAAATTTATCAGTGCAATTGAACCATATTTAAAATTTTGTAAATATATAGAGTTATATACCACATTAATTTCATATTATATAAATTTTGAATCTGGAGATGCTGAAGTTAACTTAAAAAATATTACTTCTGGACTTTCGAAAAACAGATTAATATTAGATTCTTTTGAAGGTAAGATTAATGAGAGAATAAGAGATATTGAAAATATTATAGACGTAAATTTCAAAACGATATTTCAAAATCATGAAAATCAAGATTTAAATAAAGATCAAACATCATTATCCACTAATTTAAAAGCATATTACAGAGATGATTCAGATAATAATGCAACATTAAAAGAGCAATTATTAAATGAAAAACGCAGTGCTAAATCAACTAATATTGAATTAAGGCTTGATGAAGTAGAGGGAAAAATAAATAATTTCTCACAAGCATTGTTGGAAGCGGTAAACGAAAAGACAAATGACTTTGAATTGCAGAAAAGGAAATTTATTGAACAATCTGAAAAAGCGTCGCAAGAAATTAAAAACACTTTAGATTTAATGAAAGAAAATGAAAAGAAAGTCGATAAGTTGTTTAATAAAATCGCCAACACCATGGTTACAAATAATCATAAATCAAAAGCTTTCCTTGAATTGGTGGCGGCAGAAGTGTTGCGAGTTTTGTCAATTGTTCTAATGGGTGTCGTTGGTTATATCATCTGGGAAACCCTTTACAAAACGATCCAGTATAGTGCTACCGGTTCAAACGGTATTCATTGGGAATATATTTTATCAAGGTTCCTATTCGCCTTATTCATTTCCATCCCGATCACCTATTTGGCAAGAGAGTCTTCAAAGCATAGAGCCCAGCACTATGCCAACCATCAGATCGCTTTGAATTCGGATGCCATTGGGCCATTCATCTCCACAATGACAGACAAAGCCGATCAAGATGAAATCATCAAGGAGATGGTCAAAATCCTTTTCACAAATCGCGATTTCTCAAAAAATGACGATAGCTCTTATCCCGTCACCCAAGAACTTCTTTTAACCGTTTTGAAAAACATCATCAATAATAAGGATCTGACAAAACTCGCTGATACCTCCAAATCAAAAGAAAAAACAGAAAGTTCATAATAGAGATACGCACTTTTTTTCGTGATAGATGAAAGGCTTTGAAAATGTCAAATAACAACGATTATTGGTTTCGTATTCTTTTCAAGGTTAAACCTGACATTCCGCACCCAAACCAAGCCAACGTAGAGTAATTTTAGTCGATCATGG
>DYJE01000068.1 GCA_020723285.1 Desulforapulum autotrophicum | reverse complement strand
TATCGGCTGACTTTTCTACGATCTCCCACTGAGTGGAAGCCGGGAGAGGGACCCCAAGACTTTCTTGCAGTTTCTCCAGGCGGTTGAACGGAAGACCGCTTCCGTACTTTAAAAGAGCAACCATAGCGCCAGCCGTCTCATCGTATTTGTCCTCTCCAGCTTCGTCGGGGACCTGGGCCGTAAAAATCTTACCACAAAGATTGCAACGCAGTTTCTCCAGGACATAGACCGTGCCATCCAGGGGGGCTCTGCCAACCATACGAATCTCAATCCCAGGCTCTCCAAACGGATAAAGCTTTCCTTTCGAACAGAGCGGGCACCGATCTCCCGCTCTATAGCAAGCATGGGATACAGGGACTTTCGGAGCTCCTTCATAAGCGGAAGCGCCGTTGCGACCATGCCCCTTCGGCTTCTCTTTGAGAGAGTCCTTTCCTATCGGTCCCGAGGGGATCGGCGACTCTTGCTCCCCGGAGGCACGTTTCAATACGTCCTTGAATTTCTCCGTGCGATGGCCGAAAAACCGGTTGAAAAGGCGTCCGATGACGTGGGATTGTTCCTGATGAGCTTGATCCAGGGTAAAGTAGTTGATCACGATGGCGACCAGAAGGCCATAGTCTGGCTTAACCAGGTTTTCCTGTCGGATCCGCTCGATGAGTGCCTCGACTTCTTCAACAGTGAGTTCGATCCTCTTGGGTTTTTCTTTAGTCATTCGATTTCTCGGGCCGTGCAATCGCCATCAACCGTCGGAGTTGCCTCCTGGAGGTGATTTTGCCCTCCCGATGCTTCTGCCCAATGAGAAGGGTCTTTTCGAGCACGGCCGTCAGGATCTGCCCATCCCCTTCCTTCAATGACTGGGCCTTTAGTCGCTCGATCAGTGCGGTAAACTCCTCGGGGGTTAATCGCTTCTCCTTTTTCATCCTTTTGCCTCGCACAGTCTCGCTCGAAAATCGCGACATAATGGATACCCCCATACCGCCTTGATCGAACGATTGGGTTTCTTCGTATGATCGTTTTTGCCCCGTCCCGTCGTCTTGCCCAAAAAAGTCCAATTCGCAGCCTTATAGCAGGTCCCCTTGAATCGCTCCAGGTCCACAAAAGTCTCCTGGAAGTAGACCGGGTGGTGATAGAGTTGCTGCCAATCCAAGGGGAGGCGCCTAGCCATCCACCCTAGAAGATGGGAAGCTAAACACGAGACATGGACCCAGGGCACAATGAGGAACCGACTTTGATAGGCAATCAGATGAAGGTTTTGCCGACGGACTGCAGCCGACCAACCGATAAAACGGTCACGGCAACCAATATGGCGGGGCGCTGAACTGTAGATCATGCAGGCGATCGGCCTTTGATGGGCAAAGACCAGGTACTTGAGATGTTCGCCCACCGGTTGACAATAGCCCAAATAGTGATACTGCTCGATCAAACTATTACAAAGCGTCTCAAGGGCCGTGCGCCGTACTTGGCGGATCTCAAGGGGAAGAATCGACAAAAGGGAACCCTGGAACGGATGTGCCTCGATCTCTACGGAAACGGGCTTCTTCCGATAGATCAAGGGATTGACCGGCTCCCATCTCCGTGCTGGTAGCTCAATATGACCAGCCCGATGAAGCATCAGCATCAAACCCCGACAGACCATGTCGCGAAGCATTCCGTTGGACTGTCGCCAACCCCAGGCCTGGCAAAGTTTCTCCGATAACCTCCGGCGCGAATCCTTGGGATTTTGGGTGATGAGTTCGCGGATAAAGACCACGTCCTGTTCTGTGATCCTCTTACCGCGATAGGTGAGCAATACCTCCATGCAAAAAGATATAGCACACAATGATTTGGAACGCAAGTCAGGGTAGAAAAAAACATTGTATAAGAATGCCCCTTCAGATCGTACCGGAAAGTCTTCTCCACAGAGGCGCCACCTGCCCTCCGTCCGGATTGCCGTTCCAGATCAAAAGTTGTAGCTCATGAGCCATCAACATCCTATGCCTACCGGTCTGATCACTAGGCCACCACCGAAAGCGCCCCTTGCTCAACCTCTTCTGGCAGAGCCAAAACCCTTGTGAATCGTATACGAGGAGCTTGATGGCCGTCCCTCGCTTGTTACGAAAAACAAACAGATAACCCGAAAATGGATCCGCCTTCAACACCGCCCGGCACACCCGGGCCAGTCCATCGATGCCACAGCGAAAGTCCACCGCTTCCACCGCTAACCAGATCTGCATCTGAGGAGTAATTTGAATCATCTCCCCTGTCTCCAGAAGACTTGACTCAGCTCTACCGGATCAAAATCCCTGGAGGCCCCCTTGAAGGACATCCTCATCCTCGCACCGTTTGAAGATTCCATCTCGACCAAACATTCTGAAGGTGTCATCGGGGCCCCCAAATCGAGTCTAACAAAATTTAAATCACGACCCGGCCCAACAGCAGGCATCCTCTCCCTGGCCCTTGTAACACGATTCTTCAGCCCCCTGTAATTGAGCCGCAATGTCCGGGACACTTCTCCAATGGAGTGTTCCTGGCACAGCCCAACTGCCGCTTGCCATAAACCCTCCGCGATTGGGCTCCGACATCGCCTTCTCTTACGCCACATTTTGAATTGATTACGAACGGCTTCAAGGGTGGGTCTTACGGTCGGTAGATTGGTGTCGGTAACAGTTTCTCCCATCGGTCATCCTCCTCTCTTCTTTGGATGACTGATGATAACCCCTCACCTCATTGGATTTCATGCAGGCTTACCGAAAGGACAC
>DYJE01000010.1 GCA_020723285.1 Desulforapulum autotrophicum | reverse complement strand
ATCTTTAAGAATGGTTTATGATGGCTTTTAAATGGAATTCTTTGGACACCGTTGTTTATAAACGGAGATCTGACCCCTTTATTTTTATTCAGGCACCATGTGTATGAAGCCGGTGCCATCGAACGGCCCGACGGGAAAAGCCGGGTCACCCTTTCCCGGGATCTTCTTGAAAAGGAGAGGAAAAAGGATTTCGCCCCCGGCATGGCCGACCGGTTTCTCCAAAGGACCCGGTATTTCACCGATTCGGGCGTCATCGGAACCCGGGCCTTTGTGGCTGAAAACGCCCGTAGATTCAGTCATCTGTTCCAATCACGGCATGAAAAAATCCCGAAACGCGTGTCGGGAATCCGGGGGCTTTATTCTCTGAAGCAGTTGACGTCTTGAAATGCAGGGGGCATCGGATGCGATGGATACCCTGTAAAAACGGGCTGTATTCTTTATGAACGTCGCCTCCGGCGGCCAGCTTTTGAAAAGCTGGGCAAACGGGTTGGGGGATGATTTTTCGGCCGCATGGCCATCTTTGTGCAATAAAGATCAATAAATCCTGACAGTTCAATTAAAAGTGGCCCTGGTCCGTTTTGTGAAACTTATTTTTGAAGTTTTGTCGCCCGGCTGGGCCGCCCGAGTCAAGAGTCGGAACGGCTTGGGACAACCACGCTCATTTTTACTTACAGATCCATCCCGCCAGTTCATTTTCACTGAATAAACCTTCTCAGACTTCGTTCCCACGCAATTTCATTGGGTGACATCCTTCATGTATTTCGGATATTCAATAATTGACCTGTCCCATTTTGTTCATTCCATTCGGAGCGTCATTTTGACAACGATTCCGTTTTATTGTTCGATCCCTTATAATGCTGTTTTCATGCTTGATAATGTCAGTTTAAGCCCTCAAAAACAGGCCCAAACAAGATCAATAATATATTTACAGTATGTTATAATAGCCATACCCCACAACCCCACTATGCCTGTGAACGGATTAACGATATATATTGGACCATATGCTACTCGACGAGAAGTCATAGTGACTCCATACCGCCACAGCATTTCCTGAAGTATCAACGGCCACTTGGGGATCAGCGACTCCCCACGTTCCCGCCTCAATCTTAATCGCCGTTCCCCAGCCTTTCCCAAAGGTGAACCGGTTGGACCAGATGTTACCCTGTGTGCCGTCACTTTGACGCCATATTGCCACAGCATTGCCGGAAGAATTCACAGAAACTTGAGGAGCCTTTGCAGACCCCGCATTGTTTTTCTCAATCAATATCGCTGTTCCCCAGCCTTTTCCGGCAGTATAACGGTTGGACCAGATGTTATCCCACTTGTCAACTTGGCCATGTTCGAACTGCACCCAAACTGCTACGGCATTCCCGGAGGCATCGATGCCCACCTGGGGATCATATGCATACCCTGTTTTAATATCAATTGTTGCCACCGTTCCCCAGCCTTTCCCAACAGTGAAACGGTTAGAGCAGATTTTATATCCCTTTTCCCATACAACTACGGCATTGCCGGAAGCATCGACTGCCACCTGTGGAGAAGTTGAATCCCCTGTGTTCGTGTCAATCATTTTCGCCGTTCCCCAGCCTGTCCCGGCAGTATAACGGTTAGACCAGACACAATTATAATCAAGGTCATACTGCAACCATACAGCAACGGCATTACCGGAAGCATTCATGTCCACCTGGGGTCCTAACGCCGTCGATGTTTTCGTCTCGATCAATGTCGCCGTCCCCCAGCCTGTCCCTACGGTGTAACGGTTCGACCAGATGCTATAAGTGTCACCATAGATGTGCTGCTCCCATACCGCAATGGCATTGCCGGAATCATCGACGGCCACCTGGGGAACATATGCTAATCCATCTTTTGTTTCAATTAGTGTCGGCGTTCCCCATCCAGACCCAACAGTGTAGCGGTTGGACAAAATATCAGTATTAACATAGCTGCCATCACCCTGAGCCCATACCGCCACAGCATTTCCGATAGAATCGACGGCCACCTGGGGATTCCCTATTCCTCCAGTATCATCCACCTCAATCTGTGTCGACGTTCCCCAACCCGACCCGGCGATGTAACGATTGGACCAGATGGTAGTCTGAGTGCCGTCATTCAGAGACCATACCGCTACTGCATTGCCTGAAGCGTCGACGGCCACTTGGGGACCTTTCGAGTTATCTCCTTTATAGGTATCAATCAGAGTATCGGTGCCCCAGGTCGTTACCGACACCTTATAATCCTGCGTACTATTGTCGGCCGCTGTCACTGTATAAACCACTATTGATGTAAAATCATTGTCCGTCTCGCCGCTTACCTGCTCGATTGAATCCACTTTGACGTTCACTCCGCTCGTTGTGAAATTCGCCACAAGTGCTGTTAATGATGAACCGTTAGGCAGGTTGACCGCTATTGTTTTTTCCGTTTCATCGATAACTCCTTCAACTCCGTTCAACGAAAATTGCGAAATGGCCTTTTCAGATGACAGCGGCGGTGGTGTGGATTCACTACTATTATTACTATTGCTGCAACCTGCAATAATCACGAAAAAAACAACGGCCAGCCATCTGTAAATTCTTATCATAACCTGCTCCACATAAAATCTATTACACCCTATGATCAATTTTTTAACTTCTTCAATAATTAACTCAACTTTCGGGAATGAATTGTGAGCACCAAAATATGGTCTATCTATTTGAAAATATGAAGAAATAGCTTGATAAGCCCCATCTGTTGATATATAGTGGATTTGCGAAAAAACACAATAATATCAAGCAGAAAGGGCTTAAAATGAACCATATCAGCAACGCCTCACAATCGCAAGCAAACATTGACGTTCAGGGCAAATCGATGATTTCTTTGTACGCTTTAAAATTGCTACCTTGATGCAACGATGCGGAATCCGCAAGCACCACGGTCATAGTGTTCGTTCTTTGACAAAAGCCATATTTACACTGCCCTTTGTCGGTAAGAATTTTTTCCGGGGTATCGTCCTCAATAACGAATTGTCATTCGGTATAGACGCCGCCTACGAGCTGCTCAAGGGAGAGACTTACAACTGGCGTCGTTTGCTGCTCGGGCTGGGATATCGGATATTCTGCGTCTTTAACCGCCTGACAAGCGACGAGCGTGAATCGGTACTCATTATTGATGACAGCCCATATGATCGTTCCCGCTCAAAATGGGTGGAACTTCTCTCAATCGTTCATGACCACAGTACCGGTCGTTTCCTGAAAGGCTTTCGGATGCTGACTCTTTGCTGGTCGGATGGTGTCAGTTGTCTGCCGTTGGATTTTGTTCTGTTGTCTTCTACGGATTCCAAAAAACGCGTGTGTAACGGAACAAAGGACGTGGACAAACGCTGTTGCGCATATCAGCGTCGTAAGGAGGCCACCGAAAAGGCCACATCTCACCTGAAGGGAAAAGGGGGTCAAGTCTCCGTTTGACCTTTAAAAAGGGGGTCAAGTCTCCGTTTGACCTTTATTCAATGCATCCAGGCTGTAAGTCCTAAACGGGAAATTGACCCCATTTTCATGTATTCCCATTTCCAGAAAAACGGTTTGCATTATTTTCAATCATAAACGCTCTTCCGGTGGCCAATTTTGACAACACAGACAGTCAGATCGCTATCCTGAATTGAGTAAATGATACGGTAATGACCATATCGCAATCGATATTTCTCTTGGCCGCTGAACTTTTTGCATGAGGGTTGTCGCGGATTTTTGCCAAGGGTCTCAATGCAGGCAAGTATTTTTGATAAATCCTTATCCGGTATCTCTTTCAAATCCTTCCAGACCGAACTTTTAAAAAAAATTCTATATTCGGCCATCTTTTTTAAGCCTCTTTATGATTTGTTCATAACTAATCAGGGATTCATCGGCTCTTTCTTCAAATGCATCGAGGTCTTCAAGATCTTCCGCGAATGATTCTCTTAAAGATTCATTTATTAACTCCGACATTGAGCGTGACGTTTCAACAGACTTGATTCTCAATGCCTGATGTAGACTTGGCTCAAGATAAACTGTTGATCTTTTTGATAATGATTCCACAACTCACCTCCGAATTATATTTGTTTTTATGACATTGTAACGCCATGATGTTGTGATGTCAAACACTATGAAAGGGAGCAAGTCTCCGTTTAGCTCTTTTGGGTCAGTGTTCATCAACTTTCTCTGACTCTTTCCCCAACGTTCTTCGGTATATTGACCGATGTTTTTCAGGTCTTCGGCAGCTTTATGGGACAGGAGGATTTAAAGCATCATGATCCGCGATGTTCTGATCGAGTTCACGGATGATCGTATCTAAAGAATAGTCTTTGAATCCGTTATCCTCACCCTCTTTCAGAGCCCTTCGCAATGCCGAAAGTTTGAGTTCCCTTTCTTCAAGAAGCCTGAGACCTGCTCGAATGGCCTCACTGGCCGACGAAAACCTTCCGTTTTGAATTTGTTCCGTGATAAACGCCTCAAAATGAGACCCCAAAGTCACGCTTGTATTTTTCTGCATGGTTCAACTCCTTGAAATGGTTTAATACCCATATATAATATTTATTGGTATTTGGAAACGCACTATTTCAAAGTAAGAAATTGTTGACAGGCAAATTATGCATTTTCTCATTCCCAGGCTCCGGCCGTGCCCTCCGGAGGCCAGCCCCCCGTTTATTTCGGCGACATCGTCATTGGCTTTGGCTTATTACAATCGCCTCGATCCATCGTACTGTGGAGGCCGGAGCCTCCAAGGACCACACTCCCAGGCCGGAGCCTGGGAGCGAGGTGTATTTGTCCAGATTTTTAAAGCTTGTCCTCGTGAAAACGGGGATCTGGTCCCCCGGAAGGGTCGCCGGAGGCAGGGTTTACAAAGTCAAATGAAGGACTTCACTTGAAACAGGCAAGATTCTCCCCTAAGATTCTCACTAAAATTGGAAACATTCGTGCATGAATATACCGGGTATAAACAGGGTGAATGACCGGACATGATCCATGGAAAGGCCATGGCCGAGGCGTTATATTTTCCCCTGTTCGGGATTTCCGGGCCGGATGATCCGCAGTTTGATGAAAAACCGCTCCAGTGCCGTGGTCTGTTTCCATGACACGGGGTTTTGGATCATGGACATGTGGTAGTCGTAGTCAAGGAGGCCGAATCCTTTCCAGACACCGCTGACGCCGTAGTATAAGGTGTGATCGTCCGAGGTGTGGAACCATTTGTGGTGATGGCCGAACAGCCACATTTTGGGTTTGAAGTGGGCCGCGAGTTCGTCGCTCCGGGGAAAACCTGTATCACCGAAATGTTCGAGGCCCGGTGTGCTGGGGACGCCGATGCCCACGGGGCAGTCGTGGGTGATGATGATGTCCACGTCTTCCCTGGGAATGGCCAGGCAGGCGTCGATCTGCTGGTCGGTGATCACCGATTCCCGGGCGGTGATCATGGAATCCATGTACGCAGCGCCGCCCAGGGCGAGAAACCGGTATCCGCCGATGGTGTGCACCGTTCCCCTGGGAAGGTATGTGAAATAATCTTCGTAGACTTCCACCAGACTGTGGAGCGACTTGAAATCCTCGTGGTTGCCGTCGATGAAGTACAAGGGCTTCAGAAATTTGTTTTTTTTCTTTTTGAAATACTCCTTGAGCTGGGCTTTGTAGATGCCGAAATCGCCCAGGTGAATCACGCAGGAGATGGTGTGGCCGAGGACGTTTTCGGCGTATTCGATCTGGCGGTTCACGGTGTCGTAATAGCAGTGGGTGTCTGAAACGATCAGTATCATTTACAAATTGCCTGACTGTCCGGTGAAGTCGTAACTCAGCCGGACCTGGAAGTTTTTGGTCTGGGCGAAAATCTCTTTCAGCAATCGCTGCTCGATGGACGACAGGGTTTTTGGGAACACGTAATTGTTCGGGTCCTTGCTTCTGTTGGAGACGGCTTCCGCCTGGATGCGCAGGCGGATCTGCATGAGGTAGCTGTAAGCCTGGACCATTTCCTGGTGGTTCAGGTCCGTGAGAATGTTCATTTCACGAAGGGCGTTGAGCCGCATGATGGTGTTAGACGATCTGATCCTGTTTTTCAGGGCGTAGATGCGGGCGAAATCCACGATGGGCATCATCGAACTTTTGATGTCGATGGAGCCCCGGTTCGCTCCGGAAGACTCCACGATGAAGTTGCCGAAAAGGCCGATGGGCGGGGCCATGGGCAGGATGTTCCGGGCAAGGATCTGGAAGAATCTCGCGTTGTTCGGAACGATCTGGTTCAGGTGTTCCCTCAGGGCATCCTCGAAGGATTCGTCTCCGTAGGCGTTTCTGAAATCGAAAAATATTTTTGTCCTCAGAAGGTCTTCGGCGGTGGCGTTGAACACCCATTTGCTGAAGTACTGTTTCCAGACGGACAGGGGTTTGCAGTATTCGGGATTCATGGCCATGTTGTTGCCGTAACAGAAGGAGTATCCGGCGTCGTTCAGCCAGGTGCAGACTTTTTCGCCCATGCTGAGGAAGTAACGTTCAGCCATGGCCGCACGTTCTTCGGGTACATCACCGTAAATGATGGCGTTGTCCTGGTCGGTGTGGAGCGTCTGCTCTTCCCGTCCTTCGCTGCCGAACACGATGAAGGAATAGGGGGCGGGAGAAGGCCCCAGCTGGTCTTCGGCGAATTCGATGAACTTGTGAAGGATGGTGTCGCTCATCAGCGTGGTCAGGTGATTGATGTTCTGGGGTTTGGCCCCGCTTTCGATGAGGGTGGTGATCAGGTAGGGCATGATGGTCTTGAGGCCGATGATGTCCTCAGGATTTTTTGCGGCCCTGATTTTGAAAAGAAGCACCGTGGGCGAGTAGTTCTGAATGGCGAGGACGTCGTCTCCGTCCAGAACGCCCGAAATTTCACCGGTGTTTCCCGTGAGGAACAGATGGGAGACCCCGTGGTTCGTCATGGTGTGCCAGGCCTCGAACACCGAACTCTGACCCGGAAGGGCGATGACACCCCGGCTCATGATTTCCGAAACGGGAATGCCCGAGGGGCTGCGGTCCTGAATCAACGCTTTTCGTAAGTCATGATGGGTGAGAACGCCGATGTTCTTCCCGGTGTCGCTTTTGACCAGAAGCACGTCGGTGTCTTTCTGTTCCATGTCGATGGCGGCGTGCCTTACCGGGGTGTCCGGGCCGCAGACACCCACACTGCAGACGTTCAAACGATCCACCCGCTGATTGAAAAACATCAGGGTGGATTGCATTTCCGAGATCAGGCGCTTGTTTTCCTCGTCCCGTGTCACCACTTCGGTGATGTCTTCGAGGATTCCGTCGAAGTACGGGTCTTTTTCGTCCCGTGAGACAAGGACCCCCCAGATCGATGCGAAAAACAGTGAACCATCTGTTTTTCTGAACCGGACAATTTCCCGGCGGAGACCGCTTCCATCGGCTTTGGGCGCGAGATGTTTGTATTCGTCTTTGTTGTGGTACAGGCTGATGACCGGGGTCGATAACAGGCTTTCCTTGGAATCATAGCCGAACAGTGCAACCAGGGCGGGGTTGGCCTCGATGAACCTCGGATTTTTACCTGTGGTCATGCGGAAGAAACCCACGTTGAGGTTGTTGGCCATGGTCCTGAATTTTTCCTCGCTGGCCCCCAGTTCGTGTTCGGCTTTTTTACGTTTGGTGATGTCCGACACCACGGCCATGTAGCCCGGCTGACCGCCCAGAGATATGGGTGTGGCTGAAAGGGCCACGTCGAGAATCGAGGCGTCCTTTGTTTTAAGTTGGACTTCGAAACGTTCGGGGACGGGATTCCCTTTGACAAGATCCTGGATATGATGGGTTTCGTCTTCATCCGAGAGACTGATGAAAAGATCATCCACCTTCATGCCCGTGAGATCGGCCTTGGCATACCCCAGCATGTCGGCGATGGTCTGGTTCACGTACATCAGGGTGCCTTCAAGGGCCATGAACATACCTTCCGCCGCCGATTCCACCAGGGTTCTGTATTTTTCCTCCGATTCCTGAAGGGCGGCAAGGGCCAGCTGACGTTCACGAAGAGCCCGGTAGCTCTGATTGGCGATGTAGGCGAGAATCAGCGAGATGATCAGAAGGATGATCAGAGTGATGGTGATGAGGTCCTGGGTGATGGCCGCGATTTCGGCCTTGACGTCATCCACGTAGATGCCGGTTCCAATGATCCATCCCCAGGGGGCGAAGCCCTTGACATAGGATATCTTGGGAAGGATGCGGCCTTTCTCGTCTTTCCATTGCCACATGTATTCCACATACCCGTCGCCGCTCCGTTTGACGGTGTCCACCATTTCCTGGAATATCCGTTTGCCGTGAGGATCGGTGTAGTTTGCGAGATCCTGGCCATTGAGATCGGAGCGGTAGGGGTGGATCACCATGCGGGGGTGCATGTCGTTGATCCAGAAATAATCCTTCATCTCCCGGCCGTAATGGAGGTTACGGATCTGGTCGATGGCCTGGCGCTGGGCGGTTTCCTTGGAAATAAGTCCCGTTTTGGCGTCGTGGTCAAGTTTGGCAAAGATGTTCCATGCCGAGGTGGTGAGTTCCCGGATCATCTCCCGTTTCCGGTCAAGGCTGTTTTTTTCGATGGTGGGGATGATGATGGAGAAGAACGCCGTCAGAAAAAGCGCGATGGTGACCAGGGTGGGCACAATGAATCGCACGAGAAACGATAGGATCTGTCGTGATTTATCCTGGTCAGGCAAGGGGCCATCCTGTTTTTATATGAATGTTTGAGGGGCTTTAAAGGGGACTCGCTGTGGCAAGGCCCCTGAAACAAAAGCGTCTTTATCTTTTCGAACTTAATGACGGCATCAAAGCTGGGATTTGGCACCGGAGGTCCCGAAGGCGATGGTTTCCATCACCATGTCCTGACTGTCCATGTGGATCAGGCCGTTGACGGGAATTTCACTGTGGTTCACGGATTTACCGGATCGTGTGATGCCCATGACGCTGACGCTGTAGTTGAACGAATAGCAGAGCGATGAGTCGAGATAATCGGTTTTGCAGGCGTCGGTGATCATATCTCCGGACCTCACTGACGCAGCCGCGATGTTTTTCGCCATGTGCTGAGACATGACGAGGAGCTGTTCCGGCATTTCCTGGACAGGCTGATCGCCGGTCTTGGTGACGAGTTTGATGATTTTGATGGTCTGAATGGTGTTGTCGTACTCTGCCTGGCTATAGGACAGAGCCCCTTTGACGGGGTAATTGGCCAGTGTGATCTGGGCCAGTTGCCGTTCGCATTTGTCCAGGGCGGAATAAGATTCGGTTTCCATGACCACGGTGCTGCCGGATATGCTGATGATCCGGGTTGTGGACAAAGTGACGTTCCCGCTGGCACCGGTGTCACGGGTGAGGGTGGTGACCCATTGTCCCGCTTTCAGAGCCATGCGGCTGTTTTTCGATTTGCCCAGTTTTCTGGCCGGTGAAAAACGGATTTCATCGGCTTTGGCCATGACCTGGGCCACCATGGCCGGTTCGGCTTTGGGGGTGAGCATGGCCAGCATGGACTGACAGGATGTGAGAAGGCCGAGGATGGCGACGGCTGCGAACATGTGTCTCAGTTTCATAATGAACTCCCTGAAATGATGTCAGATGAAAGGTTTTTTAAAAGCTTCTATCAGAAACCGTTCAAAGATCAAGTCAAAATCCGAAGCCACCTGCGGTGGAGATCCTTAAACAGCCTGCCCCATTCTTTGTCTGCCTGTTTTTTCACCGATATCCGAAATCTGGAAAAGGGAACCGTACTTGTTCATGTTGAGGGCTTCCATGAACGCCCGGACCTTGGTTTTCGTACTGCAGGGGTCGATGGTTTCATCCATGCAGTCTCCGTCAAGGACGAGAACGGGGACGTTCAAACCCGCAAATTCCTCTTTCAGATGCTTTGAAAAACAGGGGTCGGACAGCGTGCAGCGGCCGAATCCGTGATTGTAGAGAACGACTCCGTTGATCGCCCCGTCCACGGTGATTTTTTTCAAATAGTCGATCCGGCGGTCCTGGTCGAGAAAACCCGAGGTGAGGAGTTTTCTGGCAAGGGAGGTGTACGGGTCGTCGACATCCAGGCTGTCCCATCCCACATAGTTGACTTCCTCGAATATGATGGGCGCGTTGTAGGTGGTTTCCATGGACTCCACCAGGGAGGAATTGTAAAAAGGCGGGAAATGGAGCCAGAGAAGGCGGTGACTGTCTTCCCGGCAGGCTTCGGCCGGGAGGGCATCCAGATTTTTCATAAGGTCTTCGTGGTACTGTCGCTGGATATCCACCATGACCTTCTTTCCCCAGGCCTGAGAGAAAAGGGTGGAGAAATAGACGGCCGTCGATCCGGGGATCAGGGGGGGATTATTCATCCGCAGCCAGTAGCACTCCTTTGCGATGTCACGGGCCTGGTTCGAAAGCTCGCAGGCCTCTTTCAGTCGTTCCATGTCCATCTTCAAACCAAGGGATTTTTCGATAAGACCGACGCTTTTTTCAAGTTCACCCGCCAGCATACGAACCGACGCCTCGTCGTGGGTGGTGGGGGTCTGAAGGGTATAGGCTCTGTCGCCATAGCCTCCGCTTCGTACAAGGTCCTTGAAAATCCGGTCACCCTGAAGGCAGGGCTGGGTCGTGGAAAAAGCAAAGGCCGGTTCGGGGAGTTCGATGCCTTCAAGGGTTCTCAGGATGGAGCAGGTTTCGGCGGAAAAGCCTTTGTAATAGGCCTGGTTGAGGGCCGTTCCGATGCGTTGCCTGTTCCGTGCGAAAAAGGCGGCGTATGTTTCAAGGGTGATGGCGTTGACGTCAAGGGCGTTCAGGATTTCTGCGGGATAAAACAGGTTGCGCCAGACAAGGGGCGCGTTGCTCCTGCGTATGGCGAATTCCCTGACTGTCTGGCGTCTACGCATGGTGAGGGATTTCATGCCCGAAATATCCGGTGGACCATAGGCCTTTGCCGGGGCTTTTTCCGAACTGTGCGTCCTTGCGAGGTTGGCCGCGCCGATGGCTCCCATGACACCGTGGTACTTGGGAATGACGATGCGGTTTCCGGTGATGGCTTCGAGGAAGTGGGCCACGGCCTTGTTGTGGGCTACTCCGCCCTGGAAGAGGATGTCCCCCCGGTGGTTGAGCAGTATTTCACCCACGCCGGACATGATGGTCCGGGCCTGGGCGCGGCAGGCGGCCCCGATGATCTGGCTGATGGGATAATGGCTTTTGAACTTGTTGATGGACGTGGCGCTGAACACGGCGCACACCGATGAAAACTCCAGGGGCGAATCGTAATCGGCTTTATCAGCCAGGGATTCCACGTCAACGCCGATCTTGTTCGCCACGCCGTCCAGGAATGCCCCGGTTCCGGCGGCGCAGATGCCGCTCATCTTCGAGGTCCACATGTTCATGCCCTCGTTGAACAGCATGGCTTTGCTGTCCTGGCCGCCCACGTCCAGAATGGCTTTGCAGCCCGGATGGAACAGGGCCGCACCGGAGATATGGGCCGACACTTCGCTGACAAATCCGTCAAAGGGGATGACGTCCTCCGATCCTTCGGCAATCTGGCTGCCTGTGACGACGATCCGGTCCATGTTCTGGAACGTGAGATGGTTCGCTTTTAGAAAATCCGTGACGGTTTTCCGGACAGAGCCTTTGCTGCATGTTCCGCATTCCAGGCAGCGTCCGCTGCAGTTCAGAATTTTTTCCGTCGCGGGTTTCGTTCGTTTGTAAAGAACGGCGTGAACAGAGCCGTCCGCATTCAGAATGGCGCATTTAAGGGTGGTCGAGCCCAGATCGACGCCCAGGTAGTATCTTTCCATGATTTTCCTTTTTGTTGATGATGTAAAGGGTTATATGACCGGCCAGGAAGGGTTGTAAGGGACTTCCACGTGAATCATCGTTCCAATGCTCTGCTTGGATTGTATTCTGAAAGTTCCGTTCAACAGTCCCACCCGTTCTTCAATACTTTTAAGTCCCATCCGTTTTTCGTGGATGAGTTCTTTTTTCCGCTTGCCCAGTTCAAAACCTATTCCGTTGTCTTCGATCTGAAGAATGATGTTGGGATAGGATGCCGTGAGATTGACCTTGATGGTGTCCGCCTCGGCGTGCTTTCTGATATTGTTGAATGCCTCCTGGGTGATACGGTACAGATTGATTTCCGTGTCAAAATCCAGTTTGACCTTCTGCATGCCCGCCGTGTGGAAAAACACATAGCGCCGGCTGTTCTGAAAATCGTCGCAAAATTGATACAGGGTGTTGACAAGGCCCAGTTCGTGAAGGCTGGCGGGCCTGAGGTTGTATGTGATGTCCCTCACGGAATCGATGGTTTTTTTGAACAGCCAGGACATGTCCGAAATTTTTCTTCGGATACACGATGGCACGTCGGCGTCGATATCGAAAAGGGTTTCGCACTGGATTTTCAATGACGAAAGGTCCTGGGCGAGATTGTCATGGAGATCCCGGGCGATCCTCGCCCTCTCGTCCTCTTGGATACGGATCAGGTGGTGGGTCAGGTCTTTGATATGGTTTTCATTGTGTTTCTGGTCGGAGATGTCCCGCATGATGGTGGAAAAATGAGGTTTGCCGTCAGTCCCCGAGCCATGGGCCATAATGACCTGGGAAACGTGAAGGACACGATTGTTTTCAAGGACCAGAGCGTTCTCACCGGTCCAGATCCCACGGCCGGCCAGGGAGGGGAGGGCTTCCCTGATTCCGTTGGATGCCACATTCATGTAATCTTCGCCCGGTGTGAGACCGAATTTTTTCCTGCCGGCCTTGTTGATGTACGTGATGTTGCCATAGGCGTCGTAAGTGATCACGAAATCCGGAGTCGCTTCGATGATGTCGATGAGCCGTGCGCGTTCCCGTTCGGATTGTTTTCTGTGGGAAATGTCCCTGATAATGGCCACAATACCTACAATATCTTCTTTTTCCTTGATCAGCGTGGGGTTGATTTCGAGAAAGAAACGTCGCCCGTTTCGGTGAAATCCTTCGAATTCGAGAAGGGGCGGCAGGGTCCCCTGAATGGAGTCGAGAAAAACCTCGTAGGTGTTTTTCATATCGTCGGGGCTGAAGATGGCGAATTCCATAAACCTGCGGCCAAGAACCTCTTCCCGGCTGTATCCGAATAGATCTTCGATTTTTTTGTTGGAGGCCCGTATCACCGCGTTTTTATCAAGATAAACAATGCCGTCGTTTGCATTTTCGAACAGCATCCTGAACTGCTCTTCGTCGTTCCATGTCGTGTCATCAGGCATGGTGCGGCCTGAAAGGGTCCGTATGACGCTGACGAATCCTTCCAGGGTCTGTTTCTTAAAAACAGGGTTTGTATGGATTTCGACAGGCCTCAGAACGCCCCTCGGACTCCGCACGTTCATTTTCGTACGTCGTGTGTTTCGTTTGGCCGCAGCCTGGGCAAAGTGGTGCGCCACAGGATGGTCTTCATCTTGATTTGCACTGACCATAAAATCTTCCGGTTTTTTCCCGAGCAAGTCCTGGAGACGAACGTGGAACAGATCTGCGGCTTTTGCGTTTGCGGTGAGGATTAACCCATCGCTTGATATATAGAGAATGGCGTCACTTGCGTGATCAAAAATTGACCGGTACATGGTGTGGATAAAACTCTCGCTTAAGTTTCTTTTAAACGGTTAACATGATCGTCGGACTGTGTTGATTTTTTATCATAAAATGTGAATGCCATGATTGAATGATCAGTGGATGCACATGAATATCAAGGGAATTGATGTTGTTTTGACCAAGTTTAAAAAAATGATCGAAGAGCTCATCTATACGTTTTTATATAGTATGTCAACTCAATTTCAACACTATGATGCATATGTTTGGATTGAAATAGGCGGTGATTAAAAATGTGTTTGCTGAGCAGAATCCAGTGAGGGATTGTGTGATTCATGAGGCACTGAACCCACAGTAAAGGACTGTGTCGGGTTCGTCGTCCCGATGCCGTAACCGGCCTCGGGACGCGTTTTGATTCAGATGAGGGTCCTGAGCGTGGTCATGTCAATGGGGTTGAAACACACGTCGCTGTCGTTGATTAAAACACCCTGCTGTCTCAGGCTGCCGGCTCTCATCACATAGCTTGCGCCCACCAGAAGATTGAGGGCAATGTGGGCCACGTGCCGGTTTTCAGGGGGTTCAAGGCAGCTGTTTTTCGCCCATTCGTTGAACGCCCCCATGGCCGGTCCACACCAGATCTGGTAATCGATGACGCGGGAAGGTTCGCCCGTGACCGCCCACATGGACGCCCGGCCCAGGTAGGACCGGAAAAGCAGGGCCATTTTGTGTTTGGGATCTCTGGCGGCCCGTTCGTTCTGCCGTGGATCGCGCTTTTCGAAAAAGGAGGAGGTGCTGGCCCATTCCTGATCGATGGTGCTGTGAAAATATTTTTTTTCAAGTTCTGTGATCAAAGATGGGGGCATGTGATCCAGGCTGTCGTATGTTCTGTAATACTCGTAGAGTCTGGCCGCTTTCAGGGCGAACATGGTGCCACGTTTCAGGACCTGGACTTTGACGCCCATTTCAAACATATCTGCGGACGGAGCCATGATCACATCGGCCTGCTCCGCTTCACAGAGCATTTTTTTTACGGCAGGGGATGTTCCGGCCTCCACGCAGGCCTGGTTTACCGAACCGGTGAGGAGATAGGCGGCACCCATGGAAAAGGCGGCTGCGGCGGATTCCGGCGTGGCAATGCCACCGCCCAGGCCCACACGCAAGGCTGTGCTGTAGCCGTAAGTCTTCATCATTTCCTGACGCAGGGCCATCATGGTGGGAAAAAGGGCGAGTGCGGGGCGGTTGTCCGTATGACCTCCGGAGTCCGCTTCGGCGGACAGGTCTTCGGCCATGGGGATATGCCTGGAAAGATCGGCCTCCTCAGAAGTGATCAAGCCTTTTGAAAGGAGATCCCGGACGGTTTTCTCGGGCGGAGGAGAAAAAAAACGCCGGGCCACCTCGGTTCGCGACACTTTGCCGATGACTTTGTTGGGACAGACAATCCGGCCGTCGCCATCTTTGTGTATCCCTTTGACCCGGAAGAGGACAAGGGGTTCCGTGAGACGCATGAACGCCGCCGCGCAGACCAGCCGGACGCCCTTTTTGAGATAAAGGGACACCACGTCCTTTTCGTGCTGTGGTTCGTTGGGGCTGTGAATCAGGTTGAATCCGAAGGGTTTGCCAGCCACGCTCTTCTGAATCCTGTCAATGGCCGTTTCAATTTTATCCGTGGTGAGCCCTCCGGCTCCAAAAAAACCCACCATGCCGTTTCGCGCCGCTTCTTCCACCATATCCGCAGATGTGATGCCGTTGGCCATGGCACCCATGATGTAGGGGTATTTTAGGCCATGGGCCCTTGTGAACGCCGGATCTCCCAGGTTTTCTAATGGCAGGGGCGGAACATAGGCGATCAGCGGGTCGCCTTGGCTGCCGGCAGAGGAGTCTTCGCCGATAACCGCCGTACCCTGTGATGCCACAGTGGTTTGGCCGTGGTGTTCAATCACGGCCACAGGTTTTTTTATGTCAAGAATGGCCTGATGAAGGGAGACGGGGCGTGTTTCAGAACTGTCTGCTCCGGCGATCCAGCGTCCCTTGATTCGGGTGGTATGGCTCATTGGCGTCACTTTTTTTCCTTGCACCCGCGAACAGTGAACGTCGCCGGGCTCAGGCTTCATTTATGGAGTTATGTGGGATGTTATGATTCTGGGCCAAAAACAAGGATACCCTATGCAGAAAGGCCCGATGCTGTCAAGCACAAGGGTTTAAACCCGTGAATCCTGTCTTTCCTTTAAAGAGGATATGGTGTATCTTTAAACAAATCATTTCTGAGATATGCACGGCCCCAGGCTTGCAGGGACCGGAGCGTAAAACTATTGTAAACCCGTCATATCTGATTTCCGGAGTCACCATGAACGCCCACTCCTTAAAATATTTCTGCGCTGTTTTCATGATGGCGATGCTTGTCACCGCCTCATGCAGCAAAAAAAATCCTGAAGACCTTATTGTCGGCCCATGGCGCATAGACGGGGGCGACACCATTTATACATTCAGGCAGAACCACGGCTGGATTCTCCTTAAAATCAATGACACGTCCCAGGCGGGGGCAAAGGATGAGGGGAAGGTTGAAGGGCAGTGGCGCATTGATCAGCTCGAAGGTAAAAAAAAGTTTCTGGTCATCATCCCTTCAGAAACCGTCGAAGATACTCCGTGGAAAAAGGAAAGGCCTGTGGAGTTTGAGCTGGTTGACATCTCGCTCAAGGAACTTGTGCTCAAACGTTCCAATGGTGATGTGGAAAAATGGAAAAAGCAGGGCAAATATTCGGAAGAGGAAAAACCCGTTGTGGCGGGGGTGGTCACCCTGCCTCTGGGTCCCCAGGTGATCAATCTCAAACGGGATAAGGAGACCGAGCCCTTCCGGTTTTTTTGCATCAAGATTGACCTGATATTGAAAAACGGCGATGGTCTTGACTACGTCACCCATTTGGTCAGTGCGGAAAACGGCAAGGAATCGTATCACGTCCATCCCAGAATATTCGATGTGACCCAGATGTATTTCGGGTCATTACACTATAAGGATGTCAAAAGCCTGGATCGCGTGAAGGTGGCGGTGGATCAGTACAAAGAGGTGCTCAAGCCGTATTTCAAGGGGAAGCTCATGGATGTGGGGGTGAGTAAGGTTCTGGTGACGACGAAATTTCAAAGTGCCATGGATTTCAAAAAGGATGAACCGGGGGCTGAGGCTGAGGCTGAGGCTGAGGAAAAGCCGGCAGAAGAGGGCGGAGGCCATGGCGGCGGTCACGGCAAAGAAACTGAAAATCCTGAAGATGCCGGTCATGGTGAAAAGGAAGGAGCCGGAGAGGGAGAAAAGACGGTTTCGGAGCCGGATCATGGCAAGGATGCTCATGGACAAACCCATGAACCCGCAAAAGAGCCGGAACATGGATCTCATTGACGGGTCGGTTGGAGACTTTACGACGTCATCTTCTCTGAGCAAGGAATACAGGCGGATGTTTCCCTGACCATTTTAGTCGCCATGGTCATTTCACCGCAGATTGCGCATGGTACGGACGGCGCAAGAGGAGCGAAAGGGATCTCGACCCAGGGTGTTTCCTGAATGGTGAAAATATCGTCGATGGGCTGTGTTGCAAGGTCCATGGCCTTGATGTATTTTTGCCGTTTCAACTGCTCTGGGGTCGCTGTTTTATCAGATACGGCTTTTTCCAGAGCTGCGAATTCATCCGGATGCGGACCCTTGTAGGTGTAGGCACGGGTCCTTGAAAAGCGGATAGCTTTCCCTGTTTTTCTTGAAAAAACGGTGTATACGTTTTTTCCATAGTCCTTGACGATGAGGTTGCCTTTTCCAGCGCTTGTCCCCAGAAGAACCTGGAGACCATCCACGGCACAGGAATCGTTTTCGCAGACGGCGACGACTTCCTCATCGGCGCTGCGGTCGATTTCAAGTCGTCTGATGGCTTCTTTCGCGACCCGATAACCGTAGACAACTCCCGGACAAAGGTGGCCGTGAAATTGAACGCAGGATTCAAGGTCGGTGTCCATGGCGGCTTCCCGATTGACAATCATGATGACCTCCTCGATGAATCGGCAGGAAAGGTGATAAAAAAAGCCCCATGGAAATCCATGGGGCTTCGTATCCTTAAATGCGTCTGAACGCCACACGTTTTCCAAGATCGTTAAGAATCTTGAGAACCATGGTTTTTCAGGATGGGATGGCTTAGATCTTCGTTACATTGACAGCTGCAGGGCCTTTGGCACCTTTTTCAATGTCGAACTTGACCCTGTCTCCCTCGTTCAGGCTTCTGAAACCACTGGAGTTGATTCCTGAGTGATGGACAAAGACGTCGGGTCCGTTGGCCTGTTCAATGAAACCAAAACCTTTCTGATCATTAAACCATTTGACGATTCCTTCTGCCATGATGACAATCTCCTTTAAAATAATGTTTCACGTTCAATAGTTCCACTTCAGGGTCTTGCCACACTGGCTTGAAAGTCTTTCCTGAAAAACGAAACCATGGCGTCTCCTTCTGACGCGTTTTCAACCGGTCTGATTACAGTTTGGTCACGTTAACGGCCGCAGGACCTTTGGGACCCTGCTCAATGTCAAACGAAACACGTTCTCCTTCAGCTAAGGATCTGAATCCTGCGGTGTTGATTCCTGAGTGATGGACGAATACGTCCGGTCCGCTTTCCTGTTCGATGAAACCAAAACCTTTCTGATCATTAAACCATTTGACGATGCCTTTTGCCATTGTGATGCTCTCCTTTTCCAATGTTCATTCCTGATAGATCCAGTTCTGAAGCGTGTCTCGAAAAAACGTGTGATCTACCTCGGGCAGGTTCCGGAAAAATTCCGGGATCTGTCCCTGACAATGGAAAAGGAACGACCGTGAACGGTGTTTCTTTCTGATGACACATTGTTTGATAGTACCATGTCGCGTCGATGACCTGTCGCATGCAGTTAATAATAAAATCGCAATCTCTTAGCTTTGAAATAAAAAACAAATAATGTGATTTTTAGTTTTGAGGCTAAATTGAAGATTTTGCTGGTGTCTGAATAAGAATGTAATTGGTGCAAAAATAATTTTCCTGAAAACGGATGCACTCCGTCACGTTTTTAGCCCCAAACGATCAGGGCTTTTTTTACCACGGTTGATCTTTATTGATTTGAATTTCATGACTTGAACTTCAGATAAAAAACAACCAAAACGTGATCACTATACCAAAAAAAAGATAAAGCACAATCATTTTTTTTCTAAGCCGGGAATCACAGGCGTTTTTTTTATGCGATGAAAGCGAAAAGCCCTGTCAGTAGTGACTTTTATCGGGGGAGTGTCAGCGAAAATGTTGTCCCTCCTTCCTTTGACGATGTGAAGGATACGGACCCATGAAGGTATTTTTCGCCGAAAAGCTTCATGGAATATGTGCCTAAACCGCGGCCTCCGCCCGGTTTGGTGCTGTAGTGGAGCTGGAAGATTCTTTTCTGGTTTTCCGGGGAAATGGCCTGTGCGTTCCAGACATCGAAACGGACGGTTTCGGTGCTGACATGTACGAACAGTCTGATGGAATCCCCTTCTTCACCGGCTTCCATGGCATTGACCGCCATATTCCCCAGAACCCGTGATACGAGAAGTGACACCGTGTTCAATGTCACGGGCTCGTCTGGCCAGAATGCTTCTATGGTTCTTGTTTTTCGCAAAGGGTGGCGAGAAAGAATAATATCGAGGTCCCCACGAATGTCATCCATGGTGGTCTGGGCATTTTTGAAGAGATGCGCTGTGTTTTTTTCATGGGCCAGGACACTCTGGATGCTGATCTCTTCAGAGAGACGCCGGGTGGCTTTCATGATCATGTCCACCAGATGGTCATCCACTTTGTTGTTCTGAAGCGTTTCAAGTTTGAGCATCTCGGTCGATGCCGTCAAGGAACCCAGAATGTTGCGGATATCATGGAAAAAAATACGTTCAAGGTTGATCCAGAAGTGCTGTTGGGTGATGTCCTGGACGAACACGAGAATCCAGCGGTTGCCGTCGAGGGTCAGAGGTTGGGCTTTGACGATAAGGCAGAGGTTTTTGATGATGCCGTTCTGCTCGGTGGTGAGGGCGCAGATCTGTTCGTTGGTTCGGTCTTCACGGATGGCTGTCATCATGGCGATGACGGCACCGCAGGTGGAGCAGTGAAGGGTGGTTCCACATCCCGCAGGTTTTTCATGGCCGTGGATGCAATTCAGGCTCTGGCCAAGACGGAGCCCGATGGCGGCTTCGGGATCCTTGTAGCCGATGGCTTGGAGAAAGGCACTGTTCATCGCCACAATCTGGCGGTCTTCGTTGAGAACCACGAGAAGTCCTGACATGGTGGTGAGCAGGGTGGTCATCAACGGATCTTTGGACAGGCTTTCAAGCTGATTGCCGAATTTTCGTCGATCTGTTTTTTCCGGCGGGGCGAAATACGTCTCTTTCATGAAGTGAACCTTTTAGCACCGTTTACAGGGTTTGTGTTGAAAGGAACTGTTTTCACAAGCACGGGACGTTATGAAAAATTATTAAAAAAGGGGCTGTGCGATTAATAAAGGTGATGAATGGGGATATACTAATCGATTTCCGGAAGGATTTCCAGTCAAAAACCGGACTGTTTCCCGTCTTTTTCCCCGAGGGATTGAAGAATGCTCCCAAGGGCTGCAAGGGCGTTTTTTCGGGCACTGATTCGTGACTCATCGTCTTTTTGCGAAAGCGATGCGCAGAATGCGGCGAATGTCCGGGTCTGAGAAGGGTCGAGAGACGACACAAGACCGATTGAGGCTGTTTCATGTTCCGGAACAGATTTTTGGCATTCGCCATCTCGACGGCCGTGGGTCCAGTTGATGATGTGGCTGTGGAAAATCAGGGCCCGGTCAAGGAGAACCATCATGAACTGAAGGTTTCGCACGGGTCCAACTTTCAATGTGTATGCACCGAGCCGTCGGCCAAGGACCTTCGTCCTGCCGATTCTGTTCGCCCCCATAAGGGCGGAACAGGCCCCAGCCGCTCCTCCCAGCAGAGCGAACAATCCCAGGGAGTGGCCTGCGAAGGCCAGATCCACCGTGACGGCCGATGCCGCACCTGCGACAGCGGCCGACGCGACCAGCTCGCCACGGGAAAGCCCCAGGACTTTCCAGGTTTCCCGGTCGAAAAGGTCCGTCGCCGCATGGCTGTGAGCCGGAAGATCGAGATTGAAGATGTTGTGTCTGTAAAGGGCCCGGATGGCCTCGTGGGTTTCGTGCTCCATGGACCTGATATCCGAGGTCCAGCGGTCTTTGAGGTGTTTTTTTTCATAATCCTTCCGGGTTGAATCGTCGGTCTTTGATTTTACAGTATGGTTCATGGCCCGGTCCAGAAGGTCTATGATGCGTTCCGCCGTCAGCGTGTTCCGCCGCGTCCAGTCCTGTTCAAAAGCCCGAATGACTTCTGAAAGGGCTTTTTCGTTCAATCTGTCGATGGTTTTGAGCTCCGAAAGAAGTGCGATTCGTGCTTTGAAACTGGCGGTGTGTGTATTGAAAACCGTCACATGATGGACGTGCTGCTTCAGTTCCGCGATCCAGTCGGTTGAGAAATCGGGTTCTTGCACTTTGTTGTTGATCACCGCCATTCTCGGTAGTCCGGTCTGCTCAAGGATGGCCATTTCAGCCCGGTCACTGGATCGAATGGGGCGTGAGCCGTCCACGACAAAAATGATGCCCGCCCCCCTGGCCAGAGGTGCCATCAGTTCACATTCGTCTTTGAAATCGGCTAAGCCCCTGTTTTCGGAAATGAACGCTTTGACTTTATCAAGACCCTGACCCGGATGATTTTCAAACCAGGCCAGGGTTTTCTGCGGGGTCTGAAAACCGGGGGTGTCGATGAACCTGAGGATTTCAAGACCGTCAATTTTCACTGGAAAAGCCCGGCACTCCGTGGTCTCGCCGGGCCATGGGCTGATCCTGACGCTGTCGTCTTCACTGAGCGTGGACACGAGGGAGGATTTGCCTTCGTTGGGATGGCCCAGAACTGCATATTCGGGAATGGAAGTGAAAGAAACGCTCATCTTTGGATCTCCTCAGATTCTGTCATGATCGTCGGCCGGATATTGGGATCGGAGAGACTGTTCAGTTTTTGAACCCATATCCGGGCGTCATCGTCGGTGGGGCGTGTGAAAATCGTGGTCGTCTTGGGTTTTCCCACAAGGAGGACGTGTATCCTGAGGTTGTTTCCCCCTGTACGCCTCAGTGTCCGGAAAAAATCCATGGTTTCCATGATGGGGGGCTGCCAGGCTTCCATAAGACAGACGGTCCGGTCGAAGTCGGACGAACCGAGGGCCTTCTTAAGCTGGATCTCATCCGCAAAGGAGGAAACAGCCACATGAAGCCGCTTTGAAAAACCTGAGCCGAACAGGGTTTCAAGGCGCAGATTCAGTTCGTCATCGGGGCAGTCTGAAGCGATATCCTGGGGAATGACGGCGAGAAACGGGGTGGCGAGGGTGTCATTGCCGCGTTTACCCATGGAAGGCGGTGAGGAATCGGCCTTTGTGGGACTGACATCATTACCGGTTTCCCCGCGTGTGTCCAGAATTGGCTGGGTGAGGTTCATCAGCAGCGTGTCGCAGGCCATGTTTTCAAAACGGATGCTTTTCAGGCTCCGGACCTGCATGACATAGGCCGAAACAAGAAGTGCGACACGGGGAACAAGTCCGTAAAATATCACGCAGAAGCAGAGGAACGGCCACCAGGACACCAGATCCGCCGTGGCCAGCCGGGCGATGCCGTCTTTCAGGATCATCCGGGTTCCTTCGATCTGGGTGAGAGTGGGATGGGCAAGGGGTTCGTTTACCACGAAAGACCAGGGAATGGAGATGAAACGGACCAGATTGTAAACAGCTTCGGATCCGGTCCGTAGGGTGGACTGCCAGCCGAAAGCCAAGTCCGTTCCAAGCACGCGCAGGACTGTGGCGGCGATGACACCCGCATTGAACCATACGGCAAACATCTGGGTGAGAATGAACAGAGGCCAGGGGAAAACGTTTCCGTAACACCGGCTCCGGCCTTTCAGAATGCCCCAGGCGGATGCCATGCGGCTGAGATCATCCTTTGAAAGATGCCCGGCTGTTTTTCTGACAATGAATCCCATGAGGTGGCGCAACACATTCCACAGCGCCAGCCGGACCAGAGAAAAGGGAACGCCTTTCCGGGACACATGTGACACGGTCAGAATCAATAAACCGAACAGGAGTATGGAGATCTGGGACAAAACGAAAATCGTAAGAAAGGTCGCCACGTTTAACGGCTCTTTCCCATGGTAGGTCAGAAACGAGGCAGAAAGCCCCGAACCCGATGCAAAACCGGCGATGGAAAGGATAAGGGCTGCGAATCCAAAGGTCTGACGGAAGACGGCACCGGGAAGAATCGGGCCACCCGGAGACGAGACCCTTTTTCGTTTTTCATCGAGCCAAAGCCTGAAAATGGACCGGCGGTCATGGGGCCTGACAGGCCTGCGGTCCAGAGCGGGCTGTATGGCTGTGATGTACAGCTCCCTGGCCTGTTCCGGTTCAGGGGTTTGAGCGTCATGGTACAGAAAGTACTCGAAATCCATGAGGTCTTCCGTGTTCCATGCCCCTGGTGGTCTGCCCATGCCTGATGCTCCTGGTGAAAATGAAAAAACCGGCCCCATCGACATGAGGGGGCTGCCCGGATTGTGTGACAATCTATCGTAAGTTCTCCCTGCTTTGCAAGCAAAAGGGCTGGGCCCCAAATGACCGGACAGGGGATTCAAAAAGGAATTGCCATTTGCCCATTCGGACCTATATTGTTTAAAAACAAGGCGTTTTAACAGTTGGTCCGCCTTGCTTTCCTTATTGAACAACGAATCTGAATCTTCATACGGAGGATGATACTTATGAATACCACCATCGACGCTTTTTCACCTGCCAAAATCGGTCCATATACCTTGAACAACCGTTTTGTCATGGCCCCCTTGACCCGGAACAGGGCCGGGGCCGGAAACGTCCCCCAGCCTTTGAACGTGGAATACTACAAACAGCGCTCGGGTGCGGGGCTGATCATTACCGAGGCCAGCCAGATCTCCCCCATGGCCGTGGGGTATCCGGGGACGCCGGGCATCCATTCGCCGGAACAGGTGAAAGGCTGGCGGGCTGTGACCGACGCCGTTCACGCAAAGGGCGGACTTGTGTTTATTCAGCTCTGGCATGTGGGCCGGATTTCCCACCCCTCGCTGCTGCCGGGAAACGCGACACCGGTGGCTCCGTCGGCCATCCGTCCTGACGGGGAGGCTTTTACCATGACCGGTCCGCAACCCTTTGAAACACCCAGAGCCCTTGAAACCGAAGAAATCCCGGCAATCGTCGAAGATTATGTCCGAGCCGCGAAAAATGCCATGGACGCCGGTTTCGACGGTGTGGAAATTCATGCCGCCAACGGCTACCTTATCGACCAGTTTCTGAGGGACGGCAGCAACAAAAGGACCGACCGTTACGGCGGTTCCCTTGAAAACAGGCTCCGGCTGCTCAAGGAGGTGACCGAAGCGGTGATCACGGCCATCGGACCGGAAAAAACCGGGGTGCGACTGTCTCCGGAAAACACCTTCAACGACATCAGGGACAGCGATCCCCAGACCACCTTCAATGCCGTGGCCGACATGCTCGCGGGTTACGGCCTGTTGTACCTGCATGTGGTGGAGGGGGATTTTGTTTCCGGCGAAGCGAAACTCGATTACCGTGAACTGAAAAGACGGTTCAAGGGCGTTTACATGGCCAATGGGGGCTATGACCTTGAACGTTCACTGAAGGCCTTTGAATACGGCGGTGCGGATCTGGTTTCCATCGGCAAGCTTTTCCTCGCCAACCCCGATCTGGTTGTACGGTTCAGGAAGGGGGCGGCCCTGAACGAACCGGACCAGGCGACGTTTTACGGAGGCGGGGCTGAAGGGTACACGGACTATCCCTTCCTTGAATCGTGATGCCGTGTTTTAATGAAACTTTTTTTGCACATTCTTTGCACATTTGCGTCATCTTTCTTGCACAGTCTGCGGCTAAATTGAAGCCAAGAGTTTAAGGAATTTGGTTATTCAACAACAGAACATGAAAAAAGGAGTTACCCATGAAAAAAAGAATGTCTTATATCCTTGCCAGCGTTGCAGCCCTTGCCCTGATCGGAACCGGATTTGCCTTTGCCCAGTCCCGCGGCCTTTCCATCCTTGAAGGGATTCCCGGAATCACCCTGGACGACACCCAGAAAGCCAAACTTGAAGCCAAAGACGCCGAACACCAGAAAAAAATGATCCGGTTAAGAGCCGATCATCAGGTGGCCCGGGTGGATGTGGACAACCTTCTCAAGGACAAGAACTTCAAACGGGATGCCGCAGAAAAACTGATCCGGAACATGATGGCCGTGGAAACGGAAATGGAACTTGAACGGCTTGACCGGATTCACGAATTAAGGACGGTTCTCACCGACGCCCAGTGGAAAATGTATGCGGCCCATGCGGGTATGGGCGCATGTCCCATGGGCGGAAAGGGCATGAAAGGCTGCTGCGCCATGATGGGTGAAGGCTGCGGAATGATGAAGGGCGGCAAAGGCGGCATGGGCATGCACAATGGCATGGGCAAAGGTAAAGGCAAAGGGATGGGCAAGGGCATGGCCGATTGCCCGTACATGAACAGCACCCAGGATAAAACAGCGAAATAGCGGCGGAAGAAACCAGCGGGGCGGGATTTTGAATCCCGCCTTTTTGGCGTTTTTTTGAACGAATAAAGGGTAACTATCGAAGGCGTCGGCGGGGAATGAATCTCAAAATAAAACACAAACTTTTTCTGATCCTTACCTCGGCCAGCGTCCTTATTATCGCCGGAATGTTTCTTTTTACACGGCTGAGTTTCGAACGGGGTCTGATCCGTTATGTGGATACCATGGAAATGAGGCATCTCAACACCATGGCCCGGATTCTCGAAGAAAACTACGCCGCGGAGAAAAACTGGGCTTTTCTCACCGAGGACCCCATGGCCTGGGAACGATTCAAACGTTTTACCTTCAGACAGTGGCGGATGGAAGGAAACGGTTGCAGGCCCCGTTTCATGGAGCCGCCGCCGGTCAAGGAATTTACCCATGCACCGGGCATGGAACCCATGGTCAGGATGCACAAAAACATGCATGGCAGGGGGAAAATGCCGGGTCGTGCTCTTGTTCTTCTTGGGCCGGACAAGCAAACGCTGATGGGTGAACGTGCCGGGGTGGATGAAAACCGTCTGATCCCCGTGAAACACGACGGCTATGTTGTGGGGTATCTGGGGATGACGGCGCCCTGTTCGGCGGTTGAGGAAGAAGAGCTTCTTTTTTTCAAGGGGCAGACCCGGATGTTTCTCATGATCGCCCTTTGCATGGTCATTGTCGCCGTGCTTGTGGCGGTATGGACGGCCTATTACCTGGAAGGGCCGATAAAAACGTTGGCCGGAGCCACGAAAAGTCTGGCTTCAGGCCTTTACAGAACACGGATCCCGGTGAAATCCAATGACGAGCTGGGCCGGTTGTCCGCCGATTTCAACGTCCTAGCCGAAACCCTGGAAGGCAACGAAAAGGACAGGAAAAAGTGGGTGGAAGACATCGCCCACGAACTCAGAACCCCACTGACCCTTCTGAAAGGGGAGCTGGAGGCTGTGGAAGACGGGGTTCGGACATTGAACGACGATACCCTGAAACGATTGAAAGGCGACATCGAACACCTTGTGGTCCTTGTGGGCGATTTGAATGAACTGTCTCGAACGGACAAGGGGGCCATGGCGTACAAAAAAGAGCGGACCGACCTTGTTGGCGTGATCAGACGGGTGTCCGAACGGTTCACGGACGCTTTCAGGGATAACGGGATAGAATATGACAACACCATTTTGGATTCTGTGAACGTCAGCGTGACCGCGGATCCTGAACGGCTGAGCCAGCTGTTCGTCAATCTGTTTCAGAATTCCCTGAACCACACCCATGAAGGCGGGAAAGTGCTGGTGAGTCTCCACCGTGACAAAGAAAAGGTTTACATCACGGTGGAGGATTCCAAACCCGGCGTTCCCGATGAATCCCTGCCCAGACTTTTTGACCGGCTTTACCGGGTGGAAAGCTCCAGAAACAGAAAATTCGGCGGATCGGGACTGGGGCTTGCCATCTGCAAAAACATCGTCGAAGCCCACGGGGGGACCATCACGGCGCAGCCATCGAAGCTGGGCGGTCTTTCCATTTGCATCGGGCTTCCCCTTGAGGGCTGATATCCATGACCACACATCACATCCTGATCGTCGAAGACGAAGAACGTCTGTCCGCGCTGCTGGCCGATTACCTGAAAAAATCGGGCTATACGATCCATATCATTGAAAACGGTTTGGACGTGATGCCTTATGTTCGGTCAAACCCGCCGGACCTCATTCTGCTTGACCTGATGCTTCCGGGTCGTGACGGCCTGGATATCGCCAGGGAACTCCGGTCCTTTTCTCAGATTCCGCTGATCATGATCACCGCACGGGTGGAAGAGATCGACAGGCTTCTGGGTCTTGAACTGGGTGCCGACGACTACATCTGCAAACCCTTCAGTTTCAGGGAAGTGGTGGCCAGGGTCAAGACTGTGCTGAGACGGTCAAAGCCCCAGGCTCAGGAGTACCCGGCAGATCAGGTCGTTCTTGACAAAGCCCGCCATAAGGCGGTGATTCTGGGAAAAACCCTGGAACTCACCGCCATCGAGTTCAACCTTCTTGAAATTATGGCCATGAGCCCGGGCCGGATTTTCACCCGCGACAATCTCATGGACGTCATTTATCCCGACGGCCGCGTGGTCAGCGACAGGACCATCGACAGCCATGTGAGCAAACTCCGAAGGAAAATCCAGGATCTGATCCCTGAAAAGGAAATCGTGGTGTCGGTGTACAGCGTGGGTTACAAGTTCGAACTTCCGGATTGAACGGCAGGAGAACGGTACAAAAAAGCCCGAACTGTTAACAGTTCGGGCTTTTTTGTTGGGTGGATGTCAGCCGAACACATTTTATCAAACTTTTTTCAGATGGGAATTATTATCCGATTTGTGATTAAAATCACATCACATGTTCAAACAGTGTGGCATGTGTGTGTGCAAGAAAATCAGGAATTATGAATGCCGGTGTGTTGATCGTCTTTTCTTAAAGGCCCGAAAATCATTGATTTTAAATTCGGCATACCATAGGTTGAACGAATTGTTTGACTGAACGGATACGAGATGCCATGGATGGAGGAAAACGGCATGGAAACGATTGAAAAATCAGGAGTGGACCATTGGATAACGGAGGCCGGTATGTATCGTGGTAACAGTTTTTTTTTGACGTCGATCCTTCTGATCATTGTTCAATTGTATCTTATCACAGGATCTGTGAGTGCCGACAGCCGTTTCGACCAGATCAGCCACACGGTGAACGGCAATGTTGAAACCTGGAAAATAGTGAAACCCGATGTCACGGTGCCCACCAAACGGTATCCCATTTATTTCAAAAAAGGAGACACGGTGGAAGTAAAGGCCGGAGGGTGTGTCAACGTCGGCCCGGACCTGAATTCGGGAAAGAATGAATGCCTCTGGCGGAATTACGTGTACCCCAAAGCGGACTATGGCTATCACTGGATGGAAGCAGCAAAAAAATGCGCCGAGCAGCCCATGAGCGACCAGAACTACGCAACCATCAACATCCCCGGCGTCACCACGGGGTTCCAGCCTATCACAGACGTGATGACCCATGAGCTGGTCGTTTACGGTGAAACGTTCTATAACCCCAAAAGGGTCTGGACCATCGGGGACACTGGAACGGCGAATGATCTTCAGTTAGGCTACAAAGATCAAGTATTACCGAGCTCAAAATACACGGACAACGGCTACGACATCGTGCCCTGGAGTCCTGATCCTGTCGCCATCACCTCCAGTGTCTGCAGCCAGTGCTCGACGCTGACCCATGCCTGGGTGGAAATCACCGTCACCCATCTGTCCCCTGAAATCACGGGAACGCCTTCGACCTGCGCCGCCCATGCCAATCTCACCGTGAGTTACAAGGATGTGGCGTTCCAGCCGGGCATGCGCATGGGGCTTTTTGGATTAAACGAAGGCGGCGCGAATCCCAAAGCCGGGTCAACGGCCATCGACGGGCCGTCGGGAACGCTGAACTTCACCGCACCGGCAGAAGGGGGGCGTTATGTATTCCGCATTGTCGATGAAGGTGGCAAGGTGATGTTGTCGGGCAAGACGTTTACCGTGGCCGCGTCCATCTCGACGGCTGTCCCGGCGGCTTCCGGCGATGCCATGGCTGCGGATACGGCCTTGTCCGGGAAAAACGATCGGAATTCCGGACGGCTCGGGTCCGGGGATGTGCTGAACAGGGCCAAGGATCTCAGGCCAAAGACAATCACGCCGGAAACATCCTGCGAGGCCAGCATTCTTTTTCCGGACATGCCCGGTTATGCCATCGCCGAGTGCGTGAAACGGTTCGATGAAGCGGTGTTTCTTCTGAACGGCAATCCTGAATCCCCCGAAAACCCCCGGTACGAGGGAGAGAAAATCAGTGTGACATACGAGTGGCAGGGGGACGGACCTTCACCCTCTGAGCTTAAGGTACGGCGGACTTACGCCAAAGAAGCCAAAAAACTCGGGGGCACAGTTCTTGTGGACCGGAACCGGTTCACCGCTTTTACCCTGAACAGCCAGGGACGAAGCATCCATGCTTCGGTGGACGTTTACAACGACGGACGGACCGTGGTTCTCACCGTCATTGAACCGGAAACACCGGACGATGATGAGAAGGCCGGGCAGTAATTTATTATAAAATTTGCGGATTGAATTTGAATCCGGTGCTGGCCACGCTGACAACCCATCGTAGGTCGGGTTCTTCAAACCCGACAAATGACCCGATCCTTAGTAAGGATCGGAAGGTCGTTTTACGGCGATGATCTTTTTTATGAAGGAGATTGTGCGGCGAACGCCAGTGCGTTGCATGAAAAGGATGGGGTCATTTGTCGGCTTTCGTGCCGAGAAGCCGACCTACGAGAGGGTGCCGTCAGGTTGGCCGTGTCCCTCTCATGGCCAGAATAATTAATTCATCAGATGATTACTGTGTTTTCAAAACAGGCCGGGAGAAACATCATGAAACTGAAAACCCTTGTTGTGATGTTGATGTGCATGGTTGCATTGCCCATGCGAGGCGCTTATGCCAACGGAACCGTCAAAATGACCCTCGAACCCAAGGTGTTCTACGTCACCTACACTCCGGGGCGGCCTCTTGCCGGCAATGCGGAATTCACCCCGTCGGTCTGGCATGAGGATCAACCCAGCGGCCCGTTCGGCGACTGTTCGAAGGCCAACAGTGTGACGATCAGAGTTCAGAAGCTGTTTTATCCGTTCAAGTTTCCCGCGTCCTCTTCGGAATGGATGAATCCCAATTGGGCGGATTATCAGGAGCCTTTCTACTATCATATCGGATCTCCCGGTGGGGACGGTCTGTATCCGGGCTTATGCGTCTTCACGCCTTTGGCTATGAAAATGTGGGATTATTCGAAAAGCTACCGGGTACCCAACTCCGCCATCACGGCAGACGAAGCGGCGAGTTTCTGCTCAAAGCCTGAAAACCAGGGACGTCGCCATTCGATCAAAAAATTGGTGTACGCCAAAGTGTCTCATGCCAATTACAAAGTGGGCGACCAGCTGGCCTACGAAATTATTGACGTCAATCTTGCCTGTGACTGCTCCCCGCTTTACCTTAAAGATTCGGGGAACACCGCCATCTACAGAACGGACAACCAGAAAGTGAAACGCACCCTTCTCACCATCGGTTCGTCCAGCATGGTCCTTCCTCTGAAAGCCACAGTATCTTCAGGCCAGATCCCGCCAGGTCTTACCATGAAACTGTCACCCGATTCAAAAGAGCTGTATCTTGAAGGCGTGCCGGAAACCGAAGGCTATTTCAAGTTCACCGTGAAAATCAAGGATTCATGCCCGCTTGAACGGGAAGAAACCGTGGATTTCAATATTTCCGTGGGTTGCGGAACGATGAAGTTCAAAACCCTCCAGAAACTCCCGGATGCCGTGTTGAAAAAGCCCTACGAAGCGGCCATTGAAACCACATGCAACGCGGCCTACAGCAACGTGCGCTACGAACTTCTCGGCGAACTGCCCCCAGGTCTTGCCATGAGTCCATCGGGAAAGATTACCGGGACGCCCACAGAAGAAAAGGAAACCTATTTTTATGTCAGCGCAACGGGCCGGGAAAACGGGGCGGCCAAAGAGATTCACCAGCGTTTTGATCTGGTCGTTGCACGGGAAATCCAGGTGATTCCGGGGGTGATAAAACCGGAAGCCGTCGATGAACCGGGGACCTCCTTGTCCAATACACCTGAAATCACCGGCGTCCCCCAAACCTGTCATCCGGGCGAGGCCCTCACCGTCTCCTACCGCGGCCTCAAACCGCAGTTGGGGGCTAAAATGGGCCTTTTCGGAGAAAAGGAGACGGGATCGAAGCCGGCCCAGGGATGGAAAACGTTGGCCGGATCTTCGGGAACCCTGAATTTTACAGCGCCGACCGACCGTGGCCGCTATGTGTTCCGCATTGTCAATGCCGGAGGCACTGTGACGGTATCGGGCAAGATCTTTACCGTGGTTACGCCCGTCTCCGCAGCCATTCCGGCGTCGGCTGGAAGCTCCATGAATGCGGATACGGCCTTGGCCGGGAAAAACGATCGGAATTCCGGTCGGCTCGGGACCGTGGACGCGCAGAACATGGCCAAGGATCTCAGGCCAAAGACAATCACGCCGGAAACATCCTGCGAGGACAGCATTCTTTTTCCGGACATGCCCGGTTATGCTATCGCCGAATGTGTGAAGCGCTTCGACGAAGCGGTGATTCTTCTGAACGGCAATCCCGAATCCTCCGAAAACCCCCGCTACGAGGGAGAGAAAATCAGTGTGACATACGAGTGGCAGGGGGACGGACCTTCACCCTCTGAGCTTAAGGTACGGCGGACTTACGCCAAAGAAGCCAAAAAACTCGGGGGCACAGTTCTTGTGGACCGGAACCGGTTCACCGCTTTTACCCTGAACAGCCAGGGACGAAGCATCCATGCTTCGGTGGACGTTTACAACGACGGACGGACCGTGGTTCTCACCGTCATTGAACCGGAAACACCGGACGATGTTGAAAAGGCCGGGCAGTAATTTATTATTATATTAACGGATTGAATTTGAATCCGGTGCAGGCCACGCTGAAAACCCATCGTAGGTCGGGTTTTCCAAACCCGACAAATGACCCGATCCTTGGAAGGAGCGGAAGGCCGTTTTACGGCGATCATCTTTAATTATGAAGGAGAAGAAAATGAAAAAACTTGGTTTGTGTGTTCTACTGCTGTCACTTCTCGTCCCTTTTTCGGCATTTGCGGAATCCGATGCCGACGGCTGCAAGGACCATCCCCTGTTCACCCGCATGAAAGGATACGTTATCGAGGGCTGTGAAACCACCTTCGCCCAGGCTCTGATCATGATCGATGAGGACCCCGAATCGACGAAGAACCTCAAGCCCGAAGGCAACCGGACCCAGATCCGTTACGCGTTTTCCGAGTCTGCAGGAACAGCCCCCAGCTACCTGAAGATTCGCCGCAACTACCAGAACGCGGCCAAAACCCTTTCCGCCAAGATCCTGGTGGACCGGGAACGCTACACGGCCATGCGCATCGACCGGAAAGGCCAGCGCATTTTCGTGGGACTTGAACTGTTCAACGACGGCCGCACCATGACCCTTACCGTTCTGGAACAGGAGAGCATGGAGCAGGAGGTCACGGCGGATCTGATGTGGCAGAATCTTTCAAAAGACGGATTCATGGCTCTTTACATCAACTTTGATACCAACAAGGCCACCATCAAACCTGAATCCATGCCCATCGTGGATCAGGTGGCGGAACTGATGAAGGGAAAACAGGGGCTGAAACTTTCCATCGAAGGTCACACCGACGCCCAGGGCGCGGCCCCGGCCAATAAAACACTGTCCCTGAACCGGGCTAAAGCCGTGGTGAAAGCCCTGACGGAGCGGGGAATCGCCGCCTCACGTTTAAGCGTAGCAGGCTGGGGCCAGGAACGCCCCGTGGCCGACAACCGTACCGAAGACGGCCGGTCGAAAAACAGGCGTGTTGAGATCGTGAAGAAATAATCCTCGCCGGGCGGGTTTCATGCCCGCCCCTGTGCAATTGAATGGGGCTTTGGACTTATTTCATATGGTCCCAGTCCATGGCCTCCGTTTCATGCTGAAGGGTTTCAATTTCATTCTTCAGCCGCTCCCAAAGTGCTTCCACGGGTTGACTGTGCCGGGCGGCCGATTCCAGATCGGCGGCCGCACGTGTTAACCGTGCCGCACCCACGTACCCCGAGCTGCCGCAGAGGGCATGGGCGATCCTGTCTATCTGATCCCTGTTGCCGTTGGCCACCGCGTCCGCCAGAAGGGTTGTTCTTTTGGGCAGTTCGTCCATGAAACCCTTGAGAAGTTCCCGGTAATCCTCAACGTCAAACCCGTATTCGCTGAGGATCCCGCGCCAGTTGAGGACCTCTGATGGCACCTGAACCGTATCTCCGGGGCCTGTTTTATCGAATTCGGGCTTGTGGGATTCGGGGTTAGGACCCCATTTGGCAAGAAGTTCAAGAAGGGCGGACTTGTTCACGGGTTTGCTGATGTAATCGTCCATTCCCGCTGCAAGGCATCGTTCCCGGTCGTCTTTCAAGGCGTTGGCGGTCATGGCGATAATGGGTATGGCCGACAGGGGGGACTCAAGGCCGCGGATTGCCCGGGTGGTCTGGAGTCCGTCCATTTCCGGCATCTGCATGTCCATGAACACCAGGTCAAAGATTCGGCTTTTTACCTTGTCCAGCGCTTCTTTTCCGTTTTCAGCCACTGAGACGCGGCACCCGATCCGTTCAAACATCCATACCGCGACTTTCTGGTTCATGGGGTTGTCTTCGGCGAGGAGGATGTTCATGGGAAGAATGGGCATCCCTTTTGAAGCCGGGCCTGATGATAGCGTGGGCGCGGAATCCTTCTGCTTCAGTTGTTCGATGTCCTTTTCCCCGGCCAAATCGAAGGGGATCACAACGGAAAAGCAGGAGCCTTTTCCCAGTTCGCTTTCAACGGTAATCGAACCGCCCATCATTTCCGCCAGCTGTTTGGAAATGGCGAGGCCAAGACCCGTGCCGCCGAACCTTCGCGTTGTCGATGCATCGGCCTGGGTGAATTTTTCGAAAATGATGCTTTTCTGTTCCGGCGTCATGCCGATTCCCGTGTCGGAAACCTGTAATGTCATGACAGACCTGGTGTCTCCCTGAACGGCACAGCCCAGAAAGACGTCAATGCTCCCCTTGTCCGTGAATTTCAGGGCGTTGCCCAGTAAATTCAAAAAGATCTGCTGAATCCGTCCCTCGTCACCCATGACAAACCGGCAAAGGGGTTCCTTGGGGTGGAAATGGAGGCTGATGCCCCGTTCCATGACACCGGGCCGAAGCACCGACAGGGTGTTTTCCGTCAGGCGCAAAAGATCGAAGGGGATGTTTTCGAGGCTGAGTTTTTCAGATTCGATTTTCGAGATGTCCAGGATGTCGTTGATCAGACGGAGAAGCATGTCTGAGGATGTTTCAAGAAGATCCAGATAATTCAGCTGTTCCGGGTTGAGCGGTGTTTCCCGAAGGAGGTTTTTCATGCCGATGATGCCGTTCAGAGGGGTTCTGATTTCATGGCTCATGTTGGCCAGGAACAGGCTCTTGGCCTGATTGGCCTGTTCTGCCTGGAGTGTCAGGGCCTGGGCGTTATCCAGGGCTGTTCCGAGTTCGGCGTTTTTCCTGTTGAGCTCCAAGTTGGCGTTTCGAAGCTGTTCGGTCCGTTTGGCGATCTGATTCTGAAGGTCCACGGCATAGGCGTCCTGCTGTTCTCGGATCATCCGGTGGTGCCTTGAGTTTTCCGAAAGGAGTTCCTGATGCCGATGGTGCATGATGGATAATTTTCGTTCGTTTTGTTTTTGCCGCGTGTCGGAAATGTCGCGGAGAATGTCCGTCTCCTTGCGGACCTGGTGGACGCTCAACCATCCCGTCACCAGAGATAGTTCATCTTCAAGGGCTTCAGGCGTGGAGAAAGTCCGGTCGGATGCCCAGGTCAGGAGACCCAGAGGAGTTGCGATGGAAAAGGGGTGTCCCCGCTTCTCATTTCCCCCGGAATCCCGGAGCGGAGGAGGCCCGGTCAGTGAGAACCGCCGTCCTTTGAGACGTTCGGATAGAAATGAAAGCAACGCATTTTTTTCATCATGCTCCGGCTCAAGGTCGTTGAAAAGGTCATCGAAAGGGTCCATCACGAAAGCCCTCCATCCAGCTGGTATATGTCTTTCGCTTTTGAAATTTCTTCAGGAAGGTCCATGAGAAGCACTTTGTATTCGGTGATATTGTCCATCAGGTGCTGGCGCAGGGGCGGGGCAAGGATTGTTTCCTGATTTTTCAAGGCCCAGAAATCCAGTTTTGACGCAAGGTATTCCGAAATCTGGACGATGATGGACGGATTGCCGGTTGAAAATGTGTCGGGCTGCTGTTCATGGTCTCGAATGCTTTCGCAGATTTCAAGGGGGAGTTTCCACTCTTTGCAAAGAAGATAGCCGATTTCACAATGGTCCGTACCGATACGCCTGCGCTCGAAGTCCACAAGGGGCATGTCTTTACAGTCTTCCCCGGTCAGGTACTCTTCGAACATCCCGGGCACCACCTGGTCTTCCACGATGATGCCGATGTCGTGGAGTATACCCATCAAAAAGGAGTTGTCCCCTTTCATTCTGAAAATTCGTTCGGAAACCATCTGGTTTGAAACGCCCACCACCGCACAGTGAAACCAGAGTCTCTCCCGTGAGAACTGCGTTCCGGCGATGTCCTTATCGATCAGGGATTTGACCGCTTCCAGAACCACAAGGTTTCTGAGAATGTCGATGCCAAGATAGACAATGGCGTCGGAGATGCTGCTGATTTTTTTCCTCAGTCCGTAATACGCGCTGTTGACCAGTTTGAGAAGACGGAGGACGAGGGTGGGGTCAAGCCGCATGACCTCCTCGATGGCCTGTACGGTGGTCCGGCTGTCTGAAATCATCTGGCTCAGGCGTATGGCGATATGGGGCAGTGTCTTGATGGTTTTGAATTTCTTGAGAATATGGTTGGCCGAAGACACGTTGGCTTACTCCTGATTTTTTCACGTTTTTTATGGAAGGCCCGGGAGGATTAAAAATATTACATAGAATAAATAATTTAGACGAAAGGGTCAAGCTTCACGCTTGAAGAACGAATTGAATGTGTTTTCGGTTTCAGGGTTTCTTTACCGATAATCCGTCTTGACGCCCCCTTGATTTTTCTGATAGCAGTGCTCCAAAAAAAAGGTGAACGTTTCACCTGGAGATATCGAAAGGCAAGTCCATTGAAAACAGCGATCCAGCCCACACACCATCCCGTGGAAGACAAAGAGACCTTCGGTTTCAAAATACTATCGGCCATCAGCCTCTGTCATTTCATGAACGACATGCTTCAGTCGCTGATACCGGCCATGTATCCTCTTTTAAAGGAGAGTCTCTCGCTGTCCTTCACCCAGATCGGGGTGATCACGCTGACGTATCAGGTCACCGCGTCTCTTCTCCAACCCGCGGTGGGTATCTATTCGGACGTCCGTCCCCAGCCGTATTCCTTGTTTTTCGGCATGGGCAGCACCCTCATCGGTCTTGTCTGCCTTGCTTTCGCCCCTCATTTTTCCATGCTCCTGATGGCCGTGGCTCTGGTGGGCATGGGGTCCTCGGTGTTTCACCCCGAATCGTCGAAAGTGGCCCGGCTGGCGTCTGCGGGGAAGTTCGGGCTGGCCCAGTCCATTTTCCAGGTGGGGGGCAACGCAGGAACGGCCATGGGACCGCTTCTGGCCGCACTGGTGGTCATTCGAAAGGGCAGGGAAAGCATCGCCTGGTTCGCTCTGGTGGCCTTGTTTGCCATGACGGTGCTGTGGCATGTGGGCGGGTGGTACAAGCGGAAGCTCGCCACGGTCAGGCCGACCGCAGCGGTTTCCGATGCTACGAAAAGGTCCCCCATTCAGGCCCTGATCCCCCTTGTCATTCTTCTGGTGCTTATATTTTCTAAGTTTTTTTACACGGCCAGTCTGAACAGCTATTATACTTTTTACCTCATGGAAAAATTCCATCTGTCGGTGAAATCGGCACAGCTCCACCTTTTTGTGTTCCTGGCCGGCGTGGCTCTGGGAACCATTCTCGGGGGGCCTGCCGGTGACCGTTTCGGGCGGAAACGGGTGATTCTTCTGTCCATTTCGGGTGTCGCTCCGTTTACCCTGGCGCTGCCCTATGCCAGCCTTTTCTGGACCGGACCATTGACGTTTATTATCGGCCTTATTCTATCGTCGGCGTTTCCGGCCATTCTGGTGTACGCTCAGGAGCTGTATCCTGGGAAAGTGGGCATGGTTTCGGGTCTGTTTTTTGGCCTGGGCTTCGGAATGGCCGGCATCGGTGCGGCTGTACTTGGAAAACTCGCCGACGTCCACGGCATCACCGCAGTTTACCATGTCTGTTCATTTTTACCTTTTCTTGGAATTTTTGCGGTTTTCCTGCCTGACGTGAGACGGCGGAAGATTCGTTGATGAACAAAGATATTTTTTCTTAAGAGGCACATTTTTAATTGTCCGCCCCGCCGTTTCAGGTTATGTTACTGCAACGTTCAATCCATGCCGAGCCCGGCAGATCAATCCATACGGATTCATAATGGGATCCCAGGCGAATTCGCGATAACCGTTTGAAGAACGCGCACACGTCCGTGCTGCGCAAGTGAAAGGAGTCGGCTCAATATGTTCAAATCCATGAAACTTCAATCCAAACTGCTTGTGATTGGCTGTCTGATGGTGCTTGTACCTCAGGTTGTGGTGTCTGTCGTGACCCTGGTCCAGAACGGGATCGTTCTTCACAATACGGTGAAGGAAACGACAAACATGGTCTACTCTGATCTGGAACACATTGTCGGAGTTATCTATGGCATGGTCAAATCTCATCAGGATGCGAACGAAATCCAGATCAAAAATTCACTGAATGTGGCCAGAGACATTGTATCTCGAAGCGGCGGTTTTTCTTTTGACGGTTCCACGGCCCGTTGGGAGGCGGTGAACCAGCTTTCCAAGGTGTCTTCGGTGGTCGAGCTGCCCCGGATGACCGTTGGGGGAGCCTGGCTGGGCCAGATTGCGAATGCCAAAGCCAACGTCATGGTGGTGGACAAGGTCCGTGAGCTGGTTTCAGTGACCTGTACGATTTTCCAGCGTATGAATGAAAACGGCGACATGCTCCGAGTGGCGACCAACGTGATCAAGAAAGACGGCAACAGAGCCATCGGCACGTATATTCCCAGCACGGAACCTGATGGCAAACCCAATCCGGTGGTTTCCGCTGTCATGCGCGGGGAAACCTTCGTGGGCAAGGCCTTTGTGGTGGACAGAATGTACATCACGGCCTACGAGCCCATTCGCGACGCTTCCAACCGGATCGTCGGAATGCTGTATGTGGGGATCCCCATGGAAAGTGTTCAAAGCCTCCGTCAGAGTATCATGAACGTCTCTATTGGCAAGACAGGGTATGTCTGGGTACTTGACAGTCAGGGAAATTACGTCATTTCACGGAAAGGTGAACGGGACGGGGAAAACATCATGAAGAGCGCCGATGAAAAAGGAACGCTTTTCATTCAGGAAATGATACAGAAAGCCAAAGCCCTGAAACCCGGCGAAGTGGCTGAATATTCATACATGTGGAAAAATCCTGGCGAAAAGGAATCGCGGAAGAAGACGGTCAAATTCCTGTATTTCGAACCGTGGGACTGGGTTATCGGTGCCGGTGCCGCCGATGAGGAAATATTTGAAGTTATTTCAAAAATCAAGACCGCGTCCATCAGCGCCATTCTTTTGCTGCTGGTCATCTTTCTGGCATCCCTTGGGGCCTCGGTCTGGGTGTGGACTCTAATCGCGAAACAGATCACTCAGCCGATACTTCAGCTGATCGACGCCACCGAGCGCATGAGTATGGGTGAGATGGATATCAAGATCGATGTTTCAGGTCAGGATGAGATCGGCTCACTGGCCCAGGCCATCAACCGCATGCAGACCAGTCTGAAACTCGCCCTGACCCGGATGAGAAAGGACAAGTAAGCCGGGTTTCGATGTGTAATTAAAAACCCCTGGGCGCTGCATGCATCCAGGGGTTTTTTTTCGGATGGAATCCGTCATGAACAGGTAATCAATGAAAGCCTTGATAATGCGGCGAAGGTCTATTGCTTGTTCAGGGCTTCAAGCTGTTCGAACAGTCTGGTTTTAAAATCCCTGCCTTGGTTTTCATCGGGAATCTCCTTGGCCAGCATATGAATGAAATCCTTGACAATGACTTTCGGAATGCTGTCCTCTTCCAGTCTGAGTGTTTCCAGAGCATCATCGAAAATCATGATTCCGATGGGGCCAACTTTTTCGATAAGGCTTTTACGGATGATGTCCGAAAACGTTTTGTCGAGACAATCATAATTCTCAACCATTTTGATGATTTTCTGTTTGAGCAGCTGGGTGATTCGCTGTTTCAGGAGTCCGGGGTTGATGTTCAGGTCCTTGAGCATCTGTTTTGCGGATTTGTTTTTTTCGATCTGGCCCAGGATCTGGAGATCCACGCTGTCCAGGGCGAATTTTTTTTCTATGAAAGAACCTGTGATCTTGAAATAGTAATCGGTTTGATTCGCTTGATTCGTCATTCGGGAAATCCTGTGAGTCGATTCTTGGTTTATTTAACGACCTTCTTCCATTTACTCATCAAGGGCAAATAGAGTTCTGCCCGGTGATTATCTGATTCATCACGCAATGGGAAAAAACACTGGCTGTCTTGCGATTAATATAAATAACGGATATTTAAAAACGGTTATCCCGGCTGCTGAAAATTTTGTATAACATCAATGTCAAAATGTGTCAAACACTGATACGTAGCATATGGGTTTTCGTTACCCGTTGTTACGGGACGGCAAGGGTGAAAGAGTATTTCATGGAATCGCCTGAGTCTAATTTACAACTTTTTTACAACCTTTTTACCTTGCCGCGACAACAGGGTATGCGAAAAGGAGTAATCTCCGGTCAAGTGGATTTCGAAACAATCTGAAAAACCATGTTATGGACACCATGAAAACAAGGAGAAACACAATGAAAGGACTTCAATCCATGTCGTTAAAACCCCGGCTTTGCCGTGTCGCGGCTGTCATTATTCAGATCATGATGTTTTGCGCTGTATCCGCCTGGGCCGGCGCGCCCAAGGTCACCATGAAAGTTGAAACGGACAGGGCCGTGCTTCCCGCTGACGGTGACCGGACCGTGGTGCTCAAGGTGAGCCTTGACGCTCCCCCGCCTCCCCGGCATGTGGAGCGTCCGCCGGTAAATCTCTGCCTTGTTCTCGACCGCTCAGGGTCCATGGCCGGTGACAAGATCGAGAAGGCAAAAGAAGCGGCCATCGAGGCGGTGAAACATCTGGGCGGACGGGACATGTTTTCCCTGGTGATGTACGACCACAATGTGGAGACCCTGATCCCTGCGACTCCGGTCCGGAACCTTGACGGCATTGTTTCACGTATCCGAAGCATCGAACCCGGCGGCAGCACGGCCCTTTTCGGCGGCGTGAGCCAGGGCGCGGCCGAAATCAGGAAGAATCCGGGCAGCCGCTTTGTTCACCGCATCATTCTTTTGTCCGACGGTCTGGCCAATGTGGGGCCTCAGACGCCGGAAGATCTGGGACGACTGGGAGCCGCGCTGATCAAGGAGAGAATCTCCGTGACCACCGTGGGCGTGGGCACCGATTACAACGAGGATCTGATGGCCCGCCTGTCCCAGAACAGCGACGGGAACATCTATTTTGTGGAAAACAGCGGCGCGCTTCCGGGGATTTTCAATGCCGAGCTGGGGAACGTCCTCAACGTGGTGGCCAAGGACGTCAAGGTGATTATCGAGGTCCCCGAAGCGGTGGTGCCTCTTTCCATCATCGGCAGGGAAGGGCGGATCAAAGGCCGGACCGTGGAGTTCTCCATGAACCAGCTGTACGGTGATCAGGAGAAGTTCGCCCTGGTGGAAGTGAAGGTCCCCAGGAGCGTGAATGGAAAAAGCCATGGAAAAGACCTGGAAATCGCCCATGCCACGGTGTACTATGAAAACCCTCTTTCCAAAACCCGTGAACAGGCCGAAGCCAGGGGCCGGGTCAGCTTCAGTCCCGATGAGAAAGCCGTGAAAAAGTCCACCAATGTGGCGGTTGTAAGGGATTATCACCTGAACCTCAACGCCCTGGCCCAGGAAAAAGCCATCCGGGAATCGGACAAAGGCAAGAAGAAAGAGGCGGTGGACACCCTTAAAAGCTCCGCGGCCCAACTGAAAAGCGTGGGCAGCGCCATCAGCGACGAAAAGCTTCTGAAAGAAGCCGAACTTCTGGAGCAGAAGGCCGATCTCATCGAAAAGGAAGGGATGAGCAAGAAAAGCCGTAAAATGCTGAGGACCGAGAGCTATCAGATGAAAAACCAGCAGTATGAGAAATGATATGAACCCATGATGAAAACCAAGCGCATCATCCTGATTTACGTGTGCCTCCTTATTGTGCCTGCCGTGGTGATCGGCGGCTGGGCCTTGAAACTTCTGTCCCATGAAAAGGACCGGTTGAAGGCCCAGGCTGTGACCGCTCTGACACGGCAGGCCCAGAATCTTGCGGAAACCCTGGAACTCACCGTGGCTGACGTGGAGGAAGCCCTATCCAGGTCCCTGCTGGACGTGGACAGCACCCAGCTCGAAGATACGCTGAAGCGCTGGCAGGATGAAAACCCCTTGGTTCGAAATGTTTTTGTCTGGCGTGACAACCGGCTGGTCTATCCTGTGGAAGGGCTGGGCTCCACACCTGAAGAGCGGCGTTTCGCCTCGCGTTACGAGGCCCTGTTCAGCGGCCGTATGGATTTCGGATTCGGTCAGGATGTGAGTCGCGACGAGTGGGCAGTATCGGAAGCTGCCGCGAAAACGTCCGACAACAGTCCGGCGCGTCAGGCGGTCTCGGCGAGGAAGGATCTGGTCAATCTGGCCAGAATCGAGGATAAGGGAAAAGCCGAAGCGGTTCCCGAGCTTCCAGGCGCAGGGACCAAACCGGTGTTCGTTCCTAAGTCCGGGTGGATTCCCTGGTTTGCCGAAAACCGGCTGTTTATCCTGGGCTATGCCCGTAAGCTGCCTAAGGGTCCGGTATACGGCCTGGAGCTTGAGCTTATGACGCTGCTGTCGCGGATGATCACCCAGGTTCCGGCAGTCAGGGAACCGGGTGCGGCGTTCGGGCTTGTCGCAGGCGACGGTGAACTGGTGCATCAGGCCGGAGGATTTCCCATCGACGTGAAAAAACAGCCGGACATCAGCGTCCCTCTTTCAGGACTTCTTCCCCATTACCGTGTGAACGTTTATTTTTCGGACCGGGGCGTGGCCGGTGATGAAGGGTATATCACCCTGTCAGTGCTGCTTGTGCTTTTGTTTTCCTTGTCCATGGTGCTTGGGGGCATTCTCCTGATCCGGGACATCCGCCGCAACATGAAAGACGCCATGGAAAAAACCTCCTTTGTGTCGTCTGTGTCCCACGAACTGAAAACACCCCTGACCAGCATCAGGATGTATGCGGAACTTCTGGCCGAAGGGCGGGTTAAAGAGAAAGAAAAGGTCGGCCGATACCTGTCCGTCATTGTCACCGAAAGCCAGCGCCTCACACGGCTGGTGAACAACGTCCTCGATTTCGGAAGGCTTGAGCAGGGAAAGAAGACCTACCATCCAATGATGTTCGATCTGGTTGCGTTCATCCGGACGCTGTTCGAAGCCCACAATATCCGGCTGGCCCAGGCGGGTCTTGTCCTGGATTTGAGGATTCCCGAAGGACCCTTTACTGTCCGGACAGACAGGGACGCCCTGGAGCAGGTGGTGCTGAATCTTCTGGACAACGCGGTCAAGTATGCGTCGGAAGGAAAGTATCTGGGGTTTTTTCTGGAAGCCTCTATCGAGGGGGGTGTGGATCTCATCATGGCTGACAGGGGGCCGGGTATTCCCGTCGCCCATCGGGAACTGATTTTCGAAAAATTCCACCGGGTGGACAACAGTCTCACGGCGGATAAGGCCGGTTCGGGTCTGGGGCTCAGCATCGCCAGGCGGATTTTGCGGGATCTTGGCGGCGACCTGGTTTACGAACCCGGCAAAGACGGGGGAAGCCGTTTTACAGCAAGGATTGGAACATGAATACGCTGTCTAAAATAATAAGGATTCTCGTGGCGGAAGACGACGAGCATATCCGGGAAGGTCTGGTGGACACCCTGGCCAGCGAAGGTTACGATGTGACGGCGGCGAGCGACGGCAACGCAGCCCTTGCCGCTCTTAACGAAGGCCGTTTCAACCTGGTCCTTCTGGATGTGATGATGCCGGGGAAAAGCGGTTACGATCTCTGCCGCATCATCCGTTCAAAAGACGAAACCCTGCCCGTGATCATGCTCACGGCCAAGGGGGAGGAAATCGACAAAGTGGTGGGTCTGAAACTGGGTGCCGACGACTACATCACCAAGCCCTTTGGTATCCACGAACTCCTGGCCCGCATCGAAGCTGTGCTTCGGCGCTCCGGACGAGCCGCAGATAAAAAGGACCACGAGATCCCCGAGTCGTTCATTTTTGGCGGAAGAACCGTGAAAACCCGAAGCTATAAACTGATCAAACACGGAGAAACCCTTTCCCTCACCGACCGGGAAATGAAACTTCTTCTTTTCTTCCACGCCCACCCCGATGAAGTTTTGAGCCGCGACACCCTCCTGAACGCCGTCTGGGGTGTCGATTACTTCGGCAACACCCGAACCCTCGACCAGCACATGGCCCAGCTCCGCAAAAAAATCGAAGACGACCCCGCACATCCCGTGATCATCACCACGGTTCATGGGGTGGGGTATCGGTATGGGGGGAGATAGCAACTGGTTTTTTTATGCTACTATTCCTAACTAACATTGAATCCCTGTTTCGCATTTTTATTGAAAATGGATGACAATGAGTGTTTTTTTTCCATGGGCGACTGTGTTAATGGGTTTAATACTGTTACGTTATTAAATGCGGTTTGACAATCGGTCGCTTCCTAATATATTAGAAGTTGTTTTGTCTGGGGGGATTTATTGCACCTCTATTATTTCCGCAAAAAAACTAACTCCCATGCGGAGCTGGGCAATGGGAGTGAAGAAAGTGTTCTTTTTATGTTGATGGTGACGAATGGGGTCATTCGAGAGGATATTATTGTCAAATTCAAGGTGTTTTTGGGTGTCGAGGTGTTAGTCTTATGCAAAATTTTTCCATAAGCCCCAAAGCAATGATATCAAGCCTATGGACAAACCGAAGCCTTTTGAAAGGTTTGACCCACAGGGATATTGCCGGGCGTTACAAAGGTTCTTTTTTCGGTATTTTCTGGTCACTTTTCAATCCGGTTCTGATGCTCGCGGTATATACATTTTTTTTTAGTGTGATCTTTCGGGCACGTTGGATGGGAGGCTCCGGATCAAAGACAGAGTTTGCATTAATTCTGTTTGCAGGGTTGCTTGTGTTTAATTTTTTTGCAGAATGTGTGAATCGTGGACCTGGGTTGATCCTTTCAAATGTCAATTATGTGAAGAAAATTGTTTTCCCCCTTGAACTGCTTCCCATTGTCGCCATGGGGAGCGCAGGCTTCCACATGCTTGTGAGCTTTATCGTCTGGCTGGGATTTTATGTGATCATTTTCGGCCTTCCCTATGTGAACGTTCTGTTGCTGCCGATTGTACTGATCCCGCTGGTCTTTTTGACACTTGGGTTCACCTGGTTTCTGGCATCTTTGGGCGTCTATCTGCGTGATGTGTCTCAGTTTGTAAGTACACTGGTTCCGGTACTGATGTTTCTGTCGCCTGTGTTTTATCCGATAAAAAGTTTACCCGAGGAATTCCAGGCTTTGGTTCATTTCAGTCCCATAACGGTTGCTGTTGAGCAGGCACGGCAGGTTATGTTCTGGGGTCAGAGTATTGACTGGCTTGTCTGGGCTGAGTATTTCGTTGTTTCATGCTTCATCGCATGGTTTGGATTCGCCTGGTTTCAGAAGACACGGAAGGGGTTTGCCGATGTCCTGTAGCGATTATTCAATACGCGTCAAGGGGCTTGGCAAACGTTATGAAGTTTATGAGTCTCCGAGAGACCGCCTGAAGCAGTTCATAATCCCTCCAGTCCAGCGTCTTGCCGGTGTTTCCCCTTCAACTTATTACCGGGAGTTCTGGGCGCTTCGTGATATTACCTTCGATATACGGAAAGGCGAAGCTTTCGGTGTGGTTGGTCGTAACGGCAGTGGGAAAAGCACTCTTCTGCAACTGATAACAGGCACTTTGTCACCCACCGTTGGGACAGTGGAAACAACAGGACGGATTGCCGCTCTTCTTGAACTGGGTTCGGGTTTTAATCCTGAATTTACAGGACGTGAAAATGTGTATCTCAATGCCATGCTTCTCGGTATGACGCACGATGAAGTCGATGCGCGTTTTGATAAAATTGCATCTTTCGCAGACATCGGAGCCTATCTGGATCAACCGGTGAAAACCTATTCAAGCGGTATGCTGGTGAGACTGGCCTTTGCTGTCCAGGTGCAGATCGAACCCGACATACTTATCGTTGACGAAGCTCTGGCTGTAGGGGACGCACTTTTCCAGAAACGCTGCTTCAACCGGATCGAAAAATTGCTCTCGGACGGTGTTACCCTGTTATTCGTTTCACATGATCAGGAATCTGTCCGTACGCTGACTCACAGGGCGGTTCTCCTCAAGGAGGGCCGGGCCGTGACCATGGGTACGGCATCGCAGGTTCTGCTGGCCTATCGTAAGCTGCTTCACGAAGAAGAGTCCGAATACTTTGCGAAGCTCATTCCATTGTCTGATGAAAGTATGGCTCCAGCAGGGAGTGCGGCTGGAAAAGAAAAAACGCAGGCAGGGTATGCTGAAGAGCCGACCAAGGACAACCAGGCACCATCCACGGTTCAAGGCAGGACAGATAATCTTTCCTTCGGAGACGGTGGTATCGAAGTGGTTTCGGTAAAGACTTTTAATGAAGCCAAAGAACCCTGTGCGGTATTTTATCCTGGCGACGTAATCCGCATCCGGGTTGAATGTGCTTCAACCATCACTTCCGATCATATTAATGTGGCCGTTCGTATTCGCAGTCGCGAAGGGATAAAAATCTATTCTTGGGGAACCCTGAATCAGGATATGCGGGTTCTTTTGGGTTTTTGTGACGGGGAGGCGTTCTGGCACCGTCAAATTCTTGCTGGAGAGCGATTCGATGTCTGGTTTGAGTGTGACAGCACTCTGGGGCCAAATCTTTATGAAATTCAGGCATCAATTTCCTATGAAGGAAGCCCCGACTATACGGCTCAACGTCTCCTTCACTGGAAGGATGAGGCGGCATTTTTTCAAACACTCATGCGTCAGGATGAATATTTTTTTGGTGGATTGTCAGACTTGCGCATGGTGGCAAGGTGGAAACAATGACTTCAGAAGATACGATTGACTACATGACGCTTTATAACGAGTACTGGCAGTCTTATGACCGGATAGGAGAGCGCAGCGGAGATCTTAAACGCCTTGCCTCTGTTCTTATGGAAACCTGCGGTTATGGATCGGCTATCGATATTGGCTGCGGGGAAGGATTCCTGGTTGCTGAACTCCTTGCCTGTGGAATGGATGCTGTTGGTCTTGATATTTCTGCCGTCGTTGTTGAACGTGCCAATAAACGTTGCCCTAAGCGTTTTTTCGAAGGGTCGGTATTGTCGATACCCTTTCCGGAAGCTCATTTTGATGTGGTGGTGTCCACGGACTGCATGGAGCATTTGGCTCCGTCCGACGTGCCTTTGGCCTTGCGTGAAATGTACCGTGTGTCATCCCGTTATGTTTTCCTGCAGATCGCCACGACCCATGATCGTGACAACCACTGGCATCTGACGGTGGAGAAACGTGCATGGTGGGAAGAAAGGTGTTTTGAAGCAGGGTTCCGAAAACACGCACTGTATTATCGGGCCAATCCTTATGAGGCTCTCAACGAGGATGGTTGGCAGATCCTTGTCCTTTTGGAGAAAGTCCCTGATGAAGCGTTGCATTGCTACGATCTTAATACGCTTGATGAAGAACGCCTGTTGCACACGGATATGCTGAGAGAGACAGGCAGGCGTAGCGATGCCCATTGTATCCGATATAACAGGGCCGCTGAATATATCCGTCCTGGCGACCGGGTTCTGGATATTTCCTGCGGGTTGGGCTACGGCAGTCACATCCTCTATACGGCGTCTCAGGCACGGTCGGTAACCGGCGTGGATCTCAGTGATTTTGCCATAGGCTATGCCAATGAACACTATGGCCGTCCGGGAGCTGTAATGTTTCGTGTGGGTGATGCTCAGGCGCTTGATTTTATATTGGAGAACAGCATTGATTTTATCGCTGCGTTTGAAACGATAGAGCATGTCCCCGATCCTGTATCTTACCTGCGGGAACTCAAACGTATACTCAAGCCCTCAGGCCGGATTATGGTCAGTGCTCCGAATGACTGGACGGACGATACAGGGACGGATCCTAATCCACACCATCTCCATGTTTATTCATGGGAACGATTGTTGGCCGAATGCGGGGAATTTTTTCTCCTTGAACAAGGTTTTATTCAGACAGCCGGTGGTGCTATGAAATGCCATCATTCCGACCGGAAGTGGACAGCTGTTTCTGTGGATTCCGTGCCACAGGAGGAGTCGGAATGGGTGTTGGTTCTGGGCATGTCTGATCCGGTTTCAGGAAAGGACATACCCTATGTGGAAACGACGTGGGTAATTCCGGAGGACGAGGGATTCCATGTTTCCGCCTTTGCCAGAGACTACACGAATCCCTGGCTGGTCAAGGGAATGGTCTCCATGGGGATGCGCTCTCGATCCATGGCTCTCCTGGTTTCAATGCACGAACGTGTTCTGGCTTCAGCTGATCCTGAGTCTGTAGAATACGGGGCCGCCCTGTGTGGCCGCATCTATGCCCTTCTCAGTGCAGAAGCCACTGTACCTCAATGTGTAAAGAATTTGGAGAATGACATATGGCGCTATGCCTCGATTCCCAAGCCTACGCCCCACCAGCTCCGATGGCAGGTGTCGCTGCTTTATGCCGGAGGCGAGCTGTCGAAGAGTCAGGGACGCCTGGATGATGCCGGTTCATTTTTTTCTGAGTGTGCCAGTCGTGACGTCACTGTTTACAGTCCCCTTCTTGGCAATAAAGTCATCGATGCGCTTTACTGGCTGGCGGTATTCGCCCTCTCGCGTCATGACAAAGGGGCTGCCCGAACCTATCTGTTGCAGTCTGTAAACAAATCTCAGCAGTTTGTGTCCGGTTCATGGTTGAATGTTACGGGTAAATCAGAGACTCCCATGCCGTTTGGTCCCGCCGAACTTTCACAGCTTCTCGATAAAGCTTCACGCGCAGCCTATATCCTGTCTGTCCTTGACAGCGGGGACAGCCGGGGGGGCGTTCAGTGTCAGGAGTCAGTTGGTTTTTTTGAAAGGCAACTTATTGACAGGGATCGTCGCTTGTCAGATATGGATCATGCGATCAGAAAAATTCAGACAGTCTTAAAGGAAAAGGAAAAGATCTGTCAGAATCTGGCCCATGAAGTGACTATGCAGGATGAACATGCTCAGGCATTGGCACGTGAGGTTGCGACTCAGGATGCCCACGCACAGTCATTGGCACGTGAGGTGTCAGAACGTGACGCAGAGGCCCAGATGCTTGCTGGTGAACTTGTGGTAGCCAGATCGGAAATCGATCGTCTTACGGCAACAATAAGGAAACAGAATTTGATACTTAATATGTTCAGGCCTTGTTTGTGGCCGGGAATTATTCACAGATATTTTGCTAAGAGCGGATCATGAAAACTGTTGAGACAAAAATTGGGGTGGTCATTGTTTCCTTCAATGCATCGGCGGCCGTTAAGATCACTCTTGAAAGCGTCAGGCTTGCTGTCAACGATGCCTCTATGGAACTGATATTGGTCGACAATGCGTCTGAAGCGTCAGAACGTGAAAAGATTCGAACTGTCATGACACAGCATATGGATGAAACCGGTGGTTCATGGCGTTTCATCGAGCAGGGGCGGAATCTGGGTTTTTCCGGGGGTAATAATGCAGGTATTGAGGAGTTTTTGAACGATGAAGAAATATCCCATATCTGCCTGCTCAACAGCGATGTTATTGTAACGGATCATTGGCTGGACCGTCTCCTCGCAACCGGGGCGGACATCGTCAGTTCGGTTACCAATAAGGCCGACAGTGAGCAGTGTGTTCCTGTTGATTACCATGTGGAAATGGGACAATGCCTGGCAAATGGTTCAGGCAGACTCAATGGCAAGGTTTATCGGGTCATAGCTGAATTCGCTGAGCGATGGTATGAGGCATGGCAAGGGAATTGGGTTGAAACCGATGTCACTTTTTTTTGTGTGCTCATGGCAAAAAAGGTGTGTCATGACGTTGGACTGCTTGACGAAACTTTCTTTCCCGGAGGTTTTGAGGATGATGATTATTGTCACCGGGCACGGTCAGCGGGTTACCGTATTCATCTTGCCCGTGATGTGTTTATCCACCACTGGGGGTCCGCTTCTTTCGGCCGCCTGCAATACGAATATTTCAGCGAACGTGCACTTCGAAACAAGGAGTATCTGGAAAAAAAGCACGGAATTGTATGGGAACGCCGACCTGAGAAGCCTATTGTTTCATTAACAATGGATGTCGCTTATGCCCTAAGGCGCAGGTCTATGTCGCTCAAACAAAATACGTTTATCAAATTATATTTTGAAAGTATCAGCAGGCAAATTGACCATTTCGAGTCTGAATTCCGGAATCTCCGGAATACGCTTGCTGCCTTAAATCGTGTCGTTCCAGAAAATCTGAGCGAACAGGTTTTGACTGCCGAAAGCCATGGTGACTTGAAAAAGTTGTGGGGCAGCGTGGTGAAGCGAATATCGGAGGCTATGGAACTTGATGAAAAATACCAGCACAAAACGGAGTCTCTTTTAACTGACCTTCAGCATCTTTCTACAGGAGTCCACGACAGGGTGGAATGCAATTTTGCCATGTATGAATTCATTTCAACGCCGGTGCATCAGAATGCCGGGGCAGTGCCTCTTTCCGAATTGCCTCCTCCGTCGACTGTGGCACCTTTGTTCCCACCACGCCCGACAACACGTATCGGTAAGTTTTTTTGGATTTTGAGCCGGGGTTTTGACTTCATCAGGCGGTTCAACGGGATCGTTTTTTTTGGAGGGTATTTCTACCCGGAACGTCAGAGCGACGGATATTTTCAGAGGATACAGGCCGTGGACCGTCTTTTTTCTGACCGCTGGAGGGTTTATGTAGAGAGCGACGAGCTTCGAGGTCGTAGCGTCTGGTTTGACCGGCCAGAGCCCAATGTGCTGGTTCTGAGGATCATAGGCTCGTGGAAGCGTAAAATGCTTGTACGAATCCTGGCGTTATTTGCTGTTTTTCGCAGCCGGAAAATCTATTTTCACAGTGTGTTAAGGATGTATGACAACCGGTTTGGCCTGTTGCTTCATTTGCCTTTTATTCGAAAAGCTGTGGACATCCATGGGGTGGTTCCCGAAGAATTCCGTATGCACAATGATTTCTTCAGCGCGCTGCTGTACGAAAAAGAAGAGAAACTCGCTGTAAAGAAATCGGGTATCGTCATCGCTGTGACCGATGCAATGAGTCAGTATTTAAGTCAGAAATTCAGGAACACGCTCAAGGCAAAGGTGGTCTCTTTTCCAATTTTTCCTAATTTTTCACCCATGCCCGCTGAACGTCCTTTGGTTGACGGAAAGCCTGTTGTCGTATATGCCGGGGGACTTCATAAATGGCAACAGGTATCGAAGATGATCGATGCCATTGTAAGAACAGTGGATCGTTGCCAGCATCGATTTTATTGTCCGGAGCCGCACGTCGTGAAAGACATGCTGCCTCAGGATATTTCAGATTTCGTGACGGTGGAATCCAAAACTCACGCGGAACTCATGGACGTATATCCCGAATGCCATTACGGTTTTATTCTTCGAGAAGATAGCATAGTGAACAGGGCCGCATGCCCGACGAAACTCGTTGAATATCTTGCCATGGGTATCGTTCCGATAGTCGACAGCGAGGAGGTCGGTGATTTCAAGTCGCTTGGTATGCTCTCCATCTCTTTGAACGATTTTCTTTCCGGCCGGTTGCCTGAAGAAAGACGCCGTATCGAAATGGCCACCGCGAATTTTAACGTTTTCGAGAAACTGAAGGATGTTAGGCAAACCGGCTCGGTTGAGATTCAGGCCTATTTCATGTCCGGGAAACGAGGCGGTCTGGGAAAGCAATGCCTGATGGATATGCTGCGCCAAATATTTCCTCCGCACACCCGTGCAGGGCGGGTGGCAAGACGGATTTTGCGCCCTTTTGTACCAGGTGATGCCGGGTTGACTTCAGCTGGCGGCTCAATCAATCCTTTAGACGCCAGGCTTCCGTCAGAAGATTTAGAAACGCATGGGGAATGCGACATCCTGGTACAGGTTGACAATTTTGAGGCCGGAGGTCTTGAAAATGTGGTCCTCGATTTGAACAGCACTCTTGAGAAGGCAGGTTTCAGAGTGCTGCTGTTGGTTCTCGGGAATCAGGGGCCCGCTGTTCAACGTGCCATAGACCTGGGGCAAACCGTGATCTGCCGCCAGTATTCGCAAGCTGTTTACGCATATTTGCTGGACCACCTGCGACCGAAAGTTGTCTTCGCACATTATTCGTTCCATGGCGTTCATCTGTGCCGACAGAAATCGGTTCCATTTGTACAGGTCATACACAATGTTTATATGTGGTTTAATGACCGGCAACGGCAAGAATTTTCAGAAACTGCGGCCATGACCACCGCTTTTGTTGCGGTATCCGACTATGTTAAACAATACAGTGTTTCCCGTTTGGGGGTTTTATCTGAAAAATGCGTAGTGATTCCCAATGGAATCGATCTTGAGCCTTTTAAAGTTGGTGGCAGGAAAGAGGCTCGAACCCGTTTAAGGGCACAGCAGGGTATAAGTGTCGATGAGTTTGTGTTTCTTGATATCGGTGCAATCAATCATCAGAAGAATCATCTTGCGGTGGTCAAGGCTTTTGAAAGTGCTTCGCGTATCTGTGCAAACGCCCGTCTGGTTATTCTGGGCCCATGCTATGAAGACGGACTTTTGAATGAGATTCTTACTTATATCGATAATAAAGCACTGAAAGAAAAAGTGATGTACTGCGGCTCGGCTCCATCTGCTCATGAATATTTGGCGATGGCGGACGCATTTGTTTCTTCGGCTTTTTTTGAAGGTGCCCAATTGAGTTTGCTTGAGGGTATCGCTGCTAATTTACCTATAGTGACCCCGGCTGTTGGGAGTGCGTCCGTTTTTGCCGGGAGAAAGGGTATCCGTCTGGTTGAGCCCGTTTTCGACCTGGTCCAATACACTGGAGCAATATGGGAAATGAGGTCGACCGAAATTTTCGAACAGAGTCTTTGTGAGGCGATGGTGCATACCTGGAGGAATCCTTCAAAACCTGATTTTTCAGAAGCGGAACTTGCCACACTGGAAAAAGGTTGTGCCTACGAACACTATGTCGACCTGATTACCGAGATCATCGACGGGAAATTCCCTATGGGTGAAGGACCGAATATTTAGTGGAATGCTGATATGGCTGTCGAGAAACGTTTTACAATTTACAATATTGCCAGAAGCTGTTTTTGGGTTCTTCCCGCCCCGTTACGGAACAGGCTGCATGGAATCCGCCATTCTCTGGTTCGCTGGTTTCGAAGTCGTCCGGTAAGAGCTGTTGATGGGAAAAATGATCTGAGCTGGTATGAGTTTCGGAATGCTGTTCTGGATAAACATACGCACCGAGAGGTCTTGATTCTCGAACCCAGTGTGGACTGGGGAATTCTCTTGTTCCAGCGTCCACATCACATGGCTCTTGCGCTGGGCCGGATTGGATGTCTTGTGATTTTTAAAACCACCGGTGACGGCGTGGTCGGTTTCAGGCAGGTAAGAGAAAATGTGTGGCTCGCTAACAATCCCGAAGTGGATACTATTCCCTACGCAGTCCGGTGCTTTTATAGCACGTCACAGTTGCTTGAAGCTGAAGACATCCATGCGGCTGGATATCATGGGCGGGTGGTTTATGAATACATTGACCTGATCGATGCATCCATATCCGGGGGACGAGACTCTTTAAGACGTCTTGAAGGCCTGAAGCGAGCTGCTTTCGAGGGGGGGGCGGATATCGTTGTGGCATCAGCCGGCATGCTCTACGAAGACGCTGTGGCCCATTGCGGCCCTGAACGCTGTGTCCTTATCCCCAATGGAGTTGATACCCTGCATTACCGGGACGTGAAACATTTTGTGGGTATCCATGAAGAAGCCCTTAACGCCTTCAGACAGAATTACAGTCGGGTTGTCGGCTATTTTGGTGCCATAGCACCGTGGCTGTGGTATGAGGTGATCGATGAGGTTGCATCCCTGATGCCGGATGTGGGTTTTGTTTTTATCGGTCCGGATTACAGCGGTTGTGTTCCCAAACTTCCCAAAAAAGTGAATGTTCTTTATCATGGACCGGTGAGCTATGAAGTGCTGCCTGCATATGCCCGTATGTTCGATGTGTGTTTCATCCCATTCCGTCCGGGAGACATTGCCCTTTCGACTTCACCGCTTAAATTATTCGAATACTTTGCGCTTGAAAAACCAGTGGTTGTTACAGGCGATATGAAGGAATGTATTAGGTTTCCGGAAGTTTTCTCCGGTACAGATGCGGCAGAACTTACATTGGCCTTCAACCAGGCTTTCGATGAATGTGACAGCCCGTCATATCGTGCAAGATTGAGGGATATCGCTGAAGCGAACACATGGGACGTCCGGGCTGGAACATTTTTAACCGCTCTTCAAAAAATTGATGCCGATTGACTGACTCGAATGAGATAGGCTTATGAAAAAAAAAATACTCAATGTGGTTGGAACGCGCCCAGAAGCCATAAAAATGGCCCCGGTTATCCTGGCCCTGAAAAATGAACCTTGGGCTGAGGTGAGGGTGTTGGCCACTGCACAGCACCGCCATATGCTGGATCAGGTCATGAATTTTTTTGATATCGAACCCGATATCGATCTGAATATCATGCGCCCCAATCAGGCACTCACGACGTTGACAGCTCGGCTTCTTCTTGATCTGGACGATGTTCTGCAAACGGAAAAGCCTGACGCCGTTCTGGTTCAGGGGGATACAACCACGGTGATGACGGTTGCCTTGGCATGTTTTTACCATCGAATCCCAATCGGTCATGTTGAGGCTGGATTGCGGACATGGGATATGGATAATCCGTTTCCAGAAGAGGCCAACCGTGTGCTCACAGGAAAACTTGCACGCTGGCATTTCGCTCCAACAGAAGGGGCACGGCACAATCTTCTGAAAGAGGGCGTGGTGGATTCCGAAATCGTTGTTACAGGCAACACGGTGATAGACGCTTTGCTGATGACCGCTTCGAAAGATATTGATCATGGCATTGATCTCGACCCTGCCCATCGTCTGATTCTGGTCACAGCCCACCGCAGGGAGAATTTTGGCGGACCGTTCCGAAATATTTGCCGGGCGTTGAAAACCTTGGCGCAAAATAACCCGGAAGTTCAATTTTTCTACCCGGTGCATCCGAACCCCAATGTCAGGGATGTGGCTTATGAACTCCTGGGCTCACAGCCCAATTTCATTCTTGGTGAACCGATGGATTATGCGCCGTTCATTGCGGCGATGAGGCGGGCGCACATCATTCTCACTGATTCCGGGGGGGTTCAGGAAGAAGCACCGGCCCTTGGCAAACCTGTTCTTGTTCTTCGAGATGAAACGGAACGGCCTGAAGCTGTTGATCAAGGCGTGGTAAAACTTGTCGGATCACATTTCGATCGTATCATTGAAGAAACTCAGCGTTTACTGGATGATGATACAAGCTATCGAACGATGGCCCGGGGGACCTCCCCCTATGGTGATGGATTCGCCTCAGAGCGAATTGTGAAAACATTGCGTGAGTATTTTACCTGATGCGTCTCGTTTATCTGTCACCGGTACCATGGGAAAGTTTTGCCCAGCGGCCCCATAAATTCGTCGAGTGGTATAACAAACGAACGGGGGGGCCGGTGTTGTGGATTGATCCGTATCCCACCCGTTTTCCAAGGATAGACGATATTTTTCTGCCTCGTCCATCTTGTGAAAAAAAATTATCAGCCGGGTTGCCATCTTGGCTTACCGTGCTGAAACCGGGGGGGCATCCTGTCGAACCCCTTCCTTGCTCGGGTTGGCTTAATAGTGGATTCTGGAAGAATATTTTTGTAAAATTCGATGATTTTAAAAAGAATTCCAGAACACTGCTTGCCATTGGCAAACCCTCAGTTATGGCAATAGCCATGCTTGACCGTTTTTCTTACGGTATGTCACTTTACGATGCGATGGATGATTTTCCGGCATTTTATTCGGGTTTTTCAAGGTTCGCCATGAAAAGAAGGGAGCGCCAGATTGTGCAAAGAGTCGAATCTGTCTGGGCGTCAAGCACTGAGTTGTACAAACGGTGGAGCATTTGCAGAAACGATGTGTGCCTGGTTCATAACGGGCTGGATTTGACGTCTCTTCCATTTAACGCTGAACTTAAACTCAATTCCGAGAAAAAGATTTTTGGTTATGTTGGAACTATCGCATCGTGGTTTGACTGGGATTGGGTGTTAAGTTTATCGGAAGCAAGGCCGGAAGATGAAATCTGTCTGATCGGTCCGATTTTTAATAAACCGAAGAAGTCATTGCCAAAAAATATTAAAATCCTGCCAGCTTGTGACCATCATACAGCTCTTAGATCTATGATGAAATTTGATGTGGGCTTGATTCCTTTTAAACCCAATATGCTTACAAATTCCGTTGATCCGATAAAATATTATGAATACAGGGCTGTATCTCTTCCTGTGATATCCACAAATTTTGGCGAGTTGCGTTATCGCTACGCTGATCCTGGTTTGTTTATCAGCCATTCTACAGATGATATTCCTTCCATTGCAGCGGCTGCACTGATGAATGGTGTTGAGCCTTGTGTGAATGATGAGTTTGCGCTTCAACATGCATGGGATGTGCGTTTTGATGCGGCTAAACTCATTGTCTAACGTTAACTCACCGCACCGAAGTAATCCGATTCGAAAGAGTGAAGGTGGCGTAGCGTGTTCCGGGGGTGTAGGTTCCGTTTTCATAAAGGCCATGGACAGCTGTGCCGGTTGATGAGCCTCCGGTGTAGACGCTGTAGCTGGTTCCGCTGGTGAGGCCGGGGGCGGAGATGACGACGGCCTGGTAAGATTTTGCCGGGGCGAAGGTCACGATAGACGAGCCGGAGCTGGTCTGGAGATTGAACAGCGTGTTGGCCGAGCGGGCGGAGGAGAAGATGACGGCCACGGCGTTCTGGCCTGAAGAGGATGACGGGGCCTGGAGCATGCCCGAGCTTCCGGCGGCGACAAGGAAGCCGCCGTTCATGGTGAAGGTGGAGTCGTAGTCCAAGGCTCCATTGGCGCTGGATGTGGGGCCGTTCACAATGACGGTTCCGGCGGTCATCACGATGGCGCCGTTGATGTCGATGCCGTCGCCTGTGGCGTTGACGTAGATGGAACCGCCATAGATATGAAGATAGTAGTTTCCGGTGGCGGTGTAGGTGTTCTGGCCGGGTCTGCCATCCTGGGATGAGCTGTCTGTTCCGCCTGCGGCGTTGATTCCGTCGTCCGTCGAGACGACGCTGATGTCTCCGCCGTTTACGGTGATGGCGGCGCTTTCGACACCTTCGTAGGATTTGGAGATGACGATGTCTCCATCGTTAACGGCAATGGCTGTATCGGCGTGGATGCCGTCGTCGCCGGAGCTGATGGCGAAGGTCCCGCCATTGACGGTCAAGGTTCCGTTTGAGTGAATGGCGTCGTCAGCGGTGTTGAGGGTGAACTCTCCGGCGTCCACCACCACGAGGGCTCCCGCTTTTATCCCTTTGGCCGAGGTGCTTGATGCGGTATAGCCGCTTCCCCCGCCGGCCTTCAGGTTGAACACTCCGCCGCTGACGATGACATCGGTCTGGGCCTGGATGGCGTCTCCGGTTGCGATGACTGCCAGTTCGCCGGATTCGACGGAGATGTAGCCCAGGGTCGTGTCGTCTTCATTGTCCGATTTCAATCCGTCTCCACCGGCTGAGATGGAGATGATCCCTTCTCTGACGATCAGGTAGTCTTTTCCCCGGATTCCATCATCCACCGCCGTGATATCAATGATGGCGCTGTCGATGATCAGCCCGTCCTTACTGGCGATGCCGTCGTTGTAATTCCCCGTGACCTGAAGAGTTCCTCCCCCGTAGATCGTAAGGTTGCTTTTGCTGAACAAGGCTGCGTTGGGCTCGTCCTCCGTGGCATCGGCATAGACGTAACTTGCGGCGTCCGTCAGCGTGTTCACGGTGTTCTCCGTGAGAACGACAATGGCTTTTTCCGCGTCATTGACGAAGATCGCCGAACTTGTGCTGTTTGAAATCGACACGCCGTTAAGAACGAGCCGGACTGTTCCGTCGCCGTCCGCGTCCACGAGGATCTGGCCGTTGTCAAGGGTGCCGGAGAGGGTGTAGGTGCCAGCGGCTTTGATGGTGGCCGTGGTTCCTGAAACCGTCACATTGTCGGAGTTTTCGGTGATACTGTCACCGGATAGGACGATGGACACTTCGTCACTGCTTTCCCAGACATAGTCATCCTCTTCTTCATGATCGGCGGTGTTCTCTTCTGTTGACTCGTCGGTGGTGGTTTCCGTGACTGTGGTTTCCGAAGGGGTGCTGCTGACGGATTTTGCACCCTCGTCGGTGCTGCATGCGATGAGGTACATGGCAAGAACAAGTGATATCAGGAGGTTGATGGTATTCTGTTTGATTGATGCGTTTTGAAGCATGACGGTTCCCCATGTGGCAGAGCGTGTGTTTGTTTGGTTTCAGCCGTTTTTTTTCTTATGCCATGGAACTATGGAAAAAAAATGAAGAAATTGTGGATTAATGATGGGGATTGCCCGGATCGTTCACGGCCTGGGTGATATCTGAGAGGGTCTTTATCCTGCAGCGGGGATTTTTTGTTTGCCTGAGACCGTTCATCTGCTGTATATTGTTCCGAGTCTATCCTGTGACGGAATCAAACCATACACTGTCAGATCGAAACGATAATCGAGTTTATTAGCTTTTAGCGCACATCATCCATTGAGCATCCTTTTTACACAGGTCGTCAGACTTTGCCGCAGAAGGTGCTGCGCCGGGCCGTTTTAACAAGCTGGCCAAGGCCTGTCCTTTTTAGCGACCATCGGAGAAAAACATGGAAAAACCGGCACCCATAAAGATCGATACGGCGGATTTTCTAAAAAACCACGATCAGCTTCAGCCTCTGCCGGGTTGTGTCATGAAAATGCAGGACATGATCGTAAGGCCGGACGTCAGTGTGGAAACCGTGAGCCGTCTGTTGATGGGCGAACCGGTCCTTACGGCCCATATCCTGAAAATCGTCAATTCCGCGTATTACGGTTTCAAGAGGGAAATTGACGATATCAAATTCGCTGTGGCGTATCTCGGCATTCATGAGATCTACAATATGGTTCTCAGTCTGTCGGTGGTGAAAACCCTGGGTGTGGCGGAAAAAGAGGAGCTGGAGCAGTTCTGGAGTCATTCGGTCCTGACGGCTCTGATCGCAAGATATCTGGGGAAACGTTTCGAACCGCTTCTTTCACCGGAGCGGATATGGCTTGGCGCCATGCTTCATGATATCGGAAAGCTCATTTATAACAAATATTTTCCGGAACATTACCTTTTCATCAAACATCACAGTGAGAAATACGGGATACTGTTCAGCGAAAGTGAAAAACAGCTGGACTTTCCGTCAAGCGGAAAACTTGGGGGCATTCTCTGTGAACGATGGCGGCTTCCCGTGATTGTTAAAGACGCTTGCGAAGGCCATAACGTGGAGGATCTTTCCCATGACGATGGAGGCAGCCGGGGTGATTTCAGGCGCATCATCTGTGCGGCAAACCTCATGGCCCTTCTTTCGGTCAACCATCTGAACAACGAGGTGAAGCAGGACCTGTTCGACCGGTTGAAAAATCATTATAAAATGAATGACAAAGAGTTCCTCCAGCTCATGGGGGAAGTTTATGATCTAAAACTTGATCTCGCCAATTACAGGTGGTAGGAAAATGAAAACACATCCATCAGAACAGAGAAACGACCATTTAATAAAAGGACAACCCATGACAGGCTTTGAATATCCCTGGACCGATTTTTCTCCGGATAAATGGCTGAAAAAAACCATTCTGACTCCCCTTGAAGGGACCATCGATCAGGCTGTGGCGCTTCGAGAATACTGGAAAGGTCTTACGGGATACATGAATGAAATCCTCGTCCCATATTCCATCGCCATGGGTTATTTCAATGACGTGGAAAAAAAGAGGATGCTTGAAGACCCGCCCCTTTCCACCCTCCAGTCCCTGATGGAACTCCTGTGGTTCAACAGCGATATCTCCACACGCGGAGCTTCTGGCAGCATCAGGGCCATAAACGACTATACTGAGAATGAAATGACCGAAGCCTTCGGGGCCTTTCTCAACACCCTGTTTTATCAGGAAGGTGAAGATTTAAACGCGTATTTCAAACGCAAGGCGCAACTGATCACCGCCATGACCCGAGATTATCCCGAAGCCATAGAAAACGTGGCCCCGCTTTTCGGTTTTCATTTTGAACGGGGGGAGGACGAAAAATTTGCAGAGACTGAGCGGTTTATCGTTTACCGGGTGAATTCAAAAGACAGGAAAGTCAAAACGGACATGGCGAAAAAGCCGGTCCTCATCATTCCACCTTACGTTCTGGGGGCGAATATCCTGGGTTTTCTCCCTGGGGAACAGCGAAGCTACACCCATGCTTTCGCCGACCAGGGTATCCCAACGTACATCAGGATTCAGAAACGCATCGATGAGAGTGTTGGCGTTCAGACCATGACCGGCGAGGATGACACGAAAGATACGGCCCATTTCTGTGAACTTCTGAAAAAAAGGCACAATAGAATGGTGACCCTCAATGGCTATTGCCAGGGAGGATTTTCAAGTGTGTGCAATATCCTGTCAGGTGAACTGGACGGCCTGGTGGATGCGCTGATCACCTGTGTCGCCCCCATTGACGGAACCCGGAGCAAAGGGCTTGCCGATTTTCTGAAGTCTCTTCCCGAACGTTACAACAATCTGCTTTACGGAGCGAAAACTCTGCCCAATGGAAACGTGGTGGCGGACGGAAAGCTCATGGGATGGGTTTACAAGCTGAAAAGCATCGAGAAGGAATCGCCGCTGGTGTCGTTTTACCGGGATCTGGTGATGATCAAGAGCGCCAGGAAAGATACACTGCGATTCAACAATACGGCCCTTGCCCTGAACTACTGGCTGAAGAATGACCGGACCGACATTCCCATGGGCATCACGAAGATGAGTTTCGCGTCGTTCAACACCCCCATCACGAAAGATGGAATCCTTCCTGTGACCCTGTTCGGCAGGAAGCTGCAGTTCAAACGCATTCAGGAAAAGAAACTCCCCTGGCTGATCTGTTACGGTGAAAAGGACGATCTGGTGGAAAGCCCGGCTGCCCTGGCCCCCATGGACTTCATCCCCGTGGAAACCACACCTTTCCCTAAAGGTCATGTGGCCATTGCCACGTCATGGTCCCATCCACGGTCGGAATACCCGCTCCATGGACGTTTCGGAGAAAACGCCAAATACAGGGGGCCGGTTCGGTTTCATATGGATCTTGAATGAATCAGGACTTGTTCTCTTCAATGTAGATCCGGTGGTCAACAAGGGAAAGGGAGTGGATCTTTCCCTTTATGATTTTCTGATCTCCGAAAATGTTGATCAGGCGAATTCCCGCTTCGTCTGGAAGGACCTTGTCAACAAAATCCATGAGGAGTACGGGTTCTTCTTCGGTGATGACATAAGCGCTGGCTTCACACATGGGTTGTCTCCTTATTCCCGGATAAAAAGCTTGAGGTGTTTTTCCACGAGTTCATCCACCAGATGGGGCAGGGGGCTGTCCACAATACCCACAAAATGGACGTTGTCCTGTGAAAGAGGCAGCAACACTTTTCTGGCCTGGCTCCCGGCGACGGCGGCTGCGATGGCCGGCGATACTTCCCCCATCAGGGCGTGGGCCACGATGATGCCCACGGGGCCCGTAATGAAATCGGCCTGCATGACGGTCCTGGATATGGCGTTTTCACCCGAAGCACCTTTGTTCGCCCCGGATTTGAGCATCTGGGCCGTGGCCACGGCGTTGGTCCCGAGGGCGATGATTTCCACCGTTTCTCCAAAAACGTCTTTCAGTCTCTTGATGATGGTGCTGCCGATACCCCCGCCCTGTCCGTCGATCACACAGATTCGTTTCATGTTGTTCATACCCTGGTTTTTGTCAGTGATCCCTCGATTATTGGCTCTGGAATATCAGCATGGTAAAAAGGTGTCAATAAATTCCGGTATATGGGCGTTGAAGGTAAAAATTTGTTTGACAACCACGGGGTTCGGCATGTAGTCATTGATGGTGCTAATCTTGATATATTGTTCTTCAGTGAAGAATGAACAGAAAATGAATGAAAGGCAATCATGGAATCGGCTTTCAACATGAGCGGCGGACATGGGATCACATCAACATGCCCTGTCACCGGTCTGCCTGTCTACACACGCTCAGACTGGCTTGACGTGAAACTGGGCAGCAACTATTACATGTCCGTCAGTATCGTGGGCGAACGGATTCTGATGGGAAAGATCACCGGGGAATCGGATCTGACTTCTGTGATTTCCGCCACCCGATTCATGAATCGGGTGATTCACGAGGCCTTTGGCGCAGACAAGAAATTCGTGTACGTCGAGGATTTTACCGAACTCAAGAACCTCACCACCGACTGCAAAAAATACTACATGAAATTCCTGGAAAGCCAGAAACAGATGATGGCCCTGATCATCTGTACAGTTTCTCCGCTGATCATGCTGGCCATCAGGTTGAGCAGCCGTTTAAAGCTTGTGAAATACAACGGCATGGTGGAAAAGGATATTCCTTCAGCTCTTAAGCGCGCCGTGGAAATTTTGAATTCAGAACGAAAACTGAAAGGGCCTGAAATCGACAGCATTCCCAGGCTCAGCTGCGAAAAGGTGCGATGCCCGGTATCGGGCATGACCCTTACGGAAAAAACGGAATGGACACGCATGGATCTGGGGGGGCCTGCCGTGACCTTCAGGTTCATCGGCAACCGGATTCTTCACACGGAATTTCATGGCTGGATTTCCATGGATACGGAGCTGTTCGAAAAATTCCAGGACAAGCGGGAAAGAGTTCTGTCGGCCATGCTTGCTCCTGTGGAACCTTATGTGGAAATAAGGAATTATAAGGGGGTCGATCACCGGACCTTCATGCGGTTCAACAGAAACATGCGTTTCGACAGCCGGGAAGATAAAAAAAGGGTGTTGAAAAGTATCGCATACAATATCCCCAAACTGCCCCTGGCCGCCCTGGCCATCCGGCGGATGGGAAAACTGACCCGTGGCGTGACACAGGCCTGCGGTGATTATGATCAGGCGCTTAAAACGGCGGTCAATACCCTTAAAAGCAAGGGGTATACCCACGAAGGCACCCGCAATGTGACCACTCGCAAGGAATGGGGCAGGAATTTCGGGGATTACAGTGTGGCCTTTGAAGTGATCGACAGCAATGTGGTCCACAGGGTGTCCCTCGGACGCCTCAGGATAGATAACATGGACGAGGTTTTCGAACTCCAGGCGCAGGTTCTGGAATCCACCGGGCTCCATGAAAAACCCCATTATTTTCTCCAGGGATTGAAAGAAATTGAAGGCCTGGACCTGAAAACACGGAAAACATATTTCAAAAAATGGTCTGAATTTATCGAAAACCGGCCGCATTGCCAGATGAATGTCATGTATGGGGGGGATCGGACCGTAAGGGCCGGACTCAGCATATCGTCGTATCTGCGACCCATGAAAATCCATATCTCAGAGTCTCCTGAAGAAGCGATACAGTGGATTACAACGGACAAGGAAAAAAACGTTCCTTGTGAAAAACGGCCCGGCGGTCTTCCACAGGCCGTTGAAATGGACAAGATCAAGATCTACGCCGATGAACTGATCTATTTCCTTGGCAACATCAACTGGGAGGTGGACGGTTTTGATTCGGATCTGGTGGATATCGAGCCCGATCATCCGTTCAAGCTGGTTTACGACGCCATTTCCCTGGTTAAGATGGATATCGACGATCTTTTCCGTGAACGTGAAAAGAACCAGTCCGCCCTGATTCAAAGTGAAGAAATCGCACGGGCTCTTTTGAACGCCACCAGTGATTCATCCCTTCTGATCTCCAGCGACGGTACCATTCTGTCTGCCAATGAAACATTTGCCAGACGTTTTGGCCGGAGTCCCTCATCCCTTCGTCATGAAAACATCACCGGCTTTCTCGACGCGAAACTCACCGAACACCGGATGATGCAGATCAAAAAAGTGGTGCTTACCGGGAAACCCGTCAGGTTCGAAGACGAGGATGCCGAAAGTGAACGGCACTACGACAACACCATTTATCCTGTGTTCGGTGCCGATGGCCGTGTTGACAGGCTGGCCCTTTATACCCGTGATATCACCGATGCGAAAAAAGCGGAAAAGCACATCCAGGTTCTGACCCAGGAGATCATCAAGGCTCAGGAAAATGAACGGCAGCGCATAGCAAGGGACCTGCACGACAATGTGGCGCAGGATCTGGCCTCTCTTATCATCAGCAGCGATACCCTTTTCGAAGGTTTCCAGGAAATTCCCCATGAGGTCCGCCGTCGGACCATGAAGTTCTCAAAGGTTCTCAAACGGGCCATATCATCCATCAGGGACCTGGCCTATGATTTGAGACCGCCGAGCCTCGATCAGCTCGGCCTTGTGAGAACCCTGGCCCAGTATTGCACGGAGTTTACGGAAAGCAACCGGATTTCGGTGGATTTCTATTCCGCAGGCCTTGATAAACTGGATCTTGACTTTGACACGGAAATCAATTTATATCGGCTCATTCAAGAAGCGCTCAACAACGTGAGGAAACATTCCGGCGCGACTCTTGTCACCATCCGACTTGTGGCCTCGTTCCCCGAAATCATTCTGCGAATTGAGGATGACGGCAACGGTTTCGATCCGGAATTCCGGATTGCCCAGGCTCTGAACGAAAAAAGGATGGGACTGAAAAGTATGGAGGAACGGGTGAAACTGCTTAAAGGCGAGTTTTCCATCCGTTCACGGGGGGGGGAAGGAACGATGATTCTCGTCAAGCTGCCTTACAGTCATGGTCTTGAAAGCTGGAAAGACAGCTCCGTTCACAAAGGGGAAACCGGAATGCCATGATTGATGAGGTCTGGTCCCGGTACTGTGTGAAACGTTGACTTTCCCACCGATCTGAAACCCGGCCGATCCGGTGGCATGCCGGTCGGCGACAACGAATCAGACGTTTAACATGGCGCGAACCAAACATTCTCAACATCAGAAAAATCCGTTTTTATCACCGGTCAACGATGTTTCATTTTATCCGTACCCGGCCATGAGTCATTGCCTTGAGGTTCTCACACGGTCTTTTGGCGGGCCGTGTTCCATCCTTCTCGTTCTCGGAGATTTCGGGAGCGGGAAAACCCTGATGATGAAACAGTTTCTGGCAGACGAGCCCCATCTCTGGAAAGCCTGTAAAGTCATCCCCAGGGATATGGACGCCACCGAAAGCTTCGGTAAGCCAGGTCCATTGAGGGAACACAAAGCTTTTCTTTACAGCACCGACGAAAAAACGGCCCTCATGATGGATGACGCACAAAACCTGGACATTGACGAACTTCTTTTCCTTCTTCGACAGACCGGGCTTGACGGTGGAGAAAGGCAGATGGATCAGCTCGTGTTTTTCGCCGAAGCCTCTCTTCTTCAGCAAATGGACGAGCTCTCTGAAATCCTTCCGGAAGACCACGTTGTGGACCAGGTGTTCATGCCCCGTCTTTCCCGGATCGAAGCGGAAACATACATTTTGAAACGGCTGGATTCCGTGGAGTTCAAAAGTTCAAAGGTTTTCTCAACAGCCGAGCTGGACTGGATATACGACGAATCCGGAGGTTATCCCGGGGGGATTAACGAAATGGCGGCGAGGATTTTCAATCAGAAAACGAAGGACGGCGGTAAGCTGGCCTCGTTTTTCAAACATTTTTTTTGATCAAAGACGTTTAATTCCATGCGAATCATTGACCTTTCGGTGACACTCGACAACGACAAGAGCTGGGCACCCTGGTGGGCCAGAAACAAGGTGATTCGCCAGAGCCACCGGTTCGGGGCACTTGCCGTTTTTCTGGTGCTCCGGCTTTTTCCCTCGCTTCTCAAGAACAGGCTGGGCTGGGCTAACGATGTGATAAAAATTTCAACTCACGGGACCACCCATTTGGACGCCCCGTGGCATTACGGGCCCCTGTCCGAAGGGAAGAAAGCGAAAACCATCGATGAGATCCCTCTGGAATGGTGCATGGGCCATGGTGTGGTGCTTGACATGAGCCATAAAACCCACGGCGAAGGCATTTCCGCAGAAGATGTGAAAGGAGCCCTTGCCCGTATGGATTACACATTGAAACCCATGGATATCGTTCTGGTAAAAACCGGGAACGACAGGATGCTGGGAACGCCCGAATATTTTTTCAAAGGGCCTGGAATGACCTCCGAGGCCACCCGGTTTATCTTGGATCACGGAGTCAAGGTGACCGGGATCGATTCCTGGGGTTGGGATCTGCCTCTTCCCCTTCTTGCCGAAAAAGCGAAAAATACATCCAACCCGAATCTTTTCTGGGAAGCCCATTACCTGGGCGTTGAAATAGAATACTGCCATATGGAGCGGCTGACCAATCTCGACAGTCTTCCACCGCACGGCTTCACGGTGTGCTGTTTCCCTTTGAAAATCAAAGGAGCTTCAGCGGGGCCTGCACGGGTGGTGGCCATTATTCCAGAATGATCATCGTGTGATCAATGAATCGAAAATGCAGATGGGGATGCCGCCATGCCGCACTTTGTAAAACACAGCATAGAATGCTGGATCTTCGACAGAACCAGAATTCGTTTTCTCCTTCTTAAATGCCCGGAGACGGACAGGCATAAAGAGTACTGGCAGCCGGTCACCGGGGGTATCGAGGACGGTGAAGACCGGTTTGAGGCCTGTATCAGGGAAATCAGGGAAGAAACGGGGGGGGCTGTCGAGAAAGAAAACCTCAAACTTATTCTCCATGATTACAGGGTTTACTCCGACGACAGAGACCTTCACAAATCAATTTTTATCAATGAGAGGGAGGGTTTTGACGTGATTCTGTCGGATGAGCATACCGCTTATATGTGGGTGGAGCCGCTGGCCGTCCCCGATATGTTGCTTTGGGGAAGCAACAGGGTCACGTTTCAGCGTGTTCTGGATTATCTGGGAATGAGTGGCGGATAATTTCAGTCTGAACATATTTTGGGTGAATGTGTTCAATATGCAGCTGTGAGTTGCCGATAAGTGTTAAATCATGGCATAATAATGTGAAGCCCCATGACTGTCAGATCGCTGTCAAAACTATCAATGGAGAGGTTATTATCAACCGGTCAATTATTATAAACGTATGTTTTTTAAGACGTAATCAATGGTCATAACCAAAAAGGAGGATGGGAAATATGAGCAGTATATTCAGATTTTTGAAAAAAAGAATGCTTTTTTGTGCAACGCTCTCGGTCCTGGTGATTGCAGCAGGAGGATTTCTGGTGAGTTGCGACAACGGCGATTCGTTTGACGCCAAGCTGGAAGAAGCCCGCATCGCACTTGATCATGGAAATTATGCTCAGGCACGGGCTATTCTCGAATCGCTCCCCCAGACGGAAATGGTTCTTGAATACCTGAGTAACGCCATCGCCGGCGGCGAACTCAACATGGACACCCTGAACATCATTGCGACCATGGACGAACTTGACGACGAAGGGAAGGAGGGAAGTGTCGACATCATCGGAACGATTATCGGTAACGAAAACGATGAACTGTCATGCGAAGATATCGAAGCCAAACTGGCGGCGGTCAACGAAGCCATAGGGCTTTTCGAGCAGATTATGGATCTCAAACCCAACGGGATAGCCGACCTGACCGAAGGTCAGAAGCTCCAGCTGGGCCTTCTGTCTATGACACGGACCGTTCTGGTTCTCGCCAAACTGATCTCAAACAAATACAACGCTTCCAGTGAAATTTGTGCGGCCATTGTCATGACCGAAGAGTGGATCAAGGCAAACCGTCACCTTTTCCCCACGGTTGAGCCGACGCAGGACGATCTGGACAGCATCGATGAGGACCTTCACTATATCAGCGTGGCAATCGACGCCGTTGACGAGAACAATGACATGCTGGACGATTACAACGAATTCAAAAATGAACTGGACAGCGACAGTAACGATCATGTGACAGCTGACGAACTCAACCTTTACATTGCGAATATGTAAATCAACCAGGAGACCAAGGAGACGTAATTATGATTTTTTCCAAACGAATCCGGACTAAACTGCTTCTTTGTTTGACGGCGGCAGTTATGGCATGTTTCTCAGTATCTCTTGCGCCCGCCGCCGAATACCAGGGATTTCACCGTGGCACCCGGACCCTTGGCATGGGTGGCGCTTTTACAGCCGTGGCGGACGATCAGAACGCCATCTATTTCAATCCGGCGGGCCTTTCCCAGATCAAAGGCTTCGGATTGGGTATTCTCAATCCTCAGGTGGAAGTTTCAGATGAATCCATCGATCTTTTCAGCGATTTTCAGGACGTGGATATGGATGACAGTGCCGCTGTGGCGGATATGATGCGCAAGTACATCGGCGACAACAACCATATCAAGCTGGCGACGGATACGTATCTGGGTTTCAAAGCCGGAAATGCCGGCATCATGGTGGACGCCATCGCCCAGGCAAATGTCAATATGAGAATCCGTAATCCTGTGTGGCCCGAAGCCCAGATTGACGCCATTACCGATTACGGTGTGATGCTGGGTGCGGGCATTCCCGTACCGGGGGTCAGCGGTTTGTCCGTTGGGGCCACCCTCAAAGCCATCGTCAGGAATTCACTGAACGTTGTTTATACTGCAGACGTCATTGCCGATGACGATTTCGAGGACACCCTCGACGATGATATGGTCGAAGGCAGCTCCATTGGCCTGGACCTGGGCGCATTGTATACCACCGACGCCGTGCCTTTTACACAGGTGAATGTGGCCGTGGTGGCCCAGAATATCCCTGAAATGAAATTTGGCGATGCGGCGGACCAGAAAACCCAGTTCAATGCGGGGATCGCATTGTCTCAGAAAGCCATCGGACTTCGGTTTACAGAAACCCTTGATATTCACGACATCACGGACAACCTCACCGGTGACGAATCTTATGAGAAAAAGATCCATATGGGGGTCGAGGTGGCACTTCCAGTCATTCTAAGCGCCAGAGTGGGTCTGAATCAGGGATACGCAACGGCGGGGGCTACGCTGGATTTTAAAATTTTTAAAGTGGATGTGGCCACATACGGTGAGGAGCTGGGCGTGATCGGTGGTCAGACAGAAGACCGCAGATACGTGGGCCAGATTTCCGCTGGGTGGTTGTGGTAATTCAAGGGTCAAAGGGCCGCCGATTGGTCTAAAGATACGTTATTGTTTGAACCGAGAGTGGGTTCTGACAGTCAAAGGGAGGTCAAAGACCTCCCTTTTTTATTGCCGTATTGATATGTCAAATTTTTAGCGGTTTCTTCCGTACTTGTCATGGCTCGAAACCCAGTCTCCGGCCATGACGGCGCTGGCCAGGGAGATTTCACCGCATAGAACGGTTCCGGCCACGATTTCCGCGAATTTTCGGACATGGCCCGCTCCGTGGCAGCCCAGAAGCTCCAAGTATTCCTTCTGGGTGGCGAGTCCTGTTCCTCCACCATAAGTTCCCACGATCAGGCAGGGAAGGGTGATGGAGAAATAGTAGTCCCCATCTAAAGTTTTTTCCACATAAACAAGCCCGGCGCAGGATTCCGCCACGTTGGCCACGTCCTGGCCCGTTGCGATGAAAAGGGCTGTGATGCCGTTGGCGGCATGGGAGCCGTTGTTGTTGGAACCCGCGAGAAAGCTACCGAGGGAACTGACCTGGCGCTGCTGTAAAAGAACGTCCACCGGGGCTCCGGCGAGGTTTTCGATGACGGCTGCGGGAATGGTGACTTCCGCCGAAACCCGTTTACCTCTGGAATGGAGCATGTTGAGCCGGGACGATTTTTTATCCGTGTCCATGTTTCCGGAAAGGACATACCGTTTGATGCCGGGGTACTGGGCCATGATATATTCGCAGGCCACGAAGGTGGCTTTGCCCACCATGTTCTGGCCTGCCGCGTCTCCGGTGGTGTAATTGAACCTGAGGTACATCAGCTTGCCCACGGGGTACTGTTCGATATTTCGCAATTTCCCTGAGCGGGTCGTGGTTTCGGCCTGGGCCTTGATCTCATTGAAATGATCGCCAATCCATATTCCGAAATCCCGTGCCCCCCTCGCGTCTTCAAAGTGAAACACCGGAGCCCTCTGCATGGCGTCATCCAGGATGGTGGTTTTCACCCCTCCGCTTTCGTATATGACTTTCATCCCCCGGTTGTAGCTGGCCACAAGAGTTCCTTCCGTGGTGGCCAGGGGTACGAAAAATTCACCTTGAGCATGTTCACCGTTGATGAGAAGGGGGCCGGCGAACCCCACGGGGATCTGGGCCACGCCGGAAAAATGCTCGATGTTGCCGGGAAGGATGGCGGGGTCGAAAGAGTAACCCCGGGTGTGGGTGGTTTTAACGCCGCTGAAATTTTCCACAAAGGCGAGTCTCTGTTCAGCCATGTCCCGGCTGTAGTCCGATGGTCCTGGGGCTCTGGGGATGCTTTGTCTCATGATTTTCTCCTGGTTTGGTATGAATATGTGTTCAATCCGTTGAAATGGATCGGATCATCAGATCGGTCATGGCGTTGATTTCACCGGCTTTGTCGATGTCGGTCTTTTTATCCGAAATCAACCAGCGAAGGGTGAGATGGCTGAAAGCACCGAGAACAAGGAGCCTTACGCCTTCAGGTGAAATTGTGTTCCGAACGGTCCCCTCGATCTGACCAGTGTGTACAAGCTGATCGAGGGTTTTCATGTAATGGTTAAAATCGATGAACGCTTCGGAATCGTAAAATTTTCGATGGAATATTCCGTTGACGATAAACAGTTTGGCAAAAGAGGGCTGTATGAGGCCGATGAGCAACTGCCGCCGGATGAACCCTTCGATGTTTTCAAGGACAGACGGGGTCTGGGCCGGGACGTCCTCGGCCACCATCAGATGGGCCTGGAATCCTTTCCGGTGTTCCGAGGGCTGGAAACCGGCCTTCAGGGTATGAAATAGAACGTCTTCCTTGTTTCTGAAATAATCGTAAACCGTTCCGTCACCGACACCGGCCGCCGTGGCGAGATCCTGAATGGTGGTGTTTTCATACCCCTTTTGTGCGAACAGGGTTTCCGCGGCCCTTAATATCCTCTGCCGTTTGTCCACCGGGCACGCTTCGCGGCTCTGGCTGTTTAGGATCATGGGTTCCACAAGGCTGAACAGGGTGTCGTAGTCCTGAAGCGAGCCGGTTGTTTCTGAAAGGAGATGATGGATGTTCGCAAGATCAAGGAGGCCGAACACCGCGTCCCTCACAAGCCAGACGTTCAGGTCGGATCTGAAGACGCCGGTGCCCATGCCGTCTTTGAGGATCTGGCCCAGAAGGGCCATGAACCAGCGGGCCTGACTGAACGCCGGGTGGGTGTAAAAGGCCATGTTCGAACGGCATTCGAACATCAGGAGATTGCCGTAATTTTTGTTTTTATCAAGATAATGGAGCCGGAAAAAGAACAGCTTGCGCAGACGGCTGAGCGGGTCCGAAAGGCCGAGAAGCTGTTCTTCCATCGCGTCCCTTAAGTCTCTGAGCCGCTCTTCGGCAATGGAAAACAGAAGGTCTTCCTTGTTTTTGAAATAGTGGTAGAGAACGGAGTCGCTGACCCCTGCTCGTGCGGCGATATGGGATATTTTCGCATTCATTCCCGAACCGGCCATGATTTCTTCGGCGGATGCGAGGATTCTTTTTCTGGCTGTCTGGATGTTCATAGCGTTGTTGAGCCTTATTATTGTTCGAAATACATAAAAAATTTATAAATATGAATCATATTCTATATGGTAATGTCAATATAATAATTAATATATTAAGATATAATGCAAAATATGGAATCGAATAACATTCGAAATTAGGGGTGAGGAATGATAGCTCTGCTCATGACAGGTTGGTGGATTCACAAACCCTGAAGCGTCAGGGATGTGTCGATCAGAGCGAGATGGCTGTACCCCTGGGGGAAGTTTCCGAGCAGTCGTTTCGTGTCGAAGTCGATATCCTCGCTGAAGAGCCCCAGGTGGTTGCTGTATGCAATGAGTGACCGAAACATCTTTTCAGCCTCTGCAAACACTGCGGGTATCTACAAACGCGGGGATACACCGAAACAGGCTGTTGTTGAATTTCAGGCCCAGTTCCGTTTCAAACCTGAATTTTTCCGATATCTCGGTCAACTGCTCGATAGATAAATCGAAATCTGAATAGTCCATACTCAGAAAACCTTTTCAAATGTTCACAACCTGAGTTCAGGATAGAGCTTTTTCACGCATTCCGGGCAGATTCCGTGGCTGAAATCCGCTTCGGAATGGTTTCGGATATAGAGTTCCATCTGGGTCCAGGCTCCCTCGGAATCCCGGATCTTTTTGCAGGCGGAACAGATCGGGATCATTCCCCGGAGAATTTTTGTTTCTTTGAGGGCGATTTCCCGTTCATGTATGGCTTTCTCACGACGTTTTTCGCTTGTTTTCCACTGAATGCCGAGCCCTGCGGTCACCCAGATGACTCCAAGCCCGATGCACCGGTTGAACAGCACTTTCCACATGTCCGGGATTGTGGGCTGAAAAAATACGGAAATGATCGTCAGGATGGAACAGAGGGTGGCCGACATGACGGTAAACGCCGTGTGTTCAGCCCAGAACGAGATCAGCACGACCAGGATGTAGAGAACATTCATGGCGACGCCTAAGGGAATCGCGATATCCGCGAACAGGATGAACGCCGACAGGGAAACGCACAAAAGATGGATGGGAAGCAGGGGTGTTTTTTTGGGGTTTTTTTGAACAATGTATGCTTTCTGCGTCATTATCGCTCCTTTCGTTACGTTGAAAGGCAAATAAAGTCGGCTCATCAACGATGGAAACAGTCAGGCCATAAGGGATGACAATGGCATAAATCGGTTCGGTGATTGGAGTGGTGCGATAATAAGGAATCAGAAAATCGAATATTCACTCTGGGCTGCCGGCCTGTTCTTTCGATCATTTTTTTAACCATACAATTCTCTTGACGATCCATCAAGCGGTTTTTGTTTGAGTATGTTATCTTTGAAGCAACATGTCACTCTGGGAAACAGTTTACGGATCAAAAAAAAACATATCGGGATTGAAGGAGTTTTGGGTTTGCGGGGAAATATATTTTGATTTGTCTTTTTATTTAAAGTACTGTTTAGAAACACAAAGGTTGAAAAAAAGAATGCCAGGCCGTCCTGTCGTGACAAAAGGGGAAGTAAACAATCCATGGAATTCCGATAGATTATGAAATTCATTGCGGGCTACACCGGCAGGAAGACGCTGGAGTTCATCAATTACATTCTCAATATTTTCGCGTTCACGTACCGCCTGTTCGAGCTGTTTCTCACACGGCCCGTGGCCGGAAGGGCGCTGATCAAACGGGCCGTGGTGGAGCAGATCTATTTCACGGCGGTTCAGGCCCTTCCCATCATCATCCCGATCGCCCTGATGGTGGGAACCATGCTGATCATCCAGTTCACCAAGCTGTCCGGGGACTTCGATCTTGGAAAAGTCACCGTGGTTCTGGTGGTCCGGGAGCTTGGGCCCATCATCACCGCTCTGGTGGTCATTCTGCGTTCGGCCACGGCGGTGACCATCGAAATCAGCTCCATGACGGTGTTCAACGAAATCGAAGCCCTGGAGATGGCCGGGGTCGACCCCATGCGCATATTGTCGTTCTCCCGCTTTGTGGGCATCACCACGGCAGTGCTCTGCATGTTCATCATTTTTGACATTGTGGCGGTTTTCGGCGGGTATGTGATTGTGTGGGTGGCCAGTGACGTGCCCATGGGGGCGTTTCTCATTCTTGTGGCCAAGGCCATCACGGGAACGGACATGGTGGTGGGCCTTCTGAAAGCCCTGTCTTTCGGGGTGGCCATGACGGTGATCAGCCTGTACCAGGGTTTCAAGACCCGGAAGATGTCGACGCTGATTCCGGTGAGCGCGTCCAAGACAGCGGTTCAGAGCTTTTTCTGGATCATGGTGATCAATATTTTTATCTCCGCTGTTTTTTATCTTTAAACTAACAAAGGTCAGCGAAAATCATGGCCCTGGTTGAATTGAAAGATTACGTCCTCAAGCCGGAAAAGGCTGGAAAAGGAAAGGGTATCGGCCCCTTGACGCTGGTTCTGGAGGCGGGCGGTGTATATCAAATCCGGACCGATTCGGCCAACGACGCCCATCTCTTTTTCAAAGGGCTGGCGACCCTGGCCTATCCGGTGTCCGGATCGTACCGGTACCATGGCGAAACGCTGTTCTTTTCCGATTACCGGAGGCTTCTTAACGCCAAAAAGACCATAGGGTATCTGGCTGCGGACACGGCGCTGATCAGCAACAGATCTGTCAGGGAAAACCTGCTTCTGGGCCAGGCGTATTTTGAGAATAATCTCACGGCGCAACTGGACGCCGAAATTTTTGATCTTTGCACGGCGTTCGGCATTGATGCCATTCTGGACCAGAGACCGACGAACCTGGGGGCCCCGGATATCAAAAGCGCCATGATGGTCCGGGAAATCGCCAAAAAACCCAGGATCATGCTTCTGGAGTACCCCGAGGAATTCTGCCTGTCCGAAGGGAACACCCTGGAAGTCCTGATCGAAACACTGAAGATGAAACAGGACCTGGGCATGGCCCTTGTCTTTCTCACATACGAAGAGGATTTCAGCCGATGTTTTCAGGCCAAGATCATTGAAATCCATGAAGGCCGGGTCACTGAAATCCGGGAATGATAAAAACATACATGGGATAGACGCATTATGGTGTTGAGTTTCAGTACAATGGAAAAAGTGGTGGGAACCTTTGTGATCCTTGTCCTTGTCCTGTTGTTGAGCATGGTGGTCCTGGTGGGCCGGGGAAAGGACTGGTTCAGGAAAAACGTCATTTACACCACGACCTTCGGCCAGAGTTACGATCTGGATCTCAATTCTCCGGTCAAGCTCTTCAACGCGGACATCGGTAAGGTGAAGAAAATCAATCTGGTGGGCGACCGGGTCACGGTGACCATGGCCATTTACGAGGAATTCGCCTCGCGAATAAGGAAAGATTCCACCGCCACCGTGGAGGGCATCAGTTATATCGGCAAGAAGTACATCACCATCAAACCCGGAAGCGAAAGCTCGCCGCCTGTTGAGGAAGAAGGGGAAATCCGGTCGGTGGAGAACAAATCCATCTCGGATCTTCTCAAGGAATTCGAGATCGAAAAAACCGCCAAGATGGTGATCCGTGCCGTTCAGGACCTCGCCGAAATCACGGCCCGGATCAAACAGCCTGAAGGGCCGCTGTTTACGGCCATGGCCAGCGTCAACAAATCCCTGTCGGAAGTGGAGAAGAAAGTGGGACTGATCATGGCCAACGTGGAAAAAGCCACGGGTAAGGCTCCCAGGGCCGTGGATCAAGTTCAGGCCGATCTGGAAAAGGTCCATGAAATCGGCAACGAGCTTCTGGCCCGTATCGCCGAGCTGAAGTCCATCATCGCCAATATTGAAAAAGGCAGCCGGGATATTCCACCGGTGACCGGTTCGGTGAAAAACGGTGTCAGCGAAATCAGGGCTGCGGTGGAAAACGTGGATCAGGTGGTCCAGTCCCTGAAAAAGAACGTTCTCATACGGTCCAATATTCCCCCAGAACCCCAGCCGGAAGCGGTGGATGCCGGAATGCGATAGGGTTTGACCGAAGGGATGACGGATTCGTGCGGCCGTTTGGGAATCGGGCTCGGCAAACTTTGGACTTATAATGTTTATATATTGATTTCAGTATGTTGAATGTGCGTTTCAGGCCATTGGGTATTGCCTGTGACGCCAGGATATTTTCTTTGCAATTCACGTTTTTTATGATAGTCTTTCGCCCACTATGGCAAAAATAATATGTATAGCAAACCAGAAAGGTGGGGTGGGAAAGACGACGACGGCGATCAACCTGTCGACGGCTCTGGCACAGTTGTCCAAAAAAACACTGCTGGTGGACTGCGATCCCCAGGCCAACGCCACCACCGGGATCGGCATTGACAAACCTTCCGTCAAAAAGACCTTGTACCACGGGCTGATCGGAGAGGTTCAGATCAAGGACGCTATCGTTCCGAGCGGCATCAAGAATCTGGATGTGGTTCCTTCACGGGTGGAACTCATCGGTTTTGAAGTGGAAATGATGTCCGACGCCGGACGGGAGCTGATTTTAAAGAATTTTCTGGCCGGGCTCAATGGCAACTATGATTACGTGGTGATCGACTGTCCGCCGTCTTTAAGCCTTCTCACCCTGAACGCCATGGCCGCCGCCGATTCCATCCTCGTTCCGCTCCAGAGCGAGTTTTACGCCCTGGAGGGTCTGAGCCAGTTGATGCAGACCGTGAAACGGATCAAGCAGAGCCTGAATCCCTCCCTTAAAATCACCGGCATCCTTCTCACCATGTTCGACAAAAGGACCAACCTGTCTTTCCAGGTGGCCGAGGAAGCTGAAAAGCATTTCAAGGATCTGGTTTTCGCCACGCGCATTCCCCGGAGCGTCAGGCTCAGCGAAGCCCCCAGCTTCGGCGAATCCATTTTTACCTATGACGCCGCTTCCGTGGGTGCCAAGTGTTACATGGCCCTTGCACGGGAAGTGGTTGCCCGATAACCGTGTTTCCTGCAATAAAGACGCTCTCGTTACAATTTCTCTCTTTGTGAAGGTCGGAAAAAATGGCTGATTTGAAAAATTCGAAAGGACGGAAAAAACAAGGTCTGGGCCGGGGATTGAGCGCCCTGATCCCTGAACCGGACATGCCTGTGGACGGTTCGGCGGATTATTTCATGTGCGACATAAATCTCATCGAGCCCAACCGTTATCAGCCCCGGCATATTTTTTCCGACGAGGAACTGGCGGAACTCTGTCAGTCCATCGCGGAACAGGGGGTGATCCAGCCCCTCATCGTCAGGAAGGCGGACAGCGGATACGAGCTTGTTGCCGGAGAACGGCGTCTCCGGGCGTCGAAAATGGCGGGACTTGAATCCATCCCTGTGGTGGTGAAAGACCTTAGCGACAAAGAAATGCTGGAAATGGCCATTGTGGAAAACATCCAGCGTGAAGACTTCACCCCGATGGAAGAAGCCGACGCCTATCAGCGGCTTATCGACGAATTCGACTTCACCCAGGACCAGGTGGCTGCCAAGGTGGGAAAAAGCAGGCCGGCCGTGGCCAATTTTTTAAGACTTCGCCAGCTTCCCGTTCATATCAAGGACAGCATCAACAAACAGGAAATCAGCATGGGGCACGCCCGGGCTCTCTTGGGTGCGGAAAACCCGGTCCAGCAGGACAAGGCCTGGAAAACCGTCATCGCCAAAGGTCTCAGCGTTCGCGAAACGGAAAACCTTATCCGCCGGATCAAAAAGCACGTGGATGAAAAATTGCCGGTGGAAAAAGGTGAAAGCCAGATTTATTACGCCCAGCTTTCGGAAAAACTGTCCCGTGATTTCGGAACCAAAGTCCAGATCAACAGGAAAGGCAAAAAAGGCCGTGTGGAAATCGATTTCTACAACGATTCGGACCTGGAACGGGTTCTTGCCATTCTGAACCGCGACTGACCATCGACCATAGGACCCCGGAATGAAAATCACCATCGCAAAAACAGCGGGCTTCTGCATGGGTGTCCGCCGGGCCGTTGAAATCGCCCTGGACCGGGCCAATGCCAGCAACGAACCGATCTGCACCTTCGGACCCCTGATCCACAATCCCCAGGTTCTTGATCTTCTCAAAGACAAAGGCATACCCGTACTTCACGAGATTCCGGAAAAAGGAACGGGAACCGTTCTGGTCAGGGCCCACGGTGTGCCGCCTGAAGCCTTTGAGCGGCTGAAAAACGCAGGATTCACCGTGGTGGACGCCACCTGCCCCAGGGTGATCAAAGTCCAGAGGATTATTCGGAAATACGCGAAAAAAGGCTACGCCTCCATCATCATCGGAGACGACGATCACCCGGAAGTGGTGGGCTTGAACGGTTACGCCGAAGGAAACGGCCATGTGGTGAACAGCTTCGAGGCCCTTAAGGCCCTTCCCCCTTTCGACAAAGCCATCATCGTGGCCCAGACCACCCAGAACACCCGGTTTTATGAAGAAATCCGGCAGTGGGCCCAGGCCACATACCCCCATTATGAATTTTTCAACACCATCTGCGATTCCACGGAAAAACGGCAGAACGAAATCCTGGCCCTTGCCGGTTCATCTGACGCCGTGGTCATTGTGGGCGGCAAAAACAGCGGCAACACCCAGAGGCTGGCGGAACTGGCGGAACAGGCCGGAAAACCGGCGTTCCACATTGAAACAGAAGCAGAGCTGGACATGGTGAAGCTGGCCCACGCTCGTTCCATCGCCATTTCGGCCGGAGCCTCCACACCCAACTGGATCATCAACCGGGTTCAGAAGTATCTTGAATCGGAACTTGTCAGCCTGAAACATCCTTACAGGCGGAATCTGCATGCGCTCCAGCAGTTTCTTCTTCGCACGAACCTTTATCTGGCTTTGGGTGCGGGCAGTCTCTCTTATGCCTGTTCCAAACTCCAGGGTATCGAACACGGATTCTATTCCGCCATCGTGGCCATGATGTACGTGCTGGCCATGCACATCCTCAACCATCTTACCGCCATTCATTCGGCCGTGTACAACGATCCCGAACGGGCGGAGTTCTACAAACGGAACAAACGTCAGATGGCGGTCCTGGCATTGACCGTGGGGGCTGTGGGTCTTTTTCTTGTTCTTCGGTCAGGCGTTTTCCCCTTCATCCTGCTTCTTACCATGAGTCTGATGGGGCTGTCGTACAACCTTTACCTTTTTCCACAGGGGATCTGCGATAAAAAATACCATAAAATCAGCGATATCCCTGGTTCGAAAACGGTGCTGATCGCCCTGGCCTGGGGTGTTGTCACGGCCCTTCTTCCGGCCCTGTCGTCCCATGAATCCTTTTCCCTGGCCACCGTTCCCGCTTTTCTTTTATCCACGGGCATGGTGTTCGCACGCACTGTTTTTTATGATGTCCTGGATATGCAGGGAGACCGCATCGTGGGCCAGAGAACTCTGCCGCTGCTCATGGGGGATAAGAAAACCATCCGCCTGCTTCGGAAAATCCTGCTGGGCCTGCTGGTGATTCTGCCGGTGTCCAGCGCCCTCGGTCTGGTCTCAAGCCTGGGATACTCCCTTTCCCTTTTCCCGGTGATGATGCTGGGGCTTCTTTACATGTACGAGAAAACCATCGACTGTTTCGGCATCCGCCTGGAGTTCCTCATCGAAACCCTGCTGATCCTCACGGGCTTTATCGCGCTTATCTGGGGATTGTTTTAAAACCTTACGTTCTTCATGGCATGAAAATTGATATCGAAATGGGAATAGGACATTCGGTGCTATTCCCATGAATGAATTTTTCATGACCCCGTGGAGGACAATGCCCATGGCCGTGACACCCATGAACGATCCGAAAGGATTGGATGCTTTATATCCCAGAACATCCGAAAACCTGAAAAAGCCGGAGCAGGCTTTGGAAACACCAGGTGATTCGTTTGAAACGGCCCTTCGCCGCATTATCGCGGATGTTCATGAGGCTGAAAACCGGAAAGAGGCGTCCACGCTGGCTCAAAAGCGTATCGACGCCCTGATGGATGACAGCATCCTCGACATGATGGACGACAACCCCGACACCGGTTCCGGGGAATCCAGCATGCCGCTGAGCTGGCATCCGGATATCCCCCGGGATGACGCCCCGCTTCCCCAGGTGTCAAAAAACCAGCAGGTTGAAAAAGCCTATAGCCCCCCGGCTGTGCGCGGAGATTACGATGCCGCTATCCATGCGGCCTCAAAGGCCTACAACGTGGACCCGGACCTGATCCGCAGCGTCATCAGGACAGAAAGTGCTTTCCGGCCGGACAGCACCTCGCCCAAAGGTGCCATGGGACTGATGCAGCTCATGCCCGGAACCGCCCGGGATCTGGGAGTTCAGAACCCCTACGATCCCTATGAAAACGTCATGGGCGGGACCAAATACCTCAAGCGTCTCCTTGACCGCTACGACGGGAACACGGCCAAAGCCCTGGCCGCCTACAACTGGGGGCCGGGAAACGTGGACAAAAACAACCGCACCATGCCCGAAGAAACCCGGAACTACATCAGCCGGGTGACCTCGGCCTACCGTGATTTCAAATCGTGAAAACGTGCTACCTGAAGCAATGGCTCAATCCCCGGCCAAGGTGAAAAACCTTATCAGGCTTCCTTGCGAATGGAATTTTTCCAGATTCCCATCTGTTCCGCGTCGGCGATCAGTTCATCCCGGAAGCAGGGGTGAGCGATGCCGATGAGGGCTTCTGCCCTTTCACGGGTGGATTTGCCTTTGAGTTGGGCAATGCCGAATTCCGTGGCCACGTAATGAACCATGGACCGGGGTACGGTGACGATGGTACCGGGATTCAGTGTGGGTACGATCCGGGATTTCTTGTTGCCCTGCTTGTCCGTGTATGTGGAGGAAAGGCAGATGAAGCCTTTGCCGCCCCTTGAATAGAAGGCCCCCATGATGAAATCAAGCTGACCGCCGGTGCCTGAAATGTGGCGGGGGCCCACGGACTCGGAGGCGACCTGGGTGAACAGATCCACTTCGATGGCGTTGTTGATGGCCACCACTTTGGGATTCAGGGCGATGATCCGGGGATCGTTGATGTAGTTTACAGGATATGACGCGCACACCGGGTTGTCGTCCAGGAATTCGTACAGCTTGCGTGTTCCCATGGCGAAGGTGTAGGCCATCTTGTACTTGTCCACCACTTTCCGGGCTCCGGTGATCCGGCCTTTTTCGTAGAGTTCGACGCAGGAATCCACCATCATTTCCGTATGAAGCCCGAGGTCCTTGAGGTCGCTGTCGGCGATCATTTCCCCGATGACGTTGGGAAGGCCTCCGATGCCCAGTTGAATGCAGGAACCGTCCTCGATTTCTTTCATCAGGTGCCCGGCAATGGTGATTTCCGTTTCAGTGGGTTTGGCCGGAGGCACTTCGAGAAGTGACGGGTCATCGCTTTCCACCACATGGGTGACCCGGCTGATATGGATGGACTCCTGGTTGCCCCCTAAGCATTTGGGGATGTTTTTGTTCACCTCGATGACGATGGCCCGGGCTTTGTCCAGCACCGCCGAACTGATGGAGTTGCACACCCCGAAATTGAAATTGCCCCGGGGGCCCATGGGGCCTGCGGGCAGGAACACCGCATCGTATTCTCCGTATTTGCGGATGATGCGAGGTCCCTGGTGGTAAGTGATGGGCTTGTAGGCGCAGGCTCCCTGATTGTAGAGGTTGCGGGATGTCACACCGAAATGCCAGTCGTTGATGCTGAGGTTTCCCGCTGTTTCAGGCTGTTTCGCGGCTTCGGGAACACGGGTCAGGCACACCGATTCCACGGTGATGTCCGACAGGTTTGCCTCTTTCATGCGAAGGGCCAGTGCCCTGTCCAGAGTCTGTGGAAAAAGAACGAATTCACCGTAGTAGATCCGGTTTCCAGATTCGATGAGGCGGACGGCCTGGTCCGCGGTGACGAGTTTCTGCTGGTATAAGGTCTGATTTGGATGTGTCATGATGTCCCCCTGTTTTAAATGTCAAACAATCGAAGGATCAGTTCATAGCATAGTGTGTGCCATGGGGGATATTTAATAATTAATTATAAAATCAGTAGGATATGTTTAAAAAATGATTGAAGGTGTTTATGGGGCAGGCCAGGGGTGTCAGGCCGGTTTACGAGGTGTAAAAATCAGATAAGAAATGACATGAAAAAACCCGGTCTGAATAAACAGGCCGGATTTTTTTGTTAAAACAAGACGATTCATTGACAACCGCCATTTAAATTACTGCCGGGTTAATCGGCTATTTCTTTTTTTTTCTAAGGCGTGAGCCAAAGAGGCTGACCATGCCTGTTCCGAAAAGAAACATGGTCGCTGGCTCAGGAACGGGTTCGGTTATGTCAGCTGTGAGTTTCAGATCAAAAAAAGTCGCTCCACCGTGGTCTTCAGCTAAAACCTGAATAACATTGGCACCATTGACAAAACCCAGTGTGGTCAATGGTAAGGTGTATTCCCAGTATGATGTGTAACCTTCGGCCATTTGTTTGGCCACCAGCTGACCATTGATAAAAACCATAAAACCATTATCGGAAGCAACATTCAAGGTGATGGGTGTGTTGAGGTAACCATCGATATTGAAGGTTTTTTTAAGCGCGAGGTCAGTGTTCGGTGCCCAATAGGTATTGTATGCCAGGTTTTTAGGATTGCTGTAGGGATTTCCGAATGCAGCTAATCCTGTAGACCATGATGTTGTATTCCAGTTAAATGAGTTGTATCCGGCGGTGTTCCAATTTGGGTATAAATCATTGGAAAGAACATTGTAATTCCACGAAGCCCCGTTATCAATCAGCGTCACGGGAGCTGATACAGCGATTCCCGCAGTTGCTAAAAAGAACAATCCAGCAGCCAGGCCCAATAAAAACTTCTTTTTCATCCTATCTTCTCCTTTGATAATTAAAAATCCATCTGATTGGCCATTCCAATGAAACGGCCAACCTCAGTCGGTGCTATGCACTGTTTATATAAACACTGCAAGATAAAAGCCAGAATCCATTATAAAATGATGATTAAATGGATTCCATTATTATCAGATGGTTAAACATTTTAGTGTTGTGGCGTTTGTTTCTGCAGTATGTTAAATCTATAGAACATAGTTCAATACTTTGAATTTTGTGTGAAATATTATTCACAACGGATCAAGTTATTGGGGTTAACACGGGTGTTCAGCTTCAATCGTATTCATGGCAGTCCATTGAACAGTCTATTCCTTTTCCATAAAGGTTATACTTCAAATCGAATACGATCAGGCCGTGATCTCCGTCCGACGGATGATCTCGTCTTTCATGGCGTCTGAAAGATCACTGAAATAGGCGGAATAACCAGAGACTCTCACAAGAAGGCCGGGGTGACGTTCGGGGAAATCCCGGGCCTCCATCAGGGTTTTTCTGTCAAGAACGTTGACCTGGACCTGCATGCCCCCCCGGTTGAAATAGGGTGTGAGGAGGGCTTTCAACGTTATTCGGCCCTGGTCGCCGGTCAGTGCCGTTTTCTGAAATTTCATGTTGAAATTCACACCGTTCAGGCACTGCCGGACATCGATATGGTTCATGGAATTCAGAAGGGCCGTGGCCCCATGTCTGTCACGCCCGTTGCTCGGGGCAAGGCCGGAAGGGAAGGGCTCTCCTTTTTTCCGTCCGCTGGGAAGGGCGGAGGTCACAGATCCAAAATAGTCGTGGGACGTACTGGAATAGAGTCCGGTCACATAACGGCCGCCCCGTGTGTTCAAGCCGGAGTTGTTGAGGATTGAAACAAAACCATCGATGACCCTGGACGTCCACCGGTCGGTTTCGGCGTCCCCGTTGCCGAAAGCAGAAAGGTTCTTCATCCGTGCGGCCATGACAGGATCGCGAACGTTTTTTTTAAGATGAGTCACAAGTTCCTTCAAGGAGACGACACGGTCTGTGAACACCAGTTTTTCGATGGCGTAAAGGGAATCTCCGGCTTCGGTGGGCCCAACGCACTGGATGCCTGAAAAATTGTACTTGGCCCCGCCTGCGGTGGAACACGTTCCCTGGTCGATGCAGCCGTCGATGAGCATGCTTGAAAGGGGGGTGGGTTTGAAACGGCGGTTGGCTGTCTCAACGTGCCGGAGATCGGTGATCAGTTTCGAAAGTTTGTACTGGAGCTGTGTCTCGAAAGCTTTGAACACATCGTCCATGGTGTTCATGGTGGAGGGCGGCTGAGTTTTGGCACCTTCCCGGAGCATCGAACCAAACCGGCGACCCCGGTTCAGGGCCAGTTCGATGAGCATGGGCGTGTTGAACAGGGCGGCGTCGGTGGACCCGAAACTCTTGCCCTGACATGTGGGTTCCACGCATCCGATGGGGGTGTAGTTCCTGGCGTCTTCAAGAGAGTAACCGTGATCGGTCATGGTGGGGATGATGACATCGTCGTTATACACAGCCAGGGGATTCGACCCTTGGGCCAGCGTCCGGTAAACGGCTTCAAGATAGGTTGCCGGGGCGTTTGCATGGATGCGCGCCTGGAAATTCGGTTGCCGCATGCGAAGATCGTTCATAATGTTAAGGAACAGGATACTCAAGGCGTTGGATGCGTCGTTGCCGTCTTTGTCAACGCCGCCCACCACAAGGGTCTGAAAACTGGGAAGTCCGCTGTGGAAACGGCCCACCAGTTTTGAAAAGGCGGGAACCGTTTCGCAGAGTTTCACTGCAAAGCAGGCGAGGAGTTCCCTGGCCTTGTCCGGTGTGAGAATGCCTTGTTCGATGTCCTTCAAATAATAGGGATAAAGAATCAGATCCATGCGTCCCAGGCAGATGGTTACATCGATGCTTTCATGATTGATGGCGATGTGGGCAAGGAGGATGGACTGAAGGGCCTCGTGAAATGTCTCCGCCGGTTTTCCAGGGACTTTCCGGCAGATGCGCGCTGTTTCAAGTAGTTCATCTCGCCGCTGGGTATCGGGGGTGTCCATGGCCATGCTTTCCGCGAGTTCCGCATACCTGACGCCAAACATTGAAAGGGTTTTCGCAGATATTTTGACCGCTTGAAGAAAGGCTTGATGTTCAGGCGTCCTGTCCGGCCTTGTCATATGCAGTGCCGCACGGGCGGAGAGGCCTTCCGCTCCCAGGCGGATGAGTGACTCGTAATCCGGGGCGAAATGGACAATGCCCCCAAGCTCGTTGATCAGGTAATGCCTGGCTGTGAACTGGTCCAGGAGAAAGGGGATGGCTTTGAAAGGCGAGGCATAGGTTTGGGCGGGAATGTTTCGCAAAAGCCAGAATGGAATGATCCTCCTGAGCTTCCGGATATTCTTTTTGCTGATGGAAAGAGGATTGACAGGGCGCTCCGGGAATCCCCCGATCTCCATCAGGACCTGGATTCCGTGCAGTTCCGGATAAATACCACCCCCCACGCGGCCGGATGTGAAATTCCCCACCAGAAGTTCATCGGGGTATATGGACAGGGTTCTGTTCAGAAGCACATGATGCAGCGCTTCGGCCATTCGGATCACCTGGGGCTTTTTTCTATGGGACCTTTTTCGGGCATAATCGGTCCATAAAAGGGCCCTTTCAGGGCAAACCACAGGGCGAATGTTTTGTACCGCTTCTTTCAGCCGGGTGATCCGGTCCTTCATGGTGTCTGGATTCATGGGACTCCTTTTGGGCGTTGTTTTATTATTGGTAATACCAGATAAGCCACCTTACCTTTCGTATAAATAAAAATCAATCAAAAAATCACGCATCCCGAGGCTTGAGCATCGCCCCCCACCATGCGACATTCGGGTGAGCCTGGGGCTGAGTTGCCCGATGAAAGAGAATTCCAAGTATCTGAAAACGAGGGTTAAAATGGAATGACCGCGGAGGCCGTCAGAGACCCGGTCCTTCTCAAATGCACAGGGTCGAACATCCTATCTTGTCTAACCCCTGGGATCGTGGTATGAATCAGCAGTTCCGGATGATCCAGCGACGGTCCAATTTCATGACGCCTTGAACATCCGGTTTTTCCAAGATTGGCGCGTATGAATCTCTTTTTGGTAAGACCAGGCAAACCCATGACGGACAACCTTTCAAGTTCGCTGTCCCTGACCCTTCAGAAAGATATTTTCAACGGAGTGTATCCCATCGGTTCCCGGATTCCTTCGGAAAGAAACCTGGCGGCAGCTTACAGTGTCAGCCGGATCACAGTCCGTGATGCGGTAAGAAACCTTACCCAGAAAGGCCTTCTCTTGAAGAAACCGAAGAGCGGGACCTATGTGAACGACTACAGGGGTGAGGCGTCCATTTCTCTCCTGATGGGGATATTGCAGTGCACAAGTCGCATAGACAGTGATATCCTGGATTCTCTTCTGGAGATCCGGAAGGTTTTCGAAGTGCATCTGGCTGGGAAAGCCGTGCTTCGGTTCGATGAGGACGATATCAGACGCCTGGGAGAGATTCTTTGGATCATGGAGGCCCGGAACAGCGGCCGTGCCGATTTGACCGAAGCCGATGCAGCGTTTCATGAGCTGTTCGTCAGCCGTGGCGGAAACATGATCGCCCGTCTGGTGTTCAACTCCATCCGGTCCCTATATGTATATTACGTGGATTACTTTTATTCCATCGAAGGTTCCAGGGAAATCCTCCGTCACTACCGGAGCCTGTATGATGCGGCGGTCAGGAAAGATCAGGAATTTGCCAGCTTTGCCATGGGCAGAATCCTTGCGTTTGCTGAAACACTTGTCCGGGAATCCCTTCCGAAGGATAACACCGGCAAAAGAATAGACATCACGCAAATGATGTCGGGAAAAAACAATAACCCGTAAAGGAGGTTGAACCATGGCCCAACGACTGTACCTGCTCCGAATCGCGATCCAGGATATCGAACCCGAAATATGGCGGCGATTTGTCGTCCCTGCGGACATAACACTGGACCGGCTCCACGATGTGATCCAGACCGTCATGGGCTGGGGCGAAAGCCATCTGCACGAATTTATCATCGGAAAAACCCATTACACGGAAATCCCGGAATCTGAAGAGGATGGAGTCCTCGAAGGAAAGTACCGACTGAACGACCTTGTGAAAGACAAGGGGCAGACCTTTACCTATGTTTATGACTTCGGAGACAACTGGCGTCATGACATCACCCTGGAAGACAACCGTTACACCAATGACGAACTGTTGTCTCCGGTGGAATGCATCGATGGGGAACGGGCCTGTCCTCCGGAAGATATTGGGGGTGTTGCAGGATACGAAGAACTCTGTCAGGAGCTGAACGACCTTTCCGGGGACGAGGATGACGCCGAAGACATTGATGATGATGACTACGATGACGACTGGGATGACGAAGAATTCGACAGCGAGGAGTTCGATCTTGAATCGGTGAATCATGAGCTTCTGATTTACCAGCGATGGTCCCGTGACCGTTATCTGCCCTGGTCTCCGGTTCATTGATGTTGAGCCAAGCCCTCATCATGGCCATGATGAGGGCTTGTAAAAAAAAGCCTCAGGCCAGAGCCTGAATTCCCGCTTTGTAAACCGAAACAATGTACCGGACAAGATCGATGATGTTTGCATCGTTGTTTTTCATCTCGCGTTCGGGAAAATTCTTGAACAGAAGGATCGCACCGATGACGGATGCGAAAAAGGCCCGTGACGTTTTGATGTCCGGGTCTTTGATGCCCGAAAGTTTGAGCACGTTCAACACCCGCTCGTTCAGCTCGTTTTTCATCAGATAGAATTTATCCTTGAGATGTTCGGGCATGTCCCGTTCGGTCATCAGCAAGGTGATCAGCTGGAACGTGGCCTCGCTGTTCAGAAGGTGGCTCACCATGGCTTCGGCCAGGGTGTCTATGGCCGTGTTTTCGTCAGGGTTGAACGACTGATCGAAACTTGCTTTGAGAATGGTGTCGATATTGGAAAGATCACGGATAAAGGCTTCGAGAAACAGCTCTTCCTGGCTCGAAAAATAACTGTACAGTGTGGCGGTGGAAACCCCAAGTTCCTTGGCGATATCGCTCATGGATGTTTTGTAGAACGTTTTCTTTTCGAACACGTTGAGCGCCGCATCAAGAATGAGGTTTTTCCGGACTTCCCGTTCGTTTTCCCTGAGTTTCTGAAATGTTTTGTCTTCTTCCACGTTTTGACCTCGCTAATGGCTTTTGCCGTTTGACGCTTCAGTGATCCGGTCGGCGAGCTTTTCAGCCGAGAGGCCGAACAGGTCATCGAGTTTCAACGACTGAAGGTATGTGTCATCCCAGCTGACACCCCGCTCTTGAACCAGGTTTCTGATTCGCTCATGTTTTCCACCCAGGGCTTTGACCTTGGCGAACAAGGGAATCTTTTCGTCCTTGAACACCACGTTGAGGGACATGATGTATTCGATCACGTTGGAATGTGTTGATTTGACGGGGATGGACAGGATGTTCCGGCTGTCTTTCAGCCCTTTGCCGATAAAAACGTTGCCTTCCCGCACGATGATGCTTTTGGTTCCGGTCAGTCTGTGATCTGTTTCAACCCGTGAGGGAATGGATTTGAAAACCCCGTCTTTTTTCACCAGATGGATGGCTGTGGTGGCTGTGGCCTGTCCGAGAAGACTCAGATTGTCGATTCTGTAAAGCACAAATCCGTTGATGCCCCCGATCACGCCTTGGAGATTCCGGAGAACAAGGATGTTGGAACTTGTCAGCTGGGCCAGGGTGATTCCGTTGGATTCGAGGAATTCAAAGAGGAAACCCTCGACTTTTTCGCTGATTCGGCTGGTGCCGACGGTGACGGTTTTGGCCTGGTGTTTGATGGCGTCGATGGGACGGGCGAGGTTGTTGATACACTGGTTCAGGCATTCGAAAAGCGTGTCCAGCATGTTCATGGGCGTCCCCTTGAGGGTGAAGTCCAGTTCGAAGTCGGAGACGGGAAGTTTACCTGAAAGATACTTCAGGATCAGGCAGAGATCGGACGCCGCCTTGAAACCGATGACCGAAGGGAGCCGTTGCTCCTGGCTGCGTTTTCTGAATTCCAGGTAGAATTCCATAATTTTTTCCCTGAAGGCGTTTTCAAGGAATATTTCGTAAACGTTCATGCCTTTCTGAGCGTAACCGTCAATGAGGCTTGCCAGCTCTTCACGCTGATTGAACAGGAAACGGGAACTTTCATTGATGGACAGGGCTGCGTAATAGCCCCAGATATGGCCGGCCAGGGTGTTCATGATTGGGGCCAGGTGTTCGCTCACCACGGGCACGTGGAACACGCTTTTGGCATAAGAGGCGAAACGGTCTTCGCCCTGGTTGGCGATGACAATGGGCAGGGCCTTGTGCGCGTTGAAAATGGCCGTGTCTTTGATGACGTCCCCCAGAACGCTTTCCCGTGTTCCTGCAGCGCAGACCAGTATCAGCGGTTCGGACGACAGGTCGATGTGTTTCTTGTCTTCCACGAAATCGGAGGAGATGGTTTTGTAGCAGAGTTCACTGAGTTTGATGCGGATCTCGTCCGACGATGATTTGTTGTAGCCGCTTCCAACCACGGCCCAGTAAGTCCTCTGGACCGCGTAGGTCTCGGCGGATTCCCTGATCGTGTCGCGAAGATCGAGAACGCTACGCATGGCAGCGGGCAGGTTCAGGATCTGCCTGATCTCTTCGGAGACGAACAGCGCGTCCCGCTTGCCGGTGATGGCGGCCATGTGAAGCCCGAGTATCGCTCCGGCCACGATCTGGGAATAGAACGCCTTGGTGGAGGCCACGGACATTTCGATATCCCTTCCGCTACTGGTGTAGATCACGCCGTTGACTTTGAACGTCAGGTCCGAATCCCTTCGGTTCACGATGGCAAGGGTATGGGCTCCCCGCTCCCTGACCATGTCCACGGCCAGATTGGTGTCCGTGGTGGTTCCGGACTGGCTGATGGCGATGACCAGGGTGTCATTCATGCTGTCCGGGCTGTCGTCTGCGCTTACGAAAAAACCTGAAAATTCAGAGGCTTTAAGAGCCGTAACCTGAATGCTGGTGTCGTTCAGATAGTGGTTCATGATACCGGAGCAGGCAAGGGCCGCAACGCCTGCCGTTCCCTGACCCACAAGAAAGACCCGGCGAATGGTTTTGTTTTTAAAAGCGTCCACGATGGAAGAGGGGACCACATGGTCATCCAGGCTGGTGACATAGTATTCCCTGCCCCCATCGTTCTTGATTTTCCAGCGGTTTCGGATGGTCCGCTCCACAGAGACCGGGGATTCGGTGATCTCCTTGAGGAAATAATGGGAAAAATGCTGTCGGTCGATATCCCTGGAGGTGATCTGGGTGGTTTTCACGTCCTCGTCGGTTAGAACGATGGGCGTTCCGTCGTAATGCATGGCTTCGATGCCTGACACCAGGGAGGTGGGATCTTTTTTATCCTGGTGAAGAATGAAAACCTGGCCCTGGCTTTTTCCTTTGGGCGTTTCGACGATTTTCTCTCCGTCCATTTTAATGTAATAAGGGGTTTCTTCCACAAAGCCATACACTTCAGAGGCGGCCATGAAATGGTTTTTGGCGATCCCCACAAAAACGGCCTGACCGCTTCCCCGTTGACCCAGGAACAGTTTGCCCGGTGCAAGATCGCTGTGCATGGAGATGGCGTGGGATCCTTCAAAATCGTTCAGTGATTTGAGGAAAGCCGTTTTCAGATCGCAGCCGGATTTAAGGTGCCGTTCAATCTGCATGGGAATGATTTTGGTGTCTGTGGTGATCTCCGGCTGGATTTTATCGTAGCGGTCCTCGTATTCGTCTTTGAGTTGGATATGATTGTCGATGTCGCCGTTCAGGCAAACGTGGATCACGCCGCTTTTGGGGGTTCGTCCACCTTTTGTTTCATTGTCCACCGGATGGCAGTTGGCTTCGGAGATGGCTCCCACGGAAGCCCACCTTGTATGGGCGGAAACCGTATGGTTGAGATGGTCGAGGCCTGCGAGAATCTGAAGAACAGGATCGATGCTGATGGTGTGACGGAGAAAATGCACATTGTCACCCAGGCTGCCGATTTCCGCCGAGATTTTGTACGCGAACGCAAGGCAGAATATTTTGGTCTGGTTTTCATCCGTTGTTTCATGGACGGTGATACAGTTGTTCAGAAGAACGTCGCTCCCGGTACGTTTGGAGAACTGGCCCTGGAGTGCTTCGTCGGTGAGGGCTTTTTTGAATGCGTCATACTGGTTTCTGCTCAGGGTGAACATCAGGGAAATGCCTGCGGAATCCCTGCCTCGGACTTCAAGCCGGTCAATGGCGTTGAGGACGCTGTTGATTTTCTTGAAAACACAGACCATCGTTTCCGTTGGATTCCCGTGAAGGGGGTTGGCCAGTTCACGGACTTTCTGGATGTTCGAGAAAATCTCTTTCTCAAGGCTCCAGTGAACATCCAGAAGGGTCTCGATCCGGGCTGTCATCACGTCCACGTCCGAAGGAGGAAGTATGCCCGACTGGGAATCAAGGACCACTTTTTCCGTGCTGATCAGGGAATGGACACGTCCGGCCAGTGTTGAGAGTGCCGAAAAAACAGGGGGGTTAAAATAAATGCCGCTGAACAGGTCATCACGGTTGAGGTCCCTTGTTAGTTCCCGGAATTCTGAAATCGGCCCGGCACCACCGAGATAATGCTCCCCAAGCGGCCTCTTGTCTTTGGTGCAGGAGTGAAACCCAAGGTTTTCAATGGCGATGAAGAGGGCTTCCAGTTTGTCGACATCCACCGACTCGGGCTTTGCATCGCCTTTACGGTAGGACACGATGCCAGAAAGCCCGCAGTTCAGGGTTGTGGTCTGGTAAGGGAAAAACACGAGAGCCGGTTTGCTGTATCCCGAAGGGCATCTCCCGAAAAAAAGACGGGTTGAGGCGATGTGGCCGGCAGTGACAATGGCTTTTTTGAAAAAACGCGAAGAGTTCATAGTGGGTTCAGGCATTCCTTTCCCATGACCGGCTGATTGGAGCAGGTATGAGCAATTTTTTTTTGATGGTATCGTAAGATGGGTCGTTAAGATTTCCAGATATGAAATTGCAACGGGCATCAAGGTTCAAAGAGATATGGCTATCGTATTCTGATGTCTTGCTGCAATGGATTTTCATGATTGCTGGCCATGAGTTGTTTGGTCTCATTTTGGTTTTTTGCGAACTGATTGCCGAAGTAGTGTTTCATCGTCATTCTCGCATAATATGACGCTTTTGTTCCAATGTACTTTTCATGGCCCACAAGAACGCTGACCGCCAGTTTGTCCTGACCGTTTTTATCTTCGGCGAATCCGACAAACCAGTCGAAACGCACGTCGTGTCTGTTGTTATATATGGAACCGGTTTTACCGCCGATGTTGAGGTGGGCGAGAACGGGGTCGTTCATGAAACCCTGGAAACTTTTCCGGCTCGTTCCGTCGGTGATGGTGGTGGCCATCATCTCTTTGACGATATTCGATGTTTCGGGCTTGATGGCCTGGCGGGTGGGATTGGGTTTGCCGGCGTAAATGATTTTACCGGATTCATCCACGATCTGATCGATGATGGTGGGTTCGAGAAGTTGGCCGTTGTTGACGATGACTCCTGAAAGCAGGGCAGCATGGAGAGGCGACAGATGGGTGTCCCTGTTGAATCCGCAGGCGATTTCAGCCAGCTTGTAAGGATCGTCGACCATGTTGAGCGGACTGACGGGGACCGGGGCTTCAAAAGTGATGGGATGGTTGAAGCCGAAGGCACTGGCGTATTTTTCGAGGTTCTGTTTTCCCACGTACTGACTGCCGATTTTTCCGAATACGGGATTGACGGACTGAGCGAAACTGTCTTTGAATGAAATGGTGTTGGTGTATTTTCCGGAGGTGTCTTCAAGCTGCCTTTTGTACAGAGTGTAGCGGGACCCGCTGAAATTCAGGTAGGAAACAGGGCTGAGGCCGCATGTTTCGATGGCTGCGGAGGCGGTGATGATTTTGAAAATACTCGCCGCAGGGTATTCCGTGGAAAGGCAGGTGTTGTTCATGGGGTTCTTGTTGTCGTAGCTTGCCATGGAAAGCACTTTGCCGGTGACGGGATCAAGGGCCACCACCGCCAGATACCGGGGTCTGCCGCGTCCGGCTTTTTTGGCGTTTTCAACCTGTTTCAGAAGAAAACCCTGGAGATCCATATCGATGGACGTGTTGACACGCAGTTTTTTGTCGCCTGTATTCAAAACGAAACTTTTGTTCGAAATGTTGGTCAGGTCGTTCTCCCTGATGAACCGGCGGACGTCTTTTTTGCTGATGGATGTCGTGGGAATCAGGGAGGCTATGAACGATTTTTCCGGGGAAGGTTGAGGGGTTTCGGCCCGGGTTTCAGCGGGTTTTTCAACGGGGGAAACAGCGGCTGACAGTTTGGGTTCAGCAGGTGCTTGCTTGGGACTGTCCGAAGTCTGGATTCCAAGGCTGATGGCATAACAGGCTATAACGATGAACGGAACGATAAAAAGAGCTCTCACGGTAGACTGTAGCATTTTTTTTCTCGCAGCCTTTTTTTTAAGGTCGTTTTGAAATGTCCGCCAGCTTTGTCTTTCTTTTATCATACTGTTATCACTAAATAATATTAATCTGTTAAGCGTTGGTCTATACTGCTTTAAGGAAAAACAGGAGTCTATGTCATTCGAAATTTAGTAATTTTATGGCTTATGTTTTACAGAATGTCAATAAAATAAACCGTCTTGATGATTTTTATCGTGGATGAGGGATGTTTTTTTTCCCGGTAAAACCAGAAGGCTTGCGCCTCCTTGTTTTACCGGTGGCGAATGGCGGGACGGCCGTTTCATGGGGTTCAGAATATTCCAAATCGCCGTTTTTTCTCATTTTGTTCGATTTGTTCCTGAACCGTCAGGCAATAAGCGGCCACAGGGCTTGCTTTCAGACGTTCGATACCAATGGGTTCGTCGGTTTCCTCACAGTAGCCGAACGTTCCCGAGGAAATTCTGTTAAGGGCTTCGTCAATCCGGCAGATGAGCTGACGGATGCGGATCTGGGTGCTGATTTCAATTTCGCGGTCAACGGCCTGGGCGCTCCGCTCCATTTCTTCGATGGGTCTTGAATCAGGTTCATTGATTTTTGTGAGACTGATACGATGATCCGCGGCCAGCTCAGACCTCCAGTCAAGAAGCCTGTTTTTAAAATAGTCAAGCTGATCAGTTGTCATATAAGGCTCAAGAAAACGAATGTCCGTCGGCGGGTTTGTTGTTTCAATCATGGGGACCTCCTGAATCCGTGCGTGAGTGGTTGGTTCGGCAACAGATTAAAGAGCCCCTGTTAGGACCTCGTGAGGAATTTATTTATTTTTTTTAAGGCGGCAGGTTTTTTTGACCATCATGAGAGCACCCGGCGACAGGCCTCCGCAAAATCCTCGGGATAATGGCCGTTGATAAACCGCTGCTGGGCTTCGGTGAACGCGCCCATGGAATAGGGGATTTTAGGCAGAAACGCGTAGAGCATGTGCTGTTTTTCATCCGACAGGGCAAATCGTCCGGAAAATTCGATGACGGAGATCATTTTTACCCCGAGGCGTGTCAGGACGGTCATGGCTTTGTGCATGGCCGAATCCAGTGATTTTCTGACCTCTGTGTCGGTTTCGAGGATGTTCGACAAGGGCCGTTGTGTCATCAGGTTCAGCTCCCACTGGGAGGTCTGGGCCTTGGGAACAAACAGGAGCACGTGATCGTCGGCGTAGACCACCAGGGAGTTTCGGGTTTCGTCCTGCCGGTCCATGCGACGGTTGCCGTGAATGGCGGAAACGTATGCGTCGAAGAAATGCCGGCCTGTTTCCTCTCTGTAACGTCTGATAAACGCGTAAATCTGATCGCCGCATCCGTAGGTGTCCATTGGGCCCCGGTCTTGTCCGAAGCCGCTCTCTGAGTCCACGGCCCGGGGAATCAGGGCGAACTGCTGGTGTATCTGCTGGTGCGAGCCGTGGAGGTTGTATCCTCCCGCCGTGAAATTGAAACCGTAATTCCAGCCCCACAGCGTGGCATTGAAATCGAGATTGTCCCCTCCCTGAGATTTCAAATGACGGGAAATGCTTCTGCGAACGGTTTCAAGGTCCTCGTCCGACGCTGTTTTGCCGGGTTCGAGGCTTTTCAGGCCAAGCATGTCTGCCACCCGTGAATAGGTCCGCTGATAGTAAAGATGCCTCAATCCCGTCATGTCCGTCAGGCTGAGGGACGCCATGTCGTATCTGACGGCGTCTTCTGCCATGTTGGCGGCAAAGTGTCCCCAGGGGATATAGCTGTTTCGTCTGAGGTATTCATAGATATGGACACCTTCCGCCGCGTCAAGATACGAGCCGACGATTTCGCTGCCCCCCTGGACTCCGGGCCGGAGAACCATGATTTCTTTCAGGTGATCGGGCAGAAAGGGGTTGTTCACCAGGGCTTCGAACAGTACATGGTTTCGGATCACCGGACGCTTGAAACCTTTGGGGTCTGTGGTGTGAAAAAGTCCTTCGGGGGCGTTTCCGGTCAGCTGAAAATCGCAGCAAAGGGCGGCAAGCTGTGAAAGCTCTTCACCATCAGAGGATTCGCCGGCGATGGTGAGGAGTATCTGCTGGGGAAGCTTTGAGAAAAGGACATCCATGTCCGAAGTTTTGCCCAGGCAGCCGCGCATGCTGTCCGTGAAGGAAAATGGGGGTTTGAAGGTGAGGCGGATATCGCCGGGCTCACGGCTTCTGGCATCGGCCCAGTTGGAGGCGATATACGTGGCTCCCCTGAAGGGAAAGGCGTTCGGAATCTCGTAAATGATATCTGCCCGGGGTTCGAGGACCGCGCCAATCGGGAAATTGGCGCTGTTGAGAACAGGATGCCCGTTTTCGTCAAGGCCCAGCGACCTGATTTCATCTTTTTCCTCAGGTTTTTCCCTGAAATTTTCGATATGAAAAGAAGGCCGGTGAACGCCGTAAACAAAATGGCCTGATGGAGATACGCATGTTTTCAGCTTCATTCAGCAATTCCTTTCATAAAGTCGTTCAATCCAAAACAACGACACATAACCACACTTCAAAAAAAATCTCAAGATTCAGAGTCGGAGCACGATATGAACGCAGTCCCTGAAGGTGATCCGCGACGAGGTTTTATTGCCCTGGAATGAATTTTGCTTTTTTGTTTGGCATTTACAAAGTCAAAGGAAAACGATAAGAGATGGCTGAACGTTGTTTTTACAGAGTTATTGAAAGGTTAAGATCATGGTTGCCGGATTTTCCAATGACCCGGAGTAAATATTCGGGAAAGGGTGGACGGACTGTGAACCCTATGTGGTGGTGCATGAAATATCTTTTGTTGCCTTTTTGCTGTTTTTTTGCTGTTTCATATTTTTCAAATACACTCTACGGGGCTCAAACCGTGGAGGTTTCCCTTCTGAACGATCCGCAAAGCCGTGCTCTTTATTACAATGTGATCCTGGATTTCGGCGGTGCCGATGACTACGACGCCCATTTTATCATCGGCCAGAAGTATGCCGAAGCGGTTCTCGATATTTTCAGAAATCAGGGCGGTTTTGAAATCACGGCGTCCACGTATCTGAGAAACACCATCAACGACATGAAACGTTCGGGTCTGCACTTCAAGGACATGATGGGGCAGGTGAAGGCGTTCATGGGACGGACTGGCGCGGAAGGCGATGCCTACTACCTGGCCGGGGCTGAAATCGAGGGCATGGATTCCGTGTTCAACTCCGGGAGGAACGGGTATTCCGCGAGCGACCGCCTGTGGTGGCTGATATTCAACGAAAACCAGCTGACTCTGCGTGAACTTTATCTTCTGAACATGATAGCGAGCGGCCTGATGGATCCGGTAACGAAATCAGGAACGTCTTCACGCATGAAAATGTTTGAATCTTATAAAGCTGTTTATACGGTGAAAAACCGTCGTGATAAAAAAGACAAGATCTGTGAAGGTTATCTGGGCTGTCTCTTAAGCGCCGCGACCTCCGGTGAAAACGATAAAATGTTGTCCGGTCTGGATGCCGGTCATCCCGCAAGTTCCATCCAATGATGGTTTCGGATTCCCGACGGAGGATGATATTTCGTATTGTGACGAAATATCGACAGGTGCCTGTTTTCTTTTTTTGAAATTCCCCTGTTGGCATGAACCGGGAGGCAGGTTTCAAAAGAGGAATCCCTCCCTGGGTAAGATTATGAAATGGCCAGCGAAGAAAAATATCTTTGACGTGATGTGATGAAAATCATATTCTCTTTCCGATACGTGTTCTAATGCCTTAATAAAGCTATCACAAAAAAAAGTCTTTAGGAGTTGAGGCCTGTTCCGCTTTCATGTTTAGCGGAGCGAGCCTTTACCATGTCTGCAACGTTCATTAAGGAGAGGTTTATGAAAAGTCTGAAGTTCGTGGTGTTTCTGGCTGTGGCGCTGGCCTTTTTCGCTGCGGGTCAACCGGTTTTTGCGGAAGATACAGCCATTGGAAACAGTGGCGGGACCCTGGATACGGGGCTTGCCGGCAGTGAGAAAACAACGGCGGGGATCGTGGTGGGTGCCGTGACCCTGGACGGGGAAAACTACCAGCAGATCGGCATCCGGGCGGACATTCCCCTGGGCAAACTGGGAATCGGCGTGGACCTCCAGATTCTTCTGGACGAAGAAGGCAAAGTCCGGAAAGAAGACTGGGATGATGCTGAAGACTATTTCAACATGCTCTACTACCTGCGCTGGGACCGCAAAGGCGCTCCCTTCTATGCCAAGGTCGGAGCTCTGGACTACAGCTATCTCGGGTATTCCAACATCGTCAACGGGTATTCCAATGCCATTGAATGGCCGGACTACAAACGCATCGGTATGGAAATGTCCTTCAAGAGCGATCAGCTGGTGGGTGAACTTCTGATCAACGATTACAAGGAACTGACCGATGAACGTCCTTCCATGGTGGTGGGCACCCGTCTGGGTTACCGCCCGTTCAGCAAGCTTGAAATCGGAGCCAGCATCGTTTCGGATTTGAACGAATACAACGGGCTGAGGGACACCGATGATGACGGGTATCCGGATGAGATCGACCAGTTTCCTTATGACGACAGTCTGGTGCTCGAACGTGAACGCATCGAAAACGAGCTCCGGGCTCTGAGCATCGATCCCACAACGACCATCAACAACCTGATCGCCATCGGCGATCTGCCCAACCTGGACCGTTCGAATCTCACCGATTACTCCAAAAAGAGATCGAGACTTACCATCTGGGGCATCGACGCCGGAATCCCTTTGATCGAGGGTGATTTTCTTAAAGTTGACCTGTACTCCGCCTACACCGACATCGTGGATTACGGCTGGGGCCTTACGGCACCGGGTTTCAGGACACGCCTGGGCGAACACATGACCTTCACGGCGGAATACCGGATGCAGAGCGAGGAATTCCTTTTCGGGTATTTTAACCAGACTTACGAGCTGGAACGGTGCCAGATCGCCGATTCCGGTTCAGGTCCTTATGCGGTCAGAAAGCAGGATACTCTTAAAAACATCACGGAAGATATGGACGGTTACCTTGCCGGGCTGTCGTTCAACCTGTTCAACTACGTGACCATGAGCGGTCAGTTCCAGAATATGAAAGGCGATGTCACCGAACGAAAATCCGTATACGGTGATGTCGTCATCAACAACAAGGCCTTCGACTACCTTCCCACGGTGAAAGGCTACTATGCCCAGAACAACGTGGAACGCCTGACGGAATGGCGGACCCCCAGCACCATTCTCGGCTATGTGGTTCAGATGAACGTGGGTGGAACCACGCTGTCCGTGGACAACAAGTACACCTTTGTGGACCGGAACGGCGATGAAGACGTGGAAGACGAGGATGAAATGGTCAAAAGCATCAGCATCAGCGCCATGGCCACGTTCTGATTTGTTTTAAGCCCATCTGGAACGAGTATTGGCGTCATGGCAGCCCATCTCAGGTCGGGTCAAAAGACCCGGCCAATGACCCGCTGTCGGTTTTAAAGCAGTTGGTCGGGCGTGAGCCCGACTACTGCGTCTGACGATACCTGTGGGTCATTTTTTTATTGCAACATGGAATCAGTGCAGCCCGTCACCTTTCCAAAAATCGTATAAACTGTGCCGGATCATCGGTAAAAAATCCATCCACCCCCATATCCAGACATCTCCGCGCATCCTCTTCAGTGTTCACCGTATACGTCAACACCTTCAACCCATGATCATGGGTTTTTCGAATCTGTTCCGATGTGAGGATCCGATGATCGGCATGGTATGAAAACACCCTGCATTCCGTCATGAATTGCATCGTGTCATCATCGAGAGGCTCATCGGACAGGAGGGCGAGAGCGGGTTTCGGTCCCTTCATGCCGGTCATTCTTTGAATCACCCGTCGATGAAAACTCGATATCAGGATGCTGTCCGTCATGCCCAGACGGCGGATCAGTTCCAGCACCTGAATTTCAATGGCGTCGTCGGGCATGGGATGTTCAACGGCTTCGGGTTTGATCTCCACATTCACCAGGGTGTTCCCCCGGCATAAGGTGAGCACGTCTTCGAGAACCGGAACCTTTTCGGAAGCGAATACCGGTGAAAACCAGGAACCCGCGTCAAGGGTGAGGATTTCGGACAGTTTTTTGTCTCTGACCCGTCCGTGTCCGCTGGTGGTTCTATTCAGTGTGTCGTCATGAATCACCACGATTTTCCTGTCGCGGGTGAGGGTGACGTCCAGCTCGACCATGGAGGCACCCAGGTCCAGCGCTGCCCTGAAAGCTGAAACAGTGTTCTCCGGATTCCGTGCCTTGTCTCCACGGTGGGCAATGACCTGTGGGTGTTGACGGAATGAAAAGCTCATGCTGCGCTCCGGTCACGTTTGATCCCGCCTACGATGTTCATGAAGTTTTCACCGAGGATCAGTTGCTGATGGGTTCTGTCCGGAAACACGTTTTCGATTTTGCGTTTGATCAGTCCCAGGTCAAAGCCTCCATGGCTGTTGTGGGAGCCAAAAGGCCCGTCCGTCCCGAAAAGACAGCGTTCGATGCCAAGATACGACGTTACCTCGGTCATGGTTTTTTCATCCACGTAGGACGTGGCGGACAGATCCACAAAAATGTTTTTCAGGCCCTTGATCTGTTTCCAGGTGTCTTTGAAATTCGGAAAGGCCGCGTGGGCGAGGATGACGATGAGGCGCGGGAACCGATTTACCAGGGAAACGATGTCGCCGTGATCGCCAAAGCCCAGGTGGAGGATGAGGGGGGCGTTGATGGCCACGAGGCTCTCGGCAATTCCGTCAAGCTGCTTCAGGGGAAACCTGTGCCAGAAGGGGTGTGCCTTGACACCGGCGAAAGCGGCGTGGGTCTTCCATGTGTCGAGTTCCCGGACAGGATCGGTGCCGCCCTGGGGGTTGATCATGCACCAGGCGAAAAAACGTCCGGGATAGCGGTCGGCCAGGTCGAAAACCGATGCGTTGTCCGGGGTCTTGATAATGCGGATCACCGACGAGGGCAGCTTGAAATCGCCTTCATCGGTGAACCGGGTGATGATTTTCCTGACAAGGGGCCTTAACGTTGTTTTTTTAAGGGAATAGCGCATGGCCGAAATGATGAAGGGGGAGGGGATCTGAATGGCTCCGCAAATGGCCGGCATGAGCGCAACGCGGTCGATGCCTGTCTGTTCCATTTGGGCGATGAGGGTTTCCGGGGTAAGGATGTCCGGATGATAGTGCTGGTGACAGTCGACGATCATAACTCCTCCTGTTTGATGGTTTACAAGACTGGCTGTTGCTGCTACGGTCGGTGACACATGAACATTGACTCACATGCCTGTTGCTCTTAATGGGTGGACTTTCGCCCACAGTACGGCAAGGTGTTTCATGCGCGCTTTGTATATAAAAACCAGAAATCATGTTTGGACAAGGGTTTTTCGAAAATTTATGAAACAAGCATTCATCACGGCGATCCTGTTGCTGATCATCATGTCCGGATGCGCCGGAAAGGACCGCATCGTCGTCATGGAGACGACGGGCTACTGCGGATGCGGCCAGTGCTGCGGATGGGAACGGGGGACATTCGATTTCTGGAACAAATATGTGTCTACGGGAAAATCCAAGGGTCAGCCGTATTCAGGGCTTACAGCCAGCGGCACCCGGCCCCACATTCCCCATCCCGGCCTTTTTTCCTGGGACAGTCTGAAAAAACCCTGGATGATTCCCATCCGCGTCCTGTTCTTTCCCTGGCTACTTCTGCCAAGCGACGGAACTGTTGCGGCGGACACGGAATATTATCCCTTCGGAACACGGATGTTCATTCCCGGCTACGGCTGGGGTGTGGTGGAAGACCGGGGCGGGGCCATCAAAGGTCCCCTGCGGATCGATCTGTATCACTACACCCATCGCGGCGCGAACGCCTGGGGTCGACGGAAGGCCGAGGTGATCGTTGAAACGGAGGACTGAATGCACACGATAAGCCTGTGTCTCACCGGAGCGGCGGGGCTGCGAATTTCCTACAGGGACGCCACCGTTCTGGTGGACCCCTATCACACCCGGATCGGAAAGTGGGCCATGCTGTTTGGAAAAGCCGTGGCGGACAAGGACGCGGTCCGGCGTCATGCCGGGAATCTCGGCTCACAGACGTCCATGGTCATCGGCCATACCCACTTCGATCATGCCGTGGATGTCCCGGAGCTGGCGAAATACGTCCGGGGACCGATTGTTGGAAGCCGGAGTCTCGCCTGTCTTATGGCGGCCTGGGGCATGAGAAGCCGGGTGACCGTTTGTGATGGCGGTGAGACAGAGGCTCTGACTCCCGACATCCGTGTCACCATGATCCCCTCCCAGCACGGTCGGGTCATGTTCGGCAGGGTGCCTTATCCTGGGGACATCACGGATTCGGTCAATCCTCCGGTGAAAGCCTCCGCTTACAGGGTGGGGCCGGTGTTCATGCCGAAACTGGACATCGGGGGAACGACCATTCTCCACGCGGGCAGCGCGGGGTTTGTGGAAGAGACATTGAACGGCCACCGCGCCGATGTGATTTTCCTTTGCGTGCCCGGATGGAAACGCATGGAACATTACCCCGAAAAACTGCTTGAAATCACGGGGGCCCGAACGGTGGTCCTTTTTCATCACCATGATTTTTTCAGGCCCGTCATCCCTGGAAAAAAAACGCCCATTCTTCCGGGGGCCGATGTGCCGGGTCTGGTCCGCCGGATTCGGGATTTTGATCGCTCAGTGACGATTTTTGATCCGGATCTGTATGAGGTTCTGGTGTTTTAGGCCGGGGCATGTGTCGGCTTTCATGCCCCAAACCGATCTACGATTGGCCTTTCATAAATCGCAAAGCTATAGTGGGTCGGGTTCTATAAACCCGACAAATGGCCCGATCCACAGAACAATCGATCGGTCGTTATTGAGCGATGGCCATTTATATGGTGAGAATTGTGTGTCGGATGGGAGAACGTCGCATGATAAGGCTTAGGGGCATGTGTCGGCTTTCGTGACCTCAAGCCGACCTACGAGAGGGCGTTCAGGAAATAACCATTGATGAAACGGCACGAACCTTCAATTTTCTGTTGTTTGGACGGGATTCATGACACCTTTTGTCATCCATAAAGACAAGCCCCATTCCTCCATCCGTGTTGTGTTTGTCCAGAAAGATGTTTTCGCCAAACCTGCGGTCATGGCGCTGTCGGCTATGGCAAAACAGGCGGGGCATAGGTGTTTTGTCGTGATCGCCGATCTGGAGAACGATCCGGTCCGTGCCGTGGCCATGCTAAAGCCCCAAGTCATCGCGTTTTCCATCACCACGGCGGAGTTGGCGTTCATGAGAACCCAGGGGCCAACGCTCCGGGCGGCGTGCGGCGATGCGGTGATGATCTGCGGCGGACCTCACCCCACGTTTTATCCCGAGGTCATTGATGAACCGTATCTCGACGCCGTGTGCCGGGGGGAGGGGGACGAAGCGTTTCCTGAATTCCTGAACGCCCTGGCATCGGCCGGGGATACGGCGCATCTCCCCAATTTTTGGGTGAAAAAAGACGGGCGCGTTTATGATAACGTCGTCCGCCCCCTGATCGACGACCTGGACCATCTGCCGTTTTATGACCGGGATATCTACACACGTTACGGACTTTATGCGAAAAAAGGCCGGGACATCCTGTACCACCGGGTGGTGATGGCCGGAAGGGGCTGCCCCAAAGCCTGCGCGTTCTGTTTTAACCAAAACTACAACAGGCTGTACAAGGGAAAAGGCCGGGTGGTCAGAAGGCGATCCGTGCCCCATCTCATCGCCGAACTCCGGGTGCTGAAACAGTCCGGCAAGGTCCGGTTCATCACCCTGGACGACGACAGTTTCACACTGGCTCCCCGGTCATGGCTTGTGGAATTTTGCTCGTCCTATGAACGGGCTGTGGGGCTTCCGTTCAAAATCAATTCCACCGCAGACGCCCTGGATGAGGACCTGGTGAAACGCCTGAAGCGTGCGGGGTGCCATGCGGTTAAAATGGGCCTTGAAAGCGGCAATGAAAGGGTCCGCAACCTGATTTTGTCCAAGAACCTCTCTGAGGCGGACATTGTTGCTGCTGCGGGTCTTTTGAAAAAACACGGCATCCGGTTTCAGACCTTCAACATGGTCTGCTGCCCGGAAGAAAACATGAACATGGCCCTTGAAACTTACGCGCTGAACCGGCGCATCCGCCCTGATTTCGTGTGGTGTTCGCTTCTGAATCCCTACCCGGGCACAGCCATTTTCGATTTCTGCAAACAAAAGGGATGGATTTCTTCCTCTTTACATGCCTGTGAAACAGGCTCGTCCTATTTTACCGACTCCCCGTTGCTGATTCCTGAAAAACAGGCCATGGTCCATCTCCAGAAACTGATGAACGCCGCTGTGATCCTGAACCTTCCCGAACGGGTTCTCCGGGTTCTGGTGAGGCTGCCGCTGCCGTTTCTGTATCGGCTGATATTCGGTGCCGGTATGACTTTCGGCCTTTGCCGGATCAACAAAGGTTCATGGCGGGACGTCATCGTTCTTTCGTTTCGTTATTTTTTCCGCTACAACAGGGTCGAGGAGGACGGAAAACCATGAAAAACATCATGCTGATCTATCCGCCGGGCCGGGTGTACCAGCGCGGAGAGGACAGGTGCCAGGGAAATATCGAGGATTCGGCGGCCACCACCATGCGGGCCTGCAACGATCTGGGCTATGTGGCGGCGGCCCTGATGAAAAGGCCATACCGGCTTTTTTTGAAAGATTACCAGGGCGAGAGAAAAAAGATCCGCCACCTGATTAGGGATGTGGAAAAATTTATGCCCGATCTGGTGTTCATGAGCGTCACCAGCGCCACGATTTTCGGTGATCTTGAAACCATAAACCGGGTCAAGGCCATGATGCCCGACGCCACGATCATCCTCAAAGGCGCTGTGTTTTTCGACGCCGATCCGAAACGCCTGAAACGGCTGGACCTCCATCACGTCGATTACCTCATCGGCGGGGAAAGCGACTTTGTGGGAGCCGAACTCATCGACGCCCATTTCTGCATGACAAGCCCTGAAAACATTCCCGGCATCCTTTACCGGTCCGGGGGAGAATGGAAAAAAACCGATTTCGCCGTCTGGGACGAAAACCTGGACGCCCTTCCGTTTCCGGCCCGGTCGCTTATGAACAACAAGCTTTACACCCGGCCGGACACCGGGGAGCCCCAGGCAACCATCAGTGTGGGGCGGGGCTGCCCCTCAGGCTGCATCTACTGTCTGACCCCCCTGATTTCAGGAAAAAAACTCCGCCAGAGAAGTCCCCAAAGCGTGATCGAAGAGATGCGGGACTGCTTCCACACCTACGGCATCCGTAATTTTTTCATGAAATCCGACACCTTTACCATGGACAAGGACTGGGTGGAACAGTTGTGCACCCAGATTCTCCATTCGGAACTTTCAGGGAAAATAGCCTGGGTGGCCAACTCCAGAACACGGCCCCTTGAGCGGGAGACTCTCTCCATCATGAAAGACGCCGGGTGCTGGCTCGTGGCCTTCGGTTTCGAATCGGGCAGCGCCGAATCCCTGGAACGGATGAAAAAAGGAACCACGGTGGCCGACAGTTTCCGCGCCATGCATCTGGCGAAAGTCCTGGGCCTCAAGGTTTTTGGGTTTTATATGGCGGGTTTCCCCTGGGAGGACATGCACCACCTCCGCATGACCGAAGACCTGATTTTCGCGCTTGACGCGGACTTCATCGAAATCCACATTCCCGTGCCTTACGCCCTCACGGAGCTTCGGACTATCTGCGCCTGTGAAGCACCGGACGGGGTGGATGAACTGGGCAGTGATTATCACCGGTCTCCCGCGCTGGGTACGGAGCATCTTTCCATCGAGGAACTTGTGAGATTCCGGCGGAATGTTTTGAGGCGCTACTATTTCAGGGGAGCTTACATCAAAAGGAAGCTGGCTGATCCGGATTTGACGGCGCGGGCTTTTTTCAGGTACGTGGCCTATGCCGCAAAGCTGTTTCGGAATGTGTGCAAATTCAAATAATTTCGTTTGATTATTTCAAGGCGTCATCAATGGCGCTGGCACTGACCACGCCTTCACGAAGGATACTTGGGGTTTCGAGGGTGGTGTCCACGACCGTGGAACCCGTTCCGCCAGAAAGGTCTCCCGCGTCCAACACCAGGTCCACATTTTGGATCAGGCTTTCTGCAAGATCCGTGACACGATGGCATCCCGGCTGGCCGGAGATGTTGGCGCTCGTTCCGGTGATGGGACACCCTGCGGCTTTCACCAGGGCCGAGGTCACGGGATGGTCGGGAATCCTGATGCCGATTTTGCCGGTACCCGCTGTGAGGGCCTGAGGGAGGTGGTCCTTTGCGTTGAAAATCAATGTCACTTTGCCGGGCCAGAACCGGTTCATGAGTTTGACCGCCGCAGGTGACACATCCTTGACCAGATCGCCGATATCCCGGATGTCCTTGATGAAAATGAGCAGTGGATTGGAATCCGGCCGTTTTTTGATGTCGAATATTTTTTGGAGCGCTGCGGCGTTGAAAGCGTCCGCCGCCAGCCCGTACAGGCAGAAGGTGGGGATGACCACCACCCCGCCCGTTCGTATGACTTCTGCGGCCATGGTAATTTCGCCTGTGCCGGGCATGCCGGAATCAACGGCTATGATTTTATTGCGTTGCACCATAGGGCTTTGCTGTCTCGTAGGTCGGGTTCTTCAAACCCGACAAATGCCTCCATCCTTATCCTGCTGAACACTCCCATTCGGCACACAATTTTTGTCAAAAAAAGAACATCGGTGTGAAACGACCGTTCGATTCTTCAGTGGATCGGGCCATTTGTCGGGTTTTTGAACCCGACCTACGATGGGTTGCCAACGTGCCGGTATCGGTATAAAACCAGTGATTGTGGGCCTCCGGTGTTAAGCGGAGGCCTGTGGCATCATTTCAGCTTCGCTTCAAGAGCCGCCGCCTTTTTGGTCACACCTTTGGCCATTTCCTCTTTGTATTCGGCAAGATAACCCGCGATCCGTTCGTCGGCCACGCCGATGATCTGGGCGGCGAGGATCCCTGCGTTGGTGGCGCCGGGTTTTCCGATGGCCACGGTGGCCACGGGGACTCCCGGAGGCATCTGCACCGTGGACAGAAGGGCGTCCAGGCCGTTGAGGGATGAGGCGTCAATGGGTACGCCGATTACCGGGAGGGTGGACTGGGCCGCCATGGCTCCGGCCAGATGGGCCGCCTGACCTGCCGCGGCGATGATGACTTTGACGCCCCGCTGTCTGGCGGTGGATGCGAAAACCGCCGCCCGTTCCGGGGTCCGGTGGGCGGAGGCCACGGTGATTTCATAGGGAATGCCGAATTTTTTCAATACCACCAGGGTTTCCTTCATCACGGCGAAGTCCGAGTCGCTGCCCATGACAATGCCCACCTGGGGCGGGGTGTTCAGGCGGATCAGGGCTTTTTTCCCGATGTCCGTCCGGTAGTGGACCTTGTCCCAGGAAATTTTTCCGGCGGCCTGGTAGGCTTTTTCAATGGCTTTTTCAACGCCGTCGCCCAGGGCTGTAACCCCCAGAACCCGTCCGCCCGTGGTGACGGTTTTTCCGTTTTCAAGGCCTGTTCCGGCATGGAACACCACCACGTCCTTGATTTTCGCCGCGTCGTCAAGGCCGCTGATTTCTTTACCTTTGGCGTAGGCGTCGGGGTAACCGCCCGCAGCCATGACAAGGCACACGGCGGCCCGGTCGTCGATGTCGATGGTGTGCTGGGCCAGGGTGCCGTCGATGCAGGCCATGATCAGTTCCACCAGATCGTTTTTCACACGCATCAGGAGGGGCTGGGCTTCGGGGTCGCCGAACCTTGCGTTGAATTCCAGGACCTTGATCCGGTCACGGTCGATCATGAGCCCGGCGTAGAGAATGCCTTTGTACGGAGCGCCTTCGGCTTCCATGGCTTTCACCGTGGGAATCATGACGTCCTTCATGACCTTTTCAGTGAGGATGCTGTCCACCAGCGGAGCGGGAGAGTATGCGCCCATGCCGCCGGTGTTGGGGCCTTCATCGTTGTCGAAAACGCGTTTGTGATCCTGGGACGTGGGAAGGGCAAGAACGGTCTTTCCGTCGGTCAGGGCGAGAAACGAGGCTTCCTCGCCTGTAAGGCATTCCTCGATCACCACTTTGGCTCCGGCGTCCCCGAAAGCCTTGTCTTTCATGATGGTTTTAAGCGCGGCCAGGGCTTCACTTTCCGTGGGGCAGATAAGGACGCCTTTGCCGGCGGCCAGACCGTCGGCTTTGAGCACCAGGGCCTTGCCCTGACGCCTGATGTACTTTTCGGCCTGGTCGTAGCTGGTGAAACTCTGGCCTGACGCTGTGGGGATGCCGTACTTCGCCATCAGCTGTTTTGAAAAGGATTTGCTGGCCTCGATCTGGGCGGCTTTTTTACTCGCTCCGAACACCTTGAGGCCTTTCTTTTCGAACAGGTCCACGATGCCCATGGACAGTGGCGCTTCCGGCCCCACCACCGTGAGCCCGATTTTTTCCGTTAAGGCGAAAGAAAGAAGGCCGTCAAGGTCGTCGGCGTTGATGTCCACGCAGGTGGCAAGACCGGCGATGCCCGCGTTGCCGGGGGCGCAGAAAATTTTTTTCACATGACGGCTCTGAGCCAGCTTCCATACCAGGGCGTGTTCACGGCCGCCGCTGCCGATAACAAGAATATTCAACCGTTCCATCGGTTCTCCTCGTTGAGTCTTTATTTAATGGATTTCAAATATCAAGAAGGACGGGATTTTATCCTGTCCAGGTTTGTGATATACATGGCGCATCTGTTCGCCGGGGTGGGGGATTTGCGTCAGACGGATGACAGATGGCCCCGTCGGCTGAAAGAACGTCCCCTTTGAACAATGAAGCATGAGCTTTTTTACATGAAAATCAGATGGGCTTCAAACTAATTTTTTTTCTTAACAAGGACAAAAAAACATGAGACCTCTATTTATGATTTGTGTTCTGCTGATTCACACCCAGGCGCTGGCGGATGAGGCATCCTTATTTCTTCATGAAAAACCGGGCCAGAATTCGTTCAAGTACGCGATCGAGGCTAAAACCCCCGATGAGGTTCAGTTCAAAACGAATGTTCACGTGCTGTCGGAATGGTTCAGGAGGAACGTTCCCATTCTTGCCCATCCCAAAGGGTTTGACATGCAGGTCGCCGTCACAGGTGACTGGGACGACCATTACCTCCTGTCCAAAGCCAATTACGGCTTACGGGCGAACATGACGTTCTATTTCCATCTTTTCATGAAAGACGGAAAGACCTGGAAAGCGGAGCTGCCTTCGGCGTCGTATTACGGTTTCACGATTAATTCCACCCTCGGCGCGATGAATCCCCATGGAACGTTTCCCTATTTCAGCAATGGCACGGACGATCCGAAGCGTGAAAAGGCTATCGACAGAGCCGCCACAAAGATGGATGAAGTAAGGGTGGTGTTTCCTTTGAGGGAGGAGTTGGCTCCGGGTGTTCATATCTACGAGAATCCCGGCAGTTCGGGATACAACGTCATAGTGTTCAACCCAAAGCGCCCGGCCTACTGGCTGCCTGTTACGGTGAAGGAGCTGGCGGGCATCTATCTGGAATATTATTCGCTCCGACCGTCGGATCAGCTGCTCTTGCAGGAATTGAAAAAGGAGATCATGGGGATTCCGGCGGATGAACTGGACGAGCCGGCGTATACGGGCCATGATTCCAATATCGTTTTCAGGATGAACGGTAAAAAGCAGGGGCTGCCCCTGATGCGGTTCAACCCCGACTACTGGGACCGTTCACTTCCGCCGTCGGCCATTCAGTTCATGACGTTCTGGTTTCCGCAGATGAGCGCCGAGGACATGGCGGCCCATCTCACGCGATTCGGATATCCGGTCCGTTCCCAGATGCTTGTCAACCAGATCGACTGGAACGCTGTGGCCGGCCAGATCATGAAAAAGAAATAACCCGGTTACCGGCCAGTTCTGCACGAGGGCGGTCACGCCGAAAAATCGATCTGCTGAACGGTTCCCGCGCCGCCGTTTTCCTTGAGATAAACCCCGGTTTTCCTGATCTGGGCCATGAGGTCGTTGGTCTCGTTTTTCAGATCAAAGGATGTGTCGGCGTTCCCTAGATAAATGGCACCCACGTTGGCGGCTTTGAGGCCTGTTAAAACGTCGGTGTCGTTTTCGCGCCTCCACAGGGACAGACGGGTGTAAATGCTGTCGTTTTCATCGATCCAGCTGTTGCCGTCCTCGTCGTAGGCGGCCAGCTCGTCGAATCCGTCCCCGGTTTTCGGGCCGAAAAGTTCGCTGCCGTCGTTTACCTTGCCGTCCTTGTTTTTGTCGAAAACCAGAAATCCGCTGCCCGGTTCAAGCTGCCGCAGGGTTTCGTTCTCCCCGTCCATGGTGAGATCGAATTCAAAGGTCATGTCCGAAAGCTCAGCCGCCGTTCCGCCGTAATTGATGACAAGGGGGTCGATAAGGGGCGCGCCCGCCTTGACTTCAAGCCGTTCCTCACTGAAATACTCACGGCTCATGGACAGATCCATGGAAAAAGCGATGTCCCTGCCGTCGGCCGTGCGGACGATTCCCTGGGCTGAGAAGCGGGTTTGTTCCGATTCGTAATGGGATTCATAGTGGGTGTAACTCATGCCCCATTCCTGTTCACGCGGGGCTTCGGCCGGAGCCGGTTCACCCTGGGATCCGGAAGCTTCCGCCTGTCCGGCCTCCGATGAACCGACTTTCGCGATTTTGATTTCCCGGCCTGTGAAGGCTTCGATGAGGCGTTTGAGGATCATCAAACGGGCGTCCATGCCCTGTTCGTCTTCGTCTGAAGGCACATCGCCCACGGTTTGCTCTGCAATGTCCGGCGAGTCCCTTAAACCACCCTGGCGCAGACCGGCCATGGCTTCTTCAGAAATACTGACAAGGTCCGTCAAAGCCCGGCGCGGGCTGCCTTCCGCGGCTTCCTGGGAAAGGCGGCGGGAATCGTTTTTTTTCCCCCATTCCCTGAGTTCTTCCGTTTCCTGATTTTTTTCTTCATAGACTCGCGACGAAGAAAGATTGATGCTGTAACTGTCGATTTTCATATCAACCATCCCTTGGTTATGTTTGGATCAAGGCGTCCCTGCCTTGATTTTCGCGGCGGTGTCCGAAGCAGAACTGTTTAGCGGCCGGTGACCGGCCGCCTGAACCCGCGTGAAATCAGACCACGAAAATCCTGTTAAACCTATCGGCCATTTTAAGTTTTTTATTTAAGCTTTTCCTTGCTTAAAAAAAAAAGAGAAACTATAAAAAAATATCTATCGTTTCGTGGGGGGAGATAGTTATCCGAGCATCATGCAAAATACCGCTGAAAAGCGCCGTTTTCTTATTGTCTTTTTTCATCGTGACAGTTCTTTCATCCGAGGAACGTTCATGGGGTGAAGTTTTGTCCGTCGATCGCAACATCGACTCGGTCAACCTCGGGGCTTACGCGATGGAAGTGGAAGACCCTGAAGGCAAGCTGTCGTTGACGGATCTTGTGGGCGGTTCCCAGAAAAAAAAATGGAAACGAATTAAGGGAACCACGGTAAATCACGGTTTCACCTCATCGGTTTTTTTTATCAAAGTCAGTCTGAAAAGCCGGGACACGGAGCCTGTTGACACGGTGCTTGAAATCGCCTATCCCCTCATCGATCACATCAAAGTGGATTTCATCCGGAACGGACACATGGCCGAAGGCTATCTTTTCGGTGACAACTATCCCTTTTCAGCCCGTATCGTCGCCCACCGGAATTTTATCGTGCCTGTCCGTCTGACGCCCGGCGAATCGGTGGACATGGTGTTCCGGGTGAAAACGAGAAGTTCCATGCAGGTGCCCCTCACCCTTTCAAGCGAAAAGTCCTTCATCCAGCGAAGCCAGTTGCAGGACCTGTGTTACGGCTTGTATTACGGCATCATGCTGGCCATGGTGGTGTACAATCTTTTCGTGTTCATTTCCGTCCGGGAGGTCACCTACTTTTACTATGTTCTTTACGTATGCTCCATGGCGGCCTTCCTCCTGACCCTGAACGGTTTCAGCTACCAGTACTTCTGGCCTGAATACACCTGGTGGAACGAACAGATCACCGCGGCCAGCATCGGAAGCGTCGTTCTTTTCGCCCATCTGTTCACCCGGAAATTTCTGGATCTTCCCGGCTGGAAGCCTTGGATCAACCAGCTCAGCATCTATCTGGCCGTTTTTCTTTTTCTCCATCTCACGGTCTGTTTTATCGTCCCCTACAACGTGATCATTTTTCCCGTCATCGTCATCGCGGTGTGCATGATTCTTCTGTCCCTCGTGGCGGCTGTCGTTCTCTGGGCCGGAGGCTACACGGCGGCGCGGTATTACACCCTGTCCTGGTTTGCCATGCTTCTGGGCGGTGCGGTGCTGGCCCTGAACAAACTGGCCCTTGTCCCCCGGAATGTCTTTACGGAAAACGCCCTTCAGATCGGTTCTGCCGTGGAGGTCCTTTTACTTTCCTTTGCTCTTGCGGACCGGCTCAGCCGGGAAAAAACCGTGAGGTACGATGCCCAGCGCAAGGCCCTGAAACACGAACAGCTTGCAAGGACAGCCCAGGCCATGGCCCTTGAACTGGAAAAGGAAGCCAACGAAAATCTTGAAATGAACGTCAGGATGCGGACCCGTGAACTGGAAGTGATGAACGAAAGATTAAGGGAACTGAGTACCACGGACAGCCTTACGGGACTGAAAAACCGGCGTTATTTCAACGAAATCTATTACAGGGAGTACAACCGGGCCATCCGTGAGAAAACCCCATTGTCCTGCCTGATCATGGATATCGATCATTTCAAGCGGATCAACGACAGTTACGGCCATCTTCTGGGTGACGAGTGTCTGAAGGACGTGGCCCAGACCATTCAGGCCCAGCTCATGCGGGAAAACGATTTCCTGTCCCGTTACGGGGGGGAGGAATTCTGCGTTCTGCTCACCAGCACCGGGGAAGAAGGGGCTCTTCAGGTGGCTGAAAACATCCGGTTCTGTGTGGAGAACCTCCAGGTGGTCAAAAACGGGGAGTCCGTTCCCATCACCATCAGCATCGGTGTGGCTTCCACGGTCCCTGTTCACAAGAAAAATGCCGAGATCCTTTTGAATCAGGCCGATGAAGCACTGTATCAGTCCAAGGCTCTCGGCCGCAACCGGGTGACACTTTTTGACAGCGAGGTGAAAGACGTACTCTCCGAACCGCGCCCCCCGCAGATTTATTCCGTCGTCACTCCGGAATGAAAACAACCCCATCCCGACAATCGATTCTGTTTTCAGGCTCCGGCCAGCTCACGATCTCAGGACAGGTGTGGTAAGGCGGAACAGGCCGGATCACCTGGCTCGGCGGCAGGGCTGTCCGGTTTTCAAGATGATCGACCATCAGGTCCAGGGCCTTCAGGTACACCACATGAAGGGGGGCGAAATCCATGGGGGAATCGCAGGTGTCGGGATTTTTGTACAGCATGTTCAGGGCGTCCACATGGTGGGCCTCCGTGACTTCATAATACCTGAGGCGGCTCTCACCGCCTTCGGCCAGCGCGTTGGCCCCCAGATAGGGCCGTGACGTGTGGTTGATGGGCAGCACCGCGTCGCAGCGCCCGGTGACCATGACGGCCGGGCAGCCCTTCAGATTCCCGGTGACTTTGATGGCGTCCATGCTTCGGGTAATGCGAAGGTGAAGATCCATTGCCGTTCCAGTGACAGGATTCCCCTGCTCGTCCACACCTGTGACCAGCCGGCGAAGGGCGAGTGCCCCGTCGAGATTCATGTCCATCCGGCCTGTGGAGGGCGATACGGATTGCCGGTCTTCCAGGGGACCGTCGGGGTTGTGGTCGTTGATCAGTTTGATGAGGGTAAACGGCGGGATGCCGCTCTGGTCTGAAAACAGTGATGCCGCTTCAGGCCGGGTCAGGGCGCGGGGCCGTCCCATGGGATCTGTGGCGGCGAAACTGAATCCAGCCAGATGGTCGAAGACCCGGGCCCCGGCGTACTGGGACACGTAGGTGACGGCGATACTCCGGGCCACATCCAGGGTGTAGTGCGAAGGCAGAAGGATTTCCGATTCCCTGTTCACGCCGATGCTTCTGAGAAGTGAAAGGGCGTGACGTGACAGTTCATCGGTGTTTTCTCCCCGGAGGAGGCCTTTGTCCCTGAGGGAGAGGCAGCGGTTTTCACACATGGCGCGGGTAAGGCCGAAGGCGTCCAGCCGGAACGGCGCTTTTTCAAAGTCTTTTGCAAGGGCTGCGCAGGGCAGGTAGATGTTGAAAAGTGTGGCGTAGTCCGCAAGGCTCATGGAATGGGCGGGGACTTTAGGGGCGTTGCCCTGGACAATGGAAATCCGGTGGGTATGGAACGGCGTGACATTGGGTTCCGATACGGCCACGGCGTGGATGAGGCCTTCGCTGTCCTGCTCTTTGGCCATGATGGAGGACAGGCCTCCGTTGGAGATGCCGGCGGCGATGACTTTGAGGCTTTTTCCGATACCCGGAAAATCCTTTTCAAGAACGGTTCTTCCAAAGGCAATGGATTCCAGCACATAGCGCCCCCAGTTTTCCTGGAGGTTGATGCCGGAATGGGCGTGTCTGACGGCGATGCGGTGGGGATAGCTGCGGTTGTGTTCGGACAGGCTTTTCCTTCTTTCAGCGCCTTTAAGTCCTGAAAGGGCGTCGAAAGGGAGGGGTTCACCGGCGTGTTCCCCGGAGGCCAGCCGCCCGTCCATGAGGATCACCGTGTCGTCGTCCAGAAGATGATAGCCCACACCTGTTCCTTTGTCGGTGTATACCGCGGCAAATCCCCGCTTGAGCGCCCATTCCCCCACCACGCCGATGCCTCCGTAGATTCCTCGGGAGCCTGATGAAGGCACGGCCACCAGCACAGGCTTTTGAGGGTTGAAATGACGGGGAATCTGAACCATCATGGTCACACCCTCCTCGGACAGGGCCATGATTTCCCGTCCGGCGATGAGGGCGGGGGCTCCGTATCCTGTTCCAGGTCCGTAATACGTCCCGTAACAGCGGCTGTCCACATCCATGAGTGCCCGGTAGTTGTACCACAGTGTCCGGGTCCTGAGGGTACGTGTGTCCGGGACATCCGGGTTTTCAAAAGCAGGAGCCTTTTTGTCTCTGAAACCGTCAAAACCCCGGCCACCGGAGAGAAGGTCGTCACAGACGCCATCAAAGTTTCTGACCACAGCACGCCGGTCACGGATAAAAGGAAGGTCGATGAAAAGGGTTTCAGTCATGGCTCGTGTCCTTTGCTTGAGGGTTCAGGCCGCGGGGAGGTGTTTTTTTATCCTATGTTTTTTTCGCCGATTCTGACGGTATTCTGCCTGCACGTCAAGGAATATGCAAGCGCAACGCCGCTCAAGGAAACGGGTTTATTGACATGCACCGCTGTCGCGGGTATATTGATGACAATCACATCTTGCGATAAATGCCGATGACAGTTCAAAATTAAATCCATTTTTCGCCAAACCCATCTTCACACAAGGTCGTCTATGGATATTTATGTGGCCAGGCAGCCGATATTCGACAAAAATCGGAAAGTATTCGCATACGAACTCCTGTTCCGTCACAGCATGGAAAACTACATGCCCAAGGTCGACGGGGATTCGGCAACCTCATCGGTGTTGTCCAGCTCGTTTTTGAATCTCGGGCTGGAGTCTTTGTCCGGTGGGCGGAACGTCTTCATCAATTTCACGAAAAACCTGATCCTGAACCTGATCCCTCTGATGTTTCCGGCCAAGGACACCATCGTGGAGATCCTTGAAACCATCGAACCCACACCGGATGTCATTGAAGCCTGCAAGACGCTCAAGAAAAAAGGCTATACCCTGGCTCTGGATGATTACGTGTTTGACAGTGTCCACAATGCCTTTCTGGAGGTGGCGGACATCGTCAAAGTGGATTTCATGGGGGTGTCTCTGGACGAAATCCGGAATAAGGTTTCGGGTCTGCCTTCGCGGATCAGGCTTCTCGCCGAAAAGATCGAAACCTGGGAGGAATTCCGGGCCGCCATCGACATGGGCTTCACACTGTTTCAGGGCTATTTTTTCTGCAAGCCGGAAGTGGTGAAAGGGCGCGAGGTTCCGGCCACGTCCATGGCCCTTCTCGGAATCATGAAGGAAGTGAACAACAGAGACCTGGACTTTGAAAAGGTTACGGACAAAATATCCAAGGATGTGGCCATATCTTACAAGCTTCTTCGCTATATCAACTCGGCGTTTTTCAAACGGGTGAACGAGATCACCTCGATCAAAAACGCTCTGGTCTACCTTGGCCAGGATGAGCTGAGGCGGTTCATGTCCGTGATTCTCATGTCAAACCTCGCCGGTTCCACCACGCCGGAACTGGCCATCGCTTCCTGCATCCGGGCGAGGTTCTGTGAACGGCTGGGGGATTACGGCAAAAAAACACAAGCCCATCAGGAATTGTTCACTTTCGGGCTTTTCTCCCTGATCGACGCCATCCTTGACCAGCCCATGGAAAAAATCATGGAGAACCTTCCGCTGTCCGACACCATCAGGGATGCCCTGGTCAACCAGAAAGGCCTGCTTTCCGATTATCTCAAGCTGGTGGTGGCTTTCGAGAAGGGCGAGTGGAAACGGCTGGACAGCCAGGCCCGCTCCATCGGCGTGGAAGCGGAAATGCTGCCGGTTCTCTACACGGAATCGGTGGCGTGGGCCGACGCGTTGAGGATGATATAGAAATCCCTGCCGTTTCCGCCGTTTGATTACCACCCCATCCGCATTTTCACTCCCCGGTCGTGAAGATAGGACTTGATGTCCGGCACGGTGTACGTGCCGTAATGAACCATGGACGCGATCAGGGCCGCGTCGGCCCGGCCTTCCGTCAGCACGTCGTACAGATGGGAGGGTTCACCGGCACCACCCGACGCGATCACCGGTATGTCCACCTGGGATGAGATCATGGCCGTGAGGGTCAGTTCGTAGCCTGTTTTCATGCCGTCGGCGTCAATGGAGTTGAGGCAGATTTCTCCGGCTCCCAGGTACTGACCCCGTTTCGCCCATTCCAGGGCGTCAATGCCCATATGCTTCCGGCCTCCGTTGATGACGATTTCATAACCGGAGGGGATGGCCGCGCTTTTTCCCACATGCTTCACATCCATGCCCAGAACCACACACTGGTTTCCGAAGGCTTTGGCACCCTGGCTGATAATATCCGGATTGTTCACCGCTGCGGAATTCACACTGACTTTTTCGGCCCCGGCAAGAAGCACGGCCCGCATGTCCTCCAGAGTCCTGATGCCCCCGCCCACGGAAAAGGGAATGAAAATGGTTTCCGCCACGCGGCGGACCACATCGATCATGATGTTCCGTTTTTCATGGGAGGCGGTGATGTCGTAAAACACGATTTCATCGGCACCCTGTTCGTAGTACATCCGGGCCATTTCAACGGGGTCGCCGATGTCGATGTTGTTTTTGAATTTGATGCCCTTGGTGGTTCGCCCTTCGTGAACATCGAGACAGGGTATGATTCGTCGGCTCAGCATGGTTTCCACTCACAGAAATTTTTAAGAATGTTTAGTCCGGCGCGCCCGCTTTTTTCCGGATGGAACTGGGTGGCCACGAGGTTTTCAAATCCGATGATGGAGGCGAACTCTCTTCCGTACCGCGTGGTCCCCAGCACATGGCCGCTTGAAAACGGAGCCGGGTAGTAACTGTGGACAAAGTAGAATTCGTCATCCTCTTTCAAACCTGCCAGAACCGGATGCTCTTTCTGCACCGTGACCCGGTTCCATCCCATGTGGGGGATTTTGATGGCTGAACCGTCGTCGTCCTTGTCTTTGGCGTCGAACATGGGGACCCGGCCCTCGATGATGTTCAGACAGGCTGTGTCGTGCTCTTCGCTGTGGCCCAGGATGATCTGGGTCCCCAGACAGATGCCCAGCACAGGCTTGCCGCTTTGACGGATATCTTTGATCAGGGTGTCAAGCCCCAGGCGCTTCAGGCTTTCCATGGCCGCACCCGCAGAACCCACGCCGGGAAAAATCACGCGCTCAGATCGGGATATGATATCTTTGTCCCCGGTGACCTGGTTGGGATAACCCAGGTAGGAGAGGGCCCGTGACACGCTGGTCAGGTTTCCCGCCTCGTAATCGATGATCGCTATCATTTCAGTTTCCTAACTTCCGAATGTTTGTTTCGTATCCTGTTTCGCACGCTCCCACAGGCGGTCCTTTTCTTCCTGGGAGAGGGCGGACAGCAGTTTTTCCGCCTCCGCCAGGCGTTTTTCCATATATTTATATCGGGTTTCGAATTTTTTCACTGAAGCGGCCAGCGCCGTTTCAGGATGGATTCCCGCAAAACGGGCCACGTTGGTCAGGGTGAACAGCAGGTCTCCGAACTCCATGGAAATGTGTTTTTTCTGCCCCGAACGGATGGCTTCGGCCAGCTCTTTCCATTCTTCTTCCACTTTCACCATGACCCCTGCCATATCGTCCCAGTCGAATCCCGCCCGGCCCACCTTGTCCGAAATCATGTACGCCCTGTGCAGTGCCGGAATGCCCGACGGAATCCCGTCGAGCAGCGACGTTTCGGAGCCCGCACGGTCTTTTTCCGAGGCTTTGATGATGGCCCAGTTCTCCTTGACCTTTTCAGCGGTGTCGGCTGTTTCGTCTCCGAACACATGGGGATGCCGCCGGATCATTTTTTCCATGATGGCCGCTATGGCGTCGTCCAGGGTGAATCCGTTTTTTTCCTGGTGCATGAGGGCGATGAACACCACCTGGAACAGCACGTCGCCCAGTTCCTCCCTGATGTGGGTCATATTGCCGGACGACAGGGCATCCAGGAGTTCGTAGGCTTCTTCGATGAGGTACACGATGACGGTTTCAGGGGTCTGCTTTCTGTCCCACGGACACTTGGCTCTCAGTGTTTCAACAAGACACTTCAGGGAATCCATGGGCGATGGCGTACTTTCGGCTCGATCAGTCAACGTTTTTTCCAGGGTTCATGATGGGGGTTCAGGCCCGGTCCGCCGGGGTTCCATGAGTCGACGGTTTTTTTGCACCCGTTTTTTTCTTCACCGGTTTTTTATCTGAAGCTGCCGGTTTTTTATTCGAAGTCTGTTTGGCCGCCGGAGTTTTCTTCACGGTTTTTTTGGGTGTGATGTCCTGTTTTTTGTCCGCCGGTTTCGGGGCATCTTCGGCCGCTTGGCGGACACCGTCGGGGTCATCCCAGGATTTTTTCGCGGCGCTCATGTTGGAATTGAACTTGTTCCGCATGGCGTTTCCGGCAAAGGAGCTCATGACGCCAGCCGCCGACGCCACATAGGGTGTCAGGGACGATTCCCGGATCACCGGTGATCCGCTCGAAAGAAAGGTGGTGAGGACAAGGACCAGCATGGACGCGATCATGAAACCTCGTATAAAACCGAAAACCCCGCCGAAAAGGCGGTCCACCCAGGACATGAAGACGATTTTGAGAAGCACCCGGATCAGGATTCCAAGGGCCCCCACCATCAGGAATACGAGGGTGAACAGCAGAAGAAAGCTGATGATGTCCACGTATTCCCCGGAGGAAAACAGGTTTTTGAAACCCAGAAGATCCTGGCTGAGGCCGGGATAGTAGGTGTATGCGGCGTAAAGGCCCGCCAGGACGCCGATGATGGAGGACGCTTCCTTGATGATCCCCCTGAAGATCCCGCGTATGACGCAGTAGACGATGATGGCGGCGATGATGAAATCGAAAATATTCACGGCGGATGTCCCTTGCGCTTCACCTTAAGTGTGAGCCATTATAAGTAAAAGTTGTGATTAACAAAGGCGTCAGATGTAGTCAAGTTATTTTTATGTTTGGGTTTTTTGCCGGAGAATCCCGTTCATGATGAAATCATAAATCTTTTTGTAAAACAGACCGGATTCCATTATGATGCACCCTTCCTTATTAATGAGGGCCATCCATTTTAAAACGGGTACGGGGTTTTTAGACTGTCATGATAACGTTTGACCAGATTGCAGGGGACATGGCTGAAAAGCTGAAGAAGGATGAGGCCGAGATCCGGCTTTCCAGTTTTTCAGGTTCGGAAAAAGGGATTCTGATCCGCGCGCTGAAAGGGAAGGTGAAAGGCCCTCTGGTGCTGGTTTCACCGGACAGGGCCGAGGCGGAGAAACGGATGAACGACCTGTCGTTTTTTATGTCCGGAGACAGGAATCCTTTCACCTGGTTTCCGGCCAACACCTTGATTCCTTTGAAATCCCTGTCTTACCATTCGGATACGGTGGCGGAGAGGATGAGAATCCTGAACCTTCTGGCCTCCGGGGACGTTCCGGATATCCTGGTGCTGACACCGGAGGTTCTGGTTCAGCGTCTGATTCCCAAAACCGAGCTTCTGTCTTTTGCCGACATCGTCATGGTGAACGAGGATGTGGATCTGGATGATCTGGTGGCCAGATTCATCGCAGGGGGCTACACCCGGACGGCCATTGTGGAGGAGCCGGGAGATTTTTCCGTTCGGGGCGGCATCGTGGACTTTTTTTCACCGATGTACGACCATCCGGTGCGTATGGAACTGTTCGGGGACACGGTGGAATCTTTACGGTTTTTCTCTGTGGCCAGCCAGCGGAAAATCGATTCCCTGACAGAGGCCCTTATCGTTCCGGCCTGTGAAACCATCCTCAAACGCTCGGAAATGGACGAGATTGTGAACCGGGTTCGGAAACAGGCGTCGCTCTGCGGGGTTCCCGTGTCCAAGATCCGCAGCATTGTGGACCTGATCAAAGGTGAAGGAGGGCCGGGTGAAACGGAAAATCTTCTGCCCCTGGTATATCCCGAAACCGACACGCTGTTCGATTACCTTCCCCCGTCATCGGTGTTCGTGATGGAGCACGAGGACGAGCTTCGTAAAACCGTGGATGCCTTTGAGGAAAAAGCCCGGTCCGGTTACGAACGGTCGATCAAAGATAAACGTCTCTGCGTGGAGCCGGAACATCTGTATCTGGCCTGGGACGAGGTCCGCGAAAGGCTCGTCCGGTTCAGGCGGATGTCGTTTCACGAGTTCCAGACAGACCCGGTGAAGGGCGCAGCTTCCGGTTATGCCACAGTGCATTATTCCATCGGTGAAAACCGGGCGGTGAGTTCGGAGCTGAAAACACGGTCAACCGTGGACAACCCTCTTCTGCCCCTGGTTCAGTGGATCGAGGATAAAAAGGAACGTGGATTCACAACCCTCATGGCCGTGAGCACACGGTCCCAGGCGGAACGTCTCAAGGACCTCCTTAGGCCCTACGGCCTGGAACCCCCGGTATTCGAGCATATCCCGGATCTTGAACGGATGAGGAGGATGTCTGTCATCTGCATCGGGCTGGTGAGCCGGGGATTTGTGTGGCCGGAAACAGCGCTGGCCTTGATCACCGAAGACGAGATTTTCGGGGCCAAACGCCGGGTGGCCCGCAGTGCGTCGCGGATCAAGGGCAAGGATTTCCTTTCCTTCAGCGAACTGTCCGAAGGGGATTACGTGGTTCATTCGGAACACGGCATCGGGCGTTACGAGGGGATTTCCAAGATCACGCTGAAAGGCGTCACCGGGGATTTTCTTCACATCGTTTATAAAGACGACGACAAGCTTTACCTGCCGGTGGAGCGTATGGGGATGATCCAGAAATACATCGGCGTGGACGGCTACACTCCGGCCATGGACAAGATGGGTGGAAAATCCTGGGACAAGGTCAAGGAAAAAGCCAAGCGGGAAGTGGAGAAAATCGCCGGGGAGCTGCTGAACCTGTACGCCGAAAGGCGTGTGCGTGCGGGTTTCGCCTTTTCTTCCGCGGACAGTTATTTCAGGGATTTCGAGGCCGGGTTCGAATACGAGGAAACGTCAGGCCAGATCGCCGCCATCGAGGATGTCACCGAAGACATGGAAAAAGACACGCCCATGGACCGGCTGGTCTGCGGTGACGTGGGATACGGCAAGACCGAGGTGGCGCTTAGGGCCGCCTTCAAGGCGGTGAACGACGGCAAGCAGGTGGCGGTTCTCGTGCCCACCACCATTCTGGCCGAGCAGCACCTCAAGACCTTCACCGAGCGGTTCAAACGCTATCCGGTCCAGGTGGCCGGGCTTTCCCGGTTCAAGACAAAGGCAAAACAGAATGATATCGTGGAGGCTCTGGCACAGGGCAAGGTGGATGTGGTGGTTGGAACCCACCGCCTTCTGTCCGACGACATCCGGTTCAGGGATCTGGGTCTGGTGGTGGTGGACGAAGAGCAGCGCTTCGGGGTGAAACACAAGGAAAAGCTCAAGAAGATCAGGAATACCGTGGACGTCCTGACCCTTACGGCCACGCCCATTCCGAGGACGCTGCACATGGCCATGACGGGAATCAGGGACATCAGCGTCATCACCACACCTCCGGAAAAACGTCAGAGCATCATCACCTATGTATCCGAATTCGATGACTCGGTGATCGAAGAAGGCATCCGCCGGGAGCTGGAGAGGAACGGCCAGATCTTTTTCGTTCACAACCATGTGAAGAGCATCGAAAGGATGAACGAGCACCTGAAAACCATCGTCCCGGAGGTTCGGACCGCCGTGGCCCACGGCCAGATGAAGGAGCAGGATCTGGAAAAGGTGATGATGCAGTTCGTGAACAGGGACATCGATCTTCTGGTGTGTACCACCATCATCGAGTCGGGGCTGGACATCCCTGCGGCCAACACCATGTTCGTCAACAAGGCCGACCGGTTCGGACTGTCTCAGATGTACCAGCTGAGGGGAAGGATCGGGCGCAGCGAGGAACAGGCCTATGCCTACCTGTTCGTGCCCGAGGACAACGCCCTGTCGCGGGACGCCCGGAAACGGCTGAGGGTCCTGATGGAGCACAGCGATCTGGGTGCGGGTTTCCAGATCGCCATGAGTGACCTCCAGATCCGGGGGGGCGGCGCGGCACTGGGCGCGTCCCAGAGCGGCCACATCGCGGCGGTGGGTTACGACATGTTCCTGAAGCTCATGGAGGAAGCCATGGCCGACATCAAGGGAGAACACCAGGTGGAAGACCTGGAACCGGAGATCAACATCCAGATGTCCGCATATTTTTCCGAGGAGTACATTCCGTCCCTGGACCAGAGGCTGATGCTGTACCGGCGTTTGTCGGGCTTTGTGGATCTCAAGGAGCTTTCCGACGTTCGCGACGAGCTGATCGACCGTTATGGTGAAATGCCCGAAGAATCCCAGAACATGCTTTTAAAAATCATGCTGAAGATCATGGCCGTGAAAGCCGGAGTGAAACGGCTGGATGTGGCGGGTCAGCAGATGAGCGCTTATTTTTCCGAACGTCACCAGAAAAACCCCCAGAACATCGTGAACCTGGTGACCCCGGAACCGGACCGTTTCGAGCTGACACCGGACTGCGTTCTGAAAGCCCGGCTGCCCAAAGCGTCGGTGCCGGCCACGCTGTCTCATATCAAGAAAATTCTCAAGGATATCGCCCAGCATGTGAACATCTGAACCGCCTTTCAGTCATGAATAAACCCCCTTGAAAAAGGTGGATAATTCGATTGAAGTTCAAGATAAAATGTGGGAAAAGAAGGTGGACTTTACGATGCGGGCAACCGCGAAGGTATCAGGAATCAGGACCACGGGGAAAACTGACACAACATGAAAACGATGAGAATATGCACGGCCGCCGTTCTGGCCGTATGGGTGATGGCTGTCTCTGCCGCTCCGGCGGTCGTTGCTGAAGATCTGGAAATGGTGGACCGCATTGTCGCCATCGTCAACGATGAGATCATCACCTACGCCATGGTGAACGAGGCTTTTGTGCCCTATGAAAAGAAAATCAGGGAAAAGGCCTACCCTCTGGACAAGGAAGTGGAGATCCGGTTCAAGATCCGGAGCAATCTGATTCAACAGCTCATTGACCAGGAAATCACCAATCAGGCGGTGAAGAAAGCCCAGATCAGCATCAGCGACGGCGAGGTGGACACCTACATCGAGCGGATCAAGCAGATGAACTCGTTTACCGAGGAGGATCTGCGGAAAATGCTGGAAAACGACGGGGTCACTCTTGAACAGTACAAAAAGGAAATCCGGAATCTCCTTTTGAGGAACAAGCTGATCCAGTACGAAGTCAAATCACGGATCGTGGTGACCCAGAAAGACATCGACGAATATTATGAAAAACACAAGGACGAGTATAAGGAAAAGAAAAAGGAAGAACTCACCGAGGTGATTTCCGATAAAGTCTACCAGACCCAGGCGGATGAAAAATTCAACAAATGGGTGGCGGATCTGAGGGAACAGGCCCAGATCAAGATCATCGAGTGACGTTTATAAAAGTGCCACAGACAGGTGAAATCATGATGGACAACAAGGATAACAATCAGGGTGAAGGGTATATACCGGCAGATGATTTCAGGCTGTCTTTCGGGGCTGTGCTGAAAAACGCCAGGCTGGCCAAGGGAATGAGCGTGGAAGACATCATGGAATACTCCAGGATATCCAGGTTTGTGGTTCAGCAGATCGAAGCCGAGAATTTGTCGAAACTGCCCGAACCTGTCTTCCTCAAGGGATTTCTTAGAACATTCGCTCAGGTGGTGGGTCTGGACCCCGTGGATGTCATCGAACGTTACAACAGGGCTTTAACCCGCGAACCTTCCCAGGCCGAACCGGTGAAAAATGCTTCGGACATCCGCCGGATTTCCTATCGGACGGTCAAACAGCCCAGGGAAAGAAAAAAAGGCGGATTCTTCAAGGGATTCCTGGTACTTTTTATCGCCGCCTCAGTGGGTACCGGGGTGTTTATCTACAAGGACTACAGAAAGAAAACCGCAGATGCTCCTGTCGATCCGGTTCAGACCGTCCAGGACTCCGCCGCTGTGGAAAAGGTGCCGTCACCGGTTGAGGCCCAGTCCGCTGAAAAACCCGCCGCTTCTGAAAAGAAGGAAGAAAAACCCGTTGAAAATCCGGTGCTTGAGGTTGTCTGTGTGAATGCCACATCCGTCAAAGTCAGTGTGGACGGAGGGGCGCCGGATGAATACGCCATGAAACCCAAGGACCGTATCGAGCTCAAGGCGAAATCCATGTTCAACATTCTCGTTGAAGACAAGTGCGGGGTGACCCTTTCTCTCAACAACAGTCCCGTCACTCTGCCGGGGAAATGCGGGCAGACGGTGAATCTCCAGTTGCCGTAACCGGATACACGGATAAACGGTCCTTGTAATAATCAACCTCTGCGGGAATAGGTGTGGCCATGGCGAACGACCGGAACACAATCCTGAATGAAACCATCAAACGTCTGCTCAGACGGGACGCCACAACCCATCTGAAGAAAATCGTCAACAAGGCCCACGCGGCGGACCTTTCGCTGGTATTCCGGTCCCTGCCCCTTGAACATCAGCGTAAACTGTTCGATCTGATCAACGACATCGAGCAGAAGGCGTTTCTCCTCAGCGAACTTGAAGAGTACATGTTTCTCGATCTTATCGAGCACCTGACCATCGAGGAAAGCGTCGAGATTTTCAATCACATGCCCGCCGACGACGTGGCGGACCTGATCAGCAAGCTTCCCCAGGAAAAAGCCGATCTGATTCTCAAGAAAATGAATGTCGAGGATTCGGAAGAGGTCGAGGAGCTGCTCCGCTACGACAAGGACACGGCGGGCGGGATCATGGTTCCCGACTTTATCGCCCTGAGGGAAATATCCACGGCCAGAGAGGCCATCGAATCCATTCAGAAAGATTACCATGACGTCGAAATGCCTTTCTACCTGTACGTGGTGGATGAATCCGAACGGCTTCTCGGTGTGGTCTCTCTCCGTCAACTGGTGGTGGTGAAACCCAACACGCCGCTCAAGGATTTCATGACCCGTGATATCTTTTCCGTCAGGACCGACATGGACCAGGAAGAGGTGGCCAAGCTGGTGGCCCGCTACGATATCCTGGCCGTTCCTGTCGTGGATGACCAGAACAAGCTGGTGGGTATCGTCACCGTGGACGACGTCATCGACATTTTCCGCCGTGAGGCCACGGAAGATATTTTGAAAATGGCCGGTGTGGGCGAAGACTTCGTTGAAACCCAGAGCATTTTCAGAAGCACGCGCATCCGTCTTCCCTGGCTTTTCGCAAGCTGTCTGGGCGGTGTTCTGGCCTCGCTGGTGATCAGTCATTTCGAAGGGGGCCTGAAATATTTTATATACCTCGCGCCGTTTATTCCGGTTATCACCGGTATGGGCGGTAACGTGGGGGCCCAGTCCTCCACAATCGTTGTCCGTGGGCTTGCCACAGGCCGCCTCGACGTGCGGGATATCTGGAGCGTTGTGTACAAACAGCTGACCGTGGGAGTTCTCCTGGGCCTGATCTACGGTTCCTTTCTCGGTGTCGTGGCCAGGTTCCGGTTTCACCACGAGGTGTCGGCCGGGATTCTTGCTCTGGTGGTGGGAGTGTCGGTGCTCTGCTCCATGTCTCTTGCGGCACTCATGGGATCACTCGTTCCCATGATTTTCAGGCGCCTTGACATCGACCCTGCCGTGGCTTCAGGGCCGTTTATTTCAACGGCCATCGACGTGATCGGCATTTTCATCTATCTGTCTATCGCCACATTGCTGATATAGCCAATGGCGGCCGGGATGTGGGTTGACAGCGCATGAAACCACCGGACGACGCTCTGATATACAACACCCGTGCCCTGGTGATCCGTAAAACGGATTACGGCGATCATGACCAGATTCTGACTCTGATGACCCAAAATCGGGGCAAACTTTCGGTGATGGCGAAAAACGCCAGGAAAAGCGTGAAACGGTTTTCAGGCATTCTCGAACTTTTTTATGCCCTGGACGTTGTGATCCGGGAAAACAGCCGCATGGCCCACCTTCAGGAAGCCTCGCTTTCAGAACCCTTTGAAAACATCCGGAAGGATATCCTGAAAACGGCGTATGCCAGTTATTTTTCGGAAATCGTGAACCGCTTTCTTGAAGAGGGGACAAGGGATGAAGGGGTTTTCGACCTTCTGTTCCACACGTTTTCGGACCTTGATTCAGGGCAGCGCACATGCGAGGAAACAAGCCTTTTTTTTCAACTGAAGTTTCTGGGGCTTACAGGTCACAAACCGGAACTTTCAGCCTGCATCGCCTGCAAAAAAACCCTGGATCATATGGACCATGTGCGGGTTCTTTTCGACGTCGGCGAGGGAGGGATTTTTTGCCGGCGTTGCAACAGGGGTACGGGAAAAACCCTGATGCTCACCAAAGGGGCGCTGAAGCAGATGATCTGGTTTGAGGAAACCCAGCCGGGCAAGGCTTCGGTGATCCGGTTTTCCAGGAAGACCCTTCTTGAAAGCCTGGCTTTTCTTGAACGGTTTCTGCCTTTTCACCTGGAAAAGGAACTGATGAGCCTGAAGTTTCTGAACACCATCCGGAAAGAATAAAGATGGGGGATGTGTTTATGAGCCATGGTTTACGGAGGGGTCGATTTTTCGGAGTTGGACCTGACACATGGACGGAAAAACAAATTATCTGAGGAAATGAACATGACATCAAAACCCGCCACCCGATCCGTCTCCATGTCTGCCCCATGCCGGCTGGATCTGGGTGGAACTCTCGATATCAGCACTTTTTTTTATCCTTTGCGACGCTTTTCACCCACCACAGTGAACCTCGCATTGTCCATGCGGACCACCGTCACCGTCACACCCTTTGATCCGGGCTGGATCCAGGTTTCATCCCTGGGTTTCGAGACGGCGGCGTTCAGGTGCGGGGAAGCGCCCATCACCCACAGCATGGGCCTGATGTTCGCCATATGCGAGTACTTCGGTGCGGACGGCCTTGCCATCGATATCCGGTCTTCATCCCCGCCGCGAAGCGCTTTGGGCGGCTCGTCCGTGGCAGCGGTGGCGCTGATCGCGGCTCTTATGAAAGCCGTGGGGCACGGTGAAAAAGGGCCTCTGCCCCTGGACGCCATCGTTCTTCTGGCCTATTCCATCGAAAGCAGCGTGCTCCGCGTCCCCTGCGGCATGCAGGATCAGCTGGCCGCAGCTTACGGAGGCGTGAACGCCTGGTGTTTCACCGGGGATATGGCAGCGGTTCCGTATAAACGGAGAATTCTCGTTCCGCCATCGGATTACGGCAAGCTTGAAAACCGAATCATGGCGGCTTACTGCGGCGAACCCCACGAATCGGTGAACATCAACGGAAAATGGGTGGATCATTTCATGCGCGGGGTGGACCGGACAGTCTGGCATGACATCATGGACTGTTCAGCGGGTTTTGCCGAAGCCCTATACAGCGGGAATTACGGCGAGGCGGCCCGCTGGATGAACCGGGAAACAGACCTCCGCACGGGCATGACACCGGATGTTCTCGATGATACCGGGAAAAAACTGGCGGAAGCGGCAAGGATGAGGGACTGCGGTGTCCGTTTCACCGGAGCGGGGGGCGGCGGTTGCGTGTGGGCCCTGGGCGATGCGGACAATCTGTCACGGCTGCGCGCGGACTGGGACGGCATTCTGGCCGAGTCGCCCAACGCAGGATATCTGGATACGGTCATTGATGGCGAAGGTCTGAGGGAAGAGCCGCTGCTTGAGGAATCGGCCCTGACTCAAAAGGCGTTGTCATGAATCGTATCGGTGTGGTGCATAACCCCTTTGCACGGCGGAACCGCAGAAAAAAACACCTGGCCGGAGAGCTGAAATCCATGCTGGCGGGGAAGGGCGATCTGTATCAGACCGGGCATCCCGATGAGCTGTCGGATCTTGCGGCACACTGCCTCAAACGGGATCTCCCGGTTCTTGGCATCAACGGGGGTGACGGGTCCATCCACGCGGTACTCACCGCGTTTGTCAAGGTTTACGGAGCACGGCAACTCCCCGCGTTTCTCATCTTAAGGGGCGGGACCATGAACACGGTGTCCAAAGCCATGGGGCTTTCAGGAACCCCGGATCAGATTCTCCGGCGCTGGATCGGGGTCCGTGATCGTGATGCTGTGAAAATCTTGAGGCAACCCACGCTCAACGTGAACGGGAAAATCGGATTCATCACAGGAACAGGCGTGGTCAGCCGGTTTCTCGACGCGTATTATGAGGGAGGAAAAACCGGGGCGCTCAAAGCGTTGTCCATGATCGGGACCCTTGTGCCCGGCGCTGTGCTGGGGACGGAGGCTGTCAGAGACATGTTCCGCCCGGTTCCCATGCGGGTGGTTCACGATGATTCCGATCTGGGCCGTTCGGCGTATACCGCCGTGCTGGCCAGCACGGTGAGGGAAGTGGGACTGGGCTTCAAGCTGACGTCGCGGTGTTATGAACGGCCGGGAAGATTTCATCTCATCGCCGCAGATATAGCGCCTCTTGCGCTTGTTCCCATGATGTTCAGGCTCTGGGCCGGACAGAATCCGAATCATCCGGGTTTTCTGCATCATGGGCCTTCCCGCCGCGCGGTGATAGATCATCAGGGCTTGCTGCGCTGGATGATGGACGGCGACATGTATGAAACGGAAGAACCGCTGACCATTTCCATGGGGCCTGTGGTGAGGGTTCTGGCGGTGTGAACATAAGGAGATTGACCGATGGACGCTGTAAAAAAACTGGGCGGAGTGATTCTGTCTGTTCTGATGCTTACGATTGTGGCGGTCACCGCCGTTGTCTTTTTCTTCATATCCCTGGTGCTTTGGGCGTTTACGGCACCTTTTGACAGAAACAGGAAAGTGCTTCACCGGTTCACCTGTTACAATCTGGCATTCTGGGCATTCATCATGCCCACATGGCGGATCAAGGTGGAGGGTCGTGAAAAAATCAGGAAAGACCGTGTTTACGTGATCATCGCCAATCATCAGTCCCAGCTTGACATCATGATGACCGCTCTTCTTTTCACCCATTTCAAATGGATTTCCAAAGCCGAAATCCTGAAAGTCCCGGTGCTGGGCTGGCAGATGGCCTTGAACCGGTATATCCTTCTCAGGCGGGGTTACGTGAACAGCATTTCGAAAATGATGGAGGACTGCGAAAATGCCCTGGTTCAGGGGTCGTCCATCCTGCTTTTTCCCGAAGGAACCCGGAGCGAGGACGGAGAGATCAAACCTTTGAAACCCGGTGCGTTCATCCTGGCCGAAAAACAAAAGTTGTCCGTCCTTCCCGTGGTGATTTACGGCACCCTCAAAGCCCTTCCCAAAAACAGCCTCATGTCCCTGGGCGTTCACCAGATCCGTGTGAAGGTTCTGGATGAAATCCCTTACGACGAGCATTCAAAACTCAGCCAGGAGGAAAACCTGGAAAGAGCCCGGGAGCTGATGGCCAAACATCTGAAACTGATCGAAAAACGAGTGGAGCTGGGTCTTTTTTAAAGAGCGCAGCCGGGGGTGGCTTCAAGAAGCCGGACGGTGACGGTTTCCCGGATCAGTATGTCGCCCATGGCGGGTTTGATGGTTTCGGTCCAGTACGGGTCCCCGTACACGGCATCATACAGTTTTTTTCGCTGTTCATCGGATTCAAATCGTCTGAGCCACACGTAAAGATCCGGCTCTTCCAGGGACACGAAGCTCCCAATAATCTCCATGCCTTTGTCCCGCTGAAACGGAATGATGGTTTCATCCATGAGACGGACGAATTCATCCCGCCGCCCGTCCCTGATTCTGTATTCCCTGAGCTCGAATAACATGATCAGCCTCCATCAGGATGTGATGTTCAAACGGAAAAACAGATCCGCAGGATTTCTTGCTTTCTCCCTTGTGTGGTAGGGACTGACACAAAGAGGAAGCCCGAAAGCCTTGTCCTGCTCTTCCCGACTGATTTCAAGGCTCAGCATCAACTCGAAAGGATTCAGCTTTTTCATGGCGATTTCAGGGGTTTTCGCGGGATCGCGGAGCACGTCAAACAAGCTGCGCTCAGGGTTGACAGCCCCGATGGAATACGCTGAAACAGCGCCTTTGACAGACCGAGCCGAATGGGGAAAAGCCCCGTAATGCACCGGACTGCAATCGCCGAAAGGTGTGATGAACATCTTGAATTCCGATTGTCTCAGGGCGTCGCAGGTCCCTTTCCAGTCGTTCCAGAACAGGTCGCTTCGCGACAGGGAACAGGTAAAATTGACGAAAAGGTTTTTGTACGAGTCATGGGACGCGACGATTCGGGCCTCCCGGACGGAATCTTCCATCTGTTCGAGGGTGTCCTGGGGATAGGTGGAAAAGTAGTCCGGCTTGAAATCCACGTAATCCACCCCAAGGTCCCTGGCCATTTCAAGAAGGGGCACGAGAAGGGTGTGATTCGAGGGCAGGACGAGGCTGTTGAAACCTATTTTGCATGGGCTTCCGCTCCTGTCGCGCTCGGCCACAAGTTCCCGGATGCTTTTTATCAATCCGGCCAGCGCGCGGCTTTTCCCACGGCCTGAATCGGAAAAACAGATCTTTTGATACTGGGTTTCGTCGGGGGTGCTCAGGCTGATCCGGATGTCACTGGTCTGAAGTGCGGCTGTGCGCCTGAGAGAATCAGAAAACAGAAGGCCGTTGGTGAACAGCTTGACGGGGATGTCATATTTTTTCGCCTGATGGATGATGGCACTCATGGTGATGATATCCGTCAAGGGTTCAAGACCGCCGGAAATCTTGACGAGGATATCCGTTCCCTTTTTTTTCATGGTGTGAAGATCGCCGAACACCTTTTCAAGGGCGGCTTCCGACAGTAGCCGGTCTTTTTTCCGGCCGTAACCCGCCAGTTTTCGCCGTCCGGCATTGTCCACTTTGACGTTGGGGCAGTACACGCAACGGCTCGGGCATGTGGTCCCCACGAAAAATACCAGAGTGTAAAGCCTGTGATTGAAATAATGATTGACCACATTGAAATAATCCCTGTTTGAAGATTCTGTGAAAAATGTCCGGCAGGCCCCCGACCGCTGGATCATTTTATATATCACCGCGAGACTGTCCCGTGTGAGGCCGTGTTTTTCTGAAATGATTTGACCTGAAAGGTAAGGTGTGGACTTTAAATTTTCTGCCACACACCAGGCTTTATCCGTCAGTGTTTTTGCGTTCCAGTTTTCGCATTGGCCCATTTTTCCGGATGAGGCCCACGTTTCGCTTGTTTCTTTTTCAAGGGATAAGAGTTCTTCGAACAGGTCTTTTTTTAAATGATATTTCATGATCTTCTCCTTTCGTTCATAAAGTATGAAGATGGCTTGAAAAGGGTCGTCACAAGTCAGGATGTTGCACTGAAAGCCTTTCAGAACAGGCGATGAACCAGGATGATGTTTTCAGGATGATGAGGCTGTATCAGCGTCTGAGCTATTCACGATATGATTCACGAACATTACATGATCTGGTAAAATGTGTCAATCCACAGATGTGCGTCATGATCGTGACGCGGAACAAGATTATTAGGCCATGAAGGTGAAAAGCATTGGATGAGATGTGAGGCTGTGATAATATGGTTGAAATTTTTTTTAAGGATTCTTCATGGACGAAAAAGAAAACACCATACGCGCGCTTCTTTTTTCACCGTGCGCTCTGTTTCTCGCAGACCGGGAAAACGGAGTGATATTCCGGGTGAATGCTTCGTTTTGCATGAAATCGGGGTATGACGAGGCTTTTTTTATCGGAAAAGCGTTAACGGATCTGGAATGCTTCAAAGGATCTGACGGCCGCGACATCCGATGGGTCATACCAAACGACCGGTCCTGGTTTTTGGGGATTGAGGCGGATCTGATCTGCGCTTCGGGCGATGTTCAGTCTTATGTGCTGTCTTCGGGGGTTTTCAGCGCTTCGGATTTATCCTGGATCGTGGTGTCGGGACATGAAAACACGGAGCGGAGAGAATTTGAAACCGCATTGAAACACAGCGAGTTTTTGTATCGCGAAGCTCAGGAAATCGCCCATATCGGGCACTGGGAGCTGGATTTGATCAGCCAAAAGCTCAGCTGGTCTGAAGAAATCTTTCGGATATTCGATATGGACCCTTTAAAATTTTCAGCATCCTATGAAACGTTTCTGGATCTGATCCATCCCGATGACCGGGACATGGTGGATCAGGCTTATAGAGATTCAGTTGCGAACGACACCCCATACGACGTGGTTCACAGGCTCAGGATGAAAGACGGCCGCATCAAATACGTCAATGAGCGTGGGAAAACGGAACGGGATGACAGCAACAGGCCGCTCAGAAGTATTGGAACGGTGCAGGATATCACGGCCCTCAAGGAGTCTGAAAAAGCGCGGGAACGGATTGAAAAACAGTTGCGGCAGTCCCAGAAACTGGAAGCCATAGGCACCCTGGCCGGTGGAATCGCCCATGATTTCAATAATATCCTTTTTGCCATCAATGGTTTTGCGGAAATGTCCCTTGAAATGACCGAAGCGGGAGGGAGTCTCCATAAAAACATTCAGCGGATTTTCGAAGCGGGAAGCCGGGCTAAGGACCTGGTGAGCCAGATTCTGACGTTCTGCCGTAAGAACACCGAGCAGAAGAAAACCATCATGATTCGTGGGGTGGTCAGGGAAACGCTGAAGCTGATCCGGGCCACGCTGCCGACGTCCATCCGTATTGTCGAGACTCTGGAATCGTCATCCAGAATCTATGCCGATGCCACGCAGATCCACCAGGTGGTGATGAATCTCTGCTCCAATTCCGCCCACGCTATGCTGGATATGGACAAGGGAGAGCTGACCGTTGAGCTTCGGGATATCGATGTGGATCCGGAATTCGCCAAACGTTTTCTTGGCATGCCCCAGGGAAAATACGTGAAACTGATGGTCAGCGACACCGGTCACGGAATGAATCATGAAATCCGCGACCGCATGTTTGAACCGTTTTTCACAACCAAGGGGGAGGGGGTCGGAACGGGTATGGGGCTTTCCGTGGTTCATGGCATTGTCAAAACCCATGACGGTCAGATTCTGGTCTACAGTGAGCCAGGAAGAGGCACCACCATCAAGGTGTTTTTTCCTGTGGCTGACCCGTCGGTCGAACAGGAACAGGCCATTGACCGGCCGATTCCGGGAGGGAATGAACGAATCCTTCTGGTGGATGATGAAAAGGCGCTGGCCGAGCTGATGGATACCATGCTTTCTTCTCTGGGTTATCGTGTGATCGCGGTATCGGATTCACTGGCCGCCCTTGAGCTTTACCAGACGTCGCCCGATGATTTTGACCTGCTGATCACCGACATGAACATGCCGGACATGAACGGTCTGCGGCTTGCGGAGCAGATCCTGGCCATGACGCCAACCATGAAGGTGATCATCGGCACAGGTTTCAGCGAAAGGATATCCGAAACCCTGGTTCGTGAATCGGGTATCCATGAACTGATATTCAAGCCCATCGTGAAGCGCGATCTGGCTGAAGCCGTGCGGCGCGTTCTCGATGCCGTTGTAAACGCCTGAATCCCTGTGTTCATTGAACCCGGTGACAAAAACCGTCTTGACAACACCTGCTAAACCACGTATATGACACTGGTTTAAATGCTGAAATCATTTACATATTTTTTTGTCCAATGCCGAAGTGGTGGAATTGGTAGACACGCTAGACTTAGGATCTAGTGCCGTGAGGCGTGGGGGTTCAAGTCCCTTCTTCGGTACCAATAATAAAAACAGGGTTTTACGGTATAGGCTGTAAAACCCTGTTTCTGTTTGGTCACTGTCTTGGTCACTGTTTTTTGTTATTTGCCTGATTGGTCATGGTTATGGATAATCTTCCCGATTCTGTTTACGGCCTCAAAATAAATATGGAAAAACCTATTACAATGAGATTGATCATTTTTGCATTAAGCTTGGCCGTGGTTCATTTTTGTGGTTGTGACCACAACAAAAACAATTTTGATTTTGATATGTCGACAATTTATTTAACGTGCATTGTTTCTCCAGATGAGGACTGGCCGATAGAAAATAACTCCAATGTTTTTGGTGCCACATGCTATCTGAATAATTCATTGGGAATTGATTTATCAGATACAGCTATTTTTATTAATAATACTCGAATTCCTGCCACATATTATCATGATAAATCACAAGTAGTATTTTATAAATCCGGAATCGGTTCTTTTCATACGGGTGATACTGTTAGACTATCAATTTATAACAGTAGATTTTCCGTTAAAGACGTTCAATTGACAATCCCAGAATTAACACCGCCTGAGTTTATAACAAACCCTGATTTTCCCCCAACGGGTAGCGAAAATTTTTCTAATACATATTCTATATCTTGGAGGCCAATTGAAAATGTAAGTCGTTATAGGGTTGGGTTTGAGTTGTATAATCATGAAATAAATTCACAAGACCAGGATTTTTTCTCTCTCTTTTACAGTGGAGAAGATTTAACTTATGAAACATCGGCAGATCTAACTTATGAAACATCGGCAGATCTAACTTATGAAACATCGTATGATCTTAGACTATTTTTCAATGAAGATAAGTTAAAATGGATAGGTATTACATTAAGCAATCTAAACATGATAGACGTTTATGAAATTAATGATAAATCAACTTTTTGGGCGACTGGATATAAACGCAGGCTGACCAATATTATTCCAAGTGACTTATGAATTCCGGGAACACCAACGGCATTGGGGTCAAACATCGAATTGTGATTTAATCATAATAATCAATAATCAATGTTTGACCTACATTCCTGTATTGCTCATGGGAATTTCGATGAGAATTCCGGGGTCGGGGAATTCCTTGATATTAACTGTTTCTTTTGTTCACGAACCACGCTTACGATGGTTTCGATGGAGCCCCGACTGACAACCCAGAAATCTCCCGTGCCGGTGGCCAGGGTCAGCAGGATGCCAAGGCCTGCTGATGGTGATAATGCTTGTCAAAAAGGTCCGATTCTGATTGATTCATCAGGTACTCCGATCCTGTTTACGCAACAAAGTGCCGCAAAACAACCAGTCGACGAACCGGCTCATGAATGGAGGCAAGATGCGCTGTATAGAAAACGAGGCCAGAATAAATAATCCGGTTGTCAATTCAATCCGGGGTTTATTGGAACATCGGGCGTTATGGTTGTATTTCATCATGGATGAGGCCGATAAAAAAGGCATTCCGTATGAAGATACAATGCGAGATGCCATAAAACGGTGTGGTTTTTACCAGGGGGGGAATCTTTTAAAAAAAGGGAAAACAGATAGTTTAAACGGTTTAAAAAGAGCCTTGTTCGGTATTGCGGCCCGGATAGTTTTCGAAATGAAGATAATAAAAAGCGATGAAAACAATCTTGAAATCGATTTTTATTATTGTCCTCTGGTCAAAGCATGGCAAAAACAGAATTGCACGGGTGAGCAGATAGAAAAACTCTGTGACATCGCGATGTGCGGTGACCGGGGAATTGCCGAAACATACGGCGCGATGTTTGAACTTCCAAAAACTATCGCCAGGGGCGACAAAAAATGCGAATTGCGATTCAGGAAAAAAAATTCGCGGTTCATTTGATTTTGTAATCTTTGCCTCCGGCACACCTTCCTGGGACGCGATTTGTTGAATTCCGGTGACTCAGCCATGAAAGAATTGGAGATGGCGGCGAAAGAAATCGGAAATGTTAATGAAACAATAACAAATATATCGGCACAAACCAATCTGCTCTCATTGAATGCCACCATAGAAGCCGCATCAGCCGGAGAAGCCGGGAAGGGCTTTGCTGGTGTTGCAAAAGAGATCGAGGAGCTTGCAAAGCAAGCCCCAACGGCTACAGACACTCTAATAATCGTACCACCCTTTTCCTGCTTTCCTGCCTATCCGCCCGGCGTCCAGGTGCTCACGGAAGATGCCTGGAGCTTTGAAACGGTCGCCGTAGGCGTCATTCAGGATGTCGAAAACTTTTGACAGAAGGTCGAGGCTTATGTTGTCACTGAGACGGAAGGGGCCAACCGGATGGCCGAGGCCGAGCATGCAGGCTGTGTCAATATCCTCGATGGTTGCGACACCTTCATCTAAAAGCCTGTATGCTTCATTCATCATGGCAAGCAGGATCCGGTTGACCACAAATCCTTCCACATTTCGAACCTTGACCGGTTTCTTGCCGATCGCCTCGCAGAACGCTAAGGACATGTCCACAGTTTCCTGGGCGGTCATGAGACCGGGGATCACTTCAACGAGTTTCATGATCGATGCGGGTGAGAAAAAGTGAAGCCCAATGAACTGCTCGGGCCGCGCGGCTGAGGCCAGTTTAGTGATTGAAATGGACGAGGTGTTTGATGCGAAAAGACAATCCGGTTTGCAGACGGCATGGAGTTCTTTGAAGAGATTCTGTTTGATATCGATCACTTCAAGAATAGCTTCTATGACGATATCAACGTCTTCAAAACCATCGTTTGATGCCTGTGGGGTTACTCGCCCTAAAATCGCCTCTTTTTCCGCTGCGTCGAGTTTTCCCTTTTCGACCGATTTGGAAAGGATTTTATCAATCGTCTTTTTACCCTTGTCAGCAAGTTCCTGGCTGATCTCCTTCATCAGAACATCCATCCCCGCCGTTGCACAACAGAGAGCAATTTCAGCCCCCATCATCCCGGCACCCACAACGCCGACTTTTTTAAACGCAACCATAATTTTTCCCCTATTTTAAAAGTATTAACCGGAATTTCCGGTGAAATGATCTTTGTTGTTAACGTTTACGTAAACTTTAAAGAGCTGTCAATACAATAGAAGCCATTCCAGAAAAAAATAAAAGAACAATTGGAAGACAGGTCAATGATTACATGACAGCTTTATTGAAACGTCCAAAGCTAACACGCTTAAGCTCTTCTCATAACTGAATACATTGATTCGGTCCATGGCCACGATGGATGGTATGCGGTTGTGGATGTCCAGGATGGAGACCTGGGCGTTCCGGGTGATGATGACACCCGTGCCGGTGGATGAGCCGTCTTCTTTGGGGAGGGGTTGATACAGGTATTCGTCAAAGATAAGCTGTCAGGTCAGGCACTCCAGTCGGGTTGGTAGTTTTTGTAATAGTCATATTTGATGTTATCCATGGCTTTTTTGTAGAGTATGGGAGATTGTTTTTCGAGTTCGATCAGCTCAAGGGCCGTATCTATGATATCGTTTATGTTGTCATACATGGGCAGGTATTTACGGAATTCATTTCGGACTTTAATCCTCCGCTGGAGGCATTTATCACGAAAATCGATTGGCATATGCTTTAACACCATTCCCTGAATCAAAGATATCCGGCCCGGATGCTTATGGTTGACACTTTCATGGGCAAGTATGAATATATATAAAATTTAATCCCAGGTGTAAATAAGGTTTCAATCAAAAACCGGGCGGAAAGGCGATGAGCGGAATGGTGAATAATGGATGAATGTGAAAGACACAGGCCGGGTAGGAGAAACGATGGATGGGGCAACGACCCGGAAGATGGTAAGCGAACGGCTGGATCTGATTCCGGCCTCCCTTGAGCACGTCTGTGCCGAACTGGAGGGGCCGGAAGGGCTGGCGGATCTTCTGGGTGTCCATGTGGAACCTGGGTGGCCTCCTGGAGATTATGACCGGAACGCCCAGGAATTTTTCCGGGATCTCTTGAAAGAAGGGGGAAACGGTTTGGCTGGATGGCTTGTGTGGTATGGCGTTTTGCGTGGCAATGCGTCCCGGCCCTCCATGCTGGTCGGGGCAGGGGGGTACTTCGGCCCGCCGGAGGATGACGGTACGGTGGAAATCGGTTTTTCCATCATGCCTTCCCGGCGGAACTCCGGTTATGCCACGGAGCTTGCCGTGATGCTGGTCTCGAACGCTTTCAGAGATCCCAGGGTGAAAAGGGTTATCGCCCATACAGTGCCTGGGAATCTGGCCTCGGCCAACGTTCTGTCCCGCTGCGGTTTTTCGTTTGAGGGTAAGGACGGAGAGTCCGGCTTGCATCTCCATGTCTGTCAGAATCCGCGGCTTTAAATACATGGTCCACATGGATGCCTGGAACCTGCAATTTATTTTGTTTTCATGTATTCACGAATCAATATTTAAACCAGAATTCCGTGGACACCACACTTAATTATTGATTTGAAAAGTGACATATGTGAGTAGTGGTTCACTGTGGCACGACCATCACGAACAGTGGCTCCGGGATTTCCGCACCACGTCACCCAGTATGGTTCAGGCATCAGCAGACATTTTTCAATGAAAATGATTATCAGGCGTATCTTGAACTGATGTCGGAATCGTGTTTGAGGTATGATTGAGAGGCGATTCGGCCGGACACATAGGCCTAAAAAACCTGGACCAAACCTTAAAATTAAGTAAGGTGCCACGGAATTAGGAATTACCTGAATTACGGAATTAATATGATATGTTTATTTATCGTTAATCAAGGTTTGACACCAACTTTATGATAATTTGGGATTAAATGAGGAATTTACGATGAGATTATTTCGCTATTCGTTTTTAATGATTTGTTTATGCGCAGTTTTGGTTTTGGTGATTTCTTGTAGTCCGAGTGAAAATGATTCATCAAATGGTAATGATAACAGTCATGATTATGAAGATTATATTGAAATCACATCAGTACAACCAAGAGTTGTCAATGAAGGGGACGAAACAACCTTTATTGTTTCTTTTAATTACAATTTGTCGTCAACAGAGTATGGAATAGTCTATTGCGGGTTTAACAGTCTTAATATGCCGAATTGGTATAATGTTCAAAACGTATATGACATATTTCAAAAGGGTGAGGGAAGTACATCAATTGAAATTACCACTATACCTGAATATCTTGCTCAACCAGAGATATTTCAAGTATATATAAATCTTTCAGAAGGTAATCATGAATCTTCATGGCTTCCTTTGTCGTGCGATGCTTGCTCTATTACTGTCAATCAAAATGATTCGAAATCTATTATATTAGAAAAAAAAGCAGGGTTATCAAATAATTCTATCAAGTGTTTCAAAACAGGATGTGAAGAAGAATAGTAGTGATTGTAGAGAATTCTGAGGATACCATACTTATTTCAAACGATGGTGTTACACTAATCTTAAATTAAATATGGTGCTTCCTCATTTGCTGCGATAAATGCACATTGGAGATTTAATGAAATCATTAACATTCATATCGATATTTATATTCTTGATGCTTCTTTATTCATCTTCTTTTGCCGGTGAATCCATAGATAATCAAATCAAGAGCCTTGACTGAAGTTGAACAGTCAAATTTTAATAAAGCAATATTAACAGCGTGTTAAA
>DYJE01000067.1 GCA_020723285.1 Desulforapulum autotrophicum | reverse complement strand
TAGGAATGACAACCGAAAATTGACCACCCGTGCTAACCGAATTTTGACCACCCCAAACTGTGGACGTACGAAGGTGATGGAGAAATCACCCAGTTTTTTTTATCAATGGCCGGAGAAATAGAGGGAACCAATAGGACGACTATATAATTTCTCCGGACGGTTGTACGCTCCCAGCTTACTCCCGCAGTGCTTGCATCAGCACTTTTTTGGCCTGTTTCTGCTTGTACCCGATGGTGGCTCGGGATGTGTCATAAATCCTTACCGGATAGTTCCAGCCGTATTCCTTGATCAGCAGTTCCCCATTGTTGTAGTCCGTAATCATCTCAATATCACCGGACTCCCTGCAGTTTTTAAACCACGTGGTATTCTCGTCGGTGAAGTCCACGTTAATCGTTTCCAGTCGCCCCTTTTGCGGGTTGAGTACAGTATGTTCCATGCTCATTCTCCTTCGTTATGCCGCTGACCTATTCCCTTCAAGCTTTGCCTCAGACGATAACTTTCCCATTGGCAATTAACGATGTGGGCCTTGTGGGTCAGTCGATCAAGAAGCGCTGCCGTCATGACCGGATCACCAAAGATCTGAGTCCAGTCGGCAAAGCCAAGATTGGTCGTGATGATCACCGACCCTTTTTCCTGGCGCTCAGCAAGCACCTGAAAGAGCAGTTCCGAACCTTCCCTGGAAAATGGGATATAGCCCAGCTCATCCAAAATCAGCAGATCATAACGGGAATGCCGCTGGATAAGGCGCTGCAGGTCTTTCTCCTGGCGGGCTTCGATCAGTTCATTGACCAGCCCATAGCAGCTGACAAACCTGGTCCGGTAATTATTTTTACAGGCCTCGACCCCAAGGGCCGTGGCCAGATGGGTTTTGCCGGTGCCACTACGCCCGAGGAAAATGATATTCCGCCGTTCTTTGATATAGTCACATCCCGACAACTCTCGAACCAGCCTGATGTCGAGGCCGGGAACGACGCCAAAATCAAATCCTTCCATGGTCTTGACCAGCGGAAATTTCGCCTCACGAACCCGGCGTTTGAGCCTGCTCTCTGCCCTGGCCCCAAGCTCCGCTACCGTCAAATTGAGCAGAAATTCGTCATAGCCGGGGCCATGCTCTTTTGCCTGGCGGAGATGGCCCTCCAGGCCGCGAGCTATGGTGGACAAGGTCAAAGACTTGAGATTCTCGCGTAATTCAACAACAGTTGCGTTACTCAATGTACACCTCCCAACACCCCATAGACTGTCACATCGGGAAGCGGCAGGCTCGGCCAGTCGGCCAACGGAGAGGTGGCGTTACCGGTCTCATTGGCGTAAATCAGAATATGAAGTACTCCATCACTGGTGCTGATATTCTTTTCCAGAGCGAGTTCAACCGCTGCTTCGACATCGCCGGGCCTGTTGGCCTTGTACAACATAAGAACCGAGATGAAATCCTTGATGCCCTTGGTCTCACCCTGAGAGGAGCAAAAGCTTGCCAACAACCGGTGGAGCGATTCCGGCCACTGTTTGCGCCATTGCCGGATGGGCCTGGCGCTGTCGAAGGACATCGGCCGCTGCTGAATCAGTTCCAGATAATGATCCGGGTTGAGGCTCCATTTGTTGTTGCCGAACAATCGCTCATGGACGGCAAGTTTCTTCGTGCCTGCGAAAATCTCGATCTGATCGACATGCAGGAGTATCTTCAACTTCTGGCCAACATAACGCCATGGAATGGAGTAGCGGTTCTTGTCCACCATTACCGTGGCGTATTTGTCGGCACGGCCATCGTTGGGCTGTATGTTGCTGTAGGCTGCTTCCGGTTGGGGGAACAGAGAATGCTTTTCTTCTTCATAGAGGGTGTCGACGCTCTGCTCTCGCCCTGCCATCGTGTGGAAGCCATAGGCAAGACATTGCCGCAGTATTTTTTCGTTTAATTCATCGATACTCGCGGCCTCAGGCACCGGCACCATGTAGTTGCGCCGTGCAAAGCCAACCAACCCTTCAACTCCACCCTTTTCATGACCGCTGGCCGGATTACAGAAGCGGGCGTCAAAACTGTAGTAGGCCCTGAATTTACGAAAGCATTCCTGCTCCAGTCGTTGCCGGCCCTGCATAACCTTGCGGACAGCGGTGGTCAGATTGTCATAGATCAGGACAGGGAAGATTCCGCCAAAAAATTCAAACGCCTTGATGTGTCCATCAAAAAATGCCTGCTGCCGTTCACAGGGATAAAACCGGACGAAATGCTTCCCTGAGAACTTGCTGCGCATACAGAAAAACTTCAACCGCACCGATGCACCGGCAATGACCGCCATTGCCACTCCCCAGTCCACCTCCGCTTCGCGCCCGGCATCCGGCTCACACGGGATGAATACTTGGCATGAAAGATCAAGCCCCAGATCAATCCGTGTCTTTCTGACATAGCGGCGGATCGTGGATTCACAGCCTGCAAAGCCGTGCTCTGTTACCAAGCGGTTGAAAACCCTCCGCCCTGTATGTCTTTGCTTCTTCGGTTGTTCCTGGTCTTTCTTCAACCATTCATCGATGATCGATTGATAAGGACCAAGGACAGGTGAGGGCTGAGATTCCCGTTCTTTGTATCCCCATGGCTCTCCGCGGATTGCCTTCTTGATCGTATTCCGCGAATGACCAGTCTGTCTGGCCAATTCAGTGATGTTTTTCCCGTAAACTCTATGGGCCGTCCTGATAAACTCATATTGATCCATCTCAAGCAACTCCTTTCCTCCAGTTAGAATGGGAAAAACTATTATTCTAACTGAAAATGTAATGCTCAGGGTGGTCAAAATTCGGTTAGCACAACCCCGTTTTGCTGGTCAATTTTAGGTTAGCACAACCA
>DYJE01000066.1 GCA_020723285.1 Desulforapulum autotrophicum | reverse complement strand
AGATCATATGCAAGGACACTGTCTTCCTTGGCTTCACCCCCGGAAGGATCAGATATGGTTGTGCTAACCTAAAATTGATCAGATAAAGGGGGTTGTGCTAACCCAAAATTGACCATCCTGAGCACTGAATTCCTGCTAAGATGTTTTCTTTCACGAAACTCTTAGATAGGAGGAAAGGAAGTTGCTCAAGATGAATCAGTATGAATTGGTAAGGACGGCACATCGTACGTACGGGAAGAATATAAGTGAGCTGTCACGGATGACCGGTCACTCTCGGAACACGATCAAGAAGGCGATACGTGGTGAACCATGGAACTACAAGGAGCGTGTGCATCAACCGTTTCCGGTACTTGACCAGTATTTGGAGATTATTGATAAATGGTTGAAGGGCGACAAAGATCAGCCGACGAAGCAACGACATACCGCTCGCCGGGTTTACAACCGGTTGGTAGAGGAACATGGTTATCAGGGGAGCGAGTCCACCGTTCGCCGCTATGTTATGATGGCACGCGTTAAGTATGGCATAGGTGCTTTTCAGGCTTTTATTCCGTGTGACGCCGATGAGGGCCGTGAAGCGGAGGTGGACTGGGGTACGGCGACAGCAATCATCGCCGGGGAGCAGGTGCAGTTGAAGTTTTTCTGCATGCGGTCCAAGTATTCCGGGAAGCATTTTGTACGGTTTTATTATTGTGAACGGCAGCAGGCATTTTTTGATGCGCACATTCACGCGTTTGCTTTTTTTGGTGGGGTTTTTCCCGTCCTTATCTACGACAATCTGACGACAGCCGTTTGGAAAGTTATGCAGGGTAGGGATCGCATCGAGCAGGACAGTTTCTGCAAGTTCAAGGCGTATTATAGTTTTGATTCCCGTTTCTGCAATCCGGCCAGCGGCCATGAGAAAGGCGGTGTTGAGGGGCTGGTTGGTTTCGCCAGGCGCAATTACATGGTTCCTGTTCCCAAGGCGGAAAGTCTTGAGGAGCTCAATGAGCAGATTCTCCGACAGTGCATCGTTTACGGAAATCACAAAATGGCCGGTCGCGAGCGGAAGGTGGACGAACTTTACGAAGACGAGAAGCGACAGCTTCTGTCCCAGCCTGAAGCTGTTTTCACCAATGTGCAGTCTCATCAAGGCCGGGTCGACAAGTATGCCACGGTCACGGCAGACAAGAACCGTTATTCCGTGCCAACTCGTTACGTGGGTTTTCGGGTAAAGGTGTTGCTCCATGTGGATCGGGTGGAGATTTTTTCCGGTGGCAAAAATCTTGCGGCGCATGAGCGGTTGTATGGCAACAATAAATGGAGTCTTGATCCGGATCATTATCTTGAGCTCCTTGCGCAACGGCCCATGGCTTTCAACAGTGCCCGGCCCATCCGACAATGGCGGGAGTCCTGGCCGGATTCGCTGCATCTGTTGCTGGAGCATTTTTGCCGTGCCCAGGGCGAAACCAAGGGGATAAAGGATTTCATTTCCGTCCTCATGTTCTACAGGGATTATCGTGCTGACGAGGTTGAAGCCGCGGTTGAACTCGCCCTGGAGAAGAGCATCAGCACCAGTGATGGGGTCCTCCATATCCTCATCTACACAAACGGCGACATGACCGCTTTTACCCCCTTGTCCGGCTGGCCGAGCTTGCCACCGCCCGATATTGCGATTTACGGGCAACTGGGAGGTGTGCAAAGATGGGCATAACCTTCACGGAGTTACGAGAGAATCTCAAGGCACTTACCCTCTCAGCTATGGCCGGCGGATTAGAAGTTCATTTGCGACAGGCGAAGGAATCTGGAATTGGTTATGACGAGTTCTTGCTGGAGCTGACAGCAACTGAGTTGCGATCCCGATCAGAAAACAGGCTCAATCGGAGAGTCCGGGAAGCAAAATTCCCGTTGCATAAACCTATGGAGACATTTGACCTGAATGCGGTTCCGGAACTCGACATCCGTCTGTTTCGCGAACTGGCAGGAAGTGGATTCATAAAGGAGCGCAGGAATGTCATTTTCCTTGGCCGCAGTGGTGCCGGTAAGACCCATATGGCTACCGCCCTTGGGATCGAGGCGTGCAGAAATAACTATCGTACCCGCTTTGTGACTTGCTACGGCCTGGTTAACGAACTGATTGAAGCCAGACACGAAACGACCCTCCAGCGCCTTGTCCAGAAATATGCCCACTACGATCTGCTCATCCTTGACGAACTGGGCTATATCCCTTTTTCCAAGGAAGGATCGGAATTGCTTTTTCAGGTGCTGGCAGAACGACATGAGAAAGGGGCAGTTATGATCACTACCAACCTTGGCTTTGCAGATTGGACGCAGGTGTTTGGCGATCCGGTGATGACCGCGGCCTTGCTTGATCGCTTGACCCATAAAGCCCATATCGTCAGCTGCCCCTGGGATAGCTACCGGCTCAAACAGAGCCTGAAGGAAAAAGGAAAACAAGGAAGGACAACCCATGCAAATAACGGTTTATAATCCACAAAAAGGCCGACTGGAAACGATTGACGCAGAGTTCACGAAAGACAATACAACCTGGTTCAGCAACTGCAGAAACACCCACGATGTCTCTATGATCACGGATATTGACGGGGACATCTTGATCCGTGAATTCGATTACTCGTATCCATTCATGATTTATGGCGTATCGAGATCCGATATTGATTTTGACCGGAGAAAAGCAAAACAGCTCAGACGCCGGTACGAATAAAACCGGTCAAGCGGATCGGCGAAAGCGCGCCATATGAAACTCCAGTCGCCCTACGGGCTCCTTCCGTTTCATATGCCCTTCACGATAACGAAGGTGTGAGATGATTAACCCTCGTCATCTCGATCTTTAAACATAGCTCAGGGGTGGTCAA
>DYJE01000009.1 GCA_020723285.1 Desulforapulum autotrophicum | reverse complement strand
TTCCATCCTTTAAATGATGAGCTGGACAGCTCTTTATAGAGAACATTAAATCTTTAAAGACACTGGTTTTGATACCTATGGGGAAATATCATGGGGGCGAAGTCCTGTAAATACACAAAATGATATCGCGTGATGAATGGGAGAACGCCGAAGGGGAAGGATGGGGGCATGTGTCGGCTTTCGTGCCGAGAAGCCAACCTTCTACGATGGGGTGTCGTTGGGATCAACGATTTCGATGATCGTGAATCCGCACATCGTAGGTCGGGTTCTTCAAACCCGACAAAAGGCCCGATCCTTTAAATGATCGGGCCTTTGTTTTGCCGTGATGCTTATATGAAGAATAAGATTGCGTGATGAATGGGGCCCCACAGGGCCGACTCGATCAATCGTCAACCTAAAAAATAAACTTACTGACGTCTGTCGCTGGCAGCCACGCGGTTGTCCACATTGACATTTTTCACCTGGTTGCGCCGGTCCACTTTCTGGGTCCGACGTTCAAAGGCCAACTCAAGGACCTCGCGCATGGTATCCACAAAATGAAACTGAATGGACTTGATCACTTTGGAGGGAATATCTTCCAGGTCCTTTTCATTCCATTTGGGAAGTATGATGGTCTTGATTCCCGCCCTGTGGGCCGCGATGATTTTTTCTTTGACACCACCCACAGGAAGAACCAGCCCCCGCAGAGTGATTTCACCACTCATGGCCAGGTATTTCCGCACCGTCATGCCTGTGAGGATCGACGTCATGGCCGTCAGCATGGTGACGCCCGCCGACGGGCCGTCTTTGGGAATGGCTCCTGAAGGGACATGAATGTGAAGATCCACCGTATTGAACACATCATCGGCGATCCCTATCTTGCTGGCGTTGGTCCGGATGAAGCTGAGGGCCGTGCTGGCCGACTCCTTCATCACATTTCCAAGCTGACCGGTGAGGGTCAGCCCTCTTGACCCTTTCATGGCCGTGGCTTCAATAAAAAGGATCTCGCCGCCCGCAGGTGTCCAGGCCAGCCCCATGACCACGCCGGGAATGGACGTCCGCGACGACGTTTCCGACGTGTACCTGATCTGGCCCAGAAATTTGGCCACGTTGTTCTGCTTGATCTCCACCGAGGTGGCCTCTTCCAGGGCGATCATGCTGGCCGCTCCACGGCAGACGCTGGCGATTTCACGTTCCAGATTTCTAAGGCCTGCCTCACGGGTGTAACCGGCTATAATCATCCGCACCGCCCCTTGAGTGATGGCGAACTGGTTCGCCTTGAGCCCGTGGGCCTTGCGCTGTTTGGGTATGGTATACCTGTAAGCGATTTTGATCTTTTCCTCTTCGGTGTACCCGGAAAGTTCAAGCACCTCCAGCCGGTCCCTGAGAGCCGGTGGAATGGTGTGAAGCACGTTGGCCGTGGTGATGAAAATCACCTTGGACAGATCAAAGGGCACGTCCAGGTAATGATCGGAAAATGAAAAATTCTGCTCGGGGTCCAGAACTTCCAGAAGAGCTGACGAGGGATCGCCCTGAAAGGAATTGCCCACCTTGTCGATTTCGTCAAGCACAACAATGGGGTTGTTGGTTCCCACACGGCGGATACCCTGGATGATGCGGCCCGGCAAGGCCCCCACATAGGTTCTTCGGTGGCCCCTGATCTCCGCCTCGTCTTTCATGCCTCCCAATGCCACCCGGATGAACTTCCGACCAAGGGCCTTGGCGATGCTCTGGCCCAGGGACGTCTTTCCGGTACCCGGAGGCCCTGCGAAGCACAGAATGGGCCCCTTGGAATCGGGTTTGAGCTTCCTGACCGACAGGTATTCGATAATGCGCTTTTTCGCCCGTTTCAGACCAAAATGGTCCTCGTCGAGAATCCGTTTGGCTTTGGCGATGTCCAGATTGTCTTCGGTGCTGACGTCCCAGGGAAGGGAGGTCAGCCAGTCCAGATACGTGGAGGACACGGTGTATTCCGACGACGAGGGGTGCATCCGGGCCAGGCGTTTCAGTTCCCGTTCCGCCTCCCGCTTCGCTTCTTCGGGTAGATTGTTCTCGTAGATCTTGGTCCGGTACTCCTGAATCTCCGAATTGTTTTCACCGGATTCCCCCAGCTCTTCCTGAATGGCCTTCATCTGCTGGCGGAGGAAATACTCCTTCTGCTTGTTGTTCATGTCCTCCTTGACCTGGGACTGGATTTTTGTCCCGATCTCAAGGATCTCAAGCTGATAATTGACGATCTCCGTGACTTTTTTCAGACGTTTTTTCACATGCTGAAGTTCCAGAACCGCCTGTTTGTCTTCCAGTGACGAATTCACGGTGGAGGTGATCATGTCCGCCAATGTGCCGGGGTCGGGAATGGCCGCCGCCATCTCTCCGATTTCAGGAGGAAGGCCTGGACTGAGCTTCACGATTTTCTGGTAATGATTGACCACATTGGTCACCAGAGCGTGGGTTTCCTTGTCATCCAGAGTGATATCGGGCATGGGCTCCACGTGGGCCTTAAGATACGGCGTGTCGCTGACAAAATCCTTGACCTCGAAACGGCCCAGACCCTGAACCATGAGCTGGACCTTGTTGTCCTCGCCTTTGGCCATTTTGAGGATCATGCCGATGGTTCCCACATGGTACAGGTCATCGGTGGAATACTCCACATCGGCACTGGGTTTCCGGGACAAAAGAAGGCCGATGATCCGGTTGCCGGCCATGGCGTCGTCGATAAGCTTCAGGGCGGATTTATGCCGGACCACCAGAGGCAGAACCATTTTCGGAAAAAGGGCCACATCGAAAACAGGGAGAATGGACAGTTCGTCCGGAATCTGTTCCGGCAGTAAATCAGACGTGTCAAAGGGATCAGCCATGGTAACCTCCGAAATTCATGGGTCATTCATGAATAGATTGAAAACGAACGGATCAGATGGCGTCGGAGTCGGGTTCGACGGGCAGTTTTGCCAGATCCATGTGAAGAAAACCGTTCGTGTAGGATGCGGTGACTCTGTTCGTGTCAATGGGGCAAGGGAGAAAAAGGACGCGTTCAAACGCGCCGTACTGAATTTCGGCCAGCCTGTACGTGGCCTTCTCCCTGGGGATGTTGCCTGAACGTTTGCCCGAGATTTTGATGGCCTTGTTGCTGATTTCGATCTCCATGTCCTCCTTGGCCACACCGGCCATGGACACCTGGATGACGATATCCTCCTCGGTTTCGTAAATGTCCACATGCGGCTTCCAGGTGGATTTTTCCAGGCGGAACATGGGGTTCAGCGACTGGAACATATCATCGATCGACTTTTCGGATTTCAGTTTGCAATGGTCGAAATCATCACCGAACCTTATTTTGATGTAATCCATCAACGACTCCTGAAGGGTTGACCAGGTTTCAAACAGATTTTGATGGCGTCGTAAAAAGCCCCATATGCGGTGTTATAGTGTTTGGCCAAACACTATGCCTTGACTCTGGGCCTTTTTCCATAGCCATCAGGTGACTTTTTACGAGTCCATCAGATTTTAAACGAATGGACCGTGTGTTGATTGTTTCTTTCCGGCAGCATCATGGTGACATGATGGTTCTGAAAATAACATTTAGGTTGTCCGTTGTAAAGGAAAGATCCGCGGTTGTCCGCATCCGTGTCCTTCACGTCATCCGATGAGAACCAGCCCGCTGACACTTGAAACGGGTTCGCCGTCCCTGGTTGTGGTCATAGCCCACCCCGCTTTGGCCATCAGCCCCGCAACGTGGACGCCGAAGCCGGACATGGACGGCCGGGCCACATCAGCATGGCGGCAGACACCTTGACCGGAAAGATACTGGCAGTCGAGATGGTCATGGCAGAATATTTCCTTGCATGAACCGCCCGCAAACGCTTTGGCCCGGGAATAGCCCATGCCCAACGCATCATGCTCGATAGCCGAGGCCACCTCGTGCATCAGGTGAAACAGTTCCCGCTGACCGTCGGAGTACAGGCCGTGGGAGGGGACCTCGATTCTGAAAAACACCGCCACGGAGTAGGATAGAAGATCCGCCTTCATAGCCGCAGGCCCGGCCACATGGGGCGGACAGCTTCTGGAAAGACCGTAGTTGCTGCACCGGGGCTCACGGCATTTGTCCGCCAGATGATCGAGAATGGGGATATCGGACGCTTTCAACGCCGTAACACTTGTGGCCCCCCGTTTCATGGCGTTGGCCATGAGGACCTCAAGATCTTCGGTTCTGACGGTGTCGTGTTTCATAGAAGGATCTGCAGGGATTGAATTCATGGTGATACCGCGGCCAGCTCATCGATCAGTTCCTTGATCTCATCCCGGCCAAGGGCTACAGTCACCGTCCCGCCGCCGGGATGTGCAAGGGTCAGGTCCGCACCGGTTTCGGTGCGTTCGACGCGGTAAGACCTGCCACCAGGGATCTGAAGGCAGGGGTTCAGCCAGTCGGAGGACCTGAACTCGGCGATCTGGATCAGAACGCCAAAGGCGTCTTTGGGATGGATAAACAGCTCGTTCCACACGCCGCCGGGGTACTCGTTGTATCCGAAATAAGGAATGGAAAGCTCGTCCAGTTTTTTCCGCGCCTCCCTGATGTCACGGGTCTGAACGGTGATGTGGTGAACCCCGCCCTCCCTGTTTTTCAGAAAACCGTCCAGAAAGCTCCCGTCACCCGTGGGGCTCAAAATTTCCAGACGGCTCAAGTCCCCCACGGACAGAAGCTGCCAGTGGTATTTTGTCGGATCAACCGTGGCTGAAGCGCCGGGAACCGCATCAAAAAGAGCGTCGAAAAAAGCCCGTGCCTTGTCGTAATCCCTGACAGCGATGGCCACGTGATCAATGCGAAGAATCATAGGTGCCCCCTGTGACGGTCAGAATAAAAAAAAAGAGTTATCCTTTATTCGATGTTGGATGTTGATGGCGTCGTAAAAAGTCCCATATGCGGCGTTATAGTGTTTGGCCAGACACTCGACATACTATATGTATGCCTTCGCGCCTGGCCAAACACTATGCCTTGCCTCTGGGCCTTTTTCCATAGCCATCGGGCGACTTTTTACGAGTCCATCGATGTTGAGCGTTGGATGTTCGATGTTCAACCTTCTTTCAATTGAAATTGATGATGACAACCAACAAAAAAAGAGGCCCTGGTGGTTTATCCCACAGGGCCTCCATGAATTTCAAGGATCGATCAGCCGTCTGCTACAGACCGGCTTTGGACTTGATAATCTCCACCTTGTCCGTTTTTTCCCAGCTGAAGCCCAGGCCGTCGGTACGTCCGAAATGACCGTAAGACGACGTGGCCTTGTAGATGGGACGGAGAAGATCCAGGGTCTGGATGATGGCCGCAGGACGGAGGTCGAACACCTCACGGACGATGGTTTCGATTTTTTCTTCGGGGATGGTGTTGGAGCCCATGGTGTCCACAAGAATGGAAACCGGTTCGGGGTAGCCGATGGCATAGGCGATCTGGACTTCGCATTCTTTGGCAAGACCGGCCGCCACCAGGTTTTTGGCCACGTAACGTCCCATGTACGACGCGCTCCGGTCCACTTTGGAAGGATCTTTTCCGGAAAAGCAGCCGCCGCCGTGGCTTCCGTGTCCGCCGTAGGTGTCGACGATGATTTTGCGGCCGGTCAGTCCGCAGTCACCCATGGGGCCGCCCACCACAAAACGTCCGGTGGGGTTGACGAGGAATTTGGTTTTGTCGTCCAGCATCTCGGCAGGCAGGGCTTTTTTGATGACTTCCTCGATGATGGCTTCCTTGAGGACTTCGTATGAAACCTCGGGAACATGCTGGCTGGACACGACCACGGTATCCACCCTGCTGGCTTTTCTGTTTTTGTATTCGATGGTGACCTGGGCTTTTCCGTCGGGACGAAGGAAATTCAGGATGCCTTTCTTACGGACATCGGCCAGGCGTTTGGTCAGCTTGTGGGAGTAAATGGCGGTCATGGGCATCAGTTCCGGCGTTTCATCGATGGCGTAGCCGAACATCAGGCCCTGGTCGCCCGCGCCCTGATCGAGGAAAAGGCCTTCTCCCACGTTCACGCCCTGGGCGATGTCCAGACTCTGGTGGTCGATGCTGGTGATCACCGAGCAGGTCTGCCAGTCAAAGCCCATGTCCGAGGAATCGTATCCGATGTCCTTGATGGTGTTCCGGACGATCTGGGGCATATCCACGTAGCAGGAGGTGGTGATCTCTCCGGCGATAAAGGCGAGGCCCGTGGTGACCAGGGTTTCGCAGGCCACGCGGCAGGATTTGTCCTGGGCCATGATCGCGTCGAGAATGGAGTCGGATATGGCGTCGGCCACCTTGTCGGGATGCCCTTCCGTCACGGATTCAGAGGTGAAGAAAAAATTGTCTGCCATTTTTTTTGCTCCTTCGTGCAAAAAGGTTTCAATAAATGTTGATCGATATCAGACCGCTGGCGGATCAGGGTTCAATCGTCATGTTGTCTATCAGCCGGGTGACGCCCACTTTCACAGCCATGGCAAAAAGCACGGGGCCGGTGATATGTGAAACAGTCTCAAGGGTCACGGGATCGCAAACCGTCAGGTAATCCACGGCTGTATCCGGAAAGGACGCGATGATGGCCGTCGCGTGACGGATCAGCGTTTCCGGATCGGTTTCACCGTTTTTAACAAGATCGGCGGCATTTTGCAAAGATTTAATCAGGCACAGCGCCGTTTGCCTCTGTTCCGCCGTGAGATACGAGTTTCTTGAGCTCATGGCCAGTCCGTCCGGCTCCCGGAACGTGGGGGCTCCGACAATTTCAATGTCGAAATTGAGGTCTTTCGTCATCTGCCGGATGATGGCCAGCTGCTGGAAATCCTTGGAGCCGAAGATGGCCACATGGGGTTTCACGATATTGAACAGCTTGGTGACCACCGTGGCCACACCCCTGAAATGACCCGGCCGGGAAAGACCGCAGAGGTAATTGGGCAGGATGTCCAGATTCACGAACGTCTGGCTCCCCTCTCTGTAAATTTCTTTCGCATCGGGAAGAAAGACGGCATCGACGCCGTTTCGTTCAGCGATGGCCAGATCTCCCTCGATGTTCCGGGGATACGTGGACAGGTCTTCGTTCTGGCCGAACTGGGTGGGATTCACGAAGATGCTCAGGGTCAGGTCGTCCGCCCGTTTTTTTCCTTCGATGAGCAGGGACTCATGGCCTTTGTGGAGAAACCCCATGGTGGGGACAAAGGCCAGCCGAAGGCCTTTAAGGCGCAGGGCTTCCTGACGTTTCTGCATCTCATCGATGTGTTTGATGATTTCCATGGTTTGACGCTCCTTTGACCGGTGCGGTTGTTTCAACTTCAAGACCCGATTATTGACACAGTGCCTGATTCCGAGGTCAGGGTTTCCGTGTCAAGTCGGTCGTCAGCGTGGATGGTCACGCTGTCCACGCTGAACAGGGTTTTTAATACATCAAGATTGTTATTTTTTAAACCCCTGAGTTTCGAAATATTTTTTGAATGAACATAAAAAACGGCCTCTTTTTTTCCGGCCGGAAAAACCGAATGTTTAAGCAGCGAGCAGGCCATGTCCAAAAAAACCGAAGAGTGAACCATATGGCCGAAGGCCGGATGATAGGGCCCCGCAGCCACTGCGGAGCCTCTGTCCAGCTCGTCCGAAGCCTGAAGACCCATACGGATCACGGGAATATCTTTTCCTTTGAAATACAGATAGAGCCGTTTCACCTGCGCAACAGCCTCAGCAAGGGAAAGGGGCGTGTATTCGCCCTTAAGATACATCGTTTCAAGATCGCTGTTCGCCAGAACAAGGGCCGGGTAGATCCGAACGAAATCCGGCCTCAGAGCGGCCAGCCGCTCAGCTGTTTTCATGATTTTGTCACGGTCGTCACCGGGAAGGCCCACCATGATCTGGAATCCGGTTTCATACCCTCTTTCCCTGAGCAGGTCCGCCGCCTTCTCCGTATCCCCGGCCGTGTGCCCACGATTTGAACGTGCGAGTACGGTGTCGTCCATGGATTGAACCCCAAGCTCCACGGTTTTCACCGGATAATTCCGGATCACATCCAGCGTTTCCTTGGTCACCGAATCGGGGCGTGTGGAAAAGCGGATGCCATGGACACCACCCTCGGCAATAAAACCTGCGGCAAAAGCAAGGAGTTTTTTTATAACACAATCACCCAGCCCCAGGAAGGTTCCACCGTAATACGAAATCTGGACGGGATAACGGTCCGGCGACACGAAAGCCAGATATCTTCGGACCTCAGCGGACAGGGATTCCATGGAAAGCTGTAAACCCGTCTTACCCGTAATGACCGACTGATCGCAGAAAACGCAACGGTGCGGACAGCCTGCGTGAGGAATGAACAGCGGAACGATAAAGGGTCTTGGATGTTTTTTCATGGCATGATGAACCGGAGTCCGGGCGGATCTCCTTTGTTCAGCTCAATTCCTTGCCCGGGCTCTGAACGGTTGGACTATGAATATCCTTGGAAAAAGGGATTTCAGCGAGAATCCGGGTTCCGGCTCCGGGTTTGGACAGGATTCGCAGCTTTCCATTCTGCAGCCGGACCCGGCCTTCCATGTTCTTGAGCCCCTTGGGTTTGTTTCCGTTGCCCCGGTTCTTGAACGCCGTGACATCAAACCCCTTGCCATTATCCTCGATCCTCAGCATGACGGTGGGATAGGACGCCACCAGGCGGATCACCACTTTATCGGCTCCGGAATGATCCCTGACATTGTTCAGGGCTTCACGGACAATGCGATGAAACGTGTTTTCCGTATTGAAATCAAGGCGCAGGGAGTTCATACCCGCTGAAAAGAAATCCACACGGATTCCCGTTTTCTGGCTGAATTCCTCCCCGTAATTGTAAAGGGTTTTGACCAGGCCCTGCCGGTCGAAGCCGGGGGGCTGAAGTTCGTAGGCCAGCTCCCGCACCGTTTCGATGGAATTTTTGATGGTCCGTGAGAAACCGGACACCACGTCCTTTGCGTGGGGCGACATGCCCGGAATCTGCTCGAACAGCGCGTCGCAGTGAATTCTGAGTGATGCCAGCTCCTGGGCCACATTGTCGTGGAGGTCGTTGGCGATTTTCTGCCGCTCGTTTTCCTGACCTTTGATCAGCTCGTTGGTCAGATGCCGGATACTCTTCTCCACCCGTTTCACCTGGGTGACGTCATGGCAGTAGTACGCCAGCTTGTCCACATTGCCCGACGAGTTGAACACCGGATAAAACACATGGTGATAACACCTGTCTTCCGTTTCATCTTCAAAGCTGATCCGGGTTTTTTCCTCGATCACCCGCTCGATCTGGGCTTTCCGGTTGTTGACCAGTTCCTGGGGCGTCAGGTGAAACAGGCTGGCCCCCGCGATCTCCGAAGGTTTGCGGCCCAGCATGCGGCAGAACGACGCATTGGCCGTAAGAATCGTGCCCTGGGCCGTGATCAGCATGGCCGAATCCGTTGTGGCGTCCAGAAGGGACTCGGTGAGTCTCTTGCTGTTGAGCAGTGCGAATTCAACGTTTTTCCGGTTCAGAAGGTTCATGAAACGGTCGGCGATCAACCGGATGAGGATGATGAACTCCTCCGGCCAGTTCTTGATTTCATGGGGCGGCCCGGAAAAGCTGAGTAGACCGAAAATCCGTTTTCCCAGAATCATGGGAATGAAAAGCAGGGACCTGAACCCGTTGGACTCATACCATTCGCGCTCCGCCGTGGCCTGGGCCGGAATATCGTCGCAACGGTTGATGATCACGAATTCCTTGCGACAGAGCTGTTCCCAGAAATACCCGAAACGCTCGAACGGAATGGGTGCCCTGAGCTGACCTTGCCCGTCGGGTTCTTCATCGCTCCATACATGGGTGTTCTCAAAGGTTTTCACATCGTCGGACACAGTAAAAATGGCGCTGCGCGAAGCACCGATGAATTCTCCAAGAAGGCGGATGGCCCGGTTGATGGCCGGATCGATCTGATCCACGGGAAGATTGACAAAGGACGTGGAGATGTACTTGATCAGATACTCGAAAGACAGGCGTCCGTTCAGCTTGCGTTCAAGCTCTTTGACTCGCGTTTCCAGCTCTTTGTAGGTGGGCCTGGGTTTCATTCGCGCATCGTTACCGACTCGGACTGCTCCGTCGTTTGACCAGTTATCTCGTTTTGTCAACAACATGTCCGTGGTCCTTTCCCCTTCACCGGAAAGTCTGCGGGGGTCAGACACTCATTGTCCGCAGATCTCGATGATGTTCTGTAATTCCGGAAGCGGCAACGGAATGTTATTCGTGCTTGGCCGATTGAAAAAACGGATATAATGGAAGCCTCTGTGTTTGTCAATTCCTTTTTGGGTAACTGACAAGAAACGCCGTTAAAGGCTATGTATGCGCGATTCTTCAAATTCCTGCCTTGCTCTTCTTCATATCCGACCCCTTGATGCGCTTCCGGTCGAGAACGGACTGAATATCCATCTCAAAAGCGACCCCGATTCCGTTTTTTTCTTTCCGCACAATTTTCCCACCGACCCGGATGTGGCCCTGGGAATTGGGAAGAGCGAACGTCAGCGTGATGTCCGAGTTAAGGGGGAGATTTTCATGGGTTTCAATGAAAACGCCCTCGGAGCTGATATTGTTGATGTAACCGCTGTACGCCCTGTCACCCACCACATAATCCACAGCCATGAAATAATTGACACGGGGTGAGCGCCTCTTTTTTTCATGCTCTTTTTCTTCAATGATTTTAAGGATATCCATGATCTCACTGGGCGACATTTTGAGAATCAGAGAAATCAGTTTACTCGTCGCAGCGGAGACACTCATCATCCGTGATCGTGAATTGGGACCGTTGCCTGAACGAATCATACGTTTATCCTTACGTGGTCTTGTAACTCCGGGTTAAGATAAAAAAGCACAAAATTAACATGAAAATCAAGTTATTTGTGAAAGTTGTCAATATTTTCTTATCGTAATCCATGAACTGACACGAAAAAGCCTCTGTCATTCTTCGATATTCACCCCTTGAATCTCCTGATCCTCAGCGGAAAGCCCATCAAAATCTCCAGGTTTTTCAAGGCTTATCCGCCCCATCTTCCCTGAACGGAAATCATGGACAAACCGTTCGGCGGCCCTGTGCGGGTCCACCACGCCGCCTTTGAGCAGACATCCGGTCTTTCTCCCCACCGCATCCATGAACTCCGACGGGTCTTCAGGGAGAGCGGAAAGGGCGTATCTTTTGATAAGAATATCCGCGTAATGGCGCATGAGATACGTCGCGGCAAACAGCGAGGCCTCCCGGTAATCCATGGCCGTGTCCTTGATGGCACCGCTTACGGCAAGGCGGTAAGCCCCTTTCCGGTCCGAAAGATTGGGCCATAAAATCCCCGGCGTGTCGAAAATATCCATGGCCGCCTTTCCTTTTCCCAGCCTGACGATCTGCTGGACCCGGGTCACGGCGGGCTGGTTGCCCACCTGGGCCAGCTTCCGTCCGGCCAGTGTGTTAAGGAGCGTGGATTTCCCCACATTGGGAATGCCGACGATCATGGCCTTGACCGGACGACGCAGCGCCGGATCGGCGAGTTTGCGGCACAGGTCAAGGATCTTGTCCCCGATGGTGCTGTCATGGGTCTCCACATCCAGGGCCCTGATCTGTTTTTCTTTTTCCAGCTCGTCGATCCACTGCCGGGTGACCGCGGGATCCGCCAGATCGTTTTTGGTGAGAAGCCTAAGACAGGGTTTCCCTTTTCGAAGTTCTTCAAGAACGGGATTCCGACTCGAAAGGGGAAGCCGGGCGTCCCTGATTTCAATGATCACATCCACTTTGGGCACGGTTTTGGTGATCTCGTCTCTGGCCTTTTTCATATGGCCCGGATACCACTGGATCATGAGGATATTTTTCTCTTACTGTCGTTAATCAGGACGAAGGACGCGATGCCTTGTGAAAACGCGAACCCCCACCCATTGGCGGCGCATTTTTGTAATTTTTTTATAACACGGCCGTCTCGTTTGATACAGTTTAAAATCACAGACTTGAAAGATTCAAAGGTTTGTGGCAATCATTGTCGGAAAATTCCGGCTCCCAAGAAACCATCGGCATAAGGATGACATCGTGAAAACTACCGTTGCATACATGGACGTCACAGGCGGTGACGCCGCACATCATAAAACCGCCCTTCACCTAATCCGTGAGGAGCCGCTTTCCATCCGCATTCAGGGAAAACCCTACACCGTGGTCATGCGGACGCCGGGAGACGAAATCAGCCATGTGGCCGGCTTCTGCCTGGGAGAAGGTCTTGTGGATTCCCCGGATGATTTTAAAACCCTGGCGTATTGTGACGACGATGTGAATGTGGTCACGGTGTCACTGACTGAAGCCTGTTTGAGCCGAGTCTCACCGGAGCTGGACCGCAGGGGCTTCATCAGCCAGACCAGCTGCGGCATCTGCGGAAAAGAAATCATCGAGGACATGAAGCTCAAAATCCCAAAGGTCTGTGACAGCGGGACCCTGCCGTTCAGCCTGGTGTTCCGCTGCATCGGAAACCTGTCGGAGTATCAGCCCTTGAGATCGGAAAACAAAGCGGCGCACGGCGCGGTGCTTTTTGGAAAAAACGGTGAGGTGCTGTCTGTTGCCGAAGATGTGGGCCGCCACAACGCTCTGGACAAAGCCACGGGACGCCTGTTTCTTGAAAAGCGTCTTAGCGAGGCCGCCTTTCTCGTCCTATCCTCACGGGCCAGTTACGAAATGATCCAGAAAGCGGGACGAGCCGGAATTCAAGCCGTGTTTTCCCTATCAAGGCCCACGGCCCTCGCCGTCACCCTCGCCGATGAACTGGGCATGACCCTGGCCTGCCCGGACGGGACCAAGGGCCTGTTCGTGTTCTGCGGACGGCACAGAATAGTTTAAAACAATTGATTGTTTTCAACGAGCATGATCAGAGGCCTCAGCGAATCGTTTATCGACAACGCCCCCTAATATCCCATGCTCTGCGCGCTAAAACCCGATCCGCTGCAAGTGGCTTGTTGGCGTTAGTGTACTGGCTCTTTTGGAAGTTGAGCACTATGCCAGACAGCAACCACCCAGATAATCTCAGCTTTAATTTTGTAAAAAAACCGGTAGGGAGGAATTATGACCTCTCTGTAAGAGAGGTCCGAAAATTCTGGAATGATTCTTCCAGACTCCGGAAAATCTTCAAGCCTTTTTAAAATTTTTTCAGCACGATTACGAAAATTGACGGCGGCAGAAGGTTTGTCTCTACGAATATATGACAGAGCCGAGAGGAATTGTTTTTTTGCCGTTGGTGTGAATTGAATTTTCACAGGGAGTCCTTATTTAAAAAAACATCCGCTTCAGCAAGGACCGTAACTAAATCATATCCAATACCGGCTTCAATTTCCTTTTCGCCCTTTGCCAATAAACGTAATATTTCTTTTTCGTGTTCAAGTTTTTCATATGCCTCAACCCCAAGCATTACAGCGCTGGCCCTTCCTCTTTGTGTAATAATCAAGGGTTCTTCATTGGTTTGCAATTGTTTCAAAAGTTTAGCCGCATCCTGTCTTAAGTCACTCACAGGTACAATATTTGATAATTTTTTCATTTTACATCCTCCCGTTTGTATCTTTAACTGTACAACCAGAAGTATCGTGAAAGCAACACATAGTTGTAAGCGATTAATAAACCCCGCCCACCAAAACGTTTTTCGTGACAGTAATCCAGACATTCGACATACGTTCATGCATGCCATTTCTCAAACACAGCCTTACCCTTCTTTGATTTCCCCGTCGGAAAACCCCTGGATAACCGCCATGAATTCCTCCCGCCGGGGCTTGTTGTACAGCATGGCGGCGGCGGAGAACATGATGAGAAGAAGAAGGTCCCGCTGGTTTTTTCCTAAAACGTAAAGGATAAAACCGTTGATGGCGGGAATTTCGCAGATGCCGAGGGACAGAACCACGGCGGAGATGTACCGCTGGGCCGCCGGGTTACCGGTTTTCCTCGCCGGATTGGCTCCAAGCTTCCCCGCAAGAACCCGCCGCTTGAAAACACCTGCGGCCATGACAGCGGGCAGTGAAACACCGTAAAAGGCGATTTTGATGATGTTGAACTGCGACGGGTCCAAGACGGGTCCTGTCACATTCTTTAAAAATAACAGACCAATGGCCACATAGGCAGCCAGAGCGCTGAAAAGCGCAAACCAGATGATGGTCAGCGTCATCATGATTCTGTCAATGTCCTGATCCGTCGTCATTCCTGCTCCCCTCCCCTCCCCTGATGCAAATCGTTTGACGGTTCATTCCACAGCCCTTGAACCGGAACTGCGGATAAAAAAAAGACGCCGCCGGAAAGGACGGCGTCCGTATGACATGTTACATTTTATCGCTCGACGATCATGGCCATACCCATACCGCCGCCGATGCACATGGAGATGAGACCGGTTTTGTAGCCGTTGCGTTTCATATGGTACATGCCGGACACCATCTGACGCGCACCGGTGCAGCCGATGGGGTGACCGATGGAAATGCCGCTGCCCAGTTCATTGGGTTTGTCCACGGGAATGCCCAGCTCTTTCATGCAGCCGATGGCCTGAGCCGCGAACGCTTCGTTCAGCTCGATCATGTCGATGTCTTCGATTTTCATGCCCGTGCGTTTGAGAACTTTGCGGACAGCGGGAACAGGTCCAAGACCCATGTAAGCCGGATCAAGACCGCCGCTGGCAAAGGCTTTGATTTTCACGATGGGCTCAAGGCCCAGTTCCTTGGCTTTTTCAGCACTCATCATCAGAACGCAGGCCGCGCCGTCGTTAATGCCCGAGGCGTTACCGGCGGTGACGCTTCCGTCTTTCTTGAAGGCCGGTTTCATGGCGGCGAGTTTTTCAAGGGTGGTTTCCATGGGGCGTTCATCCACGTTGAACACGGTGTCGCCTTTTCTGGATTTCATCACGATGTCCACGATCTCATCCTTGAACACGCCGCTGTTGATGGCGGCCATGGCGCGCTGATGGCTCAGAAGGGCCAGCTGGTCCTGTTCCTCGCGGGTGATGTTGTATTTTTCGACGATGTTTTCAGCGGTGATGCCCATGTGGTATCCGTAAAAAATTTCATAAAGGCCGTCGAACACCATGAGGTCGTAAACCTGACCCACGCCGGTGAGTTCCATCCGGTGACCCCAGCGGGCGTTGGGAAGGGCCATGGGCGCGTTGCTCATGCTTTCCTGGCCGCCGGCGATGACCACGTCGGCGTCACCGGCCATGATGGCGCTGGCACCCAAGGCGATGGCTTTGAGGCCTGAACCGCAGATTTTGTTGATGGTGAACGCGGGGGTTTCCTTGGGAAAACCGGCTTTGATCATGGCCTGGCGAGTGGTGTTCTGGCCTTTGGCGGCCTGGAGCACGTTGCCCATGATGATTTCATCGATGACGATGGGTTTGGCCGCGCCGTCCCAGGCCATGGCTTTTTTCTCAAGATCGACCTGACCCTGGTCTTTCAGGGCGTCCGGGCCGATGGCTTTCATTTCATCGCTCACCGCCGGTTTAAGGTTCATTTTTTTAAGCGTTTCATGCATGACCGCCGCGCCCAGATCGATCACTTCCACACTTTTCAGACCGCCGCCGAACGCGCCCACGGCTGTTCTCGAACCGCTAACAATAACAACTTCTCTCATGGTAACCCTCCTTAAATTTGAAGTGAATGAATATATAAAACCTTTGTTATCATTAAAAAATCTGCTAAATAACAGTCCATAAGATTACCAAATAGCCGTTAAAAAAACAATGACGAAAACCGGTGTGACAGTATGTGTCTGATTTTGTTTTCCTACATGAACCATCCGCGCTATCGCCTGATCCTCGCCGCCAACCGCGACGAATTCCACGAACGGCCCACAAGCCCCCTAAACTTCTGGCCGGAAAACCCATGTATTCTCGCGGGCCGGGACGAACGGAGCCTGGGCACCTGGCTCGGCGTGACAAGAGACGGAAAAATCGGGGCTCTGACCAATTTCAGAAATCTTGGGGCGTTAAAAAAAGACGGGCCGTCCAGAGGGCTGCTCGTTTCACGGTATCTCGAAAACGCCGATGCTCCGGGGGCCTACCTTGAATCCATCCGTTCTTTCGCCGCATTGTACAGCGGCTTCAACATCCTTGCGGGAGACCGCGACAGCCTGTTTTATTATTCAAATCTCGGGGAAGGCCTTCAGCCAGTTAAACCCGGCATCCACGGCCTCTGCAACGCCTTTCTCGACACAGCCTGGCCCAAAGTCGAACGGGGTAAAAAAGCCCTGGCTGACATCCTTTCACACAGCGAAGACACATGGACCGACCGTCTGTTCGACATGCTCAGGGACACCTGGACCCCGCCGGACGACCGGCTCCCCGACACCGGCATCGGCCTTGACTGGGAACGCATGCTGTCGTCCGTTTTCATCACGAGCCCCACTTACGGTACCCGGTCGTCCGCCGTGATCCTCATGGCCCATGACGGCACAATCACGTTCCGCGAGAGGACATATACATCAGGTAAACCCGGTTCCGATGTTTTATTCACCTGTTAATCATGAATCCCGGAATTGATGGCCTTTGGAAAAACAGCGGCCAGCGAGGCCGACTGGAAGACTTTCGCCCGAAAATTCAGGAAGGAAATGAGCGCAGCCGATGCCTCCAAAATCCTTGACCTTCTCGCCGCGTTGTCGAAAACCGCCCATTTCTCCATCGGCTGCTACTGTGAGGATGAAAACCGGTGCCACCGGCCTGTGTTACGGGAACTTCTCTTGGAACGGGGTGCGGAAATCGAATGACCGATCCATATCAGACATAACGGTTAGATTGGTTGTCATAAATCTGTTCCGATTGCGCAAATGAATGAACATCGAACATCCAACGCCCAACGTCCAACATCGAATAAAGGATAACTCCATTTCGGAATTTTTAATCTGACAACCGCTATAAAGCATTTCAGACACGGGGAGGCCAGATAAGAGACAAAGGGTGTTGCCGGATTTCCCGCCCCAGAGCGCGCAGCAACAGGCGCAAGCTTCGGATCCGGACGCCACGGGCTCTAAGGGCCACAAACAGGGCCAGGGAAAAACTCACCGCGAGGTTGACCATGCCGATCATCAGAACAAAGGCGAACAGGCGGATGAACAGCCCCAGATCCTGAACCCCCGAATATCCCAGATTCGCGGAGGAAAACGCCACATGCCGGATGTCCAGACTGAGGCCGAACACGCGGCCTGCGTATCCGGTGGCACCCAGCATGCATCCGAACAGGAAATTCCCCGCGATGGCTCCGGAGTGATCAGCCAGATAACGGCCCATGTTCTCCCGAACACGGGATGACAGGAACCGCACAGCAAAGGGGTGGTAACGAAACCTCTCCGCAGCGGACAGGTAGACGGCCCGGTTATCGAAAAAACCCGCGATCAGACCGGATAAAAACAGCCAGACCCCGGCGATGGCGGCGTGAAACAGGGCAAAGCCCGCAAAGGGCGAAAGGGCGGTCAGCTGGTATTGACGCTGACTCTCATCGAGAAGCGGTTGTCCTGAGAGATGACGAAACGCAGCTTCCACAAGCATGGAAAGGGAAAGGGCCACGGCCACATTGCCCACAATGGCGATAAACTGGGACCGGCCGACCTGGACCAGAAGCCGGGCTAGGGGACCGGGATTGGCCCCGCCCCGCCCCTCTTTCTCCACGGCGCTGGCAAATCTCGCCGCCGTCATGGCGGGCTGTTTGGTGGCGATGGTGAACCCCAAGAGATGGATGAAAACAAAGCCCAGTCCGTAGATCAAGCAATAGACCAGGGTTTCCACAGCCGGATCGAAGTCGGCTGAACCGGCCCGGATCTTGAGAAGAGCCATGAACGGAATGATCAGCCCGGCCCCGGCGGCGGAGCGGAGCATGGCGAAATACTCACTCCGGTCCCGTGTGATGTAATGTTCGCCGTGATCGCTGACGTTTTCCGTGACGGTCCGCGACAACAGCCGTATGTTCTGACGCCAGAGATCCCGGACACTGTTTCGCTGGGTGGTGGCCTCAACCAGATCCCGAAACAGTTCCAGACTGCTGTGGACGCTCCTTTCCAAGTCGGTCAGGTCGATGATGTCCAGAATAACCGTGATACGCTGGAGGGTCTGTTCCAGCCGTTCCAGAAGATAGGTGGTGGCGATGGATGTGCCGTGACTGACCGAGCGCCGTCTGAAAAATACGATTTCACCCGCGCACTGCTCCAGCAGAACACGGACATGGGCGTCGTCGGGCCATGTTTCGTTCTCGGTATCCCGCCAGACCTCGCAGCCCCGGACAAAGGCCGCCACCTCACGCTGAAACGCCACAAATGGGGATTCCCGGGTTTTCAGCCGCGGGTCCAGCCGGACCAGATCAGGCTCTAGCTCTTCCGCCGCCACCCAGATCGACAGCAGCTCCAGGGCGTAAAGCAGTTCGTCCCTGGCCCGGTTCATCAGGGAACGAAGATCCCCGCCAGGCGGAATCCATATAGCCATGAACAGCTGAATCCACGACGACCCCGAAACCGCAACGACCCAGTCTCCGTCGTGGCGTTGCCTAAACACCAGGGCGAACATATCCGCCAGATCGTTTATGTCTCGTGGCGGGGGATTGATCTTTTCGTAAAGGCGGCGGCCCAGCTCCCGATGGAATCCTTTGCGGGGCAGAATGCCCACCGATGTCAGCGAAGAAAAAAGCCCGGCCTCCCACAACCACCCGCGAAGGCTTTCGGCTATCCTCTGCCTCACCCCCTCGTTTTCATCAAACGCCCCGCAGAGTTCCCGTATGCGACCGTCCACTTCCGGCCCCGCCAGTTCAGAAAGCGGGGCTTCCGGCCTCAGCCACCCCACGATCTCCCGGAGGATCAAAAGAGCCCCCGGCTCCGTCAGCGATTGGATATGCTTCAAAAAATCTCCGGCGCATGGCCGGATATGGCGATTCAGCTTCATGGTTTCCGCACCCTGTTAGAAAAAAACCAGCGCCTGGACGTCAAAACGACCCATGCGGTCCATGAATAAAAGCACACTTCACACTGAAATAAAAGGGCGGAGAATATCGCCCCATGGAATAAAAAAAGCCGCCATCGCATGTGGCGGCTTTTTTAATAACGGTCTTGGGCCGCCCTCCTGAGGCGGGAAACCACAACGCATGATGACAGCTGACGCCTGTCTTCTCATGTCGTTTGGATATCAAAACATGAAACCGTCATTTCATTTACAGAGTACCGGTTTACTTACCCCTCAGGCTGTTCGGTTTTTCAGACGTTCCGGGCGTTCTTTCTCCTCTTCAATCCCATCAGCCCCGTCAGGCCCGACCCAAGCAAAAACAAGGTGGCGGGTTCAGGAACCGGATTTGACGGATGTGTCAGGGCTGTGACATTCATAAACCCCCCGGTCACGATTCCCCCATGGTTATTCTGATTAAAAAAAGTTTCCAGATGGTTCAATTCGCAGAAAAACGAGAAGGTGTCCATGCCATCCGTGGCTGTTCCGGTCAAATGAATCAACAGCTGGGTTCCCCCGAGATACCGTCCGGTCAGCGCGTCGTAACGGGTGGTATACCAGGCCTCATAATCATAAATCGTACTGTAACTGTCGCCGTCCGCCATGATCGAACCAGTCCCCGAATAGGTCCGGTATATATCGAGGTACGTGATATCCCCGATGGTGTAATAACCGGATGTGGGGATGCGGTCGGAAGTGGCGGCCCAGGTTCCGTTCACCGTGGCCATGGAAGACCCGTTGTACCCGACGATGCCCGACGTGACCCCGCTGTGGGGCGTTGTGGTCCAGTCCTGCATCCACGTTCCGGGCTGACTTCCATCCACCCCGTAAGTGCCCCCCATCAGCAAAGCGAACGCTGAACTGGAAAAGCATAGTAAGAGCACCATCATCCATGCTGCTTTTTTCATTTTTTCCCCCTTTGTTTTGTAGTTTTTTTGCCCTCTCCGGCAGACAAATCCGGAGAGGGCCAGTGCATGCTCACCCGCTAACGTATCTGGATGGCAATGTCGTCGATGTACCAGCCGAGACCGACGTAGCCATAATTACCACTATTACTTAAATAGTAAGCAATTCGAACTTTCTTTCCAGCATAAGCTGACAAGTCAACAAGTGGATAGGACCATACACCTCCGCCAGAACTTGAATAACTGGCTAAAGAATTCCAGCTACTCCATACTCCTGGAGAAGTTTCTTCACAGATTTGAACTATACCGTAATCGTATCCGCCAAATGCAAACCAGTGCCAGAAGCGTAAAACAAGTTCTTCATCAGCCTCAATCGTTGGAAGAACAATAGTTGGGCTCATAAGATAACTGCTCGCATCACTCGGGTAGTTCCCAGCCAATACAGTTCCAGCGCAATCCGATCCGCTATAAGCTCCGACTGGCCCGGCAGTCGGAGTTCCAACTTCCCAAGATCCATTATAAACGAACCATCCTTCGAAGCCGTTTTCAAAGCCAGCAATGTAAGCCTCATCATGCTTCATGATCACTCCTTGTCCGACAAATATCGAAATATCATCCACATACCAGCCCGGCCCGACATATCCATAATTACCGCTATTGCTCAAATAAAACGCGATACGAATCTTCTTCCCCGCATATGCAGATAAATCAACCTGAGCGTTCGTCCAAACTCCACCCGAACCAGAATAGCCTGATAGATTCGACCATGAACTCCATGTCCCAGGTGATGTCTCCTCAGACACCTGGACATACCCTGCATCGTATCCGCCATAAGCAAACCATTGCCAAAAACGCATATAAATTTCTTCTCCGGCATTGGTAGCTGGAAGAATAATTGTTGGGCTTATCAGATAGCTGCTCGCATCACTGGGATAATTCCCTCCGAGCACTGTGCCAGCACATTGAGCGCCATTGAATACACCGTTAGGCCCTGATGTAGGCAAACCCAATTGCCATGCGCCGTTATTGACGTACCAGCCCCCAAAACCATTTTCAAAATCAGCTGTATATGTATCATCATGGCCAAGAACTACTCCTTGCCCGACAAAAATCGAAATATCATCCACATACCAGCCCGGCCCGACATATCCATAATTACCGCTATTGCTCAAATAAAACGCGATACGAATCTTCTTCCCCGCATATGCAGATAAATCAACCTGAGCGTTCGTCCAAACTCCACCCGAACCAGAATAGCCTGATAGATTCGACCATGAACTCCATGTCCCAGGTGATGTCTCCTCAGACACCTGGACATACCCTGCATCGTATCCGCCATAAGCAAACCATTGCCAAAAACGCATATAAATTTCTTCTCCGGCATTGGTAGCTGGAAGAATAATTGTTGGGCTTATCAGATAGCTGCTCGCATCACTGGGATAATTCCCTCCGAGCACTGTGCCAGCACATTGAGCGCCATTGAATACACCGTTAGGCCCTGATGTAGGCAAACCCAATTGCCATGCGCCGTTATTGACGTACCAGCCCCCAAAACCATTTTCAAAATCAGCTGTATATGTATCATCATGGCCAAGAACTACTCCTTGCCCGACAAAAATCGAAATATCATCCACATACCAGCCCGGCCCGACATATCCATAATTACCGCTATTGCTCAAATAAAACGCAACACGAATCTTCTTGGCCGCATATGCAGACAAACTAACCTGAGCGTTCGTCCAAACTCCGCCCGAACCTGAGTAGCTTGATAGATTCGACCATGAACTCCATACCCCAGGTGATGTCTCCTCAGACACCTGGACATACCCTGCATCGTATCCACCATAAGCAAACCACTGCCAAAAACGCATATAAATCACTTCTCCAGCATTAATGGCGGGTAAAACAATGGATGGGCTAACAAGACGACTGCTTCCGCTTCCAGGGTAGTTTCCAGTCAACACAGTGCCACCGCACTGGTTTCCACCATATGCCGTTGCGGGCCCACTTGAATAGTTCGGCGTACCCACTTCCCAGATCCCATTGTCAGAGTACCAGCGGTCCCAACCTGCTTCGAAATCATAGGAATAGATCTGGGTGCCGGTCATCACGGTCACGGTGACCGTATCGGTTGCGGTGTCACCGTCGGCGTCGGTGACGGTGAAGGTGACCACGAAGGTGCCTTCGGTGTCGAACCGGATGTCGCCCGGCGCTTCGTCCGGGGTGTCGGGAATGCCGGCTCCGAAATGCCAGACATAGGTGTAGCCGGGGTTTCCTGATGTGACCGAGCCTTCGAAGTTCACTGTTTCACCGGCGTTGATCCGCACGTTGCCCGAGGGTTCCACAATGGACGCCACAGGCAGGGTGTCCGGTGCCACCGTGACCGTGACGGTCTTTGTGTCCGTGTCTCCGTCGCGGTCCGTCACCGTATACGTGACCGTATAGGTTCCCGCCGTACTGAACATAACGGCACCGGGATCTTCAACAGTGGAACCGGCCGCGCCGCCGCCAAAATTCCACTGATGGACCAGGGGCAGATTGCCGCCGGCCACCGTTGTCTCGAATGTCGCGCTCTGACCGGCGATCAGGGTGATGTCGCCGCCGGGGCTTGCAAGGGTTGCCGAAGGCTGGGTGTCCGGCTCGACCGTGACGGTCCGGTTGGCCGTACTGGTGTCGCCGTCAAGATCCGTGACAGTCAAGGCCACGGCAAAGGTTCCGGCGCTGGCAAAAACCACCGCGCCGGGATCCTCCACCGTCACATTTCCCGCACCGCCGTTAAAGTTCCAGCTCCAGGAAAGAGGCGCGTTGCCGCTGGTCGCGGAGCCCGCAAAATTGACGGACTGCCCTGCCACAACGGTCACATCCGCCGACGGAGAGGGAATGGACGCCGTGGGCAGGGTGTCCACCGCCACGGTGATGGTCCGTGTCCCGCCGGAAACCACATCGCCATCAACGTCGGTGACGGTGAGGATGGCCGTGTAGATCCCCGCTGTGGCGAACGTCACCGGACCGGGATCTTTCAGTGTGGAAACGGCTGCTCCGCTGCCGAAAGTCCAGCGGTAAGTCAGAGGTTCATTGCCGCCCGACGCCGTGCAAGTAAAATTCACGGCCTGACCGGCCACGATACTGGCCGCACTGTCCGGGGTCAGGATGCTTGCCACGGGCTGGAGATCCTCCAGCACCGTGACGGTTCGTGTCCCGCCGGAAACCGTGTCACCGTCGGTATCTGTGACCGAGAAGCTCACCGTGTAGGTCCCCGCCGTTGCGAACGTCACGTTGCCGGGGTTCAGCACCGTGGAATTGACCGCTCCGCCGCCGAAATTCCAGGCATAGGTCAGGGGCGCATTGCCTCCCGAAGCCGACGCCTGAAAGTTGGCAAACTGACCGGCAATGAGGGTGAGGGTCTCTGCCGCCGGGGCAGACACGGCAGCCGTGGGCTGGAGATCTTCCGCAACGGTGACGGTCCGTGTTCCGCCGCTGACCGTATCGCCGTCCACGTCGGTGGCCGTAAACGTCACAGTGTAGACCCCCGGCGTATTGAACGTCACACTGCCTGGGCTGGTGACGGTGGCATTGGCCGCCCCCCCGCCGAAATTCCACAGATACGTCAAGGGTTCGTTGCCCCCCGTGGCCGTACCTGTAAACGACACGCTCTGCCCGGCCACGATGGATCGCGCAGCTGTCGGAGACGTGATGGACACTGTGGGCCTGAGATCGGGAACCACGCTGACGGTTCGCGTGCCGCCGCTGACGGTATCGCCATCCGCATCACGGGTACTGAAGCTCACCGTGTAGGTTCCCGCCGCCTGGAACACAACATTCCCTGGGCTCAACACGGTGGAATTGGCCGCGCCCCCACCGAAATTCCAGGAATACGTCAACTGGGGATTACCCCCTGACGCACTGCCTTCGAAATTCACCGATTGCCCGGCGATCAGAGTGACCGGACCTGCCGGTGATGCGATGGAGCATGCGGGTATCGTATCCGGTTCCACGGTGACCGTCCGGGTTCCTCCGCTCACAGCGTCACCATCGGCATCGGTAACTGTAAAACCGACAGTATAGGTCCCGGCGGTATTGAACACCACATTGCCCGGACTGAGAACCGTGGCGTTTGATGCCCCGCCCCCGAAATCCCATCGATAGGATAGAGGGGCGTTGCCCCCTGCCGCCGAACCGGTAAACGCGACGGACTGACCGGCCACGATGGTCCGGGCGGCCGTGGGTGCGGTGATGGAGGCCACAGGCTGGGTGTCGGCGACGACCGTGATGGTTCGGGTGGCATTTGAACTGTCGTTGTCGCTGTCCGTGGCGGTGAAGGTCGCGGTGTACGTTCCGGCAATGGCAAAGGTGACCTGGACGGGACTGAGGGTCGTTACATTTGTCGCCCCCCCTCCGAAATTCCATTGATAGGTCAGCGTTCCGTTACCGCCGGTGGCCGTTGCAGAAAAACTGACCGACTGCCCCGCGATAACGGTGGTGTTGGCCGCCGGCGTGACAATGGCAACGGTGGGCCGGGTGTCTGCGGCAACGGTGATGGTCCTCGTTCCACCCGTGACCTTGTCTCCGTCCGCATCGGTGACGGAGAATGTGACCGTGTAAGTCCCGGCTGTGGCAAAAGTCACCTGCCCCGGATTAAGGGCCGTGGAGTTCGCAGCACCGCCGCCGAAATTCCAGGCGTAAATCAAAGGACTGTTTCCCCCGGACGCCGTCCCTGTGAAGTTGACGGACTGACCGGCCACGATGGACGTATTGCCGCCTGGACTTGAAATGCCCGCCGTGGGCTGGGTGTCCGCAAGCACCGTCACCGTGCGTGTTCCACCGTTGGCGGTGTCACCGTCGGCATCGGTGACGGTAAAGGTCACGGTGTATATCCCGGGATTCAAAAATGTCACATTGCCGGGATCAAGGGTTACGGCATTGGCCGCTCCTCCATTGAAATTCCACAGATACGCAAGGGGGGCGTTCCCTCCGGATGCGGCCCCTGAAAACCGGACGGATTGCCCTGCAATGATCGTGATATTCCCGGATGGCAGAACAATATTTCCCGAAGGATTCGTGTCGTTCTCAGACACCGTCACCGTCACCGTTTTTTCAACTTTAGCACCGGCGGAATCCGTCACCGTAAAGATCACGGTATACGTCCCGGCCGACCCGTAGGTCTTGTTCCCCGGATCTTCCAGACTTGAATCGGGGGAGCCGTCTCCGAAATCCCATGTGAACGTGTAGGGCGATGTTCCGCCTTGGACTGAAGCCTGAAAATCCACTGCCGCTCCCGACGCGACGGTCAAAGGCCCGGAAGGGGAAACGATCGATCCTTCCAGAGCCGGTGCGGTCGTTCCTCCCCCGCCTCCACCCCCGCTGCTTCCGCATCCTGCGATCAAACCCGCAACCGACATAGCCAGAACCATTCGGATAATTAAGCCCAACATGAAACGATTCATCATATCCCCTCCATGTCAAATCCATTATGAAATTTGAGTAAAAAAAAGCATACACCTGGAAGGCTTAGCCTTCCGGCAAACAGTCTTTTGGTGATGTCTGGTATTGTCGCCCCTTGAAACGGAGGATGGGTAAGACCGCAGCAAAGCCATGCGCCTGAAATAATAAAATCATTTCATTTTAGCACATAACGTTCAGGGATGATTTCGCTGCTTATAACGGGTTTGGTGGAGCCCAAAAAATCAAGGCTGAAAAGACAGAGCAGGGGGAATACATGCAGAATGACGGCACATGTTCCTTGTCATGCTCCCAATACGAAAACTCATGATTTGTTACCAAACAATTTCGAAATATCCTTTTCAGAGGCACTTGTCAACCATTTGTTGTAACATTCATGAACAGGGTTCGTTTTATTTAGCCACGTTGTAGCAAGACCGGTGCAGTCATTATCTGGCATTCAATTTGGCCATGATACACTCGCCCAGATGTTTGACGTTGATGTTGGTGAACATGACGGCGAAGCCGTTTTTTTCAAGGCGAACCACGGAACCCTCGGCATGGAGGAATATGGGGGGACGGCCGCCGGGATTGAAATCGATTTTAAGTTCCACCTCCGTTCCGGTGGCCACGATTTCTTCGGTTTTGATGAACATGCCGTTGGAACCGAGGTTGTCCACACCGGCTTTGAAACTCATGATGCTGTTGGAATTGAGGGCCGATTTGTCTCTGAATTTCACATGAACTTCTGTTTCAGGCCAGACTTTGTTCCGGGTGTTCTTTCTTTGTTTGTTTTCCATATATCAAAAAAACCTTGCACCTTTGTCTTGTTGCTTATCAGAAACAGCAGATCAACGTCATCAAATCAGGGACGCACGGCGTGAACGTAACCGCAGTCGCTCTTGTTTTTGAACACCTGCTCGAATTCATCCTTTCTGTCGGGGTAAAACACTGCGGCACGGTCACTGGCGTTCCAGGATTCGGACGACGACCTCAGTGTCCAGTACCATGACGCTCCGCTTGAAGGATAATAGGGCCGGCTGTTGTACAGCATGGCCAGCTCACCGGAATCCGGCAGACGCCAGTCCCTGTAACCGCCGGTGTTCAGACTCCTGACAAAATCCCTGGCGCTGTCGAAATCCATGCAGTTTCCTTCAGAACCATACGAATCCACCATGCACCATGTCAGGCCTGTCCGTGTGTCGGTGACCGTCTTGTCCGAGTTGGCCCTGAACCGGCCGCCGGAATCCCCCAGCATTTTGGCCATTCTTCGGGATTCCTCACCCAGCTTCTGATCCCTGGCCTTACGCCGGGATTCGTTCTGACGAAGGCGTTCACGTTCCTGAAGAACGCGATCACGTTCAGCCTGAACCCGAGCGTACTGTTCCTTTTCCTCCCTTTCCCGGAGATATTCCGCCATCCGGGCCTGCCCCAGGCGCTCTTCCCGTTTGAGATCGCGCAGCATGGCATCGGCTTCTCGCTTGTACATGCCCACATTGTCCCTGTCCATATAATCCTTGAGTTCCCGGATCCGCTGGGAAACGTCAATCTGGGTGTTCCGGCAATATGAGGCGGTTTCCTCCCATTTGGCCTGAAGCTCGATTTTCTGGTTCAACATGCCGATCTGGTCCCTGAGTTCTTTTTTAATGGTGGCTTCGGGATTGTCGGCCATGTAGTCGATGAACATTTTTTTGGCCTGTTCGAAGCCCATGGCCACGGACTTGGCCTTCAACCGTTCAAGTTCCATCTGATCCGCCATTTTTTTCCGGCTTTCCATGACGGTCGAGATACGGGCATCATCGGAAAAATCCCTGATAAACGCATCACTCAAGCGGACACAGGAATCCCATCGCCCGGCTCCTGCGCAGGCCTGGTATTCCTGGGTCAGTTCCGCGTATGATTCGTCGGACAGTGCGGATATGAGATTTTTGACAACCTGGATGTTTTTGGATTCAGGATACGCCATCAAAAATTCCTTGTACGCTTTCATGCGTTCGCTGCGGCTTCGTTTTTCGATGACAGCAAGCTTTTTGAATTCATACGCCTCCAGGCTTTTGGGGATTTCGGCCTCTTTTTCCTTGACGTAATCCTCCAGAAAGGTGCCTCGCCGCTCGGATAGAAAACCGTCATACTGTCCCAGAGCCTTGGCTTTGTAGTTGTCGTCCAGAGACAGCGCCCGGATGCTGTTTTCAACTTTGATGAGATCATTGAGGTCGTTCATTTTGGAAATGGCGTCGGGCAGATAGGGATTGCTGTCGTCCTGGGAGTTGATGTAGGTGCCCAGAACGCTTTTCATGGTTTCCAGGTCTTTCTGGGATTTCACCTGATCGATGACCCTGTTGTAATTGGATTTGCCGAGATAAATGCCGTACAGGTGAAGACCACCGAATATCAGCACCGCGGCCACGCCGATGGCAAGCCCCATACGCTTGATTCTGGCGAAAAGGGACACTTTCTGCCCTGAAATCCGTTCGTCTTCACCTTCAAAAAACGGTGTGTCCATATCCGAATCCGCCGCACCTGCAGCGCCGGATCCCGATTCATCATCCTCGGGAATGGCGTCCACCGGAAGATCCGGCAGAAAAGGCGGCACGGACACCGGGGCTTTGTCCGCCATCTTCAGGGGTTTTTCCGTTCGTTCAGAATCATCGGGCAACTGGGGTTGTTCCTCACTTCTGGCCGGTGTGACCACGAACTGGGACGCGATCTGATCATCCTTGCTCTGGTAGGTGTCCGGATCGAACTCAATCTCCAGTTCCTTTCGTTCCACCTCCTCAACCTCGGTGCCCATCTGGGCGTTTTTCTCGTCTTTTCTCCTCAGACCCTCCATGAGAATGCTCATCAGAGAAAGCTTGATATTCTGATTGGGAATCGGGGCATTGTCGATGATGATCACCGTCTTGTTCCAGCTCAGAATTTCATACGCGGCCTCCACATTGGCCAGGTGACCCGTTTCCGCAGCCACCAGCGCGCCGTCCTTGAGGTAAAGGTAGCCGATATCGTCATTGGAATAGATTTTCAGCGTGCATGTGGTTTTATCCATATGAACGATCTGAAGAAAAGAACCCAACGAAATACCCTGTATCTGTCCTCCAACTTCGATATCCATGGTCACCACATTCCTTTCTGAAAGGCCTCGATGTCATATTTAAGCGATAAACGACCCGGATTCATGCCGGAAAAACCCATCATGAGTAATTCCTATGTCTATCGGAACACGATGATTCAGGATGCCGGGCCGCATCCTCAACACCATTAATATACCGTTAAAACTCGGGATTGGAACGAAAATAGCTGCCTTGTCTTTTTTCACTGTTGGAATAAACTATCAAAGCAGAGTGTTAGTGTCAATTATTAGTTCATGGCCCTCAACAGGACGGTTTACTCGCTGAAGGAGCTGAAAATCTCCGGAATCACGGCAATTACTATGCAACCATGAACGGCTGAATATCCATCCGGAAATGAACCAGTAACAGCTCAATGAAAAAGGAATTAAGAAAATACTGGGGTCCATGTGATGAATATAAAGTGTGAGCCTTAAAAACAGAAGAGATCGGCCTGAACGGGGGTGATCATGCGAGCTGGGATAAGAAAAAAACGCCCGGTTCATATGACAAAACACGGGCGCATGGGCCTTCCATGCCGTTTCCGTCGCGCTGAAGATCGGGCAGGCTACCACCCTTCGCGTGAAAGCAACGTTTAGAAACGGTCTTATTACAGTATTTTATCCAGAAACGCCCGTGCCCGTTCGTTTTCCGTATGACCAAAAAAGTGATCGGGTTTTCCCTGTTCCACGATCCGGCCCGAATCCATGAAAATGATGCGGTCCGCCACTTCACGGGCGAACCCCATTTCGTGGGTCACCACGATCATGGTCATGCCTTCCACCGCCAGTTTTTTCATGACCGCCAGAACTTCGCCGGTCATTTCAGGGTCCAGGGCCGAGGTGGGCTCGTCGAACAGAAGAATTTTCGGCTTCATGGCAAGAGCCCGAGCAATGGCCACTCGCTGCTGCTGGCCGCCGGACAGCCTTCCCGGATACTCGTTGACCTTGTCCAGCATGTCCACTTTCCTGAGCAGCTCGGTTGAGATGTCCGTCGCTTCCTTCAAGGAACGCTTGCGGACGATGAGCTGGGCCAGATTGACGTTTTCCAGCACGGTTTTATGGGGGAACAGGTTAAAGGACTGGAATACCATGCCCACCTCTTCCCGCAATTTGTTGATGTCCGCGTGGGGATCGCTGAGGTCGATGCCGTCCACGACGATCCGGCCCTGGTCTGTCCGCTCCAGAAGGTTGATGAAGCGGAGCAGGGTGCTTTTTCCCGAACCGCTGGGGCCGATGATCACCAGCTTTTCTCCGTCGTACACGTCCAGGGATACATCGGAAATGGCCTTGAAATGTCCGAAAGACCGGCTGACACGCTCGATTTTTACAATCACCTGATCAGTCGACATTGATTTTTTCCTCCATGATGCCCACCAGTTTGGACAGGATGAGTGTGATGATCAGGTAGGCCAGGGCCACCATGGTGTAGGCTTCGAAATAGTTGAAACTTTCCGAGGCATACTCCCTTCCCCGTCTCAGAAGGTCGGACACGGCGAGGATGGACACCAGCGAGGAGTCTTTCAAAAGGGCCACAAACTCGTTGCCCACCGGTGGCAGTATGGTTTTCACCGCCTGGGGCAAAATCACGTGGCGCATGGTCTGGTACGGCGTCATGCCCAGAGACCGCGCCGCTTCGGTCTGGCCGTTGGGAACGGCCTCAATGCCCGCCCGGAAAATTTCGGCGATATAGGCTCCGTAGCAGATGGACATGGAAATCACCGCGCAGGTGATGTCCGAAAGCTGCACCACCCGGCCCAGGGCATAATAGATGTAAAACAGCTGGACCAGGAGGGGAATTCCCCGGATCACTTCCACATAGAGGGAGGCGATGCCGTTGATCAGGGCATTTTTTGAAATCCGTCCCAGTCCTGCGATGAGTCCGATGAACAAAGCCAGAACAATGGACATGAGGGTCACTTTGAACGTGACGACGACCCCGTCCAGAAGGAACACGGAGATTTTATAATACGGATCGGGCTTGAAACGGATCAGACAGATGACGCACGTGATAGCCCCGATAAAAGCGACCCGCCACGCGGTAAAGAGACCTTTGTCGCTTTTCCGTGGAATGGCTCCGCCTTCGGATACATCAATGCGCGCCCGTTTGGTTTGGTTTGTTTCGGGCATGGAAAAAGGCCTTTCCTGACGCTTGTGTTAAGTGAAAATCTATTTCAGCCACTTGGTTTCAAGCTTCTTGTCGATCCCCTTGGCTTTCACGGCCTTGATCCCTTTGTTGATCAGGTCCACAAGCTTCTTGTTGCCTTTTTTGACGGCGATGCCGTACACTTCGGTGGTGAAGGGCTGGCCCGCGATCTTGAATTTGCCTTTGTATTCGGCTTTCTGGAGGGCGTAGTTGGCGGCGATGGGTGTATCGCAGACAATGCCGTCGATGCGGCCTGCGGCCATGTCTTCAAAAGCCAGCCCCAGTTCGTCGTAGGATTTCATGGTCACGCCTTTGACCTTGTTGATTTCAAACGCGCCGGTGGTCCCGATCTGGGCGCCGACTTTTTTGCTTTTCATATCGGCCAGAACTTTGGCTTTCGCGGCCTTGGGCAGAACGAGAACCTGACCCGCGTTGATGTAGGGTTCTGAAAAATCCAGGGTTTCTTTGCGTTTATCGTTGATGGTCACGGAAGAGATCACCGCGTCGTATTTGCCTGCGGCAAGCCCTGCGAAAATCCCGTCCCAGGCCGTATTGTGGATGATGACCTTGAATCCCGCTTCCTTGGCCACGGCGTTCATGTAGTCAATATCGAAACCCACCAGATGTTTGTTGGCGTCAATCATTTCCATGGGGGGCCATGTGGCGTCCGAGGCAACTGTGACAATCATTTCTTTTTCAACCGCACCTGAAACAACAGGGCTGAAAACCAGGAACGCGCACACGATACATTTTACAAGTGTCTTAAAACATTTCATCTTTTTCTCCTTAATGTTGGGTTGAATCCGGGATCGGATCATGGACCATACACCGTTTTATTGTCAAACAAAAAAACGGATTTTTTTATTTGAGTTCGTCCGGGCCGCCGTGTATAGTTGCCGCCTGTTTAGTGAAGTTCAACATGTATAACACATTGCTTTTATGGTTGAAATGATTTTATCTTCCCTTCGGGCAAAAAAAATCGCCGCCGCCGGGCTTCTCATCGCCGCCACATTTTTCTGGGGCGTGACCTTTGTCACGGTAAAGGACGCCATAGGCAAGGCCCCGGTGTTCGTGTTTCTGGCCCAGCGGTTTTCCATCGCGTTTCTCCTGCTTCTTTTGCCTTTATCGTTCAAGGGGAGAAAACTGAATCTGAGGACATTCAATGGAGGCCTTGTTCTCGGCGTCCTTCTTTTCTGCGGATTCGCTTTTCAAACCCTGTCCTTGCGCTACACCTCGGCCTCGAACACGGGATTTTTAACCGGCCTCAACGTGGTCCTCGTCCCTTTGATTTCCGCTGTTTTCTTCAAACAGGGACTTCGCCTGTCCGTCATACTGTCCTCGCTTCTGGCCTTCGGCGGTCTGTTCCTCCTCTGCACGGGCAACGCCGGGGGGCTTCGTTTCAACACCGGAGATGTCCTTGGCTTTGTCTGCGCGGTGTTCATCGCCGTTCACATCATCTACACCGGAGACTACGCCGGAGTCTGCGACACATACTGGCTCACGGCCATCCAGATCGGCGTCATCGGCCTTCTCAGCTTTTTCACCGCCGTTGCCGCCGGAGATCCCGTATTCGTCTACTATCCCGGCATTGTCAAAGCCCTGGTGATCTGCGTCCTGTTCGCCACCATCTTCGCCTTTCTTGTCCAGACCACCATGCAGCGCTACATTCCCCCCGCCACCACCGCTGTCATCTTCTGCATGGAGCCGGTGTTCGCCGCCATCACCGCCTACGTGGTCAGCGGGGAACGTCTGGGTGTCAAAGGTGTCGCCGGAGCGCTTCTCATTCTCACGGGCATGGTGGTTTCCGCCTTGCCGTCTAAAACCACCAGACCCGAAAAACCGTAAAACACGTTCCATCCGGCTGTGTTCAAAAATATTGACAACTCAGCCCGAGTGGTTTTATACAAAACTATTATGACCCTGAACACCAACACCTTTCTCTACACCATCACCGGCATCCGGCAGAAACTGTTCCGATTCCTCCGGTCCGAACTCCGGCGTAAAGGCATCGAGAACCTCGCGCCGTCCTACGGGGATATCCTGTTCGTCCTGGAGCGGAAAGGCCCCATGACCCTCCAGGAGTTGGCGGGTCATACCGTCAAGGACAAGTCCACCATTTCTTCGCTGATCAACCGTCTGGAACGGGAAGGGTACATCACCAAGGAAAAAACCATGAAAGACGCACGGTTCACGAACCTGTCCCTTACCCCGGCGGCCATGGACCTGAAGCCGGTTCTTTACGGAATTTCGGCGACCATGAACGAGCGCCTGTTCCGGGGATTTTCTGAGGACGAAAAAAAGACGCTGTTCGAGCTGTTGGACCGGATCAGCCATAACCTGTAAATTTTTTTTGCATGAATAGTTTTGCACAAAACCATAAGGAGGAACCATGATTGAAACCACAGATTTCATAACCGATAGTAAGGAACAGATCCACCAGATCCGGATGAGCCGCGCGGTGGACGGAAAACCCGTGTACTGGGTTGCCGCCTACCTGGTGGACGGCCTTCTCGTCGATACTGGATGCAGCCACACCGCCATCGAGCTTGGAGATCATCTGGCCGGGCGTGACCTCCGCCTCGTCGTCAACACCCATTACCACGAAGACCATGTGGGCGGAAACCACGAGCTGATGACCCGGTTTGCCGTGGACATCCTGGCCCACCGTGACGCCCTGCCTCTCATCGGAAAACGCAACGTTCTTTATCCCTACCAGGAGTTTGTCTGGGGTTATCCCGTCCCCACACAGGTCAAATCCCTGCCGGTCGCCCTCGAAACACCCGGTCACACGTTCCATGTCATTGAAACGCCCGGCCATTCACCGGACCACATCTGCCTCGTGGAACTGCAAACGGGCTGGTGCTTCACCGGCGACCTTTTCGCCCGGGAACATCCCAAATTCATCCGGCCCGAAGAAAACATCCGTGACATCATGGGCAGCATGGAACGCATCCTTGCCCTGCCCTGCCCCGAGCTGATTCTGTTCACCTCCGTAGGAAAAATCCTGCCCCAGGGACGAAAAGCCCTGACCGATTGCATCAACTACCTGAAGCGCCTGACCGACCGTGTGAAGGCGATGACGGACACCGGACTGTCCGTGGACGCCATGGTCACACACCTTTTCGGCGGCGAAACCCCCTTCAGGGACCTCACCGGCGGCCAGTTCTCCTCAGGTCATCTGGTTTCATCCATCAGGGAAACGCTCTGCGGAGGTTGTTAAGTGGGGTTTATGCGGTAGTTCGAGCTTTCGCCTGACCTGGGGATCTATAAACGATAGATTCAAGGTCATCGCGTGTTACATGGGCATGTATTTTAACCATCGCTATCAGTATCGCTTTCGAACACGATACCGATAGCTTTTTATAAGACCTCAGGCTCTTTCTGGCCTCGTCAAAATTTCGGCCATGAGCCGGCCAAATGGCAAAGCCCACAACGACGCATGAAAGATGCTTGTAAGGTCCCCGCCCTTGTCATTACGGGCGGTTTCCGCACGGCGACACCCACTTTTTCTTTCTTACCGCCACAGCAAACCGTGACGCCGGAATTCCGAAGCCGACCCGGAATCCACCTCCGCCTGGGCGAAAAGGGTTGTGGCTGAAATAGGTTCCAACATCGCCGTAAACGTGGGCATGGATTCCGGGTCGGCTTCGTGTTTCGAACCTGTAGATTTTACCGGGTCCGAAGCAGCTCAAACGCTCCGTCATGTTGGAGACCGCCCGGAATGACAGGTTGGGAGCCGGAAAACGGATTCAGGTATTTTTTCTGAGTTTCAGCCGCTTCTTTCATATAAACGACCGTTCACAGACCTTTACTTTCATGGATTCACCGGATAAAGACAGCTCTGCGTTTTTCGCATAGGCGTTTAAAAAACCGCCGCATCCTTGACTGTTTCATACTTCTGGAGACGGGAATGGGCTTATCGGGAATCGTGTATCGAAGCCGTCCGGACGTGACCAGTCGCTTAACCGCTCTGTTCAGATGCCCGGTGATCTGGTCGAGACCCAGGCGTTCGGCCAGTTCCTTTTTCGATAAAGGCCCGGCTTCAAGCACCGCCATGATCTGTTCATCAAAATCATTTGACTCTGCCCAGCCATCCCATCCGACCGAGTCATCGACGTTTTGACAAACTGGACCTGAAACAGACAGGCATCCTCTCGGAATTACAGGATCAAATGCTTCATAGATGCATGGAAGACAGGGAGATATTTCTCTTGATGATCAGGAATCCCTGTGACACGGCGCGGAAAATCCTTGATGCCGAATACCAGCCGACCACCGGCTCCGTTCGCAAAGGCGATGACAGACCGGGTCACAGCCTCACCCTCGGGAAAGGTCTCTTTGAACTCGATCCGCCGTGACTCCGGGGCTTCCCAGAAACTATCCATCGTGTCCTGCTTAAACAGAGCCTTTCTCAGATCTATATGAAAGTGGCGTGGCGAGACCCACGTCACCTTTCATCATTCGTTGTGGGTTCCCTCGCAATCAAACCTGAACCGTCGCTTCGTGATACAACCCTTCCGTATCCCCCGTCAACCCTCATCGAATCCCAAACCTTCGCAATGTCTCGCCCCCAATCCTCCCCCCGTTCCCTCTCGGCCTGTAGATATGGAGGGCCTCCCTTTACCTGGTTACACGATAAGTATAAAGTGTGAAACAATTCAACGTAAGATCATGGTTTGAATGCCTCACGTCCTGATCATGGCCAGGCTGGCTTTGTTCAACTGTCCGTCAAATGACATCAGAGCCGAACCGTCTCCCGCTGATTTCACACAGAGGATGCAGTCCACGATATCCATCCAGCTCCGGGCAAACAGTGTAAGAGCGTTGATCAGATGCTCCTTGTCGTCATTCACGATTCCCTTGTAACGCAGCAGGATGACCAGGCTCTCAGCCGAAGCCTCCCGCGGAACCTTGTATATTTTCGTCAGGACGTACACACATTCGGCCACGACGCTTTCAAGGACAACCGTTTTCTTCACCCCGTCCCGGACGTCGTCAAAAAACGCCTTGGCCCGGTCGTAAAGCGCCTCGTCATCCCGGATGAAATACCGGATGATGACGTTCGTGTCAGGAAGATGTTTTACCGAACTTTTCATGGACCCCCTCTTCCCACGCCTGTTCTTTCATGGATGGACCGTATAACGAAGGCTCCGCGTTTTTCGCATAGGCGCTTAAAGAGCCCGCCGCATCCTTGACCGGCCTCACCACAATATCCTCGTTGACCACTTCGAAAAAAACGGCTGTGGATTGCAGTCGTTTCCTGATCGCCTTGGGGATGGTGATCTGGCCCTTGCTGGTTATTTTGACCGTTTCCGTAATCATGATTTTTAACCTCATTTGAAAATTGCATTACTTTTTATCAAAGTAATCCTTTTTCCCCTGGGCTGTCAAAGCAAAAAAATTATCGAGGTTGCCAAAAATCCGTTCCGAATCATTCCATTATGAGCACACCGCGTACCCTCGGCCCGACTACTGATTTTAAGGGGAAATATCATCATCGGTGAACACCATCGATCATAGATTCTCTCAATCACACCCAAACCCCATATTCGGATTATCATTTTGACAACGTTCCGCATGATCCATTACCAGATAAGGCCTTGATCTTAAAATAAGGAGTGAATCATGCGCGCAGCAGGAATCGATATCGGCTCACGGTCCATCGAACTGGTGATCCTTGACAACAGCGGGATCATCGAAGCCCGGACGGCCGATTCGGGTTTCGATCCCATGGGTGTTGCCGGGAAGCTCATGGACAAAGTGGCTTTTGACCGCATCGTGGCCACGGGCTACGGGCGGAACCTGTTCGAAATCGCCTTCGAGGGCGACACCGTCACCGAAATCAAAGCCCACGCACGGGGGGCCTACCACCTGTTTCCCGATGCCGGAACCATTCTGGACATCGGCGGCCAGGACAGCAAGGTGATACGGACCAACGGCGCGGGAAAAGTGACCAAATTCGAAATGAACGACCGCTGCGCCGCCGGTACCGGCAAATTTCTCGAAATCATGGCACGGTCCCTGGGCTTTACCATCGAGGAATTCGGCGGCGCGGCCATGACGGCGGACGACGAGCTGCCCATCAACAGCATGTGCACGGTATTCGCCGAATCCGAGGTCACATCCCTTCTCGCCCGCGGGGAGGACCGGCTGAAAATCGCACGGGGGCTCCACAGCTCGGTGGTTCGAAGGGCCATGTCCATGCTGAAGCGCGTGTCGGACGACGGGCCCGTGGTCTTTACCGGCGGAGTGGCCAACAATCCGTGCATGGTCCGCTTTCTCGAACAACTGACGGGAAGGGACGTCCTCGTGCCTTCCGAACCCCACATGGCCGGAGCTTTGGGCGCGGCCTTAATCGCACACGAAATGATGAGGTGAAACACATGAGCCAGGATCTGATGAACACATTGCAGCAGGCGTTCGAACAGAACGTCATCGACATCGAGAATTATAAAAAGGACGGACGCAAAGCCATCGGCTGTTACTGCCTCTACTCCCCCGTGGAACTCATCGTGGCAGCCGGTGCCATTCCCCTTCCCCTGTGCGGCACGAAAAACGATCCCGTGGCCGCCGCCGAAGAGGTGCTTCCCCGGAACCTCTGTCCGCTGATCAAAAGCAGTTACGGCTTCGCGGCCCTGAACACCTGTCCTTTTTTCCGCTTTTCCGACATGATCGTGGCAGACACCACCTGCGACGGAAAAAAGAAGATGTTCGAGCTGATGCAACAGTACAAGAAGGTCCACGTCCTTCAGCTTCCCCAGAACCAGAATGTGGAAAAATCCCTCGCGCCCTGGCTCGACGAAGTGCGGATCATGAAAGAGGAAATCGAGGCGGTGACCGGCGTTGAAATCACCACCGAACGCATCGACGCGGCCATCGACCTTCTCAACCGCGAGCGCGACGCCAAAAAAGCCGTGATGGATCTCGCCCAGATCAAGCCCTCGCCCATCAAAGGCAGTGAGCTGATCAACATCCTGTTCAAAGTGGGTTTCCTGGCGGACAAGGAAAAAGGCATCGGCTTGATGAACACCATGGTCGACCACTACAAAGCCCTTGCTGAAAATGGCGAAAGCCCCTACACCGCGAAAACCCCCAGAATCCTCATTTCCGGGGTGCCCATGGGCGTGGGATCGGACAAGGTGGCCAAGATCCTTGAAGAAAGCGGCGCAAGCGTGGTGGGTTTTGAAAACTGCACCGGGTACAAGCAGGTGTTCACCGTGGAAAAGGAAGGCGACCGCCTGGACGTCCTGGCCCGCCAGTACCTGTCCATTCCCTGCTCGGTGATGAGCCCCAACACCGGACGGCTGGAGCTTCTTGACCGCATGATCCGGGATTTCAAGGTGGACGGCGTGGTGGACCTCACCTGGCAGGCCTGCCACACCTACAACGTGGAATCCTTCAGCGTGGAAAAACATCTGAAAGACGCCCACGGTCTGCCCATGCTCCACCTTGAAACCGATTACTCCGATTCGGACACCGAACAGTTGAGGGTCCGCATCCAGGCGTTTATCGAAATGCTTTAATCGTGATTTGTTTTCTTGGCCTCCGGCGGCCTGCCGGGCATTGCTGTTGACTTAAGAGATGGGCACGTTTTCGACTTTGCCCATCCTACGGGCTGTATCGAATCCCAACGGGATTTCGTATCATAGCCCAGGGTTGCGGCAACGCCGCAACCCTGGGTTCGCCGGTAAACCACCTCAACCCCAAAGGGGTTGTGTCCGTATATAGACGATTCATGGTTATGATACGCAACCCCGTTGGCGTTGAATATCATCATCGGAAATATCCCAGGGTAGCGGCTTTCACCGCAACCCTGGGCTTTTATGATAATGCCCCGTTGGGGCAAAAAAACTGATGATTGCCTTAAGCCTGACGGCAGTGCCCCGGAAGGGCCGCCGGAGGCCTGACCCACCCCAGAAAGATGCACTTCGCCGACTTTTTTCCTTTGATGTTGACTTGACCCGGTCATGGTTTTAAAACGTTGAATCAATCAGGATTGAACACGATTGAACAAATCTGAAACGGATCAAAGGAAACCATGACATACATCGCGGATCTTCACATCCATTCCAAATATTCACGGGCCACGGCCAAAAACCTGGACCTTGAAAACCTGTTCGTGGAGGCGCGAAAAAAAGGCATCACCGTTCTTTCCACCGGGGATTCCACCCATCCTTTGTGGTTTCGTGAACTGAAGGAAAAACTCGTCGAAGCCGAGGACGGACTGTTCCGGCTGAAACCGGACATTGAAACCCGGCTCGAATCGCAGCTTCCCCCCTCATGCCGGGGTGACGTGCGTTTCATCCTGTCTTCGGAAATCAGCTCCATTTACAAAAAAGACGGCCGTACCCGGAAAAACCACAACCTGGTGTATTTCGCGGACTTCGACTCGGCGGAACGGTTCAACCTGAAACTGGCCGCCATCGGAAACATCGCCTCGGACGGACGGCCGATCCTGGGGCTTGACGCCCGGAACCTCCTTGAAATTCTTTTGGAAACCGACGACCGGGCCTTCATGATTCCCGCCCACATCTGGACGCCCTGGTTTTCCCTGCTGGGTTCGCGGTCCGGCTTCGACACCCTTGCCGAATGCTTCGGGGATTTAAGCCCGGAAATTTTCGCCGTGGAAACCGGCCTGTCCTCGGACCCGCCCATGAACCACCGGGTGTCCTTCCTGGACCGGCTAACCCTGGTGTCCAATTCCGACGCCCATTCCCCGGCCAAGCTGGGGCGGGAAGCCAACCTCTTCGACACAGCCCTGTCTTACGCGGCCATGAAATCCGCCCTGAAAAACAAGGGGTCCCAGGACTTTCTGGGGACGCTTGAATTTTTCCCCGAAGAAGGCAAATACCACCACGACGGGCACCGGAAATGCCAGGTCAACCTGAGTCCCGACCAGTCGGTCCGGGCCAAGGGGCTATGCCCCGAATGCGGCAATCCCCTCACCCTGGGTGTCAATTACCGGGTTCTCCAGCTGGCGGACCGGCCGGAAGGCGAGAAACCCGCCGTGCATCACCCGTACCGGAGCATCATCCCTTTCGATGAAGTGCTGGCCGAAATCACGGGATGCGGCCCCCAGAGCAAACGGGTGAAAGAACTCCGGGACACGGCCCTCGCCCGGCTGGGACCCGAGCTTGCCATTCTGACCGACATGCCGCTATCCGACATCGATACCGCAAAAATCCCGCTCCTTTCCGAAGCCATTCAGCGGATCAGGAACCATGCCCTCCATATCCAGCCCGGATACGACGGGGAATTCGGGGTCATCAAGATTTTCACCGAAGACGAAAAGGAAGAGCTGCTGGGGCAAAACATGATGTTTTCCTTCCTGGACCCGGATTTGGCAAGGGAAGGCTACATCAAAGCGGGCACCGTCAAAGGCCGGGGCATCGTTCCCCAGGCGGCTCCCAAAGCCTGTGCCCATTCCCGAAAAGTAACCGGCGCCCTAAACCCCCTTCAGGAAAAGGCCGTAAACCATGAGAGAGGGCCCCTTATCATCGTGGCCGGTCCCGGAACAGGCAAAACCCACACCCTCACCCGGCGGATTGTCCGTCTCATCGAAGATAAAAAGGCGAAACCGGTCCAGATCCTGGCCATCACCTTCACCACCCGGGCCGCGTCCGAGATGAAAGAGCGGTTGAAACAAAAACTTCCCGGTGTGGCGCAGCTCCCCAAAGCCAGCACCATCCACGGGTTCTGCCACGGCCTGTTGCAGGCGACGGCGGAAAACATGACGGATTTTTCCCTGGCGGACGACAGCCTTAAGGACGACCTGATCCGAAAAGCCCTTGAAGCCACAGGGGAAAAAGCGGTGAAATCCCTGATCAGAAAAACGGCGAATCTCATCGAAACCGCCAAACAGAACATCCTGGGCCCCTGTGACGACCTGTCAGCCCTGCCCGGCCTGACTGATGCGGAAACCGGTAGGTTCTCAAGCGTTTACGGCCATTACCAGAGACTCCTCACCGAGGAACGCCTTCTGGATTTCGATGATCTGATTTTCCTCGCGGTCTTACGGCTGGAATCGGACCCGGATGAACGGGACAGGGTTCAGCGGCGTTTCCCTTACGTGTTCGTCGACGAATACCAGGATCTGAATTTCGCCCAGTACCGCCTGATCCGCGCCCTGTCGACCGGATCTTCGGACATCTGCGTCATCGGCGATCCGGACCAGGCCATTTACGGTTTCAGAGGCTCGGACAGCCGATATTTCAACCGGTTTCAAACCGATTACCCCGAAGCCCAGGTGATCCGGCTCACCCAGAACTACCGATCCGCCGAGAACATCCTTTCCGCTTCAAGCCGGATGATGGAGCCTCAGCCCAATCCCGGTGGAATGCCCCGGGGCAGGCTCTGGTCCGGCATCGAGGAGCGGGCGTCCATCACGGTCCTTGAAAACCCTTCCGAAAAAGCGGAGGCCGTGGCCATGGGAAAACGCATCGAGCAGATGATGGGCGGCACCGGTTTCCACTCCCTGGATTTTCATACCCGGAATATGCTCGGCGATGAAACCTTGAGTTTTTCCGATTTCGCCATCCTCACCCGAACCGCAGCCCAGGGCAGGCTGATCGCGGAGATGCTGGACAAGGGCGGAATCCCATGCCGCCATGCGAACCGCGAGAGTTTTCTGTCCCATCCGCCCATTGCCGCCGTGGCCGCCCTGCTGAAAACAGCCAGCGGCTGGCCTTTGTCGTCCCTTGACCACCGTATGCTCAAAAAATATCTGAACGCCGAGACCCCGGAGATGCCCTTGAAAGCCGAAGACCTCCGTCCCCTTTCCGTCACCCGGCAGATCCGGCACATGGTGAAAGGTTTGCCGGAACTTGAAAAAACGCTGGAGGGTAAAAAATACCGGGAGTCATTTCAACACCTGCTCTCCATGGCCAGGCCCTTTGGAACCGACACGGCGGATTTTCTTAAAACCCTTCACATGGCCGAAGATCAGGATCTTTACGATTTCAACGCCGAAACCGTGACCGTCATGACCATGCACGCAGCCAAAGGCCTGGAATTCAAGGTGGTATTTGTGGCGGGTTGTGAAAAGGGCATGATCCCCTATGCCCGGGACGGTATCCACTGCGACGACCCTGACGAAGAGCGCCGCCTGTTTTACGTGGCCATGACCCGGGCCAGGGATTTTCTTTTTCTTTCCTTTTCAAAAACAAGGACACGCTTCGGAAAAACAGCCCCCGCCGACATGTCCCCCTTCATCGAAGACATCGACCGTAAGCTTCTGCGCTTTGAAGTGTCCGGTTTCTCAAACCTGGACAAGCAGAAAAAGCCGGTTCAGCTCAGTCTGTTCTGACTATTCCTCCACCCCTTTCTGGCTCAGAAGCACCCCGAGAAAGATCAGCCCCGACGCCGCGAACTGCATGGACGTGAACGTTTCCCCGAGTATCATCCATCCCAGGGTCAGGGTAAAAACGGGGATGAGGTTGACAAAGGCGCTGGCCCTGCTTGCGGGCATCCGGCTGACGCCATAGTTGTAAAGGAAATAGGCCCCCATGGTGACAATGGCCCCCAGATAGCCCACGGCCACCAGGGCAGGAATGTCCACATGATCCGGCAGTTTTGTTCCGGGAAGGAAAAGGAGAGCTCCGAAAAAAACCGCCCCGATCAAGGCCTGAACCGCCGTGAGAAAAAAAGCGGAATGCCTTTCAGACAGTTTTTTCAAGCTGATGGTGTAGCCTGTGGCCGACACCATGGCGAGGAACTCGAAAAAATTCCCCAGGGCGGCGTTGGGTGCGCTGGCCGTGGGTTTCTGGCCCGTGACGCTTAAAAGCACAGCCCCGGCAACAGCGACCAGAAACCCGAAAAGGGTCCGCAGGTGAAGGCGCTCTTTCAGAATAAACACCGCCGCAAGGGCCACCATCAGCGGAAGCATGGCCGTGATCATCCCGGCCTGGGACGCCGTGGTGTTTTCAATGGCCCTCGCCTCAAAAACAAAATACAGGCAGGGCTCGAAAAACCCCATGACCAGGATGCCCTTCCACTCACCGCCTGCGATGGCCTCACCCTTCAACCGTCTGAAAAACAGAAGAAAACACACACTGGCCACCAGCATGCGCCCGAAAATCACCACCATGGGGTCGTAAGTCCTGAACGCGATCTTGAGGGCGATGAACGAGCCGCCCCAGAGAAACATGGCAAGCACCAGACACACCACGGGAAACCATCTTTTTGATATGAACGCCATGAACCCTGCCTTAATAAACTTCGATAAGCCCAACGAACGGCAAACCACCCGCCCCTTCGATCCTGAACGGGAGGGCATCATAACAAAAAGCCGCCGAATAAAACAGGATTCAAATCGGTTTTTTGACTTGATTTTGATCGCCATTCGCAGTAAATCGAAGAACGTTTTCGCCGATGTAACTCAGCTGGTAGAGTAGCTGATTCGTAATCAGCAAGCCGGCGGTTCGAATCCGCCCATCGGCTCCAGAACAAAAAAGGCTTACAGTATTCTCTGTAAGCCTTTTTAATTTTGTTTCCGTTGCCTTTTGACATGGCGTTTCAAAATATCATCAATTTTCGGTATCTTCGGCTGTAATCTCCCGGGCTTCTCCGTCTTCACTGATCAATGGTTTTTTATTCATAAAGCTTCACCGCTCGTTTGTTGGCCTTCTCGAAAGAAAACCCTCTCTTCTATGTTCCTCTGGTTTTTGGCCAGGTCGAATTCAATAATCTTGGTTTTATTGTAGTAACAAAGAAATACAAGGGTCTACCGATTAATTTATTCATTGAAGGTTTGCCTGGCCTTGATAATGATGTTCAATCCGACCTTGATTATTGACAACCGTATCAATGACATCTAAATGATATTCATGATAAATATCGCATATACAGAGTCCATGTTATATCCGCGCCCCATCACGCAGCGCGGCAACAGGCGTCAGCAGATGATTTTCACGGTTGAGGGTTGTCGTGTTTATATTCGATCGATGATGAAAGCAGGGCTTGGTGTTTTTCTCGTTCTGGCGTTTACATTCACCTTTTCATACGCCGTAACGGCGGGCCAGCTCGATGATTTTGAAAAGGCCTCCACAAAAAACAAGACCACATACCGTGAATCAAGCCATCATGACGATGATGAGGACGAGGAAACCGGCTTTTGGGACGCATTCTTCGGAGAAATGTTCAACGTCGTGTTCGCCGGAATTTTCGATGCGATAGCGCATGGGGGCCATCTGAGTCTTGCCCGGATCAATGGTTCGACAGCCCCTGAATTCAAAGACGTCCAGCGCCGCGACGCCGGTTCGCCGGAGCTTCCGTATTTAAGAGCCGAGGGCCTTTACCACTTAATAGAGTCCGATATCGAGGGTGTGGAAGGCCGGATCGAAGCCGGATACGGCCCTTTCGGGATTCAGTTTCGCAGCATCCGTTTCCGGGAGGATTCACCTGACGACAGCCTGACCCTGACCTATGTCCACGGGCTTTACAGGGTTTCTGGCAGCAGCGCATTTGAAGTGGATGCCGGTATCGGCTCCGTGGCCCTCCAGGGTGAGAGCCGGAACAGCGGGCCATCCGTCACGTTTCCCGTCACCATCTCACCCCATCCCAACGTGAGTTTGAGGTTCGTACCCACCTGGAGCAACATCAACGGTAATGACATCGCGGATTTTTGCGGCTCCGTCTCCTATGTGCACAAGTTCATTTCCTTAAGTCTCGGATATGAGCGAATCGAAGCAGCGGAGGAGGTGCTTCAGGGGCCTTTCGCCGGTGTGTCCCTGTATTATTAGATGTCAGTACAGCCTCACAAAACATATTTCGCCCTCTCATCGGTGAATCTCTGGGATTCGTCTTTCCCTAACGTATCCAGCTCCAGTATTCGAAAATTCTTTTCCTGATAAAATAATGAATCGGGTCAAAAAAATCGCGTAAACGACCAGATGGAAATATGAATACAGATAGTGGATTGAGTTTCCCTTAGCGGTTTTGGGTTTGAGTCATAGCGGACCCTGCGGTAGTCGTCAGCCACCATTCCCACCTGTGTGGCAAACGGTCTTTTACAATTTATGTCATAAACAAAAGAAACCTTACCGTTTATTCGTCTTACCCCTATCCACGGACACAAAATCCAGATGATTTGATTTGACAATACGAACATTCATTCATATTATGACCCATCGATTTCAAGGGACATACTTAAATGTTAAGAGTGAAAAGATTTCAATCATCGGAATCCTTCCGGAATTGGGCTGACGCCGTTCATTTCAACCGAAATCATGAACGGCGTTCTTTGGCGCGTTCGCATCAAGAGCTTTGAAAACAGGGGAATCAACCATGCGCAGTAAAAAACCGTTCGTCATCATCGTCATGACATGCATCACCATCGTCGGATTCATGCTTTTCAAGCACCGGGCCACAGAAGCCGGAAACGAACCTTCCAAATCTGCGAAACCGCCTGTGGCCGTGGAAACCATGACTATTGAATTTTCAGCCATGGCGGACACCGTGGACGTGGTGGGAACGCTTTCGCCCAAAATCCAGACCGATGTGAAAGCCGAGTACGGCGGAGTGGTGAGGGACGTTCATGTGAGCGAATGGGTGCGCGTGAAAAAAGGCGACCCCCTCCTGTCCCTGGACACCCGTGAACCCCAGGCCATGCTGAACAAGGCGAAAGCGGCGGTGGACATGGAAAAGGCCAACCTGCTCCAGGCCAACGTGGCGGTCAGCCGGGCGGAGCGTGAATACAATCGGGTACTTCAGCTGAAGGAATCGGGTCTTGCCACATCCCAGAGCGTGGATGAGGCGGGAACGGAAAAAGACGCGGCTCTGGCCCGGAAAGCATCGGTGGTGGCGCGCCTGACCACGGCCCAGCAGGATCTGGCCCAGGCCAAACTGCGGTATTCGAAAAACGTGATCACTTCGCCCATCGACGGTGTGGTGGCCGAACGGAAAATCAACCAGGGCGATCTGGCCACGGACCGTCCCCTTTTTAAAATCGTGGACAACCGCACGCTGGATCTCACCGTCACCGTGCCGTCGCGGTTCATGCGTTTCCTGAAACCCGGCCTTGAACTGCGGTTCACCACCGACGCCTTCCCCGGCAAGACGTTTTCAGGCAAACTCAAATACATCAACCCCGTGGTCAGTGAAGGCGACCGGTCGGTGAAAGTTATCGCCGAAGTCCGTAACGATTCGGAAACCCTTAAAGGCGGACTTTTCGTCAAGGGCCAGATCGTCACCGGTCACCGCGATCAGGTGATCCAGGTTCCCAGAAACGCCCTGGTCAACTGGAATGTGGAGAAAAAACAGGCGGAAATCCTCCTTGCGGACAACGGGGTGGCACGGAAGAAAAACGTGAATGTGGGGCTGGTCCAGGCGGACAACGTGGAGATCCCCTCAGGACTCAAACCCGGAGACGAAATCATCCTCCGGGGAGGCTTCAACATCAAGGAAGGTGACAAAGTCCGTAAGAACGGGGGTCAATAACCCATGTTCCTTTCCGATCTTTCCATCAAGCGTCCTGTTCTCGCCACCGTGATGATGCTGACCCTGGTGGCTCTGGGTCTTTTCTCCTACCGCCGCCTGTCCGTGGACATGTACCCCGATGTTGAAATCCCCGTGGTGTCCATCGTCACGGTTTACGAGGGGGCCTCCCCTGAAACTGTGGAGCGCGAAGTCACCAAGCGCATCGAAGAAGCGGTGAACCCCATTTCCGGCGTCAAGCACGTCATGTCCATTTCCCGTGAAAGCGTGTCCACCGTGGTGGTGGAGTTCCGCCTGGAAGTCCGGGTGGACGACGCGGCCCAGGATGTGCGGGCCAAAGTCAGCGGCATCCGCGGGGATCTTCCCAAAGCCATTGACGAACCCATCATCCAGAAACTGGATTTCGCCAACATGCCCATTGTCTCCCTGGCGGTCAGGTCCGACACCATGCCGCCCAGGGAACTGTCCACCCTGGTGGAAAAAAAGGTCAAACGCCGCATCGAAAGCATCTCCGGCGTGGGTAAGGTCAACCTGGTGGGCCTTCTGAAACGTGAAGTGGCCGTGGACATCAACCCGGCCAAACTGGAATCCCTGGGCATGGGCGTGGACCAGGTCATCGGCGGTCTCCAGAGTGAAAACGTCAACACGCCCCTGGGGCGACTGAAGCGCGGGGATTCGGAATACCCCTTGCGGGTGTCGGGCAAGCCGGACATGGTGGAGCAGTTCAAAACCATGGTCATCGGCGAAAAAGACAGCCGCCCCATCACCCTTGACGAAGTGGCGGACGTGAAAGACAGCATCGAGGAACAGCGCACCGTGGCCCTGGTGAACGGAGTTCCGGCCGTGGGTCTGGACATCCTGAAACAGTCCGGGGCCAACACTGTGGACGTGGTGGATTCGGTGAAAAAAATCGTGGGAAAAATCCAGCAGGACCTGCCCGAGGGCGTCACCATGACTGTGGTCCGGGACGGCTCCATCATGATCCGGGATTCGGTTCACGACGTTCAGAAAACCATGATCGAGGGCGGAGTCCTCACCATCCTCATCGTGTTCCTGTTCTTGAATTCCTGGCGAAGCACGGTGATCACAGGCTTGACCCTCCCCATTTCCGTCATTTCCTCGTTCATCGTGATGAACTTCATGGGCATGACATTGAACGTCATGACCCTTATGGCCCTGTCTCTCGCCATCGGGATGCTCATCGACGATGCCATCGTGGTCCGGGAAAACATCGTGCGCCATCTTGAAATGGGCAAGGACCATTTCAAGGCGGCCCGTGACGGCACCAGCGAAATCGGCCTCGCGGTTCTGGCCACCACCTTTTCCATCGTGGCGGTGTTCGTGCCTGTGGCTTATATGAAAGGCATCGTCGGCCGTTTCTTCTTCCAGTTCGGCATCACGGTGACCTTCGCCGTCCTCGTGTCCCTCCTGGTGTCCTTCACTCTGGACCCCATGCTGTCGTCCCGATGGGTGGACCCGGACATCGAGCGCAAGGGCAAACGGCATTTCATCGCCCGGATGCTGGACGTGTTCAACGACTGGTTCGACCGGACAGCGGACCGCTACAAAGGCATCATCGCCTGGGCCCTGGATCACCGGATCACCATCGTGGTTCTGGCCACCGCTGTCTTTTTCTGCGGCCTCGCCATCTTCGCGACCCTGCCGTCCTCGTTCATGCAGACATACGACCGGTCCGAATTCCAGATCGACCTTAAAACAGCGCCGGATGCCTCTGTCAACGAAACGAAAAAACGTGTGGAAGCGATCCTCGCAATGCTCAAGGAATTCCCGGAAATCCAGCACACCTATTCCACCATCGGCTCCGGCGACTCGGGGACGGTGCGTGACGGCCATGTCTACGTGAAACTCAAGGAGAAAAACGAACGCCTGAGATCCCAGCGCCAGATCGAAACGGCGGTGAGGAAAAAACTCCAGGATATTCCCGGAATCGTCCCCGCCATTGTGGAAGTGGGGCGTCTGCACGGCACCAAAAAAATCGAGTTCAGTGTCCGGGGTGAAAACATCGACCGGCTGAAGCATTACGGGGCGCTGATCAAAAACGAGATGTACAAAATCGACGGCATCATCGACCTGGAAGTGTCCATGGAAGACGACACGCCGGAATACCGGCTGCTGGTCAACCGGGAACGGGCCATGGACGCCGGGGTCAACACCGGAGCCATTGTAAGGACCGTGGGTGCCCTGGTGGGCGGTGAAGCGTCGACAACTTACGAAGACGAGGACGGAGACGCCGTGGACGTGCGCGTCCGCCTGCCCGAGGACCTGCGCCAGGATCCGGCCCAGGTGGAACGGCTCAGACTGTCCGTGAGAAACCAGACCGGTTCGGCCCTGATCCAGCTGGGGAATCTGGTGGATTACGAAATCGGTGCCACCCCTTCCGAAATCAACCGGAGGGACCTGATCCGTGAAGTGAAAATTTCAACAAACCTTGCGGAAAATCTGGACATGGGAACGGCCATGAAGGAAATCAAGGCCATCGCGGACGGTCTTTCCATGGACGCCGGTTACCAGCTGGTGTTTTCAGGAGAAGCCGAAGACATGGTGGAATCGTTCATGTACATGGCTGAAGCCCTGCTCATGGCCGTCATTTTCGTGTACCTGATCCTCGCGGCCCAGTTCGAATCGTTCATCGAGCCCTTTTCGATCATGTTCTCCCTGCCCCTGTCCCTGGTGGGCATGGCGGCCATGCTGAAAGTCACCGGTGACGCTGTGAACATCATGTCCCTCATCGGCCTCATCATGCTCATGGGGCTTGTGACGAAAAACGCCATCCTTCTTGTGGACTACACGAAAATCCTGAGGGGCGAAGGCATGGACCGCCGCACCGCCGTCATCACCGCAGGGCGGACACGGCTCAGACCCATCATGATGACCACCCTTGCCATGATCTTCGGCATGCTGCCCCTGGCCCTGGGCCTGGGTGCGGGTGCAGAAATGCGTGCCCCCATGGGCCGGGCCGTCATCGGCGGCCTGATCACCTCCACCCTGCTCACCCTTCTGGTGGTGCCCGTGGTTTACACGCTGTTGGACGACTTTGGCGGCTGGCTCCGGAAAAAATGGGATTCGGACAACGGGGGACATGGTACAGTCCACACCCTGATTGTGCTGATTGCCGCCGCAGCCCTTTTTCTTTCTCCTGGCTCTGTCAAAGCCGAAGAAGGAAGAATCCTCAGCCTTCAGGATGCCCTGAAACTGGCGGCAGACCAGAACAAGGACATCAAGATGGCGGTGGCCTACCGTGCTCTGGTGGAAGGACGGTATGTGGAAGAACGTTCAGCGGCCCTGCCCAAACTGAGCCTTGGGGCGTCCATGGGTCGAAGCACCGACGAAACCCAGACGGCCATTTCCCCCATGATTCCAACCACCCAGAAATACTACGGCGGTGAGTTGACCGTGTCCCAGCCCCTGTTCACCTGGGGCCAGATCGGAGCGGCCATCCGGGCGGCGAAAATCGGCCTCAAAACAGCCGACGACGAAATGAACCTTCACCGTCAGGCTGTGGCCAGAGACGTGAGCGCGGCGTTCTACGACGCCCTTCTCGCCCGGGAGCTCCATGACATCGCCGTTTCCAACCTGGACCAGAAGCAGCGTCACCTGGACGAAGCAAAACGGAAATTCGCCGCAGGAACGGCCACGGATTACGATGTCCTGTCGGCCGATGTTTCCGTGTCCAACGCCCGGCCAGACGTCATTCGAACGGAAAACCTCATCACCATCTCGAAAGAGCGGCTGGGGGTGCTGATCTGCCTTGAAGGCAAAACCTTTGATGTCAAAGGGGAACTTGATGCCGCACCGGGGGAGGTCCCCGATTCCGGCGAATCCCTTGAAAAAGCCCTTGCCAACCGCCCCGAACTCCTGGAGCTGAAAAACAAGATCGGCATGCAGAAGGAGGCCATCACCGTTTACAACTCCATGGACAAGCCCCGCATCGATCTTATGGGGTCCTACGGATGGCGTCATCTCGATGTTGAGACGAACAAGGCCGACGGCGAAGTGTCCAAAGCCGCCGTGGTGATGTCCTTCCCCTTTTTCGACGGCATGAAGACACGGGGAAAAGTGGCTCAGAGCCGCAGTGATCTGTCCACCATGGAACTTCAGGCGGAAAAACTGAAAGACCTGATCCGTCTCCAGACCGAAGAATCGTTGAGCGCCCTCAAGGAAGCCGGTGAGATCCTCAAAGCCCTGGAAGGCGTCGTCACCCAGGCCGAACGTCTGGTGGCCATGGCTGAAAAAGGATTTGTCCACGGCGTGAAAACAAACCTGGACGTCCAGGATACCCAGCTGGCGCTGAAAGAAGCCCGTGGGAATCTGGCCAGAGCGCGCCGGGAATATCTGGTGGCCCAGGTGACGCTGAAGTGGGTTACGGGAACGCTGGCGCTTGAACCCATGCCGTGAGAGAGTGAGACGATGGGACGAACTCCCGGTGACGAAGGTGGTATTATTGACATTACAGAATCATGTCTATATGATGATGTCATAATGACATCGTCAAGTGATATCATATGGAGGAATATATGAAAGCAGTCACAATCAGGGGAGTCGATCCTGAAACAGCCGATAGGCTAAAAAATGCGGCGGCGGATCAGGGAAAAAGCGTCAATCAACTGATCCTCGAATTCATCAGAAAAAATCTCGGACTCGGAATTGAAAAAGAGAAAAAGTACTCCCGTATCTACAATGATATGGATGGCCTGTTCGGTAAATGGTCTGATGACGAATACAACCGCATTCAAAACAAGATCGACCAGGACGTGTCATTGATCAGGATCTCTGGAAATGAGAAAAGTATTGATTGATACCAATATCTATTCATCGGCCATGCGGGGCGAATCATGGGTCGTGAATGCCTTGAGACAGATAGACATTATCGGGATATCTGCGATAAGCATCGGAGAATTGTATTCGGGATTCAAAGGTGGAAACCGCGAAGCTGAAAACAAGGTAGAACTCGGGCTGTTTCTGGATTCTCCACGGGTCAGGGTTCATCCTATTGACGGTGACACAGCGGAATTTTACGCATCCATCCTGAACAATCTCAAGAAAGAAGGGACACCGATCCCCACGAACGATATATGGATCGCAGCCGTTGCCTTTCAACATGGATACAGCCTGATGACAGCGGCCAGACATTTTTCTTATATTCCGGGGATAATTCTTGCGAAGTATGCTGCTCCTTGAAACCCATCGAATCGCCTGTTGAAGACCCGGATTCAGACTTCGACTGTGTAAAAACCCTAAAAAAATCGACATGGACCCAGTAACCATGAAAAACCAGGCAGCCGTCACTCTCCTTTTCTTACTGACCACCCTGATCATTTTGCCGTACAGCCAGGCCGCTCCGCTTCTTGTTTCAAAAAAAGGAGTCTACCGCACCTACCGTTTCACGTATCAGGATGAAAACACCACCACCCTTTTTCCCAGCAGGCTGGGCCGGAAAACCGGCGGGGCCGCCACGTTCATGTCCACCCTCGACTTTGACGGGGATCTCCGGGTGAAGGATTACGGCAGCGTCGGCGATGAAAACGTGTACAGCCTTTCCTTTGACGCTGTTCGGACCAGCCGGTTCGGCATGAACGGTCACCGGGTGTTCGACAGCCCAGATCAGTTCATCGGGCGTTACAGAAAACAGGAAGTGTTCGTCTGCGTTGACGGCAACAACGACATCAAACGGTTCCGTTTCCCTCCCAAAACCTCCCAGGTGTTCAAGTCGTTCATGATCACGGCGGCCCAGGAAATCCAGGTGTCGGTGCGGGAAAACAAGAACCGCTGGACCAGCCGTGAAATCAACCAGCACGGCAAAGGAAACGTGGATTACCGCCTGAAAAAAGGCAAGGCCAACCGCATCGAACTGATGAAAACCAGAAGCAATTACGACTATCCCGGCCTCATCGACCCGAAAGATCATCAGACTATCCAGGGTACGGACAGAATTCTGCTGAATCCCGGCGGGTTCATCGAGGAGATCGAAAAAAACGAACGAAGCCTTGTCACATCTCCGGCCGACAACAAAACCATTCTCGACGTCAAAAAGTCGCTGACGGTGCGGATGACAGGATCTGGCGCATTCGATCCCGGCACCTTCAATGAAAAATCACTGAACGCCATGCTCACGGTCTATCCGGGAGATGCGATTTCAGATCCCACTCAGAACCGGGAACTTCTGGCCAAACAGGTCAACGATCTGTTGTATGAAGACATGGAGAACTGGATCCGGCAGTTCAGGCCGGACGGGAAAGACAACCGGGCCAACAACGCCATGTTCTACCGAAGCAGCGGCCTTGTGAAACTCCATCCGGCGGCGGCGAACCGCCTGGCGGAATTCGGACTGAACAATCAAAGAACCTCCGGCGAACGGACCCTCACCATGAACCTCCTTTCTGCGGCCGGAACGGAAAGCGCCCAGAACGCCATGCGGCGGATTCTGTCCGATCCCGCCGTGCGGAAAGATCCCCAGTACGGGGTTTTCATCCAGAATTTTTCATTCATGGACGTGAAACCCACCGCCGCCACGGTGGACTTCCTTTCCGGCCTCATGACCGGCCGTCGCGGCTATGAAAGTTACGCCGCGGCTCATGCCTTCGGGGCCTGCATCCACAAATTCTACACCCGGAGTGAAAAGAAGCGGGCACTCTCCCTGAACCGGCGGATTCTGGCCAAAATCGATGCCGCAAAAACCCCGGACGAACGGGGGGAGTACATCGCGGCCCTTGGAAACGCGGGGATGTTCGAAAACAACCCACGGCTCACGGACTTCCTCGGAAATCCGTCCTCCCGAATCCGGGCCGAAGCGGCCATGGCTCTCAGAAAAACCGAAACCTCCGATGTACGTCGGCGCATGCTCCCCCTTTTCAGGGATAAGGACCGGAACGTGCAGCGCAGTGCCATCCAGACTTTCATGCAGTTTTCTCCGGATACCGCCAATTTCAATGAAATCAAAAAACAGCTCGGGTCCGGAGCGATCGAGGAAGCCAATTTCTACGACCTGGCCAGTCTTCTTAAGAAAAACAAATCCGCCAACCCCGGCCTTGTCAAAGACTGCCTGAAGCTCATGGTGAAAAAGAAACTGAAAGATCCGGACCTGGAATCCCGTATTCGGGCCATGATCTGACAGGAGTTCCACCGGCTCTTCACAGAGCCGAAAAAGACGGCCCTGGTTTACCATCACCCGCCTGTTTCCAATACCTGTTTCTAATAATAGATACGTTCTTGACAAGATACCTGCCTTGATTTAAAAGGTTCCTGATATGTTTTTCCATGGTTCCATGCACACCATCTGAAATCATGAAATGTAACTCCTGAAAAAAACCATGACGGAACGTAAGACGGGGTGTCATAGTCTGTTCAGGCCTTTTTTTTAGATTCCGTACACACGAGCAACGTGGAGGTAAAACAATGGCTGTAAAACTGGGTATCAACGGTTTCGGTAGAATTGGAAGGGTTGTTTTCAAAGCCGCTCTTCAGCATCCTGACGTGGACGTGGTCGCCATCAACGATCTCACGGACACCAAAACAATCGCCCATCTTCTTTCGTATGACTCCGTCCACGGCCGCTTTCCCATGACTGTGGAAGCCGGTGAGAACTCCATTGAAGTCAACGGGAAAAGCATTGCCGTCACCGCGATCCGCAATCCCGAAGAACTTCCCTGGAAACAGGAAGGTGTGGATATCGTGGCCGAATGCACCGGCCGGTTCAGAGACAGGGACAGCGCGTCCAAACACCTTGCCGCTGGCGCGAAAAAAGTCATCATCTCCGCCCCGGCCACCAATCCCGATGTCACCATCGTTCTCGGCGTGAATCAGGATGCTTACGACCCCAAAAACCACAACATCATCTCCAACGCCTCGTGCACCACCAACTGTCTGGCACCTATCGCCAAAGTGATTCACGAGAATTTCGGCATCGTCAGCGGACTCATGACCACCGTTCACTCGTACACCGGCGACCAGATGATTCTGGACGCGCCTCATAAAGACCTGCGCCGTGCCAGAGCCGCCGCCCTTTCCATGGTGCCCACCACAACAGGTGCCGCCAAAGCCGTGGCCCTGGTTCTTCCCGAACTGAAAGGCAAACTGAACGGACTGTCATTGCGCGTTCCCACACCCAACGTGTCCATCGTGGATCTTGTGGCCTCGGTTGAAAAAAGCGGGCTCACCGTGGCGGACATCAACGACGTGCTGAAAGCCGCTGCCGAAGGTCCGCTCAAAGGTATTCTCGGCTATTCCAACCTGCCCCTTGTTTCATCGGATTTCAACGGCTCTCCGCTGTCGTCCATCGTGGATGCCCCCTGCACAGACGCCGTAGGCAACCTCATCAAAGTGATGTCCTGGTACGACAACGAAGTGGGCTATTCCACACGCATGGTCGAGCTGGCCGCCCTTATCGGCTCGAAGCTTTAGGAGGCTTATGTCTAGACGCCCCCTCATCGCCGGCAACTGGAAAATGTACAAGACCTGGACCGAGGCGTCAGAGACGGCCACCCGTCTTTCGGACCTCGTCAGCGGCGTCACGGACGTGGACATCATGATCGCTCCGTCGTTCACGTCCCTTGCGCCTGTGGCTCAGATCTTGAAGGGAAGCGTCATCTCCCTGGGTGCCCAGAATCTTCACTGGGAGGAGGAAGGCGCGTTCACCGGAGAAATATCCCCGTCCATGCTCAGGGCCTGCGGCTGCACCCATGTGCTCATCGGTCATTCGGAACGCCGGCAGTATTTCGGGGAAACCGACGAAACCGTGAACCGGCGCATCGGATGCGCAGTCAAACACAGCCTTGTTCCCGTATTCTGCATCGGTGAAACGGAAAATGAGCGGGACGAAGAAAAAACGATGAATGTGCTTGACAAACAGATGAAAGACGGGTTAAAAGGACTCGGCTCTGACGCACTGAAGGAACTTGTGATCGCCTACGAACCTGTATGGGCCATTGGCACAGGAAAAACAGCCACCCCCGCTCAGGTTCAAGAAGTTCATGCGTTTCTCAGAAAACAAATCGCCGCAATGTTCGGAAACGTTTTTGCAGATAACATCCGGATCATTTACGGTGGCAGCGTCAAACCCGCCAACATCTCAGAACTGATGAAGCTCGACGATGTGGACGGCGCGCTGGTCGGCGGTGCCAGTCTTTCGGCGGAAACGTTCAACGATATTATCCGATATCAACATTAACGATTGGTTCTATGACCTTTTTAGTTGTAATATTACATGTACTGGCCTGCATTGCCCTGATTCTGATCGTTCTTCTTCAGGCCGGTAAAGGTGCGGATATCGGAGCCTCCATGGGAGGTGCCGGAGGCCAGGCTCTGTTTGGAACAACAGGTGCCACGACGGTTCTCAGTAAAGTCACCACGGGAATCGCCATCGTGTTCATGCTCACCTCCCTGTTCCTGGCCTACAGTTCCGGAAAAGTCAAGGAAGCCCCGTCCGTCATGGAAGAAGTGGCTCCCGTCTCTGAACCGGCCGCTCCCAAGGCGGACGCACAAAAAGCAGCACCCATGGAAGCGACGGACACTGAAAAATCAGTGCCTGCCGCACCAGAAGCTGACAAAGCCCCTGCCGCACCCGCAGCAGCGCCCGAAGGCAATAAAACGCCTTAAGTCAGCACAACAGAGTTTTTACGCCGAAGTGGTGGAATTGGTAGACGCGCACGGTTGAGGGCCGTGTGGGGAGACCCGTGTGAGTTCAAGTCTCACCTTCGGCACCATCTATAGAAAAGGCCGCATGAAATCATGCGGCCTTTTTTTCATCCCGAATTCCGCTGCTTCAAATTAGTCTTTGATCAAGCCCTTCACCTGAGCCAGAATAACAGGATAATTGATACACCGCTTCTGAAGGTACACATCCACAGGCACCCGATTGTCCCGGCATCCCGATTTCTGGATAAACTCCTTGAATCTCCGTTCCGAATGAAACCGGCGCACGTAAACATCCCCCCAGCTTGTCTTGTAGATCACCCCGAGGTTGGTCGTCGACTTTTCCCAGGCTTCATCTTCAAAACTCACCACCACAAGCATCCGTGTGACCACTTCCTTTTTTAAATAGTCCCTGCGGTTCCCAGAGCTGCTCAAATGGATGAAGTCCCGGATCTTGACCGCCACCTGCTGAATTTCCGGCAGTGACACACTGGAGCTGTTGGGCAGCATGTGAGTCCTCACCGGGTCAAAAAGATCATTTTTCACAATGAATGTGATGGCGTAAAGAATGTCGGCATGGGACACAAGATGCCCGCCTTTCGCAACCCCGGAATGGACATGCCACATGTCCGATTCCAGATGGAACGTCAGACCCGACGTGTTGAGCTTGTCCATGACCCTTGGAAGCACCGACACCTTATGATCTTTTTCTTCGTAAAACGCCTGAATTTTCCGCCCGATCACCGTAAGGTCTTCACGGTCGATCAGGGTGGCAACCCCTGAATGGGTCTTGGCAATATCCCTGTAAATATGAATCAGAAGCGTGAAAAGCTGTTTGCCGAATGCGATCTGGGATTCAAGATCCCAGGCCGCGAAGCGGTCCAGCCGTTCCCGGGTGGAACGGTCAATGGCAACCTGATTCACAAAGATATCTCCCAGCTGCTTTCGGGAAGGATGAATGACACTGTAGGCTTTCATGCCGCATCGCAGATAAAAGCATTCTTTGATAAACATGATCGTGGCCTGGTCATGTCGCCCCTGATAGTAACTCATGATGAATATCATGGAAACCACGCTGGGGTCGGGAATCATGTTTTCGTATTTCTTGATCATGATATGCTGACGGAATTTGTGGCAGACCAGTTCTTCGTTCAGGGCATCGAGCTGCATCTTGAGCAGAAGCATCTTGATGATGGATTTGAGGGGTTTTTCAAGAGCTTTGTTGAGCTGCCACAAAGCGGCACCAAAATACTCGCTTTCCTCCACGTTTTCAAGGTTGCCCATGTCGATGAAAATATCCGACCACATGGCATGACTTGCCGTTTCGGCCAGGAAATCCTCGTATGTGTGTTTTTTTCGTGTATCGTAACACACCCACCACAAAGGTATCCGCCCGCAGATCACCACACAGGTCCTGTAAAACTCCTCTTTGAGGACATGGGTCTGGGTGCTGCCGGAACTCTGATCATCCACCGACCCGAATCGGCAGTTCATGATATCGTCCCGGTCCAGCGGAAAGAAATGCACAGGGATGCGGCAGTTTCTGGCATACCAGTTTTTTATCAGCTGGAGCTTCCTCTTCAGTGGAATAACCATATCAAGCCCGATTTTCGCCAGATCATAACAGACCCAGATGTCGCAATCCGAGTCAAACGTCTGACTGATGGTTCCGACACTCCCGATGGAGTACACGCCTTCAATAGGGTATTCCCCTTTCGGAATCAGAAGGGACCCCCTTTCCGTTATGCCGAACATGTCCTTGAACTGATCTTCCCGCCGTTTGATTTCCTTGTCGGTCTCCACATGGCAGACGGTGAAGACATTGCCCTCTCCCTGGATATACCCAGGGCACTCGGGCCGGTTGACGCTGAGAAGCCAGGGTAAAAGGTATAAAATCAGCTCGCTGTCCCGTGGGGAGTATTCGGTAAAAAGACCCTTTCGGATCTCGTTATACTCCAGAAACCTCTCTTTATTCCCCATCAGCGTTTTACGAATCATAACGTTTCTTTCTTGATCCTTAACGTAAAAATGAAGTATCTTCTTCGTGTTTTTTATCGTATTCGGTCGCCCGGAATCGCCGGATTGAATCCGGACATCCCTGTAACCCCAACATCCGGTTTAAACATGAGCGAGAAAGATCCCCACCCCATTTGCCGGAAATGCGTGTTCTACTATATAACCTGGGAAGCCCGGCACCCTCACGGCTGTCGGGCCATGGGCTTTAAAAGTAAAGACATGCCGTCCGTCGCTGTTTTCAAAAATTCAGGAAAAAAATGTCTTCTTTTTCAAAACAAGGAAACGGCGTTGAAAGACTGACAAAGGAAAGCCTGTTGGTTCTTGATCATTTCGTTTACAAGTATAACAACACACTCCATCATTGTAAACCTGCTGCAAGCTTTGACTTCACATTTCATCCAACGGCTGGTATGGTGCTTTCTTGATTTCGCTTTCGAAAAGAAACCCATACGAAAAACCCATATTTCAAACGAGAGGCAAAGCGTGGGCAACGTAAAAACAGGCCTTGAAAATATCATCGGCCATCCTCCGGAATTTGTGAAGAAAAAACGGCTCGGTCTTCTGGCAAACCCTGCATCGGTGAATCGCCACTTCAACCATGCAAAAAAACTGGTGAACACGGCGTTCAAAGGCCAGCTCACCGCCCTTTTCTCTCCCCAGCACGGGTTTTACGCCGACAAGCAGGACAACATGATCGAGTCCGACCACATGACCGACAAAGACCTTGGCATCCCCGTCTACAGTCTTTACGGTGAAACCCGGAAACCCCTTGAAAAGATGATGGACGGCATCGACGTTCTCCTGGTGGATCTCCAGGACGTGGGAACCCGTGTCTACACGTTCATGTACACGGTGTCATACTGCATGGAAGCGGCCAGGGAATACGGAAAAAAGATTGTGATTCTGGACAGACCCAACCCCGTGGGCGGTCTCCGGACCGAGGGCAATATCCTCAACGAAGCTTTCGCCTCCTTCGTGGGCCGCTACCCCATTCCCATGCGTCACGGCCTGACCATGGGTGAACTGGCCCGGCTTTTCAACGAGCATTTCGCTATCGGCTGCGATCTCGAAATCGTTCCCATGACCGGCTGGAGCCGCGCCATGTACTACCACGACACCGGCCTTCCCTGGGTCGCGCCCTCCCCCAATCTGCCCACACCCGTTTCATCGTATGTGTATCCGGGACAGGTGATTTTTGAAGGGGCGATGATTTCGGAAGGACGGGGCACCACACAGCCCTTTGAATATGTGGGCGCACCCTACGCCGATCCGGAATCCATGCTGAATCGGATGAACCCGGACCATCTGAAAGGCGTTCATCTGAGGCCCGTGGCCTTTGAACCCACGTCGAACAAATTCCAGGGCCGTACATGTCGGGGGTTCCAGCTGCATATCACGAACCTCGATGATTACGAACCGTATCTGACGTCACTGGCCCTTCTTCAGGCGTTCATCGCCGAAGGCGGAAAGGAATTCGCCTGGAAAGAACCGCCATACGAATACGAGTTCGAAAAAAAACCCATGGACCTGATTCTGGGGGATTCCCGTTTGCGAGAACGACTTTCCGCCATGGAAGACCTGACCGCCGTCATGGCATCATACCGGGAAGGTTTAGACCGTTACACACGACTCAAATCCACTTTCCATCTATACGATTGACGCACGCCATGACCGATTCACAAAACCCGAACTTTAAACGGATGAATTTCAAGGGCAACAAAGTCTGGGCCGCCACGGACGATGAGGGAAACCTTGCCCTTGAAAACGGCAAAGTTCTGATCAAATACAACCTGAAGCAGGACTACGAGTACCGTGTCCATCCGGACAGTCTTCTTGCGGACACGCCGGAAAACAGAACGGCAGGCGGTCGTAAAAAGCCGGGGGCAACGCCTCGCACCATTGAAACAGTCCAGGAAGAAAGTCATTACGACGAAGGTGTGATCCATGCGTTCACCGACGGGGCGTCATCGGGCAACCCAGGCCCTTCGGGAGTTGGCGTTCTGCTCCGTTACGGAGCCCACGAACGTGAAATTTCACGGTACATCGGGGAAGCCACCAACAACATCGCCGAACTCATGGCCATTCATGTGGCCCTGTCGGAAATCAAGAAACCCGAAATTCCTGTGCGGATATACTCGGACAGCAGCTACGCCCTGGGGCTTCTGGCTAAAAACCACAAAGCCCAGAAAAACCAGGAGCTGGTGGAATCCATCCGTGCCCTGATGAAACGCTTTCCCCGCCTCACATTTATCAAAGTGGAGGGGCATAAAGGGGTGGAAGGCAATGAACGGGCTGACAAGCTGGCCACTTCTGCCATCAAAAAACCGGGAAAATAAAAAAGCCCTGCACAACACTGCAAGGCTTTTATCGAACATTTTTTGCGGAATATATAAAACAGCCTATTCCTTGGCTTCGGCTTCCTTGGTTTCTTCGTCTGATTTTTTCCAGGAATCCTTGAGTTCGTCAAAACCCAGGTAAAGGGCCAGAAGACCGCCCACGAGAAGAACCGAAGGAACGGTGCCGGCAAGAAGCTGCATCAGCGGACCAAACCAGACTGCAATACCGATCAAACCCAAAGTAGCTGCAATAGCGCCACCAATCAATGTCTTCATAAACTTCCTCCTTTAGCTTAAATTCGTCAATTTTTTTAATTTTATTCCCCGGCAAGAGGGATCATCGTTTTCGGAGCAATTTAATCATGGGAAGCTACCATAATGGTTCAACCAACGCAACTTAAAAAAAACATGGCCCCCATATTTTTGATTTTACATATTGTAACGGAAATTCAGCATGTTAAAAAATACATGGCTTTGGTCTTGCGCTTGGCAGTAAACTATATTATTTATGTCTGACCTTAATTTCAACGGCTTTTTCTTAAAAAAACCAATTTTCTGGGCTTCGGGTATAAGGCGCATCCCTTCCATGGAATTATCGCATGCACAACCTTTCGGGAGATTCTCCTCCATGCCCGGCCGCTCCGAGTCCCTGTGCACCATGACCTTTAACCGTCACCGGAGGGCCGTTGTCAATCCGGGCCCCCGGCATCATACCCTGTGAGAAAACCATGAAAACAAACCTGAAAACGTCCATAAAAGATGCCATGATCGGCTGGGCAGGACGGACGAAAAATGCATTGATCAAAAACCTTCGTTCTCCTGACGTGCATTATTCATCCCATCTTCCCGTTAAATCCGGCGTTGTGTCTTCAGCCATACGGAATTTCCTGTTCAGGAACATCGCTTTCAATCCCAGACAGCTTGACAAGATCAGGAACCTTCCCCAGGACAGCATCATCGTCTATGCCTCGAAATACAGGAGCCATTTCGAATATCTTTTCTTTTTCACTCGTTTCCAACCTCTGGGTCTCCCTTATCCCACCCTGGGGTTCGACCACCGGTTCATCATCTGGCAGCCGGCCATGCACCTGTTCAAGATCATCTACTCCCAGGTTCACTACACCCTGCGTCACTTCAGGTTCCCGGACCCGTTTGAAAACGGCCATATGAACACCCAGCTTCTGACCAGCAACAGGTCCGCCATGATGACCCTCATCGGGAAAGAATCTTTCTATGAACGGTTCGTGAAGGACAAGGGCGATCCCATCCGTCTTCTCATCGATCTCCAGAAAACAACGGATCGGTCCATCTTCATCGTGCCGGAAATGATTTTCTTCAGCCCCAAACCCATCAAGATGAAAATGTCCATTGCGGAGCTGATCTTCGGGACCCAGGAACGGCCGGGCAAACTGCGGCGACTGTGGACCCTTCTGAACGGATCGAAAAACAGCTTTGCCGAACTCATGGATCCACTTTCACTCAAAGAATGCCTGAGCCGCACAGAATTTTCGGGGCTTTCCGCTCACGAACAGGCGGCCCTGGTCAGACGGGAACTGGTCACCCGCATCAACCGTCACCGCCAGACCATCACCGGCCCAGTTCTCAAATCCCGCGAGGAGCTTAAAGAAACCATTCTCACCAGCAAACCGGTTCAGGATTTTCTCACCGCCCACGCCGAAAAGGAAAATCTCAGCATCCGGGACGTCAACAAAAACGCCGACGCCTACCTGGAGGAAATCGCTGCAAATTACAGCCACAAATGGATCACGGCTTTTAAAATCACACTGGACTGGCTGTTCAGAACCCTTTTCGAAGGCATTTCCGTGGATCACGAAGGCCTTGAAAAAGTCAAGGAAATGTCCATCAAAGCCCCGCTCGTTCTGGTCCCCTGCCATAAAAGCCACCTGGATTACCTGATTCTTTCGTACATCTTCCACATCAACAACATGCCCTGCCCCCACATCGCCGCCGGAAAAAACCTGTCATTCTGGCCCATGGGCACCATTTTCAGGGGCGGAGGCGCGTTTTTCATGCGAAGGACCTTCAAAGGCGCGGAACTGTACTCGAAGATCTTTTCCGAATACATGAAAAAGCTGTTGTCCGAAGGATTCAACATCGAACTGTTCATCGAAGGGACACGGAGCCGCACCGGTAAACTCCTGCCCCCCAAATTCGGTCTCCTGTCCATCCTCGTCGACGCCTTCAGGGAAAAAGCCTGTGATGACCTGCTCTTCGTGCCCGTTTTCTTCGGCTATGACCGGGTTCTCGAAGAAGACGCCTACCTCCACGAAGTGGAAGGCGGGGAAAAGGAGCCGGAAAGCGTGGGCCAGATCCTCAAGGCAAGACGGTTCCTGAAAAAAAGATACGGCAAGGTGTACGTCAATTTTCACGAACCCATATCCCTCAAAACATACCTCGATGACAACGGCCTTGATTTCTATCACCAGAACCGGACCGAACACGCCGATCTGTGCAAAGCCATGGGATACCGGCTGGTTCAGTCCATTAAGAAAGTGTCACTGGCCACACCCTACGGCATCGTTGCGGGAGCCATCCTGAACAGCCCCAAAAAACGGTTTTCCCACGAACACCTGATGACCGATGTCACCATGTACATCAACTATCTCAAGTCCCAGGACATCCGGCTTTCGGAAACCCTGCTCCAGAAAAACGACCGGCCCATTCACAGCGTCATCGAAAACTACATCCGGCGGAAGTTCATCGACATCAACGCCGACGAGGAAACGGAACTCACGGCAAAAACCATTTACAAAATCAACTTCGGCAAGCGGCCTCTCCTGGGTTATTATAAAAACACCTGCATCAACTTTTTCATATCGGCAGCTTACACCTCTTTAGGGATCCTTGAGCGCAAAGCCTTTCAGTTCAAGCATTCGGACCTTATCGACACGTATACGGTGCTGATGCACATGTTCGACAACGAATTCACCTACGACCGTGAAACACCGCCGGAATTTTATATCCGGAAAGACATCAAGGCTTTCATCAACGACGGAATCCTCACACCCCACGACACGCTCCCTGAAACATACAACATCACCACGGAAGGATACAGAAAGCTCAACTGTTTCGCCAGCTTCCTCAAAACCTACCTGGAATCGTATCTGGTGGTGCTCCACTTCTTCAAACGCCACCCCGAACGTGAAGCGGACAGCAAGGCCGACGTGAAAAAAGTCCAGAGCATCGGACGGCGGATGTTCAAGAACCATGAGATCGAACTGCCCGAATCCCTGTCCGAAATCAGTTACAAAAACGCCCTCACCTATTTCAATCAAAAGGGTCTCGGCGAAGTGGCGGCGGAGGACAAAATCCGCCATTATTTTGAAACCCTCGAAGGATACATCGCCATCATCGGCGATTGATCGTGACCCATTTGAAACGATGTGAACCATGAAAGCCTTAGTTCTTGCCGCAGGTTTCGGGACACGGCTGAAACCCTACACTGAAACCCTGCCCAAACCCCTGTTCCCCCTGAACGGGGAAACCTTTCTCGAACGGACCCTCCGGCAGCTTGCCAGCGGCGGATGCACAGGTGTGATGGTCAACACCCATCACCTTCACGATCAGATCGAAGCTTTTGTGAAAACCCGAAGGTTCGGTATCCCGGTCAGCACCTGCCATGAGCCGGAGATTCTTGAAACAGGCGGGGCCATCCGCAATGTCCGCCATTTTTTCGATGACGGGCCCTTCATGGTGGTGAACGGCGACATCATCACCGACATGGATTACGCCGGGGTCTTCGCGTTTCATAAAGGCCACGGCGGCCCCGTGACCCTGGTGCTTCACGACTGCCCCGAGTTCAACAACGTCACCGTGGACAAGGACCACCGCATTCTGGGTTTTCACTTAAAAGAAACCCCGGCGGAAGCGGCCAGTGTCCTGGCCTTCACCGGCGTTCAGGTCATTGACCCCGGTGTGATCGACCTCATTCCCGAAGGCCCGTCCAGCAGCATCGATCTTTACAGACGGCTTATCGCTGAAAAAACACCGGTCAAGGCCCTGGTGCTCAAAGCCCCGTACTGGCGGGACATGGGCAGCCCGGACAAATACAGCGCCGTATGCATGGAAAACACCGCCCCCACGCTGTTCCGGATGATATTCGACCGGAAGACCGTGGAACCCGTGGCCGTCAGGCATCTGTCCGGCGACGGATCGGACCGGGCGTTTTACCGACTTGAAAACCAGGGCGACTCCATGATCCTTTCGGACCACGGCATCACCATGAACGCCCCGGTCTGCGAAGCCGCATCCTTCGAACGCATCGGCCGCCACCTTTTGTCCAAAGGCGTTCCGGTCCCCAAAATATACTGGGGCGACCGGTTTGCCGGTCACGTGTATCTGGAGGATCTGGGGGACATCCACCTTGAAACCGTGGTCAAACAGTCGGGCCATGCCGAAGCCCTGCCTCTTTACCGTGACGCCTTGAAAAACCTGGCCCGGATGAGTGTCAAAGGGGCCAAGAGTTTCAAAACCGAATGGGCCTTTCAGACCGGGCATTACGACAAAACCCTGATCACGGAACGGGAATGCCGTTATTTCTTCGACGCCTTTGTCAAAGGCTATCTTGGCTTACCGGCCGACGCCTCAGAGTTATCGGATGAATTTTCCATCCTGGCCGACCACGCCCTCATGTACGCCTCAGACGGGTTCATGCACCGGGATTTCCAGAGCCGGAACATCATGGTCAAGGGCGGCCGCTGCTGGTTCATCGATTTCCAGGCAGGAAGGCTGGGACCGGTGCAGTACGACCTGGCGTCCCTTCTCATCGACCCCTACACCGATTTGCCAAGGGAACTCCAGGACAAGCTGGCCGCCGAGTTCATCGACATCTACAAAGACCTGAAGCCCGTGGATGTGCCGGAGTTCATGGAAAGCTACAAGTACCTCAAAATCACCCGGAATCTCCAGATGCTGGGGGCCTTCGGATTCTTAAGCCGGGTCAAAGGGAAAACACAGTTCGAAGCCCATATCCCGAAAGCCGTGTCGAACCTCAAGCACCACATCAGCCGGATCGATGACAAACTCTTCAAAAAACTCAAAAAAATCGTAGATAAAATCTGAATCCTGGGCTAATTTATCCACGTTTTTTTATGACCACACCTTAAGGACACGACACGCTATGAACAGAATAAAACTCATGATCAACGGACTGCCGGGCAACGTGGCCGAAATCATCTGCCGTCACGCCCTTGAAGATCCGCGTTTCACCGTACTGCCCTATTCACTGACCGGACCGGATATCGGTAAAGACAGCCACACCGTGAACGGGGTGCCATTCATCCTGATCAAACCCGGCGACCGAGCTGCCTCCGTGTCGCAGCTCATCGAAACCGAGGGTCTTTTCATCACCGTGGACTACACCCATCCCACGGCGGTGAACGCCAACACGGAATTCTACTGCACCCACAGCCTGCCCTTTGTCATGGGCACCACCGGTGGCGACCGAAAAGCCATGCACGACTGCGTCATCGCCTCGGCGATCCCGGCGGTCATCTCCCCCAACATGGCCAAACAGATCGTGGGACTCATGGCCATGATGGAGTACGCGGCCGAGAACTTCCCCGGCCTGTTCACCGGCTACACCATGGACGCCAGGGAAAGCCACCAGAGCTGGAAAGCGGACACCAGCGGCACGGCCAAAGCCATGATCGGCTACTTCAACCGCCTGGGCGTCTCATTCACCGAAGACGACATCCAAATGGAACGTGACCCCGAACGGCAGAAAAACATCTGGGGCGTTCCGGATGAATATCTGGATGGCCACGGCTGGCACACCTACACCCTGGACTCTGCCGATAAAACCACACGCTTCGCCATCACCCACAACATCAGCGGGCGCGAAATATACGGCGAAGGGACCCTGGACGCGGTGGCCTACCTTTACGGAAAAATCCAGGAAGGCGTGAAGGGCCGGGTGTATTCCATGATCGATGTCCTGAAAAACAACTGATCAGACGGGACCAGCCGCCCTTCAATCCGGCAAATGACAGACTCACTTTGATTATTGGAGCCGTTTCATGAAAAAAAACATGCTGCGTTCAATCCTTCTCCTGATTTTGGCCGCCTTCATAGGCACTGCGCAGGCTGAAGAACGTTTCCCCCCAAAAGGCTACAAACCGGTTCCCGACCCCATTGCCAGCCGTGACGCGGAAAAAGGCGGAACCCTGTCCATCTACGGCGGCCAGTACCCTAAAAGCTTCAACTACTATCTGGACAACAACGCCCTTTCCGCGGAAATTTTCGGGGCCATGTACGAAACCCTGATTTCCCTGAACGGCATCTCCTTAGAGTACGAACCGGGCATCGCCGACCGCTGGACCCTTTCAGACGATAAGAAATCCTTCACGTTCCACATCAGCGACAAGGCCAGGTGGAGCGACGGCAAACCCATCACGGCAGAAGACGTGAAATGGACCTTCGACGCCATCGTCAATCCGAAAAACATGACCGGCCCCCACAAAGTCAGCCTGGAGCGCTTTGCATCCCCCGTCATCGTGGATAAAAAGACCATACGATTCACGGCCAAAAACATCCACTGGGAAAACCTGGGGGCCTGCGGAGGATTCCAGATCCTGCCCAAACACGCCTACGCGTCGATGGATTTCAACAAGATCAACTTCGAATTCCCGGTGGTGTCCGGTCTTTACAAGCTGGGTGAAATCAAGGAGGGCATATACACCACCCTTGAGCGCCGGAAGGACTGGTGGAACAAGGACGCCGTCAACGTCAGAGGCACGGGCAACTTCGACATCCTCAAATTCAGGTTCTACGCCGACCAGAACAACGCCTTCGAAGCATTCAAGAAAGGCCAGATCGACCTGTACCCGGTGTACACGTCAAGGATCTGGGTCAACGAAACCGGCGGAGATCTGTTCACATCGAACCGCATCGTGAAACAGAAGGTCGTGAACTCCCAGCCCATCGGTTTCCAGGGTTTTGCCATGAACATGCGGACCTTCCCCTTCAACGACGTGAAGGTGAGAAAAGCCATGGCCCTGTTGCTGGACCGGCGGAAGATGAACCACACCATCATGTACGACCAGTATTTTCTCCACCGCTCCTATTATGAAGACCTTTATTCGAAAAAGAATCCCTGCCCCAATCCCCAGATCGAAATGGACAAGAAAAAAGCCCGCAACCTTCTGAAAGAAGCGGGTTTCAAGGTCAATCCCAAAACCGGGCTTCTTGAAAAAGGCGGCAAGGTGCTGTCCTTCAAATTCCTCACACGGGACCCCACCACGGACAAATTTCTCGCCATCTACGCCGAAGACCTGAAAGACGCGGGTATCGAGCTTGTGGCCGACAAAAAGGACTGGGCCGCCTGGGCCAAGGACATGGACAGCTTCAACTACCAGATGACCTGGGCCGCCTGGAGCGCCGGGGTTTTTAAAGACCCTGAAAGCATGTGGCTCGGAAAGGAAGCGGACCGGAAAGGCAGCAACAACATCACCGGCTTCAAGAACAAGGACGTGGACCGCCTCATCGAAGCCCAGAAAAGCATTTTCGACGTGAACAAGCGAAACGACATCGTCCGTAAAATCGACCGGATTCTCTGCGAGGAAACCCCTTACGTGCTTTTGTGGAACATCAACTACACCCGGCTTCTGTACTGGAACAAATTCGGAACCCCAAGGACGGTTCTCTCAAAATACGGCCGGGAAAGCAGCGCCTACGGATACTGGTGGATCGATCCCGATGCCGAGGCTGATCTTTCCGATGCCGTCAAAAACAAAAAAGCTCTGCCGCCCAAAAAAGCTTCGGTGGTGTTCGACGAGGTGTTCAGGAAATAAGTCCCGAATCAAAAAAATACAACGGTTTTGTTTTATTATATTTTTTATTTTCACACAGGAGGAAAACATTCATGACAATTAAAAACGTGGTGATGGTCAGCGCCTGCCGCACGGCCATCGGAAAATTCTTCGGCACCCTCAAAGACACCTCTGCACGGGATCTGGCCATTGCCGTGGGCAAGGAAGCCGTGAAACGCGCCGGTATCGACGTTGAAACCATCGACGAAATCGTCATGGGCCAGTGCCTGCCCGGACTTCAGGGCTCGCTCCCGGCCCGACAGGTGTCCAAACGCATCGGCCTTTCCGATGTGAGCAACGCCGTTCTCATCAACCAGAACTGCGGCTCCGGCATGAGAGCCCTTGAAATCGCCGCCCACAGCATCATGCTGGGCAAATCGGACATCAGCCTGGTGGTGGGCGTGGAAAGCATGACCAACGCGCCCTACATTCTGCCCAAAGCCAGAGCCGGATACCGCATGGGCCAGGGCACCATCGAGGACAGCATGCTCCATGACGGTCTGGTGGATGAACTGGCCGGCGGCCACATGGGAACCACCGCTGAAAACGTGGCGGTCAAATACGGCATCACCCGCGAAGAATGCGACCAGCTGGCCCTGACCAGCCATACCCGCGCCCTTGACGCCATCGCCGCCGGTCATTTCAAACGGGAAATCGTACCCTTTGAAATCCCCGGACGCAAAGGTCCCACCGTTTTCGACACCGACGAACACCCCATTCCCAACAGCACCATGGAGTCTCTGGGCAAACTGAAACCCGTGTTCAAGAAAGACGGTGTGGTCACCGCGGCCAACGCCTCCGGCATCAACGACGGCGCAGCCGCAGTGATCCTGATGAGCGAGGACAAAGCCAAAGAACTGGGCGTAAAACCCCTGATGAAGCTCCTGGGCACCGCCTGCGCCGGTGTGGCCCCTGAAATCATGGGACTCGGCCCTGCCGTGGCCATTCCCAAATGCCTGAAACAGGCCGGCATGACCTTCGACCAGGTGGAATACTGGGAAATCAACGAAGCCTTCGCCGCCCAGTTCATCGGCGTGGGCCGCATGCTCAAGGAAGAACACGGCATGGATCTCACCATGGACAAGGTCAACCACAACGGTTCCGGTATCGCTCTGGGCCATCCCGTGGGCTGCTCGGCCCTTCGTATCATCGTGAGCCTGTACTACGAAATGGAACGCCTGAACCTCACCGTGGGCGGCGCGTCCCTCTGCGTGGGCACCGGTCCGGCCATTGCGTCACTGTGGACACGGAACGTGTAATTTTCTGATCTGACAAGCCTGCCTCCCTTCGCATGACGCTGAGGGAGACAGGTTTATTATGGGCGGATAAATAATGACCCCGTCCTTTAAAGGTGGGGGGACCGGTTGTGTGGTGGTGTCAATGTTTTTCTAAACACCGAATGCTGAACAGACGGCGCAGGAGATCACAGCTGATTTTGAATGACTATTCTCAACCGACCTCCTGTTCTATCCTATCTGAGAAAAAATCCACCCCTTGATTTCCCTTTCAAAATGTTTCCGGATATCCGAAAGACTCACCGGATACAAAGGCTTGAGATGGCAGATATTGTCTTCCTCAATGTCGTCGGTGTACACCAGGGCGGCCTGAAACAATTTTTTATTCATTTCCGGCAGGCACTTTTTGAACAACTCAAACATGACGGAAAGAGGATAAACATCTTTGTTGATCACATAAACGTCATAGTAATCCCTGAATTTGGCCCGTAAAAAAAGGGTATTGATCTTCATGGCAGCAAGAATATCAAGGGGGGCGATGCGGACATGGCCTTTAAGCGTTTCCGTTTCACCGAACCTTTTCCATCTGTTGGCCGAAAACGTGACGTTCACCGACTGGATGACAAGGTCAAGATGGCTGTCATCCATGTACCTCATGCTGAACTGATCGGGAAAAGCCTTACGGATTTGTCCGAGGATTTCTTCCGTCCTTAAAACAGGGTAAGGCGAAAAAAAATCAAGATCCTCGCTCAAACGATGACTCAGGTAAACGCTGATTGCCGATCCCCCGACAAAAACCAGATCATCAAGAAAATCGAAGCCTGACAGTTCATGAAGAAGGGTTTTCGCGTTCCCGGTCAAGCTGTTTAAGCGTTTCATATCGGCTGTGAGCGGCTGTTTTTTCATGGATGAAAACTCCGATATCTTCAATGTCAAAAAAAATCCTGCCCAGATAGACATTCAACCGTTTGTACCGGCTGTCCGGCACGATACGCCGTTCCCAGACCCGCCGCACACGATCGTTCCCGTACACCAAAAAAAGCGCATGAATCACGTCCACATCGGAATAAATCAGAACATGTTCGATCAGAAGCTCGTCGCTGACATCGCAGCCCGACTTCACATCATAGCTCCAGAACAGATGATCGTTCTTTATCATGTCGAACAGGTCGTCTTTGGTCATGATCCAGCGCCCGGGAATTTCAAGGTAAATGATATAAAACACGGTCAGATTACACTATTCCTGGAATTTTGGCTATATCAACGTCACATGAACCCTGTGATGAGCCATATCCGGATCAATTATGACCCGACGGAAGATATGTCTGATGACGAATGGGGCGCGATGGAATGATACTGGACACCTGCGCCCTGCTGTGGATTGCCGGAGGTACGCCCGAAGACAGGATATCCGGCAGGACCCTCGATCTCATCGACACGGTGCCCGAGGATCACATTCTGTCCGTCGTTTTTGACAATGGGGAAAACGGCCGCCTCGACATCAAACCCATGCTTGAATTCGGCGTTTTCAAGAAGATAAAAGATCCGAATGCCTTTCAAAGGGTAAGGGTGTCCTTCGACACCATCGAGTGGGATTGTGGTGTTGACCTGGACCCGGAGTTTGTATACAGAACATGCGAAATAATTCCACGTGACAAACAAGGGGCTTTGGATTGAATTCGGTCCTGATCCAAAGGAACAGCCCACCGGCCTCTGAGCTGTCACGAATCACGATTTGAAAGGATTCTCCCACCATGCTTTCTGAACTGTTCGACTTTGAAATGGAGCGCAGCGGCTTGCAGGCCCTTGGGTTCTATGTGGCGTTTCTGGTAACCTTCATGGTCATGGGTCTGATGATCTCCCTGGGGGCCTTCACGCTTTTCAAACCTGCAAGCGCGGAAGCCAGCAAGATGACCGCCATGCATATCGGCAAAGCGGTGGCGTTCATCGGCACCAATGTGCTTGCCCTGGCCATCGGGATTAGGAAAGGCTACCGGTTTCATTACAAAACCATCCTGATGATGTTTCTTTCCGGCCTACTGTCCTTTGCTGCGGGAAGTCTCGGAGGATTGATCCCCGTTGCGGTGTTCACCACATTTAAAAAATGTGAACTGCGTATCAATAATGATACCGGCAGGCGAGAATCCTGATTTTGTCCTCAAACACCTGATAGACCACCCTGTGTTCCTGATCTATCCGGCGTGACCAGCAACCGGCCAGCTCATGCTTGAGCATTTCAGGTTTTCCCGTCCCCTCGAAGGGATTTTTCTGGATTTCCTTGATGAGCTTGACAATACGCAAGGCTTTTTTCTATCTGTTTCAATCCACCATGAAAGGTCTTCAAATCCGGCAATATCAAATTCCAAGTTTCTGGCAGGCTTCGTCAAGCGGAATGCCCTCCTTGTTGCTTTTGGACTTGATCAGACGTTTTTTCATCGTTGCGCTCTTGAGCAGATAAGCCGTTTCCTTTTCCGATTGCAGCTCTTTCCAAAGCTCAATGGGAACAATCACCCCTGTGATCCGGTTATGCTGATCGGATATATACTGGATGTTTTCCATAGGACCTCTCCAAGATTCTTATAAAGAATGAGTTTATGCGATTATTTATAATCAAAAAACCGTAGTCAACATGGAATCGTCCATGGTTTCCCTTTTTAATGGAATACACAGTTCACGGAGTTCTCGTCCAAGCATGCCGTTGCATCATTTTTATGTTGCCATTCACTTCGGATTTCTGTTTTATTGCCCGTATTCCCTTGTTCTTTTGTTTTCACATGCATGTGGCGAAAAGGACAGGACGCGTTCACTTAACCCCTGAGGTCACCATGGATTTCACCTTCAAGGCCATCGCCACCATCCACAGCTGCTACAAGGAAAAATTCGGCATTCCCAGACAGGCGGGGCTGATCAGGGAGGCCCCGGCCACGCTGGTGTTCGAACCTGAATTCGCACGGGTCGACGCGGTAAAGGAACTGGAGCGTTTTTCCCACATCTGGCTGGTTTTCGTGTTTCACCAGGCCATGACGGAAAACTGGCCGGTCATGGTGCGCCCCCCGCGCCTGGGCGGCAACAGAAAAGTGGGGGTGTTCGCGTCCCGGTCGCCGTTCCGGCCCAATGCCATCGGCCTTTCCGCCGTGGCCCTTGAGCGCATTGAAATCAAAAACAACGCCCCGGTTCTCCACATAAGGGGGGGGGATCTCCTGGACTGCACCCCGGTGCTGGACATCAAACCCTACCTGCCCTATTCGGACATCATCGAAACAGCCACCGGCGGTTACGCCGCCGACGCTCCCCGGCCCCTTTTTTCCGTGATATTCTCCGATGCTGCTGAAAAAACGGTCGTTCAAAAAGAGCGTGCGTATCCGGAAATCCGCACCGTCATCATCCGCATGCTTGAAAACGATCCACGGCCCGCGTATTATAGCCAGACCCAAACCGAAGACTCTTCGGTGTTTGGCATAAAAATTTTCGATGTGGACGTGAAATGGTCGGTTGAGGGAAAAACCATCCGGGTTCATTCCCTGGACAGTCTGGGGTAAAATAAGTGAAAACCGTCACGGACCTGATGGTCCAGAAAAAAAACAAACAGCGGATCAGCGTGTATCTGGACGACAGTTACGCCTTTTCCTTAAGCCCCTTTATCGCCGCCCGGCTGGTGGAAGGCCAGGAGATTGACGAGGACACGGTCCGCCGCCTCACCGAGGAGGATGAGCTGGAACGGGCGTACAACCTGGCCCTTCGGTATCTGGGTTACCGGGCCAGGAGCTTTGCGGAAATGGAGCGGTACCTCAAAGGCAAGCGATTTTCACCGTCCTGCCGGACGGCAACGCTGACCCGGCTTATGGAAAACAGGTTTTTAAACGACAAGGATTTCACGGACATGTGGGTGGAAAGCCGGAAACGGGTGAACCCCAAAGGGTCTTACGCCCTTCGTCAGGAACTCCTTGAAAAAGGGGTGGCTGAAGACCTGATCGACGAAAATCTGGACGGATACGATGAAACGAACGCGGCCTTCGATGCCGTGAAAAAAAAACTGGGGCTCTGGCAAAAGCTTGCGCCGGACGACCTTCGAAAAAAAATTTACGGATTTTTGAGCCAGCGGGGTTTTTCCTACGAAACCACACGGGAAATCACCGACCGGGCTTTGTCCATGCAAAGGGGAGATGACGATGGAACAGCATTTTAGAAACCTGGCCCTGAATCTGGTGCGGGTCACCGAAACAGCGGCCCTGGCCGCCGGAAAATTTCTGGGCAAAGGGAAAAAGGAAGAAGGCGACGGCGCGGCGGTGGACGCCATGCGCCGTGGTTTTTCAGCCATCGACATCGACGGCACCGTGATCATCGGTGAAGGGGAAAAGGACAATGCCCCCATGCTGTACAACGGTGAACGGGTGGGCAGCGGGAAAGGCCTGGCCCTTGATCTGGCCATCGACCCGGTGGAAGGAACCAACCTCCTGGCCCTGGGCCGCCCCAACGCCATTGCCGTGGTGGGGGCGAGCCCCGCCGGAACCATGCACGACCCCGGCCCCAGCTTCTACATGAAAAAAATCGTGGTGCCCCAGGAAGCCCGGAACGTGGTGGATATCGACGCCCCGGTTGAGGACAACCTCCGCCACATCGCCAGGGCCCTTGGAAAAAACGTGGATGAACTGGTGGTGTTCGTTCTTGACAAACCCCGCCACAAGCAGCTGATCGAAGACATAAGGAAAACCGGGGCCTGCATCCAGATGCACACCGACGGCGATGTGGCCGGCTCCCTCATGGCTGTGAGCCCAAGGGCCGACGTGGACGTGATGATGGGAACCGGCGGAACCCCCGAAGGCGTCCTTTCAGCCTGCGCCATCCGCGCCCTGGGCGGCCAGATGTACGCCCGCCTCGATCCCCAGAGCGACGCCGAACGAAACGCCGTTCTTGCCCACGGGGCCGATCTCTCCCAGGTGTTCACCGTGGAAACCCTGGTGAAAAGCAGCGACGTGTTCTTCGCCGCCACCGGCATTTCCGGCGGGACCTTTTTGAAAGGTGTCAAATACCACGCCAAAGGCGCCTATTCCCATTCCCTGGTGCTGAACGGAAAGACAAGAACCATCCGGTTCATCGAGTCATACCATGTGAATGACGAACACCGGGATCTCAGGTAAAAAACACAGGGTCGGTGCGCGTTGAAGTGGGTCATGAATATCCCATGGCCACAGGGATGTTGAGGCCGTCCACAAAACATTCTTTCAGTTGCCGGGAACCTTTTATTCTCCGACCGGTTTATCGGCTGCCGCGCCTTCCTGTGGCGGTGAAGCTTGATCCGTCCCGGAAGGCGATTCCGGGTTTTCGGCCGGTTCGACATGCGACGGGTCGGGCTGGGCCGACTTTTCGTCCATGACTGTGTTTTCCCCGGAGGGCGTGACGGCAGACGGTTCTGACGTTTCCCCTGTTTCAAAGGAATCTGTCGTCTCGGGAACGCTTTCCCCCTCAAGACCCAGCCCCAGGATATCAACAGGCATCTCCTCGGTCTTTTCCTCAGGGGCGTTCATCACCTCTTCGTATTCGGGGATCACGATGCCCCGCCTGCGCATGACCCGGTAAATGGCCCTGGACCGTTTTTTCACATAACCCGTGGTGCTCTTGGGGTCGAACACGATGGGGTTGGGCAGCACGCTGGCCAGGCGCACCGCTTCCTGGGCGCTGAGGTTTCTGGCCCGCTTTCCATAATGGTGCCGGGCGGCGGCCTCGATGCCGAAAACGCCGTCACCCCATTCCGCCACGTTGATGTAGATCTCCATGATCCGTTTTTTTGAAAGGGCCTTTTCGATCCTCCAGGTGAGAATCGCTTCCTTGATTTTCCGCAAAGGATTTTTCGACGGGGAAAGGTACAGGTTTTTTGCCAGCTGCTGGCTGATGGACGAGCCCCCGGCTTTAAGCTTCCCCTCGGCAATGTCTTTTTCCAGGGCTTTTTTCATGGCGTCGAAATCAAACCCCTCGTGTTTCCAGAACTTGTCGTCCTCGCCAATGATCACCGCCTTCACCAGATACGGTGACACGCGTTTCAGCCGGACCCACCTATGGTCGATGGTTTTGGAGAGCCCCTCTTCGGCCCACTGTTTTTTCCTGTACTCCATAAACGCCGTGGTCCGGGGGTTGTGTTTCTTCAACAAGGAGACATCGGGATATACGAAAGTGACCAGGATGTCGGCACAAACAGCGAGAACCGCGATGATGGCCGCCCATTTAAACCCTTTCACCATGGGAAGGCCCCCGACGGTGTTTTTCGTTCGGCATTGACGGATTTCATGTTTTTTTCGACGGTTTTCAATCCCGGTATCCCCTGGTGAACTGGTCTTGCGAAAAGCCCCATTTTTCGCGCGTTATAAACCATTTTCCATAAGATTACAAATCAGAAATTGTTTTGACGAAAACAATAATGGTATGATATGCAATACCGTATGAAGATCATCATCGATACCAATGTTCTGGTTTCCGCCTTGAAATCACGGCGAGGGGCCTCATTTAAGCTGATTTCAATGCTTCCTCAAAAATATTTCACCCCTGTTGTTTCAGTGCCGCTGGTGGTGGAATACGAAGCTGTCTTAAAACGGATGGTCTTACCTGCGGCGATAACACCGGATGATATCGATGATGTGATTGATTATTTTTGCGAAGCATCGGAGCATCAGGATATTTATTATTTATGGCGTCCATTTTTGCCGGATCCGTTTGATGATCATATCCTTGAAGCCGCCGTGGCTTCGGCCTGTGATGCAATCATCACATACAACAAAAGTGATTTCAAGGGCATCGACCGATTCGGCTTAAAGCTCTTGGATCCAAGGGAATTTTTAATCGAAATGGGGATCTTGTCATGAGTACTCTCAGTTTGCGCCTGCCAAATTCTCTTCATGAAAAAATCAGGCAGCTGACAAAAGAAGAAGGAATGTCCATCAATCAGTTCATCGCTTCCGCTGCGGCGGAAAAAATGGCGGCATTGATGACGGAAAGCTATCTTGCCCAACGGGCGAAGCGAGGGGATGTTCACCGGTTTCTGACGGTCCTCAACAAGGTTCCCGATACCGAGCCGGAAGAAAAAGACAGACTGTAACGTCAAAAAGGCGGTCGCCCCCTACGACGACCGCCTTTTTCATTTTTCAGCCTGTGTCACGAACCCTCAGGGATTCATGGCATAGGTTCCTTTCACGGCATAGACATGGTTTTCCCAGACCCGGTTGTAGCGGGCGTCGTCCACCACCGGCCGCCGGATCATTTTCATGCACATGGCCTGCTGTTCTTCGGTGGCGATTTTCTTGCTGTAGATCTGAAGGGCGAATTTGGAGAAATCCCGGATAATGAAATCGAAGATCTGCTCGGTGATGTCGTCTTCAATGGCGTAAATCCCCTTGTTTTCGAGGATAAGCTGGCCGTAAGCCACCAGAGTGAACAGCTCGCCCACGTTGAGGAGGAAATCGATGTCGTCGCTCTGGGATTTCATCGATGCCAGTGACACCATCATGAACTCCTTGAACGCCTCGATCTGTTCACGGAAAATCCGGATGTTGGGCAGATCGTATTTGGAATAGGCGATGTTGTAATCATGGAACTGGGTCTGACCCAGGCCTTTGGTGGCACCCTGACGGAACAGGAAGTCATCGTTTTTGGCGTCGTCGCGGCGCGGAATTTCGGGATATTCTGCCGGATTGAAAAAGAAATTGGGCATGAACTTGATGATCAGAGCCATGTTCACATGCACTGTGCCTTCGAGCTTGGGCAGGGCCCTGATGTCGAGGACGGCGTTGGAAAAATACGTGTCTTTTTCAAACCCTTTGGCGGCGATAATGTCCCAGAGGTTGTTGATCACTTCCTCGCCCTGGGTGGTGACTTTCATTTTCACCATGGGGTTGTACAACAGGTATCGGCGGTCGGTTTCCGAAGCGGAGCGCATGTAGTCCGTGGCACGGAGGGCGAAAGCCTTCATGGCGTAAAGACGACAGTAGGCGTCCACGAAAAGCTGACGGATGTGGGTAAAATCCGTGACGAACTTTCCGAAAAGATTCCGGTTGGCCGCGTGGTCCATGGCTTCGTAGAGCGCGTGTTCGCAGATGCCGATGGAGGCCCAGCCCAGATTGAACTTCATGATGTTGATGGTGTTGAGCGATGCATCCCAGGCGGCCTGACCCTTGTCAGTGATGTCGGCTTCGGTGATGGGGTAGTCGTGAAGCACGTATTCCGCCACGTAGTCCTGGTTGAAGATCACGTTTTTCACGCATTCGTATTTCTCGTGTTTGGAATTCACCACGAAAAACACATAGTCCGACGTCCCGGCGATTTTTCCGAAGGTGGACACCAGGGCCGCCTCGTTGCCGTTGCCGATGTAGTATTTGTCACCTGCGGCGGTGTAGGTTCCGTCACCTTTGGGGTACAGCATCATGTCCGAGGAATAAATGTCGGCACCGTGTTCTTTCTCGGAAAGCCCGAAACCGAATATCGCCCCTTCTTTCAAAAGCTTCGCCGCCTTGTGTTTCACTTCTTCGTTGCAGCCGATCCAGATAGGGCCAAGGCCCAGGGCTGAAACCTGGAAGCAGTACCAGTAGGTCAGCCCGTAAAAGCCAAGGATTTCGGCGAATTCCACGATCCGGGACGTATCCCAGCGGGCGTTGTCAGCATACCCCGAAGGCGTGAGAAGTCTGGCCATGATGTTTTCTTTTTTCATGAACTCGATGAATTCGGTGTACCAGCGCGCCGAATGGTAGTCTTCCTTGCATTTGGCAAGCCCCAGATTTTCGAAGAAATCGATGGTTTTCCGCATAATGTCTTCGGTTTCCTTGTCGGGCCAGGTTTTGTTCAGTTTTTTCGGGTTGAGCAGCATGAATCGTTCTCCTTCGTGGTTCGGCCGTTTCAGGACTCCTGTCCGGCATCTTTTTGTCGTTGTCCCATTGGCGGTTGATCCGCCGAATGCAAACATCAAGATTAGGGGTGAACGCGCCTGTTGACAATCCCTGTTTTTTATCGGTATTATTACGGGGTTTTTCCAGGTATTTTTTTACCATGGGGCCACGACGTATTTATTCAATAATATATTTATTTGATATTGTTTTGTTTTTTATTTCATACACCCATTATCCAATAAACCGTTATACGGATAGGAATCCCGTATAGCCTGGAGCCGCCCATGGACGCAAATGAGGATTGCCTGAATGAAAAAGGCTGGATGGACGTCGTGGGCTCTCATAATCCGGGACCGCCGCAGTCTCTGTGCCGTCTGATCATGGACCATGGCGTTTCAGGCTTGGTCATCATCGATGAGTTATCGGTTATCATATACGCCAACCGTGCCTTTGAAGCGTTGTCGGGCCACCCCCTCGAAGACCTTCCTGGCAAAACCATCCTGGAGCTCCTGGCCGGAGATGATGAAAAAAACATCCGGGAATTTCTGACCGACCAAAGGGACCCTGGCCGCTCAGATGTCCGGGTGCTGGAATTCAAGCGGCCGGACGGTTGCACCCGAACGGCGGAAGTCCACGTGATGGGGGTGAGAACGGAAAAAGGGAAAGCCTGCCGGGTGGTCACGGCCATGGATATCTCCGCCCATAAAAAAACAGGTTCCGAACTGGCGGAAAGCGAAAAAAAATACAGGCTGCTGGTGGAAAACATCGAGGAGTTTTTTTTCGAGCAGAGCATCGAAGGCGGTTTCGTGTTTTTCAACGAGGCCATGGTCCGCCACTCGGGATTCAGCCGGGAGGAACTGGGTACGATGAACTTCAGGGACTATATCCTTCCCGAAGACTGGGACAGGGTGGTGGATTTTTATGCCGGAATCCTCAAAACCGGGAAACCCGCCAGCGGCCTTTTGATCCGGGGGCGGATGAAAGACGGCTCCCTTCATTATTATGAGGTCCGTTCCAATCTCAAGACCGATGAAAAGGGCCGCAAGGTGGGATTCCGAAGCTACTGCCGGGACGTCACCGCCGAAAAGCGGGCCGAGGCGGAAATGCTGAAGATGCAGGAGGCTCTGGAAGCCAAAGTGGTGGAGCGCACCAAGGAGCTACAGGACATCAACACAGCCCTTGAAGTCCTTCTCAAAAAACGGGAAAACGACAAAAAATCCCTGGAGGACCGGGTGATCTTCAGCATCAAGGAAATGATCGCCCCCCACATCGAGCTTCTGAAAAAAACAGCGCTGGACAGCCGTCAGGCCATGTACGTTGAAACGCTGGAGCAGAATTTCGCTGAAATCTGCTCGCCGTTCATGCAGATCCTGGCCGAAAGCCTGAGAAAACTCACACCGACGGAAATCCAGATCCTGAACCTGGTGAAGCAGAACAAATCGTCCAAACAGATCGCCGGGTTTCTGGGGGTGTCGCCGAGAACCGTGGAGTTCCATCGCGACAATATCCGCAATAAAATCGGCATTAAAAACAAAAAACAGAGCCTGAGAACCCATCTGCTTTCCGAACCGTGAACTTCGATGGCTCTCTTTAAAACAACGGGTTTTGATAATTCGGTTGCATAACACTGTTCATTGAGTATAATATTTTCAATGTAATGTTCAAGAAATTGTTCGTGATGTTCTTCGAGTCCGTCACACGCCGTCTGCAATTGGGGCTTGCACCGGTATCGTTTCTTGTTCAGTTCATATCTATCCCTGGAAAACCCGGATTACCATAGAAAACTAGAAGATTTTCACATCTCAAACCTGGAGGTTTCGTGGTGAGTGAGGGTGAGCTGAATTTTCCCTGTGTCCTGATCGTTCTCGGCGATGACGATGGTTCCATGGATTTCCGGCAGGCATTTCAGACCGCCGGGTATTCGGTGTATCTCGCCCGTTCCCCGGAAGAGGCCCTCCATTTACACCCCAAAATACCCGGTCCCATTGTTGTCATCGACGACACCGGGGACTCGCCGTCAACAGAAAAACTCATGGCCGATTTCAAGGAGGCTGATCCCGACTGTGTCCTTGTGCTCCTGACAGACCCACGATTACCGGATCATTCCCTGGCTTTCGTTCAGAAGGGGGCTGCGGACTGCCTGAGAAAACCTGTTGACCCGGCCTATCTTGTGAATCGCTGCTCCCGGGCTCTCAAAGAGAAACACCTCCTTTGTGCGAACACGAATCTTGAAAACCGCAACAGAGAGCTTCTGGGCCGTGAAAACAGCCTGAAAGCCATTTTCGAAACCTTTGACGACATCCACTACCAGACCGATCCTGAAGGCATCGTCACCATGATTTCGCCGTCTGTATTCCGGCTTTCAGGCTGGACCCCGGATGAGATCGTCGGCCAGCCCGTGACTAAAGTCTACGACGATCCGGACACCCGGCAGCTTCTTCTCAAAGCCGTGCTTGAACAAGGGTTTTTGAAAGATTATGAACTCCGGCTTGTCAAAAAAGACGGAACAAAGTCCTGGGTTTCGCTGGCAGCCCATCTTGTCAGAGATCCGGACGGCCGCATCTGCGGCGTCGCCGGTTCCCTGCGAGACATCTCCCAAAGAAAGAAAATGGAACAGGACCTCAAGGAAAGCGAGGAAAAATTCCGCATTCTCACCGAATCCTCTCCTGCGGCCATCATGCTGTATCAGAACAACAAATGGGTGTATGTCAACAACGCCGCCACGGAAATCACCGGATTCTCCATGGAGGAATTCCGGTCCATGGACTTCTGGGACATCGTCCATCCAGACGACAAGGCCATGATCCGGGAAAGGGGCATGAGGCGGCAGAGGAACCAGGATGCCGTAACCCGCTACGAATTCAAGATCATCACCAAAGCAGGCCAGGTCAAATGGCTCTATCTGTCCGGTGCCACCACCCTCCTTGGCGGAAAACCGGCGGGGATCATTTCCGTTCACGACATCAATGACAGGGTTCTGGCCGAAGATTCCCTTAAGAAAAGCGAAGAACGGTTCCGGACCATACTGGATGATATGGAAGTGGGCTATCTTGAAGTGGACCTTGAGGGCAAACTGACCTTCTACAACGAAGCTTTCCAGCGAATTTTCGGATACACCCGAAACGGGCGCTTGAACACGGATTCTGAAGCATGCACGCCGGAGCAGGACATTGCCGGAAAAATCTACGACGCCTACAACCGCATGTTCCGCACCGGCTTTCCTTTGCAAAGCTTCGAATGGGAGATCAATCAGGAAGACGGTGCAAAAAGGACCTTCGAACTGTCGGCGTCCCTTCTCAAAGACAAAGACGATCAACCGTCGGGATTCCGGGGCATCGTCCGTGACATCACCGAACGCAGACAGACCGAAGAGGAGCGTGAACGGCTCCAGAATCAGCTGAATCAGGTCCAGAAACTGGATTCCGTGGGCAGACTCGCAGGCGGCGTGGCCCATGACTTCAACAACATGCTGGGCGTCATCCTTGGGCGGACGGAGATCGGCCTCATGCACGCCGAGCCCGGCCATCCCCTCTATCGTGATCTGACTGAAATCCGGAAGGCCGCCGAACGATCCTCTGACCTCACCCGTCAGCTTCTGGCCTTTGCCCGAAAACAGACCGTGGCCCCGAAAATCATCGATCTGAACACCATGGTGGAAAGCATGCTCAAGATGCTTCAGCGTCTGATTGGAGAAGACATCGATCTGGCCTGGCTGCCGACTGCCAATCTCCCCAAGGTGAAAATGGACCCCAGCCAGCTCGACCAGATTCTCGCCAACCTCTGCGTCAACGCCCGTGACGCCATCGAAAGCGTGGGCAAAGTCACCATTGAAACGGACACGGCGGACATCGATGAAGCCCAGAGCGCCTGCATCATGGGCATTCCTGCCGGTCAATACGTGGTTCTGTCCGTGAGCGACAACGGCTGCGGCATGGACAAGGACGTCCAGGAAAAACTTTTCGAGCCTTTTTTCACCACCAAGCGAAACGGCCTTGGAACCGGTTTGGGTCTTGCCACGGTTTACGGCATCGTCGTCCAGAACAACGGCTTCATCGATGTGTACAGCGAACCCGGCCTGGGCTCCCTGTTCAAGATTTTTTTTCCTGCGCACCTGGGGCCATCGGACAAAACAGCCGATGAAGAGGCCGGAAAAACAAACGGCGGGGCGGAGACGGTTCTGCTGGTGGAGGATGAATCCATGATCCGTGAAATGACCGTGATGATGCTGGAGTATCTCGGCTACAAGGTCTTTAGCGCAAGCCGGCCCAGTGAAGCCCTGGACCTAATAAAAAACCAAACCGAGGGATTCCACCTGCTCCTCACCGATGTGGTCATGCCCGAAATGAACGGAAGGGATCTGGCCGCCCAGCTGCTCAAAACACATCCTGGCCTTAAGTGCCTGTTCATGTCCGGCTACACCGCCGACGTCATTGCCCACCACGGCGTTCTTGACCAGGGCGTGAATTTCATCCAGAAACCCTTTGCCCTGAAAGATCTGGCCGCCAGAATCCGCATGACCCTCGATCATCAATCCCGGTAATAAACCATCAACAATCTACATTAATGAAATTATCCGTTTTTGACATTACATTTATGAAAATCGCTAATCGCTTTGAATTATTTTAAATCAATTAATATATAATTTATAGTATTGTTATATCTCATTATTAAATAGATTTTACTTTAATGACCACTATGGCACACCATTTGATAATTCATGAAACAAAAAAAATGAACGGTAGACTGCCCGGCCATTGCGGGCTTGCACCATAACCCATTTTCGAAAGGAATCCAGACATGCCAAAACGAACGTTGAAAAGCCTTCTCTTGTCCCTGGCGGTGATAACCGTCTTCTCCGTCACAACCCATGCCGCAGACACCATCAAGGTGGGAATTCTCCATTCCCTGTCCGGAACCATGGCCATTTCCGAAACAGCCCTCAAGGAAACGGCTCTGATGACCATCGCCGACATCAACGCCAAAGGCGGCGTCATGGGTAAAAAACTGGAGCCGGTGGTGGTGGACCCCGCCTCCAACTGGCCCCTGTTCGCCGAAAAATCCCGCCAGCTTCTAAGCAAGGACAAGGTGGCCGTGGTGTTCGGCTGCTGGACATCCGTGTCCCGGAAATCCGTGCTGCCGGTCTTCAAGGAACTGAACGGACTTCTGTTCTACCCGGTCCAGTACGAGGGTGAAGAACTGGAGAAAAACGTGTTCTACACCGGCGCTGCCCCCAACCAGCAGGCCATTCCGGCCGTGGAATACCTGATGAGCAAGGACGGCGGTACCGCCAAACGTTTCGTGCTCCTGGGAACCGACTACGTCTACCCCCGGACCACCAACAAAATCCTCCGGGCTTTCCTGAAATCCAAAGGCGTGGCTGAAGCGGACATCATGGAAGAGTACACCCCCTTCGGCCACAGCGATTACCAGACCATCATCGCCAAAATCAAAAAATTCGCCGGGACAGGCAAAAGAACCTGCGTGATCTCCACCATCAACGGCGATTCCAACGTCCCCTTCTACAAAGAGCTGGGCAACGCGGGCCTCAAAGCCACCGACGTGCCGGTGGTGGCCTTCTCTGTGGGTGAAGAGGAACTTCGCGGCGTGGACACCAAACCCCTGGTGGGTCACCTGGCGGCATGGAACTACTTCATGTCCGTCAAGAATCCCCAGAACACCGCCTTCATCAGCATGTACAAAGCCTGGGCAAAAAAACAGAAACTGCCCAACGCCGCCAAAGTGGTGACCAACGACCCCATGGAAGCGACCTATATCGGCATCCACATGTGGAAACAGGCCGTTGAAAAAGCCAAAAGCACCGACGTGGACAAGGTCATCGCCGCCATGGCCGGCCAGACCGTGAAAGCGCCTTCCGGCTTCACCGTGACCATGGACAAGAAAAACCACCACCTCCACAAACCCGTGTTCATCGGCGAAGTGAGAGCCGACGGCCAGTTCAACGTGGTCTGGAAAACATCCGGTCCCGTCAAGGCCCAGCCCTGGAGCCCGTTCATCCCGGGCAACAGTTCAAAAAAAGATGAGCCCATGTAGAAACCGTGTCTTCGCCTCCCGGCTCCGGGAGGCGAAGACCAAATAACGGCCATGGGCCACCCTGCTGACGAGGGTGGCCACAACGAATGATGAACGATGGTGTTCGTTTCGCCATGTCACGTTCATATCAACAGTCTGGAGAAAAACCATGATCAAACGGATGTTCTCTTTCTTCCTGCTGGCCGCAGCGCTTCTCGGAACAACGGGCCCCGCATGGTCAGGACGGGCCGTGAGTCCGGGCATCATCGAAACCCTGGCGGGAGAAGATTCCGACGCCAAGATCGAAGCCATCAACCGGCTTGTCCGGGACATGCCGGACCAGGCCCTTCCCGTGCTCACAGCCATGGCGGATGACTCCCTTTCCATTGCGGATGGACGGCTGGTGATCATGGACGGGGATACAGCCACCGATGCGGTGAGCGGGGAAACCCTCGATCCGGCCCCTGATAATCCGGAGGCCATCACGGTGAACAACCGTGTCCGTTCGAAAATCGCCGAATGCCTGTCGGCCTTGAACCTTTTCTCCAAAGACAGGGACGCACGGATGACGTCCGCCGCCGATCTCTCAGAAAACCCTGCGCCGGAAAGCCTTTCCATCATCGAAAAAGCTCTTTCCGCCGAAAAGGACTCCGAAATCACCGTCAAACTTCATGTGGCCCGAAACAAAATCCTCCTTGCCGCCAGCGATCCGACGCTGCGCATCAAAGCGGCACGGGCCCTTGCCGACAATCCCACGCCGTCCACACGGCAGCTCCTTGCCGGCCTGCTGCTCAAAAACGGCGATGATTTCATGGAGCCGGACCCCGACGTCCAGGCCGCCGCCGCCGAATCCCTGCGATCCATCGACCGACAGCTGGCCGTCGGTGACACACTCGGCCAGATTTTCACGGGACTCTCCCTGGGCTCCCTCCTTCTGCTCACGGCCATGGGGCTTGCCATCACCTATGGTGTCATGGGCGTCATCAACATGGCCCACGGTGAATTTCTAATGATCGGGGCCTATGCCGCCTTCGCGGTCCAGAGTGTTTTCAGAAGCCGTTTCCCGGAATACCAGGACGCCTACCTGCTGGCAGCCCTTCCGGCGGGATTTCTCGCAGCGGCGCTGACGGGCATGATCCTTGAACGGACGGTGATCCGTTTCCTTTACGGCCGTCCCCTTGAAACCCTGCTGGCCACCTGGGGACTGTCCCTGATCCTGATCCAGGCCGTCCGAACCCTTTTCGGCGCACAGAACGTGGAAGTGGCGAACCCGGCCTGGATGTCCGGCGGCGTGGCCGTGCTTCCCAACCTGATCCTGCCCTGGAACCGCATAGTCATCATCGGATTTTCCATCGCGGTCCTGGCCGCCATGTGGGCCATATTGAACCTCACCCGGCTGGGACTTTTCGTCCGTGCCGTGACCCAGAACAGGGCCATGAGCGGATGCGTGGGGGTTCTCACCGGCCGCGTGGACACCCTGGCCTTCGGACTGGGTGCCGGAATCGCAGGCATAGGGGGAGTGGCCCTTTCCCAGGTGTCCAACGTGGGCCCGGACATGGGCCAGAATTACATCATCGACTCGTTCATGGTGGTGGTTCTGGGAGGCGTGGGGCAGCTGGCCGGTGCCGTATGGGCCGCACTGGGCCTCGGCGTGGTGAGCAAATTCCTGGAAGGCTGGGCCGGCGCGGTGATCGCAAAAATCCTGGTCCTTGTCTTTGTTATCGTGTTCATTCAAAAAAGGCCCCAGGGCATGTTCGCCCTGAAAGGCCGGACCGTGGAGAGCGGATCATGACACACACCGAATCTTTATTGGCAGCCGAAGAGGCCGAAGTCGCTGACACTCAAGCCTCCGCGCCCCCTTCACACATCCATGGACAGACGATCCGAGCCGCCACAGGAATCTACGCCGGGCTTGTTTTCGTACTGATCCCCCTGGCCCATCTGGCTGTTCCTGAAAGCCACGGGCTTCACGCGTCGGATTACCTGGTGACCCTCCTGGGTAAAATCCTCTGCTATGCCGCGGTGGCCGTGGCTCTGGACCTGGTCTGGGGCTACACCGGCATCCTGTCTCTGGGGCATGGGGTTTTCTTCGCCCTGGGCGGCTACGCCTTCGGCATGTACCTGATGCGTGGCATCGGCCTTGACGGAAGCTATCACAGCCATCTCCCCGATTTCATGGTGTTCCTGGACTGGAAGGAACTGCCCTGGTACTGGCTGGGCACCGGCCATATCCTCTGGGCCGTGTTTCTCGTGGTGGCCGTCCCCGGTCTCCTTGCTCTGGTTTTCGGATATTTCGCCTTCCGGTCACGGATCAAAGGGGTTTACTTTTCCATCATCACCCAGGCCATGACCGTGGCGTTCATGCTTCTTTTTTTTCGAAATGAAACAGGCTTCGGCGGCAACAACGGCTTCACGGATTTCAAACGGATCCTCGGCTGTTCCATCACGGCACCGGGAACCCGCATCGTTCTGTTCGCCCTGTCCGGGGCCCTTCTCCTTGGCACGCTGTACCTTGCCAGACGCCTCACAGCCTCGAAATTCGGACGAATCCTCACCGCCATCCGCGACGCCGAATCCCGGCTGATGTTCATCGGCTACAACCCGCTGTATTACAAACTGTTCATCTGGACCCTTTCCGCCGTGATCTGCGCTGTGGCCGGTGCCTTGTACGTGCCCCAGGTGGGCATCATCAACCCCGGCGAAATGAGTCCGTCGAATTCCATCGAAATGGTGGTGTGGGTGGCCGTGGGCGGCCGGGGTACCCTTATCGGCCCCGTGGTCGGCGCTTTTCTCGTGAACCTCGCCAAAAGCTGGTTCACCGTGTCGTTCCCCGAATACTGGCTGTTTTTCCTTGGAGCCGTTTTCGTCATCGTCACCCTCCTTTTGCCCCATGGCGTGGTCGGGCTCTTCAAAAAAATAAAAACCCTGACAAAAGGCGGTGCATCATGACACCCGCGATCCTCAGAGCCGGATACGCCAGAGGGGGAAACGCCCTGGGCGTCAGTTTCGGACATCAGGTCAAAGAAGGCGACCTCGACACCAGCACCCGGGTGATCGTGTACCTTGAACACATTTCGGTGAGTTTCGACGGGTTCAAGGCTCTTAACGACCTGTCCCTCTTCATCGACGTGGGGGAGCTGCGCTGCATCATCGGACCCAACGGGGCCGGAAAAACCACCATGATGGATGTGATCACCGGCAAAAGCAGACCGGATTCGGGCAGCGCCTTTCTGGGCCAGAGCCTGGATCTCACACGGCTCAGCGAACCTGAAATCGCCCATGCCGGGGTGGGACGGAAATTTCAGAAACCCACGGTGTTCGAAAACCACACCGTATTCGAAAACATGGAGCTGGCCCTTAAAACGGATAAACGGGTATGGAAAACCCTCTTCGCGCAATTGAACAGCGAGGACACTGACCGGATCGCCCAGACTCTCCGCCTGATCCGGCTTGACGGTCAGGAAAGCAGACCGGCGGGCCTTTTGTCTCACGGCCAGAAGCAGTGGCTTGAAATCGGCATGCTGCTGGTCCAGGAACCCAAGCTGCTGCTCCTGGACGAGCCCGTGGCGGGAATGACCGACGAGGAAACCGAACGCACAGCGGAACTGTTCCTGTCCCTTGCAGGAAGACACTCCCTGATGGTGGTGGAGCACGACATGGCCTTCATCCGGAAGCTGGGTGGCAAAGTCACGGTGCTCCACGAAGGCAGCGTCCTGGCCGAGGGCCCCCTTGACAAGGTTCAAAACGATCAGCGCGTCATTGACGTGTATCTGGGGAGGTGATGATGCTTTCGATTTCGAAACTCAATCAGTATTACGGCGGTAGTCATATCCTGAGGGATATCTCCTTTGATGCGATGCCCGGCAAAGTGACGGTGATCCTGGGCCGGAACGGCGTGGGCAAGACCACCCTTCTCAAATGCCTGATGGGTCTTGTGCCTGCGGCGTCGGGCACCGTGACGTTCATGGACGCCGACATCACCCGGGCGACCACGCCCCGAAGGGCCAGGGCCGGGCTCGGGTATGTTCCCCAGGGCCGGGATATCTTCCCCCGGCTCACGGTTTACGAAAACCTGCTCATGGGCATGGCCTCCCAGCCGGGCAACGAAAAAATCCCCGAGCGGATCTTCGAGCTGTTCCCTGTTCTTTCAGACATGCTTAAACGAAAGGGGGGAGATCTTTCCGGCGGCCAGCAGCAGCAGCTGGCCATCGGAAGGGCTTTGGCCATGAAGCCCCGGCTTCTGATCCTCGACGAACCCACCGAAGGCATCCAGCCGTCCATCATCAAGGACATCGAGCGGGCGATCCGTCTGCTCTCCGCCGAGGGGGACATGGCCATTCTCCTGGTGGAGCAGTACTACGACTTCGCCCGAAGCCTGGCTGACGAATATCTGGTGATGGAACGGGGCGAAATGGTGCACCGCGGCAAAGGTGCCGACATGGACCTTGACGGAGTCCGGGACATTTTATCGGTGTGAGAAAGGCACTCATGGATCATCGCGGATCATGGGCCGCGTCCCTTAATCTTGGTTTTGAAATCAGGAACGGAACAACCGTGCTGGCCCAAAATGCCCACCGGGGTCCCTTGCGGGTCCAGAAGGCGTTGTACCCCGAAGGCCCGGACGTGAGTCACGCGGTACTTCTTCATCCGCCCGGCGGCGTGGCCGGTGGCGATGCCCTCACCGTGTCGGTCCGGACCGGCGAAAACGCCCAGGCCCTGATCACCACGCCGGGAGCCGGGAAATGGTACAGGTCCGGCGGAAAACCGGCGTTCCAGACCGTGACCCTCACCCTTGAAAAAAACAGCGTGCTGGAATGGCTGCCCCTGGAAACGATTTTTTTTGACGGAACCGAGGCCACGCTGGACCTGACGGTATGCCTGGATCAAGGCGCGTCATATATCGGTTGCGAGACGTTTTGCATGGGCCGGGTGGAAGCGGGGGAAACGTTTGGCCGGGGCCGCATCAGCATGACCACCCGGATCGAAACCTGTGAAGGCCCGATCTGGTGCGACCGGTTCCGGATGACCGGCGGTGATCAGCTGCTCCATTCCGCACCGGGCATGGCCGGCTTCGCCTACGCATCCACGTTCCTGGCCGCAGGGCACGGACTTGACAGTGGGGTTCTTGACGCCTGCCGGACCCTGCCGGAGGAAAAAGACCTCCGTTGCGGCTATTCCTTTCTCCCCACCGGCGTTCTCGTGGGGCGGTGTCTTGGCCGTGGGGCCGAACCCGTGCGGCGCTGGCTGATTCATGCCTGGTCCGTGGTCCGGCCGGTCCTTGCGGGACGGGCCAAGGCGGTGCCAAGGGTGTGGAACACGTAAGGGGATGATGAATCGGAGGCCGGTTGCTGGGCCTCCGGCGGCCCAATGGTGATGGTTTAAGCATGTTTGTATCTGATGGGCACGCTGACGCTTTGCCCATCCTACATGATTCCGGTCTGTTGCCGTAGCCCGTAGGATGGGCAAAGGCGAAGCCGTGCCCATCTCTTAAGCCAACAGCATTGCTCCAACGGCCCTTCAGGGGGGCCAGCTTTTGAAAAGCCGTACAAACGAATTGGGAGCGTATGCCTCAAATAAAAAGGCAAAAAAGCACAAAAACCAACGGGAGAATACATGGAACTGACACCGCGAGACAAAGACAAACTGCTGATCTTCACGGCGGCCCTCCTTGCGGAGCGGCGGAAAAACAGGGGGCTCAGACTGAACTATCCCGAAGCGGTGGCCTACATCACCGCCGCTGTCATGGAAGCTGCCAGGGACGGAAAAACCGTGGCGGAACTCATGAGTTTCGGAACCACCGTGCTTACACGGGATGATGTGATGGACGGGGTGCCGGAGATGATCGGCGAAATCCAGGTGGAAGCCACATTCCCGGACGGCACCAAGCTGGTCACCGTTCACCGGCCCATCGTGTAAAACAAATAAAAGGAGCAAATCCCATGATTCCAGGTGAATGCATCATCGAATCCGGAGACATCGTCCTCAACCGGGGTCGCGAAACCCGGACCCTTGAGGTGGCCAACACCGGAGACCGCCCCATCCAGGTGGGCTCCCATTACCATTTTTACGAAACCAACGACGCCCTGCGTTTTGACCGCGGCAGCGCCAAAGGATTCCGGCTGGACATCGCCGCCGGAACGGCGGTCCGCTTCGAACCGGGCCAGAAACGAACCGTCCGCCTCGTGGCCTTTGACGGCTCCCGGCAGGTATTCGGTTTCCAGGGAAAAATACAAGGGGGATTGGGATGAGCACAGTGATATCAAAACAGGCTTACGCCGAGATGTTCGGCCCCACCACAGGCGACCGTCTCCGCCTGGCGGACACGGATCTCATCATCGAAATCGAAACGGACCACACCGTTTACGGCGAGGAAGTGAAATTCGGCGGCGGCAAGGTCATCCGGGACGGCATGGGGCAGGGACAATTCTGCGCGGCGTTCGTGGCGGACACCGTCATCACCAATGCGGTGATCATCGACCACTGGGGTATCGTAAAAGCGGACATCGGCATCAAGGACGGAAAAATCTGGGGCATCGGCAAAGCCGGAAACCCGGACATCCAGCCCGGCGTCACCCTTCCTATCGGCGCGGGAACGGAAATCATCGCGGGTGAAGGCCGGATCGTCACCGCCGGGGGCATCGATTCCCACATCCATTTCATCTGCCCCCAGCAGATCGAAGAGGCCCTGTCATCGGGCATCACCACCATGCTGGGCGGCGGCACGGGACCCGCCACCGGCACCTTCGCCACCACCTGCACGCCGGGACCCTGGCATCTGGCCCGGATGCTGGAAGCCGCAGACGCTTTTCCCATGAACCTGGGTTTTTTCGGCAAAGGCAACGCCAGCCAGCCGGATCCGCTCCGCGAACAGGTCCTGGCCGGAGCCATGGGGCTCAAGCTTCATGAAGACTGGGGCACCACCCCGTCCGCCATTGACGCCTGCCTGTCCGTGGCCGACGAACTGGATGTCCAGACCGCCATCCACACCGACACGCTGAACGAATCGGGTTTTGTGGAAACGACCCTTGCGGCGTTCAAAGGACGGACCATCCACACCTTCCACACCGAAGGGGCGGGCGGCGGCCATTCCCCGGACATCATCCGGGCCGTGTCCCTCCCCAACGTGCTGCCCTCGTCCACCAACCCCACCATGCCCTACACGGTGAACACCATCGACGAGCATCTGGACATGCTGATGGTCTGCCATCACCTGGACCCTTCCATTGCCGAGGACATCGCCTTTGCCGAATCCCGCATCCGCAGGGAAACCATCGCCGCCGAAGACATTCTCCACGACATCGGAGCCTTTTCCATGATGTCCTCCGATTCCCAGGCCATGGGCCGTGTGGGGGAAGTGATCGTGCGAACCTGGCAGACGGCCCATAAAATGAAAAAGCAGCGGGGAAGCCTCACAGGCGATTCGGAGCGTAACGACAATGAACGGGTGAAGCGTTACATCGCCAAATACACGGTAAACCCGGCCCTGACCCACGGCATCGCCCATGCGGTGGGGTCTGTGGAACCCGGAAAACTGGCGGACCTGGTGCTCTGGAGCCCGGCCTTTTTCGGCGTAAAGCCCAGCCTGATCCTCAAAGGCGGCGTCATCGCCTGCGCGGCCATGGGCGACCCCGGCGCGTCCATCCCCACGCCCCAGCCGGTTCACATGAGGCCCATGTTCGGAGCCTTCGGCCGGGCGCTGAAAAGTTCGGTGACCTTTGTGTCCCGGGCGGCCCTTGAGCACGGCGCTGTTTCAGAGCTTGGGCTGATGAAGCCGCTGGTCGCCGTCGCCGGGACCCGGAATCTCCAGAAAACGGACATGGTCCGCAACGGCACCATGCCGGTGATCGACGTGGACCCGGAAACTTATGCGGTGCGGGCCGACGGTGAGCTTCTGGTGTGTGAACCGGCATCGGTGCTGCCTCTTACGCAGAGATACTTTTTGTTTTGATGGGCGGAATGGGTGAGAAACATCGGCAATCCATCGTAGGTCGGGTTCTAAAAAACCCGACAAGTGACCCGATCCTTTTAATAATCGGGCGGTTGAAGCACAACGATACTCGAATTCCCTAAACCCGGCGTTACGGTTTTAAATATTCGAGGCTGCCGATTCATAAGGATGGGGCCATTTGTCGGCTTTCGTGCCGAGAAGCCGACCTACGTTAGGGTACCGGTTATTTGACAGCTCACTTTTGCAATGCAGATAGGAGGATTAATGTTTGTCGCACACCACTTCGCCCAGCACCATGACACGGTGACGGATCGTCTTTCCCTGGCTTACGAAGAACGGGCTCGAAGACTGAGTAGGTGAGCAAACAACGGCAATCCATCGTAGGTCGGGTTCTAAAAAACCCGACAAGTGACCCGATCCTTTTAATAATCGGGCGGTTGAAGCACAACGATACTCGAATTCCCTAAACCCGGCGTTACGGTTTTAAATATTCGAGGCTGCCGATTCATAAGGATGGGGCCATTTGTCGGCTTTCGTGCCGAGAAGCCGACCTACGTTAGGGTACCGGTTATTTGACAGCTCACTTTTGCAATGCAGATAGGAGGATTAATGTTTGTCGCACACCACTTCGCCCAGCACCATGACACGGTGACGGATCGTCTCTCCCTGACCCACGAAGAACGGGCGCGCAGCCGGTCAGACGTTGTCCTGCCCTGCGGGGCCGCGCTTTTCATCGACCTGCCCAAAGGCACGGCCCTCAAACAGGGCGATAAACTCCTCGCTGAAACCACGTCATCCCGGCGGGTCATTGAAATCCTGGACGCCGATGAACATCTGACGGAAATCCGGGAACGCGACGGCCTTCTCGCGGCGCGGGCCGCCTATCATCTAGGCAACCGCCATGTGGCGCTGGACATCCGAACTGACGGTGAGGTTTTCATTCTGAGGCTGAAGCACGACCATGTGCTTGAAGCCATGCTGGAAGGTCTTGGACTTCGGCTCACCCCGGTCTGCGCCCCGTTCAGGCCCGAAAGCGGGGCCTACGGCGGCCACGGCCATTCCCACAATAAACCGACCGCCACCATCCACGAGTTCGGCTGATGGAAACCCTCGCCCTCATCCGCTTGATGCAGCTCGCAAGCCCGATGCTTCCCGTGGGGGCCTACACCTATTCCCAGGGGCTTGAACTGGTGGTGTGGGAAAACATCGTGAGCGACGAAACCTCGGCCATGGCCTGGATCAAAAGCCTTCTTCACGGCCCCGTGGCCGGTTTCGAGGCTCCGGTCCTGGCCGGCCTTTACCGGGCATGGCAGGCCGATGATACACGAGAAGCGGAACGGCTCAACCGGGAATACCTCGCCAGCCGGGAAACGTCGGAACTCCGGGCGGAAACCCTTCAGATGGGGTATTCTCTCAAACGGCTTTTTCAGGCCCTCCCGGACGCGTCGTTGCCTGAACAGCTTGAAACAGAACCGGAACCCGCCTTTCCCACGGTTTTCGCGGCCCTTGCGGCGGCATGGTCCATACCCTGCCTTGCCACCGTCACCGGCTACCTGTACAGCTGGTGTGAAAACCAGGTGGTCACGGCGGTGAAAACCGTGCCCCTGGGGCAGACGGCGGGGCAATGCATCCTGGCGCAACTGGGCCCGCGGATTCCGGCCCTGGCTGAAACGGCCATGACGCTTCCCGAATCGGAATGGAGCAACGGCGCGCCGGGGTTCGCCATCGCCTGCTGCCGTCATGAAACCCAGTATTCCAGACTGTACCGGTCATAATCGTTATGGAGTATTCCTTCATTCAATGTTGGATGTTGGGCGTTGGACGTTCGATGTTCAAAAATTTTCCATTGGGAACGAACGTATGGCTATCACTCTAATAAGGAAATCACCATGAAACAGACGCTCTCCCATTCACCGCGCGGACCTTTGCGTATCGGCATCGGCGGACCGGTGGGGTCGGGAAAAACGGCCCTCACCCTGTCCCTTTGCCGGGCATTCCGGGACCGTTTCAGCATCGCCGCCGTAACCAACGACATCTACACGGCGGAAGACGCCCGTTTTCTCGTGACCCATGAAGCCCTGACGCCGGATCGGATTCTGGGGGTGGAAACCGGCGGGTGCCCCCACACGGCCATCCGTGAAGACGCCAGCATCAACCTGGAAGCGGTGGACCGCCTGACCCGGCGGTTCCCGGACCTTGACATGGTGTTCATCGAAAGCGGCGGAGACAACCTGGCCGCCACCTTCAGCCCCGAGCTGTCGGACCTCACCCTTTTCGTCATCGACGTGTCCGCCGGAGACAAAATCCCCCGGAAAGGAGGTCCCGGCATCACGCGCTCCGATCTCCTCATCATCAACAAAATCGATCTCGCGCCCCTGGTCGGGGCCTCTCTCGATGTCATGGACCGTGACAGCCGGACCATGAGGCAGGACCGGCCTTTTCTTTTCACCAACCTGAAATCAGGCGAAGGCTTATCCGGCGTGATCCGGTTTATCGAGGAGAGGGGGCTATGCCGCGTTTATTCGTCGCAAAGGTAGAAACCACCGTAAACTGACGGTGGCCCTCGGCTCCGGTGAGGATTTTCCCGCCGCATCGGAGCCAGGCGTGGGCGGCGAGTTTGTCAGGGGATTCCGGGGATTTTTTCACACCCAGATAAAGGGTTGCCGGGATGTTCCGGCGTTTGAGCATCCACTGTCCCGTGACGGCCTGGGGAAGGCAGACACTCTGCCAGGGGGTGTTGCCTGCGGCGGATCGGACAGCCTGGCCCACAAGATTCGCGGACCGGGATGAGGCAGAGTCCACCGCAGCAGGCGTTTCCGCCATGTGTTTTCCCAACGTCCGGGCCAGAAACCGGAACGGGGTGAGGAGGACCATCAGCCGGGCCATGCCAAGCAACGCAAAGGCTTCAAGGAGAAGCAGCCGTTCCTCCCTGCTCCGTCTGTTCCATTTGGCCGGGGCGGCACTGAGTTTATTAATCAATGTCATGGTTTCCTTCCGTCCTGATCGTTGTCGCCACAGGTTTTCATTTCATGGAATCCATACACGAATCCGCCGCGTTCGTCCAGCATCCCGACCGGACGGCATCAGGGAAAAAAGTCCTCCCAGCCGGTGATCCTGGCGATGGCCGGGTGGAGGCGCGTCCAGGTGAGGCCCGCCTCTTTGCCCCAGTACATGTTCGTGGTGACGGTGGTTTGAAGAACGTAAAGGGCCAGATCCGAAGCTGTGGACGAAATTCCTGCGTCTCCCGAAAGATCCCCGGCCCGGGCCAGGAACGCACACAGGGCGGCTTTGCCCGTGAGCCACAGCCGGGGTTCCGGGGCTATGGAGGGATCTGTTTCCGCCTGAACCGATACAATGGAGCCGCCGATGCGGTCGCCGCTCCAGGTCACGTCTTCCACCGTGGTCCAGCTCCCGGAAACCGATCCGTTTCCCGAAGGCGAGCTGTCGTCACCGGGATAGTTCATCGCGTTGTAATCGATCAGGGCCCTGGCCGCCGCTTCGAACAAGCGGTCCACGGAAACACCGGCATGGCCCAGCGCCACGTCGCCATATTCCTGGCGGAGCCGCCAGACGTTTTCAAGGGGGTAGAAACCGAGCATCCACGCCTGGCCTGTATTCATGTGGGTTCCACCGGCGGCTTCGAGATCTTCTTCCGATATGAACGCGTACTCCGTTCCGTTATGGGTGAGGATCGCGGTATAACGGTCCACCGCACGGTCCATCTGGTTCCTGAAATCGTCCAGAAAGCCGGGGTCGTCACCCGCATGACCCAAAAACCAGTATATGGCCGCGGCCTGGGAGGCCACGCGGTCCGTGGAACCCCGCCAGCTGTTCAGGGCGGGGGATTGGGAGTCCACCAGGCTTCCGTCCGTATTCCTGGCATAGCCTTTTCTCAGTCTGTCGCCGCCAGGGGCGAGAACGTCCAGCACACGCCGGTCTCCGGTGAGGTAATAATAGAAAAAAAGATTTTCGAAATACGAATGGCTGCTGTTGGGGTCGGTGCGGTAGCCCCCGTATCCGGCCGGGGCCCATCCGGCGTAGGCTCCGGCAGGGCCTTCCGTATCAGCCTGGATGATCATGGTGTTCAGCATGCGCCGGGCCGCCGGAAAGGAAAGTCCGCGAAGGAGTGTTGCATCCCCGGTCCGTGCGAAATCCCGGACCGGATTGGACATGGCGTGATGGTAGTCGGTGAACGTTCCGCCCCTGAAATATCCGTTCCACAACGAGGTGTCGCCGAATTCCTGATAATAGGGGTCCCAGTAGCGCACCGGCAGGCCGCAGGTCATGAATCCGTAGGTTTTGAAGCCGACAAAGGCGGCGAGGGTGTTGTCGCTGACATCTGCGAGTTTTTCAGCGTAAAGCTCACCGGTTTCATCGTCATGGCCGTCCCACAGTTCCATGAAAACCCCGCTTCGGGCGGCGTCCTGTGCCGACGGCCAGGCCATGAGGCCGTTTTCAAGTTCCGACAGAACCCGGCCCCTCACATCGGTCCATCCGCTTTCGGGACTGAACGCCCCCAGGGCAATCCGGGCGAAGGCACCCATGAACGGCCCCATGGGAATGCGGTCCGCCACGATTTTCACTTTGAGGGACAATCCGTCGGCCTCAAGGGCCTGGGGCTCGTAATACCGCATCCGTTCGATGGCCAGCGCAAGTAGGCCGTTTCCCCCTTTCACACCGAGAAATGCCTGATCCGCCAAGGATCCTGTGACACTTTCTCCACCCAGGTCCGCCTGGAACGAGGGGGCCTCGGTCATGGCGTTCCGCCCTTTCTGAATGATCCGCGCCGATTCCCCTGAACCGAGGGTGCCGGAAAGGGACTGGCTTCCCGTAGCGGACACAAAGGCCCCGAGTGCGCCGGTGAGATGGTGGGGAATCGTCCAGGTGAGGTCGTGGACCGTAACCAGCTCATCCTCGTCGGCACCGCCCTCACCGGTGTCCACATACCATTTTCCGGACCCCTCCTTATTGCCGGGAAAAATGAAAACCACGTCCAGCGTGACCACGGGCGACCCGGCCTTGAACATGGCCCTGACCACATAGCGCCAGTCAACGTCCGCATAGGGCGGATGATCGAACCGTCCCTCGATCTTGACCACACCATACATCGGCCCCGGACGTTCCACAATGACGTTGTCCGGCGTAAGGGCGGTCATGGCGGGCGCGCTGTCCACCTGAAGGGTCATGGAGCCGGTTCCCCCCGCCACATCCGAATCTCCCGCCGTGACAGAACCGATGATACCCGGCGAATGTTTGGGCAGGACAAAAACAGCGGGGCCGGTGTCGACCGTTACGTTTTCTGCTCCGTCGATCACCGAGACACGTTCTTCAGGTTCAATCGATCCCGCCGTGTCCACCAGGGTGTATTCCGCTTCCCCCCCGGCATCCACGGACGCGGGAAAGGCTACGAACAACCACTGAACCGGATTGTTCCCGTCCTTTCCGCCCCCCCAGCGGGACAGCGCCTCGAACTGGGCCGGAACCTCGTGTCCCGAACTGTCCGTGAGCTTGAGACTGGCGGTGTCCCGGATGTCCAGATCCCTTGGAACCGGAATTCCGTTGGCCACCACTTCTTTCGTCCGGGCGACCCCGGCCTGTTCCCTGACCGTCAGCGTCATCGTCTGGTCTGTGGACGCATCCGCCCCTTTCCCCTTGCCCCCGCCGGAGCACGATCCTGCGAATAACGCGACCACAAGGACTGTGGCCCTAAAGAAAAACATGCCGCATCCAGGTTTTGTTTTTACGTTCGAGTCCATACCATGACAGGTGTTGGCCGTGTTTGGCATATAGCCTCCATGATTGTTCGGATGGTTTTTAGGCTGCTTTGTCGGACTTGTTGATCATGATGGATAGCCCGGAGTTCTGCATAAAAATAATCGGCAGATCCCCTTAACATGTGTAGGAATTTGTTGAAGAAATTTTCGTTAATCGTTTGTTTTTTTATCAGATAGGCGGTGGGCCGGTATTTCTCAGCTTCTCATTTGTCAGCATCCCTCAGCAGGGCCTCCACTTTTTTCACATCGCCGGGCCGGTCCACGCCCACGGTACGGTGTGTGGTGACCACCATGCGAATGGGAATGCCGCTTTCGAGAAGCCGGAGCTGTTCCAGTTTTTCAATATCTTCCAGGCGGCTTTTGCCCAGGCGGACAAATTGCTGAAGGGTTTTCATGCGAAAAGCGTAAAGGCCGATGTGACCGTGATACAAAGGGGAGCTGCCGTCCCGGTCATAGGGAATCCGGGAACGCGAAAAATAGAGAGCGTTCATGTTCCTTCCGAACACCACTTTCACCAGATCGGGTGACTTTGCCTCGTCCGATGAAATGACTGCGGCCGGTGTGGTCACCTGTGTTTCGGGGGCGTTGAACGGCGCGATGAGTTCGGCGAGAATGGCGGGGTTCAATGCCGGTTCGTCACCCTGGACATTCACCACCACGGCGTTTTCAGGAAGGTTTAGCGTCAGGGCCGCTTCAAGAATGCGGTCCGTTCCGCTTTCGTGATCGTTGCGAGTCATCACCACCGGAACGTTTTTGTCTTTCGCCGCCGCAAAAATCCGTTCATCGTCGGTGGCCACAGTCACGGATTGGAAGACGCCCGATTCCATGACCCGGCGGTAGACATGGTAAAACATGGGTTCGCCCAGGATGGGGGCAAGGGGCTTTCCCGGAAACCGGGTGGACGCGAAACGGCAGGGTATGATTCCGTGGCATTCAAAGGGATGTGGCATCGTATGTCTCCTGTTCAACCGAAGCTTAGGGTTCGGACAGCATCCGCCGGATCTCGTCGCAGACCCGCCGGGTTCCGCCCCGCAAGGGCTGGATGTAATCGTCGGTGAGCGTTCTGACCTTGTCCCGGTCCATGGGGTTTTTCGCTCGAAAAATCAACATTTCCGCGACCTCAACCCAGTCACGGCCCACATCGAGCAGTCCTCTTTCAACCATGCCCTGCCCCACCCAGGTAAAATTCTCCCATGACGGGCCGATGGCGGGAATCACCCCGGCGGCCAGGGATTCGAGAAAGTTCTGACCTCCCAGGGGGGCCAGACTGCCGCCCACGAACACGGCGTCCGCCAGATTGTAAGCATGGGCGAGTTCGCCGAACACATCCCACAGAACGATTCGCGGGCGCTCCGACACCCTGGCCGACCTTAAAGAAAAACCGGCGTTCATCTCCGAAAGTCGGGCCTTCCAGGCATCCAGCCTATGCATGTGCCGGGGAAACAAAAAAATCCTGGCGTCAGGGATAGAGGCCATGATTTTCCCGATCATCCGGGCCACGGCATCTTCCTCCTCCTCCCGAACCGACCCGAGAACGATCAACGGCGCATCCGGCCCGGCAAGGGTGGCAAGGGGGTTGGAAACCCTATCCGGCGTTTCGAGAGAGCACATCGGCACCCGGTCGAACTTGATGTTGGGCACCGTCTCAACCCGGCTTTGGGGAAAAAGAATCCTGAACCGGTCGGCGTCCGGGTCCGACATGGCGAAAACCGTTGACGGGGCGAGACGTTTCCACAACTCCGGTGCCAGCATGTACCGTTTCAGGCTGCGCTCCGTCAAACGACCGTTCACGATCAGGACCGGGCATCCTTTTTCCTTGAGCGCCAGAAGAAGCCCCGGCCAGATTTCCAGTTCCACCAGGACCATCAGTTTCGGCCGGACATGGCTTACGGCCTTTTTCATCAGGTCCGGACGGTCAAACGGTGAAAAACGTGCTGTCACGGAAAATGGCCTGTCGCCGCCGATTCCTACGGCTGTTTTTTCCAGAATTTCAAGACCCTGGCGGGTGTTGGCCGTGGTCAGGATTGCGGACGATTCCGGTGCATCCAGATTTTTCAAGATTTCCGCCGTTAAAAGCGCCTCCCCGGCGGACGCGCTCTGAATCCAGAGATCCGCAGCCGGAAGCATACCGTCTTTAAGGGTTCTCTGGCCAAAACCGTCGGCGATACGGGCGTTCCGGCGCATCAGGGGCATGGCCGCAGTCCAGCCCAGGCTGTAAAGAGAGAATAAGGTTTTCATGGGAAGGCGTGTTTTCATAATCGTCAGTGGGCTATGTATCGGCAAAACCGCCCTGATGTCAATGTCTAATCCCTTGAGAGTTCCGGCATTTTTAACAAGAACAGGTTGAAACTCGATGAAGATCTCTGTACATTGAAACGGCACGTTGATGAACCCAATAAAAAATACCGGATCATGATAAAAAAACTCGGAAAAACATTCGGGCGGTTCCATGCTGAAGCGGGACTGTTCAGGTCCCAGCTGCCCTATCTTCCCCAGGCGTTCTCTCTGGTTTACAGTGCCGCTGGAGGACTGACCCTGGCATGGCTCACCCTTCTCCTGATCCAGGGACTGATGCCGACAGCCACGGTTTTCCTTTCCAAAATCCTGGTGGACGGCATGGCCCGCACCGTCAGCGCTGGCAAGGGCTGGCAGGAGATGATCCAGCTGTGGCCTGCGGCCGCGGCCATGGCCGTCATCCTGATCTCAACGGAAATTCTGCAGGGGATCGGCGGCTGGGTAAAAACCGCCCAATCGGAACAAATCCAGGATTTCATTCATCAGCGGATCCACGACAAAGCCATGGGCCTTGACATGTCCTTCTACGACAACCCCGGGTTCTACGATCAGCTGCACAGGGCCCGTGTGGACGCGATTTCACGTCCGTCGGCCCTTCTTGAAAACGCGGGTTCGCTTCTTCAGAATTTCATCACCCTCATCGCCATGGCCGGGGTTCTGATGACGTTTGGTTTCTGGATTCCCCTTCTGTTGATCTTAAGTACCTTGCCGGCCCTTGCCGTCGTTCTGCGGCACACCATCCGATTCCATCGCTGGCGCATGGCAAGCACACAGACCACACGGAAAACCCATTACTACGACATGATGATCTCAGCCCGAGAATCCGTGGCGGAAATGCGTTTATTCCAACTCGGCCCCCATTTCCGAGACAAGTTCACAGACCTTCGAAAGGAGCTTCGCGAGGGGAAACTGATGCTGGCCCGAAGCGAAACGCTGGCCAACGCTGCGGCATCGCTCCTTGGCCTTGTCTGCATCGGGGCCGCCATGATCTGGATGGGCTACCGAGCCTCTCTCGGATTTCTCACCCTGGGGGATCTGGCCCTGTTTATCCAGGCCTTTTTCCAGGGCCAGCGCATGATGCGATCCCTTCTCGGCAACGCCAGAGAAATTTACCGGAACATCATGTTTCTGGAAAACCTCTTCGAGTTTCTTGAACTTCAGCCTGCAATCGCGGAGCAGGAGCGCCCCCTTGCCCATCCCGGCCTTCATGTGGGGCTTCAGTTCCGTAACGTCACCTTCCGATACCCCGGCAGCGACAGGGTGGCCCTCAACCGTTTCAATCTGGACATTCCGGCCGGAAAGATCACGGCCCTGGTGGGGGAGAACGGAGCGGGAAAAACCACACTGATCAAGCTGCTCTGCCGGTTCTACGATCCGGCGGAAGGCGAGGTCCTCATCGATCACATAAATCTTCGAAATCTTTGCCAGGAAGAAATCAGGCGACGGATCACGGTCCTGTTTCAGGAGCCTGTCCGTTATCACGATACGGTTTTCAACAACATCGCCTTTGGAGACATCGACGGTTCGCCCGACGCCGAAAGGGTTGAAGCGGCGGCCCAAGCCTCGGGCGCCGACGTGCCCGTAAACCGACTGCCGTCAGGCTACTCTGCCATGCTGGGCAAATGGTTCGGGGGTGCCGAACTCAGCGGCGGCGAATGGCAGCGGCTGGCCCTGGCCAGAGCGTTTCTGAGACAGGCGGAACTGATCATCCTGGACGAACCCACCAGCGCCATGGACTCCTGGGCCGAGGCGGACTGGCTTGCCCGGTTCCGCCAGCTGGTGGCGGGAAGGACCGCGCTGATCATCACCCATCGTTTCACCACGGCCATGCAGGCCGACATCATCCATGTGATGGACCAGGGCCGCGTGGTGGAATCGGGAACCCACACCCAGCTTGTTGACGCGAACGGCAGATACGCCGCATCATGGACAAAACAGATGCGCGGGGAAACAGCCATCCCCGGTTTCCTGAAATAAAAAACCGGCCTATCACACATCGGCTCTGGACGATGATTGACATGCCCGGCTGAATTCTGTATAGTGTTATCACAGTGTTTTCATCACGTTATATAACAATCTTCAAAACAATGCGGCAGATTTTCAAATGAAGGCACCCTCGTTTTCTCTGCCAGGTCGCAAACCAAAATTCAACGAACCACACGGATGATATGATAAAAGTCAAGTGGCATCACAGTATCCGAATCAAACTGGGGCTTATCCTCATCGGCGTCACATCCATCATCATGATCGTGTATGGAGCGGCCCAATACACCCTTGACAGCCGGAATAAAACACAGGCCTTGAAATCCCTTTCCGCGAAAACCGCTGAACGGATCTCGGGCCTCATGTCCACGCCCCTCTGGGATTATGACGAAAAACAACTTCAGGATGTCATCATCTCGGAAATGGGAGAGCAGAGCATTTTCGCCGTCATCGTCAGGGATCCCCTCAAAAAAAATATCCTCCTGGGGAAAAAAAGGGACGCCGAATGGCGTGTGACCCCCTGCGACGCTCCTGTGACCGGGGATTACCTGGTTGATCGAGCTGAAATCATCCACGACAACACGATCCTTGGCATCGTGGAAATATACACAAGCACGGCTCTGGTCAAGGAAGAACTGAGACAGACCCTTGCGAAAATCATCATCGCCAACATAATTACCAACGTGTTTCTCCTTCTTGCCCTTTTCCTGAGCATGAACCGTTACATCATCCAACCCGTGAACCGTATCGCCGATTACGCCTCCGTTCTGAAAAAAGGCGATCTTTCGTCGCGACTCGAAGAGGGGAACGACGAAATCGGGCGGATGAGCGCCGCCCTGAACGCCATGGCCGATGAACTTCGGGTCAAAGCCGGTGCCGCATCCGAAATCGCGCAGGGCAATCTCGGAACAGACATCACCCTGATGTCCGACAAAGATACTCTGGGGTCGTCTCTCTCTCTGATGATCAGCAGCCTTAACGCCATCGTGGGAAATCTCCTGGCATCGGCGGAGCAGGTGGATGCGGGGTCCAGCCAGGTCCTCTCGTCAAGCCTGTCCCTTTCGGAAAGCACCTCCAATCAGGCGGCGTCCATCGAGGAAACTGTGGCCACCATGGCTCAGATCGGAGCCCAGACCCGGGCCAACGCCCAGAATGCGTCGGAAGCCAAGGTTATCGCCAACTCGGCCAGGAGCTCCAGCCAGAACGGTGTTGAAAAAATGGACCGGATGATCCAGGCCATGAACTCCATCACCGAATCGAGCCGGGAAATTTCAAAAATCATCCAGACCATCGACTCCATCGCTTTCCAGACCAACCTTCTGGCCTTGAACGCTGCCGTGGAAGCGGCGCGTGCCGGAAAGCACGGCAAAGGTTTCGCCGTGGTGGCCCAGGAAGTGCGGAATCTGGCGGCCTTGAGCGCAAAAGCGGCCCAGGACACCAGCCTGCTCATCGAAAACTCGGTGAAACGGGTGGAAGGCGGCAGTCTCATCGCCCAGCAGACCGCCGAAGCTCTGATGGAAATGAATGAAGCCGTCACCACCGTCGCAGGCCTTGTGGGAGAAATCGCCGAAGCCAGTAACGAGCAGGCCCAGAGCATATCCCAGGTCAACAAAAGCCTGACCTACATCGACGAAAGCACCCGGCACAACACAGCCCATGCCGAAGAAACATCCTCCGCCGCCGAAGAACTGTCCACCCAGGCCCGTCATGTCCGAAACATCCTGGGGACCTTTATATTGAAACCCGACCCCGACAAACGGCCCGGTCAGTCCTTGCAGTCGTTCAAAAAACCTCGACCTGAAATTCCTTTCGCCCCTCCCCCCAAAAAAATGAACCATGGTCCCATCGAAGGTCCGACGGTCCGACCTGTGAAACCCAGTCAAATCATCCGGCTGGACGATCAGGAGTTCGGGAAATATTAGGGATTGTCATAGATCCAAATTGCAATCAACACGGCAAGATGGATTTCCCTATCGTTGCACGCTTCCGACTCGGCGATGGAATATCCTGACACCCATTCCTTTAACAACCCAGCAAAAAAACCTCTTGTGACGTTTTATATTTGCTCATCATTCATCTCTACGAACCCCACCATTGCGAATACCACCGTTATAAATACCACCATTATCATATTTATTATCGTTTTCGTCACACCTATTATATTTTTTATGACTTTTTTATCTCACCTTATTTTATTTTTTTGACTTTTTATACATTACATCATATTGTTTTTGTGTATTTTATCATGAACACAACACAATACGAATTCATCACAAGAGGCACATCCATGAGCAAAAATGATTCAAACCTGTTTGATAAGAATGATGGCGAGCTGACCAAATACGACGGATTTTCAAACGAACCACGCCCCACAAAGGCCGACCTTGAGACCCTTTCAGAAAACCTCAAAAAACTTCTGGAAAACACCCCTGAACCATCGGGAAAAAAGAAAATGTCCTACAGCATTTCAGGCCTTTCCCAACTCTTAATTAAAAACGCGGCGGATCAGTATGGCGTCACCCAGAGCAGCGTCATCGAACTTGCACCGTTCCTTTTCGGCATGATCGCTGAAAAATCTCTTGAACGCCGCACTGAAAGCTTGTCAGTTTTGCGGCTTCTCGCCCACCAGATGCTGGCCTCGCTGACGGCCTTTCAGGAAACCGCCCCCCACCTGTCAGCGTTCACCGGCCATATCCGTATAATTCTGGAGGAACTCCTGGCCATTGAGGAACAGGCGGTGAACAGCCGGAACTACATCGGCGTGGATGCCTCAGGTTCGGAAATTCTTTCACGGATCAGCAACACCCGCACGGAACCGGCTTATTATTTGGATGTCGAAGGCACCTTGGACCATTTCAAGCAGCTGGATTCACAATTCCATTACTTTAAAACCCAAACAGGAGGTTGAGCATGATTGCACTAACATCGGTTTATCTCGGAGGCATTTTTTACCTGATTTGTTCGGTATTCCATGTGTTTTTTCCCAAAATGCTGGATTGGAAACACGATCTTCCAAAAATGAGCGAGCAAAACCGGGCTGCTATTCAAATCATGAGCCTTTGCCTGCTTGTCTTGTTCGCACTTTTCAGCTTTATTTCCCTTGTGTTTGCCCATGAACTTGTAGGCACGGCCTTAGGCAAAACCCTATTGGCGTCTTTTGTCGTGTTCTGGATCGCCCGGCTGGTGATGCAGAAAATATTCATCGGTTTTCACGGAAAAGCATCCATTCAAATGACCGTTTTTTTTGTAACAGGGCTGACCTTGGCCATTGTCCCCCTTGCTGCAACCGTCATGGAATAATCGACAGCCCCTATATGGGAATCAAATTGCCGGGCCAATAAAAAAAGCCCCCCGGACGTTCATCCGGGGGGCTTCAATGATACCACACTCATCCCTGAAATCAGGGTTCGATAACCAGCCTGAACCCCGTATCGCTGTAGCTTTCGTTGGGACTGCGGCTATAGCGTTTCGCCGAACGGGAATTGTAGGCGTAACTTGTCCAGCCGCCGCCTCTTATCACCCGGCTCGTTCCGGTCTGGGGGCCAACGGGGTCCTGGACCGTGCCGTCGGGGTAATTGCCCAGCCAGTCCTGACACCATTCCATGACGTTTCCGTGCATGTCGAAGAAACCCCAGGCGTTGGCCGGATATTTTCCGATTTCCACGGTGCCTTTGCTGCTTTCACCCAAGGGGCAGTTTTCCCATTTCGAGTTGCCGTCAAAGTTGGCCTGGGTTTTCAACAGGCACGGGCCGAAAGAAAATCGATCCTTTGAACCGGCCCGGCAGACATACTCCCATTCCGCTTCCGTGGGAAGGCGGAAGGTGTACACGCCTTTTTCATTCTTGTTGATCCACTTGACAAAGGCCTGGGTGTCATTCCAGGACACACAGGTTACCGGATGCTTGTCGTTCTGCGTAAAACCAGGCACACGCCAGTTATACTCCGAATCCTTTTCCCAGTTGTAATCCACCAGAACGAACGATCCGTCACCCGCTTCGGCTTCGGATTTGAAATTCGCAGACTTCACGAACCAGCTCCACTGTGCCACGGTCATCTCGTGTTCCTGGAGGTAGAAAGGCCTGGTCAGTGTGACGGTATGCTGTTTTTCGTTCACGTTCCGCATGGCCGATTCTTTGTCAGGACTTCCCATGATAAAGGAACCGGGATTCACCAGAATGAAATTCCCGAGAGTCTTGTGATGAATGACCTTAAGCGGATTGAGACTGAACGTATGGACATTGTTTTCGCTCACTTTGACCGAGATGTCACGGGTTTCATTTTCATAAAACGGCGCGGAAACCTCCACCTGATACGTGCCGCCTTCCAGGGACATGCCGGGTGTGTAGGGCACCTGGATACCTGTAAAACGGATTTCAGCATTGGCGGGCTGGACAGTGAGGGTCAGCGTTCCTTTGGTGGGTTTGATCACGATTTTTTTCAGATCGGCGGTCACTGCGAGCGGTGTCTCTTTTTTCAGAAAAACAGCCCGCTTGAACGGTTCGTAACCCTCCTTTTTCACTTCAATGAGATGGTTGCCCGGCATGGCGGCAATCTTGACCACACCGCCCTTGCCCATGACCGCACCGTCGAAAACAATCAGGGCGTCGGCCACATTCACCACCAGGGAGATGACATTTCCTTCTTCCAGGGGCGCATTGAGAAACCCGTCCTTTTTAGCTTCCAGGAGTTTCTTGTCCTCAATTTTTTTGAGGATGGCCGGAACCAGGACAAACACCGGAAGTCCACCCTGATCCCCTGCGTTCCGCAACGACCGGCACCGGGGAGGTTTTCTGGCCCCGGCGGAAATACCGGGCTTCACTTTTTCGTAAAGCTCCTGAAGGGAAATCTGGGGCTGTTCGTTTTCAGCAAGAGCCGTTGTTATCACATCGGTGAACCTGTTCCGGGGAGAATCGTTCCCCGAAGAGAACCCCCACCGGCCCTGTTTTTTATAGATACCCAGATAGTAACGCTCGTCAATCTCGTCGGGCAGTTTGTGCACCGAACCGAAATAGGTATCGGCGTAAGCCGAATCCGAAATGACCAGCACGGACCGGGTTTTCATTTCCGCCACCATGGCCTGTACGGCTTCATTGGCAAGATACGTCGTTTCATCCCCTGCCTTGGCGTCGTAGGGATACCAGAATCCCCTGGCACCTGAGGCGTCGGTCATCCCCTGTCCCGCAAAAAAGATGACCACCGAACCGTTTCTTCCGGCACGTGAACCGACAGATTTGATGGCGTTGCCGATGGCGTCTTTGGTCGCCTTGCCATTGAAGAGCATCTGGGTGGAAAAACCATAATTCCGTTTAAGAACGGCTCCGAATTCCGCCGCGTCGCGGGTGGCATTTTTAACATCGGGAATCTTGCCGTCTTTGTAGGTATCGATCCCAATGATCAGGGCATGAAACGATCCGAGCTTGCCGCTGCGGTGATCCATATCCCCGATCTTTTTCTCTTCGCCAAAAACTGTTTGGGCCATGACAGCACAAAACAATAACGCCACACTCATGGCTGAAAAACATTTTTTCGACATAACCGTGTATCCTTTGATCCTTGATATCAATCGTTCTGGAAATGCTTGTTGTCGCCTTCGTTGACCTTGGTCCGGCCACGCTGACTGTTGATCCCGGTGTAATCCCCCTTGGCTTTGTTGTCACTTCCGCCCATGACACTGGAATAGGCACCGCTTGCACTGTTGTTCCGGCCACCCAATACAGTGCTGCCGTCACCTGACGCCGAGTTGCCCTGGCCGCCCACGACCGCAGAGTAACTCCCCGAAACCGAATTGCCTGAACCTGAAACAATGCCGCCGTAGGAGCTGCACCTGTTTTTGCTGCCCACGATCACGTTGTGAGACCCCGACCCCGGATCATCGTAACCCACCACCAGGTTGCCCGTACCGTTTGTCCGGGCCACAGTGCCTGATCCGTTGTTGATCATGACGTTGACATTGCTGAAAACGATGTCGTTGCCTTTGCGTGTCACGTTATCGAGAAGGTTTTCCAGTTTCTTGATTCGGGCTTCAAGCTGCTGGATCCTGATGGCTTCATCGGGCGTCTTGACTTTTTCCACTTCCTTTTTCACGTACCCTTCAAGGGCTTCTTTCATTTCACTGTCCCGTGTGATGGAACTGTCGATGAACTGCTCGGCGATCATACCCGACTTGATATGAGAACCGTTCAGCACGATTTCCTCGGGTTTGGCCGCTTCGGATTTTTTGTCCAGAAACACATATTCCGCCCCTTTTTCCCGGTAATACTCACAGATTTTTTCAGGGGTGATGGTGCGGTATTCCTCAAGCCCCTCGTCACCCTGAAACACAAGGTATATGCTTTTGTAAAACGTCAGTTCATTTTTAGTGTCCTTCTCGAACAGCAGGGCGTATACCGCCGGAGTGGGTTTGGCCTTGGCGCTCACGCCTTTTGGACGGACACCGGCGTCAAAGGATATGGAAAGGAAACGTGGATTGATCAGAAGAAGATCTCTCGGTTTTTCAACGGTCACCATCTTGCCCTCACGCATCTGCTGCACTTTGGACATGCTGGTCAAGGCCCTGTCAATGACCCCGGCATTGTTCGGGCTGCCCCCCGGCAGCTGTTTGTAAAGGTCGTCATAGCTTTTCACCTCTTTGGCCGATGCTGTTCCGGATACAGCGAGTATCACCACAGCGATCACGGCGAACATGGAAAAAAAAGCCTTTTTCTGCATATTACTTCCCCCTGCTTGTAATAATTGGCAATTACGGGTTGTGACACATTTCCTTCCCGGTCACTCCAGATCTTTCTTCATCTTCCTATGAATGGAGTCATGAACATCAACCCGACAATTCAAACGCAACGAAAAAACGGCGCATGACTTAATCATGCGCCGCTGTGGATATCATCCGGCAATTCTTAGAAGCTGTATGACACCTTTCCGGCGAACAGGAACCAGTCTTTTTCGTAATCCGCGGCACCTGCGGCGTTGGTGTTGTTGTCACTGGTGTACATGAGGGCCGCGCCGTCCATCATGTGGCCTTCCATCTTGAAAATCCAGTTGGGAGTGATGTCAAAACGGGCGGTCAGACAGAGGTCCTTGAGCCACATGGCGTGTTCCTGGCCTGCGGGGAGGAGGGCCATGGCACCGCCCTGAACGGCTTTTTTACCGTCCTTGTCGTCTTTATCCCTGTAATATTCTGAATAATATGTTCCCAGTTCCAGCCAGTCGGTGAATCGGTATGCCATGCTGGCATAATAACCGATGGCGTCGAATTTTTTATGAATCGTCCCTGCGACAGTCGTGGGGAGTTTCATTTCGTAATTGTTGTTCATGTATTCAGCGGCGAAAATAAAATTACCGCGAGCGTATTCAAGGGAGCCTGTGGTTGAGAGCAGTTTCATGTTGAAAACCTGGCTTTCCTTGTTCTTGAATGTGCCACTCTGGTTCCCGTAAGAATCGTAGAGAGGAACGCCTGTTCCATCATAAATATCCGATGTTGCATCCATTTCGAAATTGAACCCGCCTGCTGCAACCCGAAGACCATCTATACCAAAGATTGTATCCCAGGCAAGCTGGCTTCCAAACGTTGTTCCGGTGTCGACTTCGGTAACCTCAAGACCAAGGGCTTTGGGCATGGTGTCTTCGAGTTGTCGCACTTCACCGCCGTCCACTTTGATACCGGAGTTTCCAAGGTCAAGATGATAGGTCAGATTACCGGCGAAACCCATAGGCACGTAACCGTAGGCACCCACGCTGTTCAGCGCGTTGACAGAATCCCGCCAGCCTTCGGTGTAAACGCTCTGGGGAAGGAATACGAAAGTACGGAGCATGTCCACGTCACGTTCGTAGTTGTACAGACCATGTGAGATTTTGCATTTACCGGCCCTCACGTTCAGCCAGTCCGCCACACTGTAGTCCGCGACGGCCCAGTCGATGGTGACTTCCTTGTTTCCCGCTTTACCAAGATCGCGGGCGATGAACTGAACACCGAGTCTCAGACGCTCGCTGACGTCACTGGCGAAGTTCACGCCGGCCTCGTTGTACTGAAATGTTCCGTTTCCTTCCGTATCCGCAAGGAAATTGTTCTCGTCAGACATCAGATATCCCTGCGTGATAAAACCATGAATGTCGACTTTTCCTGTCTGGCTCAATTCAATGGCGCCGACATTTCCGGATAAAGCCATGCCAAGGAGCAAAACCATCAGAGTAGCAAGCTTTCTATTCATCATTTGACCTCCTGTATAAACGATCCTAAATTCGATCCGTTGGGCTGTTTTTGGGTTGACTCGTTTTTATTATCCCTTTTTCTACTCACCGCTGACCAGTATGATTTTGACATTGTCCGAAACCGACTGTGATGAAACATACCCCACAGCACCTTTGGTCGTCGATACATATTCCGCGAGATCCTTTTCCTTCTGGAAAGATTCCGGAGGTTTTCCACCACCGGTGAACACCTGTTTCTTCCAGTAGGTGTTGAACGTGTTGGAGTTCTTCTTGACATAGTCTTTCAGGAACGCGTCCGCCACATCACCGTCAGACAAAGCAGTCACCACAACTTTCATCCCGTTGTCCCAGACTTTCTTCTTACCGAGGTAGATGTTCTGAATGTCTGTCTTCGACATCTCCGAAACGGGAACGCTCCGGTTGGCGATAATGACAAGATCGCCCGCCAGTGCGGGTCCTGAAATGGACAGAACCATTCCGGCTATGGCCAGAAACAAAAATCCCACCAAACACTTTTTCCTCATACCCCTCTCCTTTTTGTTTTGAAAAAACAGCAGACAACCAACTGTTAGTATGGAATGGAACATTTTCATGTTATATTTCCCTTAACATGTTCAAAGCGAAGTGCAAATCTTTTTCTGTGTTTTTATGAGAATTTACAGATTTAAACATTGTTTTCGCAAGCAACTGAGAGACAAGATCAATAGGACCAGCGTTGGATTTTTTCCTCATGTTCCCTGGCCGTGCGGGCTTCCCGTTCTTTCAGATAACTGTATTTTTTACTGATGTATTCTATTCTGCACTCTTTAAGACGTCCCGGACGCATGACAATCCGGGTGTCTCTGGTCTCCCAGACGTAGTGATAAAGGCCTTTTCCATCGTTTTCCGCCCCTTGGGGCTTTCCGTATTTTTTTTCAAGTTTTTTTCTGAAAACATCCTGCTCACCTTTTTGGACGAGAGTAAGAACATACACCGCATCCACCAGCATATTTTCGAAAAAACCGTATATCAGATCCTGTTCGCGGCCATCCAGCTCGGTTTTGTAGTGCACATGATAGGCGTCATAGGTTTCCGGCGATAAATCCTCACCGGCCATGACATCGAAACGGCTCATGCCCCAGGCTGCATTCCGAAGGTGAGTGTTCTCGCAATGACCATGGCTTGCAGGGCCAGCAAGAAGAAACGTCAAACACAGCACGCATGTGGTCATTCTGACAAAACACTCATCCATGACTGCACCTCTTTTCCGGAGGCTTTTCGTCCAGCAGACGGCGGATGACACCCGCCAGTTCGGATATTTTTAAAGGCTTGAACATCAGGTGGTCGATGCCGAATCCTTTGATGATGGACATGTTGATGTCCTTGTGGTACCCCGTGCAGAGCACAATGGGGATATCCGGAGCGATCATCCGAATTTTCCGGGCCAGCTGGAGCCCGGTAAGGTCCGGCATGGTCATGTCGGTCACCACCAGGTCGAACGATGAAGGATCATTCCTGAATTTCTCGTAGGCATCAAGACTTTTCGTTTCAGCCTCCACACGGTATCCCAGTCGCCTGAGCATTTTGGCACCGATATCGGTCAGGGCTTCCTCGTCATCCACCAGCAGGACCCGCTCGGACCCCTGGGGAATGGACGCGCAAGCCTCCCCGCTCATTTCGGCATCCATATTCACCACAGGGAAATACAGCGAAAATGTGCTGCCCTTTCCCATCTCACTGACCACTTCGATGGTTCCTCCATGGGCTTTCACAATGCCGTGAACCACAGCGAGTCCCATGCCTGTCCCCTCACCGATGGGTTTGGTCGTGAAATACGGCTCGAAAACGCGATTCAGCACATGAGGCTCCATCCCCCGTCCCGTGTCGGACACCCCCAGTTTCAGGTAATCACCGGGGGCAAGGCCCATCATCGCCTGGTGTTTGAGTTCACCCAAACTTACGGGTTCAAGGGTGATGGTCACCGTACCGTTATCGCCATCCATGGCATGACAGGCGTTGGTGCATAGATTCATGATAATCTGGTGAATCTGGGTGGAATCGGCCTTGATGCATTTCACCGGGGGGCAGATGTCCTGCCGAATGGCCACGGTGCTTGGAATGGAGGCTCTCAGAAGTTCGATGGATTCTTTCAGAATATGCTGAATGTAGACGGGTTTTTTCTCATGGCTGTTTCTCCTGCTGAACGAAAGAATGTGGCCCACCAGTTTCTTGGCCCGATGGGACGCTTTAAGCACCTGATCGAGACTGTGCCGGATGGAGCCTGTTTCAGGCACATCGAACATGATCAGCTCGATATATCCCATGATGGCAGCCAGAATATTGTTGAAATCATGGGCGATACCGCCAGCCAACGTTCCCACGGCCTCCATTTTCTGTGCCTGCCTCAGCTGACACTCCAGATCCTTGCTGGTATCCCGGAGGCATTTGTACTGTTCCTCAACCCGCTGGAGGTCCTCTTCCATCCGCCGCCGCACCTCCGATTCCTGCTGAAGAGCGTCCAGAGTTTCCTGGAGGTTGCGGTTCACATCTTTCAATTTTTTTTCCCGATTATAAAGATCCGCGAAAACACGGACCTTGCTTTGAAGGATCATGGGATTGACGGGTTTGTATATAAAATCCACGGCACCGGCTTCGTATCCTTTGAATTCCCAGGCCAGGTCCTTTTCAATCCCTGTGACGAATATAATGGGGATATGGCTTTTCATAGCATGGGCTCTGATCTTTTCCGCCGTTTCAAATCCGTTCTTTTCACTCATCATCACATCCATGAGGATCAGCGCGAAATCCTGCCTCAGCACCGCTTCGAAAGCCTCTTTTCCGGAAAGGGCCATCACAATCCCGTACCCTTGCCTGGCCAGCATGGCGGACATCAGGCGCAGCGCCGAAGGATTGTCGTCGACCATTAAAATATGAATTCCGGGTTCGGACATCCGGCCTCTCCTTCACGAATTCCGGGGTGTGCATCCTGGAAATATTCTACATGATTATGGTTGATATGAGTGACGGTCCATACATCCTTTCGAGGTGTTTTTTATTTTGTTTATCGGCTTAAGGGCGTTCAGGCTTTACACATTATTTGATGATAAAGTGCCGTAGACCCCGGCCAAGACGCCGGAGCACGCAAGGTACGGCCATGAGGAATCAGAATGAATGCACGACAAGGACAAGCCTTGCAATTTGAAATCCCTGTGTTTATATTAACCGATTATGAGCGATAACAACGAAAAAATACCCGATCCCAAAGAAATTGAAAAAGAGCTGGGCGAGTTTTTAAATAAAAAATTCGGTGGAAACGTGAAAATCATTTCTCCAGGCGTTCTTGCCCGCAAACCTCCCGAGGGCAAGGCTTACAAAGAATCAGGAAAAAAGCGTGACATCCACTTCGACCTGAAGCCCGAAGAGCTCATCGCCTATCTCGACCAGTACATCATCAAGCAGGACAAGGCCAAAGCCATTCTTGCCACCAAAATCTGCACCCATTTCAACCGCATCAAACACATCGAGGCGTCAGGTGAGAGCCGGGACATCATGGTGGGCGGTATCAAGAGCAACATCCTCATGGCCGGCCCCACAGGCGTCGGCAAAACCTACATGGTCAAGCTGATCGCCAAGAAACTCGGGGTCCCTTTTGTCAAAGGGGACGCCACCAAGTTCACGGAAACCGGCTACGTGGGTGGCAATGTGGAGGACCTTGTCCGTGACCTGGTGCGCGAAGCCGACGACGACATCGAACTGGCCCAGTACGGCATCGTGTATATCGATGAAATCGACAAAATCGCTTCGGCCCACAACATCATCGGGGCCGATATATCCCGCACGGGTGTCCAGAGAGCCCTCCTTAAACCCATGGAAGACACCGATGTGGAGCTGAAAGTCCCCCATGATCCGGTGTCCATGCTTCAGGAAATGGAGCGTTACCAGAAAACGGGCAAAAAAGACAAGCAGGTGGTGAACACCGCCAACATCCTGTTCATCATGAGCGGAGCCTTCGGCGGACTTCCCGAAATCATCAAAAAACGCACCGCGAAGCAGTCCATCGGTTTCGGTTCCGAAATCGTGACCAGCGACCTGTCGTACAGCCTGCTTTCAAAAATGAGAACGGAAGATCTGGTGGCCTTCGGCTTCGAATCCGAGTTCGTGGGGCGTCTCCCGGTCAGGGCCGTGCTTGAGCGGCTGACGGAAGACGATCTGTTCTCGATCCTGAAAAACCCCAACAACCCGGTGATTCTGGGCAAGAAACTCGACTTCGCGTCCTACGGCATCTCGGCCAAGTTCACCGATGAAACGCTTCGGCTCATCGCCAAAAACGCCTATGCGGAAAACACGGGGGCCAGGGGGCTTGTCAACGCCATCGAAGAACTTCTTCTGCCTTTTGAGACAAGGCTGCCCACGGAAAACGTCCGGTATTTCCCCATCACCCTCGATGTGGTGAACCACCCTTCAGACGCCATTGAATCCCTGTGCTCCCACGGCAGCGACAGCACCTGGGAAGAGCTGTTTAAAAAAATCGAACATCAGGAACGGGAAGATATCCGCCGTTTTGTGGATGCAAGCTGGAAGCAGCTTTCCCTGAGGCACAACCTGACCCTCACCCAGTACCGCATCGACCATGTGGCCCATTTCTACTGCAAAAACATCACCAGCATCGGCAACGCCGTGGACAAGATCAAATCTTACTACGACGAGGTAAAAAAGCTGGAAATGACGTTTTTCAGCGAGCACGACATCAACATCATATTTGAAGAAGACGCCGTGGATTTTCTCATCGGCGGTTTCATCGATCCGGGATGCCGTTTTGAGGAGATCTACGCCAAATTCGTGAGCGATTTCGAACTGGGCCTCAAACTGATCCAGGAAAAAACCGGCCGAAGCCGGTTCTTCATTTCCCGTGACGCCCTCACGGATTCCGAAGTGTTTTTAAGCAATCTGATAAAAAGAGAACTCAGCCGTCAGGACGATCACAAATCCCTTCCCGACGGCTCGTAACCCTTTAGACTGAAAGTGACCCTGACTCTATGATCGGTATATCCAAACTTTACTGCGGCACGGTGGAACCTTCCGACGCCCTGCGATACGGACGCCACTCCGGCAGTCTTCCCTCCCACCTTCTCCAGTTTTCCATCGACAAAAAACCGGTGGTGGTGTGGAACATGACAAGGCGATGCAATCTTACCTGCATCCACTGTTACGCCCACGCAAAAACCATGGCTGACAGTGACGAACTCAGCACGGCGGAGGGCAAGGCCCTTATTGACGACCTCGCAGCTTTCGGTGCACCGGTCATCCTTTTTTCAGGTGGTGAACCCCTGATGCGGGAAGATCTGCCGGAACTGGCGGAATACGCCGTATCCAAAGGCATGCGGGCGGTGATTTCCACCAACGGGACCCTGATTACATCCGAAATGGCGAAAACACTGAAAGCCATCGGCCTTTCCTACGTGGGCATCAGCATGGACGGCATGGAAGAGATTCACGACCGATTCCGTGGACAGAAAGGTGCCTTTCAAGCGTCCCTTGACGGAATCCGGAACTGCCAGGCTGCGGGTATCAAGGTGGGGCTCCGTTTCACCATGAACAACATCAACGTAAACGACATCCCTGCCGTGTTCAAACTTCTCGAAGACATGAACGTGCCCCGGATCTGTTTCTACCACCTCGTCTACGCCGGAAGGGGTTCTAAGCTGGTGGAAGAGGATCTGTCCCACGCAAGGACACGGGAAGTGGTGAACATGATCATGGATGAGACAAAACGCCTCCACGACATCGGAAAGCCCAAGGAAGTGCTCACTGTCGACAACCACGCCGACGGGCCTTTGGTCTACCTCCGCCTCCTGAAAGAAGATCCCGAACGGGCCAGAGAAGTGCTCGAACTTCTCCAGATGAACGAAGGCAACAGCTCCGGCCACGGCATCGGATGCGTAAGCTGGAACGGCGATGTCCACGCCGATCAGTTCTGGCGTCACAAAAGTTTCGGCAATGTGCGGCAGCGCCCGTTTTCCCAGATCTGGACCAACCCCGAAGATCCGCTTCTTCTTCAACTCAAGGAAAAAAAGAAACATGTGGGCGGCCGATGCGCCACCTGCCGTTGGCTGGACATCTGCGCCGGAAATTTCCGGGTCCGGGCCGAAGCCCTGACCGACGATGTCTGGGCCGAAGATCCGGCCTGCTACCTGACCGCTGAAGAAATCGCCAAGCCCTGACCGAAAAGGAGCCCCTCATGCTGTTCCCAGAATACAGAGCCCGCCGAATGAGATCCAGCGACGCCTTCCGGCGCATGATCCGTGAAACGGTTCTGACCACCGACGACCTGATTCTTCCCCTTTTCGCCATCGGGGGAAAGAACGTGAAAAATCCCATTGAAAGCATGCCGGGCCATTATCAGCTGTCTACGGACAACCTGAAAAAAGTGGCGAAGGAAGCTTTTGACCTGGGCATTCCCGCCGTGATGCTGTTCGGCATTCCCGAGACGAAAGACCCACTGGGCACCCAGGCCTACGCCAAAAACGGCATTGTCCAGCAGGCGGTGAAGGAAGTGAAGAACGCCGTGCCCGGTCTTGCAGTGATCACCGATGTCTGCCTCTGCCAGTACACGGACCACGGCCACTGCGGCATGGTGGATAAAAACATCATCGACAACGACGCCAGCCTGGACCTTCTGGCCCGGATCGCCGTGTCACACGCAAAAGCCGGAGCCGACATGGTGGCCCCTTCGGACATGATGGACGGTCGCGTGGCGGAAATCCGCGAAGCCCTGGACGAAAACGAGCTGCCCCACATCCCCATCATGAGCTACGCCGTAAAATACTGCTCGGCCTACTATGGGCCCTTCAGGGCCGCCGCCCACTCGGCCCCGAAATTCGGAGACCGGCGCACGTATCAGATGGACCCCGGCAATGCCCTTGAAGCCATACGCGAAGCCACCATGGACGTGGAGGAAGGCGCGGACATCATCATGGTGAAACCGGCCCTTTCCTACCTCGACATCATCTGCCGGGTGAAAGATGAAATCGATCTTCCCATCGCCGCCTACAACGTCAGCGGCGAGTACGCCATGATCAAGGCCGCCGAAAAAATGGGCTGGATTGACGGCGCAAAGGTGATGATGGAAACCCTCACCTCCATCAAACGGGCCGGCGCGGACATAATCCTCACTTACTCGGCTCTGGATGCGGCGAAAATTTTGAGAGGTTAGATCAATAAAAAAGAATTTTACCTCCGGCGGCCCTGCCGGGGGCCAAACCCCTCTCTTCGCTGGGGCAGGCTTTTGAAAAGTTTGACAAACGGGTTATGGTTTGGTGATCTAACCCGGTCCCACATAGATTAATCCAAAAACATTTGTCCAGATTTTTAAAATCTGGCCCCCCGGGAGGGCCGCCGGAGGCACAAAAAAGGACAATCTGTCATTATGACCCACCCCCACACCAAAGGCCACGGCCATCCAAACGGAGAAAAACACGGAGCAACGTTGCGCCTCGTGGCCTGGGAAACCACCCGGAGCTGCAACCTCACCTGCGCCCACTGCCGGGCTTCGGCAGACAACGGACCTTATGAAGGCGAACTTTCAACCGAAGCGTCGTTCAAACTTCTTGATCAGATCAAAAACGTGGGAAGCCCCATCATCATTCTCACCGGAGGCGAGCCCCTGTTAAGGCCGGATATTTTTGACATTGCCCAGTACGGCACGAACATCGGCCTTCGCATGGTCATGGCCGTGAACGGCACCCTGGTCACACCGGACATCGCGCGAAAAATGGTGGACTCGGGCATCAAGCGGATCAGCGTGAGCCTGGACGGCTCGGGCAGTGAATTCCACGACACGTTCCGGGGTGTTCCAGGAGCCTTCGACGGAGCCATGGAAGGAATACGAAACGCCAAGGACGCTGGATTGGAATTTCAGATCAACACCACCATCACCAAGGCGAACCTCACGCAGATTCCGAAAATCCTGGAAATGGCGGAAAACATCGGGGCCGCGGCCCATCACATCTTTCTGCTGGTGCCCACGGGCAGGGCCAAGGACATTGAAGACCAGGCCATCACCGCCAGGGAGTATGAAGACACTCTGAACTGGTTTTACGACCAGCGGGATAAGACCAGTCTCCAGCTCAAAGCCACCTGTGCGCCCCATTATTACCGGATTCTAAGGCAGCGGGCCAGGGCCGAAGGCAAAACCATCACCTTCGACACCCACGGCCTCGACGCGGTGACAAGGGGCTGCCTGGGCGGCATCGGTTTCTGTTTCATCTCACACACCGGCGTGGTACAGCCCTGTGGTTATCTCCACACCGACTGTGGCAATGTCACGGAAAAACCCTTCGATGAAATCTGGACAAGCTCGAAAAAATTCCTGGCCTTGAGAAACTACGACCTTCTGACCGGAAAATGCGGCCCCTGCGAATACAAGCGGGTCTGCGGAGGATGCCGGGCCAGGGCCTTTGAAGCCACCGGAGACTTTCTGGCCGAAGAACCCCTCTGCACCTACGTTCCCCAGTCCATACGCTGACCGGTCACCCGGTAAAGATTCAAAACAAAAAAAGCCCTGCCGGATACCCGGCAGGGCTTTTTGATTCACTTTAGTAAGGTATTAGGGATTCACCCGACTAGCATTACCGCTGCCAAGGGCTGTGCTGCCGTATTTGGAATCGGCAATCATGTTGTTCAAACCCGCCTGAGCCGTGGGCTTGGTCACAAACTGCAGGAGAGCCATCCATTCTTTGACTTCCTGAACCCCCGCGGTCGACGTATCCCGGTCAAGACGTGAGTTCAACACATTGTCCGCAGACAGCACCGTGCTTCCCGTAACTCCGGTGTAGGGCACGATCGGCAAGCCAGCCACCGTAAGAAGGGACTGCATATCCGCATCCAGAAACATCAGGGCCGTGTAAAGGTCAAGGACACAGGGAATCCTGTTGGTTCCAAGCAGACTGATGGAGGGGATGGTAGGTGCGCTCTGGCAGGAAAAATCCGTGGCGCCATACAAGGCCACATTATCAGCGGTCACAGCATAGCCCGCGCCGTAAGTGTAACGTACTCCAGAAAAATTCAAATAATAATCCGGTTTCAGATTGGACAGAGCCATATACATTGTCGGACTGTTTGCCAGCAGATAGGCCATGAAGGCCCCATCCTGAGCACCGATGGTGTAAGCGGCGAGCTTGCACAGATTCAGAATACTGGTGTTGTCCATATAAATCATTACCAGAGGATAGCCAGGGATGTTCTGGTTCGCCGGATCGAGGGTCATTCCCAAGGGCAGTGTGTTATAGATATCGGCAAAACTGACCTGCTGGCCAAGGGTATAACCGTTTCTTATAACTCCGTTGGCCACGATGGACATGGAGGGATTGCCGCCCGCTCCAGCCAGAAGATACCGCAGGGAATCGGCCGCCAGATTTCCTATGCCCGTCTCACCGGGCTGGTTAGGAATGGCAAGATTGCTTGAATTGGTGCCCGCCACTATTTCATTCACGTCTGGCAGACCGCTTGCTTCAAGACTGGCGTTGATGGCCGTATCAAGCCCACCGACAAGTTTCACTTTGATGGCCTGGTTTTCCTCAAAATAATCGTCTCCGTCATCACAGTTCCCGATGCAGTTATTGGTGTAGGATGCCTGGATGACTCCCGTTCCAATTTTCACGGTGGCATTGAGCTGTGCCAGGCTTTCACCGTAACGCCCGGCACAGATGATCCGCGTTCCGTTGACCGTGACCACATCCGCGGTCATCTGGTGTTCATGCCCTGAAGCGATGATGTCAATACCCTCCACGGCAGTGGCCAGCTCCACATCGTCGCCGCCCGGGTCATCACTGTTGGGATCGGTGATGCCCGAATGGGAAAGGACCACCACCACATGGGCACCAGCTTCACGGATGGCGTCCACTTTGGCCTGAAACGCTTCAACCACATCGGGATCGGTCAAATCGTTATCAAAGGTGACAGGAGCTTTCACCGGAGCGTCAGCAGCGGCGTTGGCCCCCATAAACCCGAGAAGCCCCACTTTAAGACCATTATCCAGGGTGATGATATGGGATTCTTTAAAGACCCCGGCTGTTTTCAGGGCGTTTATGCCGGTGTGGCCGTTGGTCTGCATGTTCGAAACCACCACAGGCACTTTGAACACTGACGGCAGGCCGTTTACAAGGGGCAGATTGAAAAAATTGGCCAACGGTGTGGGACCGTAGTCCAGTTCGTGGTTACCGATGGTGATGGCGCTGTAGCCGATGGTTTTAAAAAAAGCAAGCGCCGCAGGGTTGGAGCCCAAAGACAGATCGTACACCGTACCCATCAGGAAGTCTCCGGAATCCACAAGAACAGTCGGAGAGCCTGCCGCAGCCTGTTCCCCCTTGATATACTGAATCCTGCGGGCAAGCCTCGCATAGCCCCCTTTGGTGGCGTCGTTTTCAGTACCATACGTGGCTGAAGGGCCGGTTCCCACAACGTGATGGTGGACATCCGTCGTCTGAAGAAGTGTGAATTTGACGGTTTCGCCTTCCTTTAACGTCAGGGTACCGTTATTGTCACTTGGTGAACAGGCCGACATGGCAAGCAAAAAGACAAACGACAAAACATACGATAACACGTGTTTACGCATTGAATATCCCCCTGTTAAATTGGCAAATAACAACCTCGCCCGCTTCCCGTGGAACAGCTTAAAAAAAGCAGGCGTTCTTAGACCATCATGGTGGCGATCAACACTGATGGCGTCGTAAAAAGGCCCATATGCGGCGTTATAGTGTTTGGCCGGACGTTCGACGTACTCCATGTACGCCTTCACGCCCGGCCAAACACGATGCCTTGCCTCTGGGCCTTTTTCCATAGCCATCGGGCGACTTTTTACGAGTCCATCAACACTTCATGTTTGCATTCAGTTTTCGTATTGCGATTTTGATTTCGGACATCCTGAGATATTAAAGGCTTATACCTTAGCCTCATGCCTGTCAATCTTAAAATCCCCTAAACCGGAGTGATTTTAAAGCGGTTATGATTGACCGGCATGGCCGACTATGGGCAGCTCACACAATAACCACTTTTTTTTTAAGCTAAATCCTCCCGGCTGATGGAGTTCAGCACCAGCGTCATGGGCCGTTCCTCTTCGCTTTTGCCGGTGAAACGGATGGGGCCGGGCTTTCTGTAACGGTCTTCACCGGTATTCGCTGCAAGCCAGGCATCGCGCATGGACTTGACCACACGGAAGGCGTTGGATTCCATGTCCACCACGCTTTTTTCAAGAACCAGGGACATTTTTCCTCCCCGTTCTTCGAGGTGCATCAAGGGGGCAATGGGAATGCCGATGGGCTCCCAGTGGGAGAAGTGTTTTTCCAGGTTTCGGATGGCGGCCATCTGGCCCGTCGCGCCGTTGGCCACGAGACTGAACACCGTCATGCCCAGATTGTAGGTGTACATGCAGTCGAACCGTGTGGGGTCGCCACCCCGGCCGTCATAGCCGTAGAAATACGTCTGGACTTTCAGCTTGGGCACCGACTTGCTGTAGATCTTTGCGATGGCTGCGGGAATTTTATCGTCTTCGCCGATAACCCGCGCTTTGGCCAGTGCCTTTTTCAACGTTTTCTGCGTGAAGATATCCTCTTTCACCAGGCAGAACGGGTCATTGCAGTAATTCCTGAAAATGGCCGTCCCGATGACTTCCGGATCAAGCCCCGCCTTGGTCATGGTTTTTTTGAAATACTCCTTGTCAATCCCGATCTTGTACTGCCCTTTTTCCTTGAGAATCTCCAGGTAATCCTCCACCATCTGCATCAGGAGCGTCTCGGTTTTCACCTGAGAGAACTGGAAGTTGCCGTGGCTGTCCCTCTCCATCAGAAGTCCTTCCTGAAAAAATTCAGGAATGTCGCTGAAAAGCTCGTCATCCCTGGCGTTCCAGATCGCTGCGGCCCGTGTGTCACGGATTCCCCGGACCAGCCGCCGAAGGTATTCCCGTTTGTCTTCAAGAAAAGGAAAGGCCGTGTGGAAATCCGTGTCGTGCAGTTCGTTGTACTCCGCGATAATGGAGTTCAGTTTAATGATGAACACCTGGACTTCGTCGATGAATTCCAGAAGCCCTTCGGGAATCACGATGACGCCGTAGTTTTTCCCCACAGCCGCCCGCTTCATGATGGCTTTGCAGATCACCCGCGAAAGATGACGGAGAGTCATGCCGTAGGCCGAGTAGTCCACCGTGCCTTCGGCCCTTGATTTATCGAGTTTTTCCTTGTCGATGTAGTTGCACAGATCTTCGCCGATGAGTGTCATGTTGGCATGGGTCTGGAGGGCCACCTCCAGGGCCAGATGGCTGGCCACCCGCCCCATGACCTTGCAGACATGCCAGTATTTCACGTCCGAACTTCCGTCGGAACAAAGATCGCTGATATTTTTGGCATAGGACCGTGCCGCGGTGTGAAAACCAAAGGACATGGCGCAGAGAATCCGCCCGTTGACGTCTTTCACCTGGATATCGCCGTCAATGGTTTTGGGGACGCCGATGACCTGCACCCCGTCCTCGAACATGGCCTGGGCCATGAACGCCGCGTTGGTGTTGGAATCGTCGCCGCCGACCACCACGATGGCGTCAAGCCCTAAGCTTTTGCAGGTTTCCCTGGACAGCGTCATTTTTTCCGTGCTGTCGATTTTCGTCCGGCCGGTCTTTATCATGGAGAAACCGCCCACATTTCTGTATTTGTCCACCAGTTCACGGGTGATGGTGACGAAATCCCCCTCGATGATTCCGTCGGGCCCCATGTAAAACCCGATGATTTTATTGGCTGGATTGGCTTTTTTCGCGGCGTCGTAAAGCCCTGCGATGACATTGTGTCCTCCCGGTGACGGTCCGCCTGAAAACACGATGCCGATGGTCCGTGTCCGCGAAAAATTGTGTTTGACGGCTTCGATGACAGCCCGGTCCCCGGATTCGACACCCTTCACCTGCTGAACTTTGTTCCCGATGATGTGTGGAAGCTGTTTGCGGGTTTCCTTGTCGATTTCGAATTCATAACTGTCATCGTCTTCAAGAACGGTGAAGGGGGTAAAAAAGACATCGCAAAGCGGCGGGACAAACGCCCTTCTTTCCCTGATTTCCTGGCTCACGTCATCGATAATTCCACACACATCCTTGTGGTTTAACAGCTCTTCGACGCTGACCGTCCGATCTTCCGACATACCTTCCTCCCCGAACATGAATAAACAGACCTGTTCTTATGGAACGAACATGGTTATTTTACTGGTTAATATTTAACGAAACACATGGTGAATCTTCAATAAAGATAGAGGTGATATAGCAGAACATTGGAGCGGGTTGCAAGTTCAATCGAGTTCATGCAGCAATCATAAATCAACGCTCATCCGCCCGTAACACGTCTCATCGAATCACAACCCTGTTCCGGCCTCCTTTTTTCGCATCGTACAGGGCCATATCCATCCGGTTGAAAAGATCCGCCGGGCTTTTATCCTCCGGCAGTGTGCTTGTGACCCCGAGGCTTATAGTGATCCTGAACGTGTCTTCACGATGAACAAATTCTATTTTCTCGACGGCTTTCCGTAACTTTTCACCGGCATCCCTGGCCCCTGCAGCGTCCGTTTCAGGAAGAATGATGACAAACTCCTCACCCCCGAACCGGGCCAGGGTATCGTTTCCCCTCAACAGGGGCGAAACGCGTTTGATGATCTCCTTGAGACAGGTGTCCCCCGTGGCGTGGCCGTAAGTGTCGTTCACGGATTTGAAATGATCCACATCGAGAATCATGGTGGAAAAAGTCCGCCTGTAACGAAGGAAGCGCTCAAACTCCTCCTTGATGCACTTGTCGTAAAACCGTCTGTTGCTGGCACCTGTCAGGGGATCGGTGAACATCTCCTGTTCGAACCGTTCCGCCCGTTGTGTGGCAGCCATGGCCTCCTGTTTCATTTGATCAAATTCAGCCCGGAGACGTCCGATATCGCTGTCCAGACTGGCCTTGAACCCCTGGTCCGTCTCGTTTTTCTTCTGAACCGCTTTTTTGATCAGGGCCAGCTTGGCGTTCACCACCTCTTTCAGCTCATCGATTTTATGGGAAAATCCCAGCGACGTTTCAAGGTCGTTCAGGTCATCGATCAGGGAATTCCCGAACCTGCTGTTCGACGTGAACACATCATCGGTGAAATCGAAAAACTTCACCAGATCGATCTCCACTTCCACCAGTTTCCGCCCGATATCCTTGATGAACTCCGCAGCGGTGCTCCGGTCCTCCGCCACGGTGGCCATGTAGCTGTGGAGAAGCTCCAGGATATCCTTTCTCAGCTCCGTAAAATCCTCGTAAGTGACGGAGCTGCTGATCCGCTTGCCCATCTGGAGGAGTTTGGGCAGAAAATCGAGCCCCAGATCCAGCCCCAGTTCATCGAGGATCTCCTGGTACGTGGTCCTGAACTGAGCCACGGCACGTTCGTCCGGAAGGGCCGGGCCCTCCTTGGACATCAGACGGGACATCAGCGATTTTTTCCGGGTGTCGTTAACCTTTTGAGTGACATCGCCATGGAACACAGCCGTCTTCAGTTTCTGGAACGCGTCCTGAATCACATCGGGGCTGGACCGGAATTTCAAGACCTCCTTCACATGGGCAATCTGTTCGTCCAGCGCGCCTCCGCTTTCCGTCCTTACCCAGTCCGACAAAAAAAGCACCGCCCGCTTGTAAACCTTTTCCGACTCGTTCAGACGATCTTCCAGCTCTCCCATCTGCCGCACCAGTTTCTCCTTCTGAGCTCTGACGCGCTCAAGCTCGCCGGGCTGAGACTTTTTCTCTGCTCCCGCCTCGCCCCCCTTTTCCATCATCGCCCGGACCTTCGGGGCGTTCTTCAAATAAACAGCCAGGTTTTCACTGGTCAGCTTTCGCCCGTCTTCGGCGATTTTTTTCAGTCCGGCGATGGTCAGCTCGGACAGTTCCTGGTAGACACGTGTTTTATCATCAGAGGCCATGGGTGGATTCCTGTATTCGCGTTATAAAAAATATGCTTCGGCAATAATTCGCTGGAAAAACTGTTTGAAACAGGCCTGTTTCAAACATCATGACTCGATACTCCGTGAACTCCTGAAAATGCTCGGATCTGATAAGAAGATGAATATGGGGTATTTTACGTATTGATGCGAAAGCGGTCAAGGACTATATGTTCAATGTCGTTCTCCTTAAGTTTAATCATCTCCACGTTCACAGTGAATTGCCGCTTGCATCCTGTGGCGAAGTTTATGTATGATCGCCGGACACTGGATAACATACGGATGGAGGAAAACAGCCTGCATGATTAAATCATGCGGGAATTAGCCATGAGTTTCAAACTTTCCAACTTGATTTACAAAGGCCTCATAGTGTCCATGGCTTTGAGGCTATGTTTGTCCAACACGTTATTGAATCATCACTACCCTTACGATCTTACCGGCGGACACTGGTACCAGAAAATTCACCCCGGCACCATGGCGCTCATGGCTCTGTTCTTCATCGTTTTTTTTCTTCGGGAACCTGCCTCCTTTCTCCATGAACAGCGACGGGAAAACAGCGCGGCTTTCCAGTTTGCATGGGGGATTCTCATCATGGCCGCCGCATCGGTCATGAACACCGGATTGAAAGGGACGGCCTACATTGCGGATACCTTTGCTTTCACTGCGGTGTATCTCCTTCTGATGGCCTACCTTTCACCGAAACAAAAACAAAGAATTTCGGCGCTTGTTTTTATTTTTATCGCCCTCAACTCGATCATCGCCGTTGGAGAATTTTCCCTGAAAAGCCACCTCATTGAACCGGAATTCCATTTTGGTTTTTTCAGATCTTCAGCCCTGTTCGGACACCCGTTGGCCAATTCTCTGATTACGGCAACAGCGGCAATCGCGTTTCTAAAAACACCCGCGTCATCCTCAGTAAAAACCGTCTACGTCGGTTTGCTGATCACAGCCCTTTTCTCCTTTGGAGGCCGAGGTTCCCTTGGTGCTTTGTGCGCCGGAATTTTTGCATATATGTTTCTTGCCGCATGGATGGAGCAAAAGACAGACATAAAAACTCAACTTGGGGGCGTTCTTTACTATTATTTCGGGCTTGTTGTGGTTTTCATGGGTCTTGTTCTTTTTATTTTTTATACCGACATCGGCAGCTCCATCTCATCCAGACTGAACATGGATTCGTCTATCAAAGAGCGATTTAATTCTTTACTGATACTTGATCATTTCAGTGGTTCCGAGATCATCTGGGGCGTCGGCAGCGAAGAATTCTTGTCAACTGTTGGTCAATCCGGTGTGGTGACCATTGTTGAAAACTTCTGGATCGTCATGCTGCTCAGATTGGGCTTGCCGGTTTTCATCCTTTTCATTGCCTCGTTCAGCTATCTGCTCTACCAATCCGCAAAAAAAGGAAGCTGGGTTAACATCGTCATCTCGTTCGTTTTTTTACTGGCCGCAAGTACGAACAATTCCCTGTCATCCAAAACCGTTTCCCTGGCAGTTTTTCTTGTCCTGATGACTGGAACAGGGCTTTTTGACAGCGAAATGATAAAACAAACGCATTCTTTTCCGTTAGACGGCGCGAAATCATGATGCGGATTATTAAGATTTTCGGTTATACACCTGCGATCCTTGTTCCAAGGGCAGTTTCTCTTATGGTGGTGGTTTTTTTCACACGCATCCTTGAACCTGCCCAGTTTGGTTTATATTCATTGATCATCGTTTACGGCGGGTTTCTTGACGCAGTTTTTCTGAACTGGTCCCGCCTGGGTCTCCTGCGTTTCTATTCGGCTAAACAGGAAAACTCCCTTACCCGACTCATGCCCGGCTCATTGCTGATCCTGGCCGCCGGCTTCATCACGGGTGGGCTTGCCAGTGCGGTATTATCGGCAAGTTCGCCCAGCACACATAACACTGATTTTTTTCTTTTGCTCCTTCTTTATTTTTTGGGGAATGGGCTACTCAATTTTGGATTGAATATTTTAAGGACCAGAGAGCAGCTTCTGTTCTATGTTATTGTCGAAGTCCTTCGCCCGGTATTGGGTTTTGGAGTTGCCTGGGTAATGGTGAATGCCCTGGGCCATAATTATATCAGGCTCAGCCAGGGCTTGTTCGGAGTGACCGCCTGCTTCGGAATATTTCTCTTGATTTCCGTTGTATGGAAGGTCAGCCTGAAACAAGGTAACCGGCAAGCCTTCATGGATATGGTCCGATATTCTGCTCCACTTCTTCTTGTTTTTTTCTGGACTCATTTTATTACGGCTTCGGATCGATTTTTTTTGAATTATCTGTCAGGGCCATCGGCCGTGGGTATGTATGCCGCCAGTTATTCCCTTGCACGACCGGTCGTTGAAATCCTCTTCAACGTGGTCAACCTTGGGGAGTTCCCCAGACTCATCAAAACGTTCGATATTGAAGGGGCGGCAGGGGCTCAGAAAGCTTTAAACAAAACGATTGCCTATCTCATGTTTCTATGCCTTCCCACGCTTATGGGCCTGATTTTACTTGCAGAACCTCTTTCCACCATTCTGGTGGGGGAAGAATACCGGAATGGCGCACCGTGGGTGATAAGACTTGTTGCCATGGGCGCTTTCTTCGCCGGAATTAAAAGTTTTATTTTTGATCAGATATTTCATCTGCACCGGAAATCAATGGCCCAGAGTCTTACGCTTCTCCCTGCGGCTGCATTAACCATTCTGTTAAACGTCATTCTCATTCCATCGTACGGTGCCGTGGGAGCCGCCTGGGCAGGCGTTTCGGGTTATATTATCGCCGCATCTCTCAGCTTGATCTATTCAAGAAGGTACATGAAAATTTTGTGGCCGGTCCGGGATATTTTCTGGATACTCACAGCCACAGCCCTTATGGGAATCACGATCCACGTCTTTCAGAAAAATCCGGAAACGGAAAACCTCATCATCACTTGCTCCGCCGCGTGCGCCGTCTATCTGACAGTTTGCTGGAAAAGCGGTGTCCTCGGGATTATCAGTCACTCTACTAAGCAGAAAGGCAGCCATCATTCATGAAGCGTATTGCCATATACATGCCGTCCTTTGCCGGTGGCGGAGCCGAACGTAACGCCGTCCTCATCGCCAATCAATTTAAACGATTAGGGCATGACGTCAACCTCATTGCTGACAAAGCCTCGGGCCCCAATCACGAGCTTGTTCGTAAAGGTATTTCTATTTATGAACTTGGTAATTCTACCCACATCGCTGATGTCATCGCTCTTAGAAAGATTATCAAACGAATTTCCCCCGACATCGTTTTTGCACGACTCGGTTTGAGCCCAATAAAAATAATTCTGGCTATCACAGGCGTTTTGTCTTTTAATTCTATCATCATTTCTTATCATAATGTATTCAACCCCTCATCAAGACCTGGAGGACAATTAAAATACTATCTCGCCTCAATTCTGACCCGCATCGTAGGTGGAACCATAGCTGTCTCTTCAGATATTAAAGAAGAACTTGTCCAACGGTTTCATGCATGCCGGGACCGGATCACTGTCGTACATAATCCCGTTGATCTTAAGTGGATAGAAATGAACGCCAGGGATCACCTTCCTGCATGCATTGAAAAACGATCTTATATCCTGGCAGTGGGACGATTTGTTGATCAAAAAGACTTTCCAACACTTATTCAAGCCTTTTCAGTAATAAAACACAAGTTGGATTGCAACCTTGTCATCCTGGGAGACGGCCCTCAACGGCTCAAGATTGAAAAACTTGTTACGGACCTGGATTTGACGGACCGTGTATTTCTACCGGGATATCTGCCCAATCCTTTTCCGGTATATAAAAACGCTTCATTGTTTGTTCTGTCATCCATTTTCGAAGGATTCGGGAATGTCATCGTTGAAGCCCTGGCTTTGGGGGTCCCGGTTGTTGCCACACGATGCCCCGGTGGCCCAAAAGACATACTGGAAGAGGGACGATACGGGCGGCTTGTCCCAATGAGTGACTCAAAAACCATGGCCGAGGCGATTCTTGCGGAACTATCAAACCCTGTTCCATCGGCAACACTTAAAACACGTGCCCGGGACTTCCATGTTGACCGGGTGGCCGAGATTTATCTATCGATAGCCGGGGCATAAGGAAACGTCCACGCAAATAGCGGCATGACGACCATGGTTTACTCACCCTGATCGTCATCATCAACGTCATGAATTCGTGACCCATAAAAAAAAAGAGGCCTATTTGAAAATCCTGTTGATCAATAAATTCTTGTACCCCAAGGGCGGTGACGCCATCAGTACTCTTATGACGGGGCGCTTGCTTCAGAAACACGGTCATCAGGTTGCATTCTGGGGGATGTCCCATCCTGACAACCCAGCATTTCTCCATGATGACACGTTCGTTCCACAAACGGAATACAATGAACAAAGACGCTTTTCTGAAAAGGCAAGGGCCGCTGTCAACATCCTGTATTCCATCAACGCCCAAAAAAAAATAGCCGAGTTCCTTTCACGGTTCAAGCCCGATCTGGTCCATTTAAACAATTTCGCCCACCAGATCAGCCCGTCTATCCTTGACGTAATACGTAAGTACCACATTCCGGCAGTCATGACGATGCACGACTACAAAATGGTCTGTCCATCGTATTCCATGCTTTCCAACGGCAGCCCCTGTGAACGATGCGCTGGCCAAAAATATCATCAATGCGCGATCCGCCGATGCACCAAGGGTTCTTTGTTTAAAAGCATGATCAACGTCGCAGAAATGACTCTCCATCACCGGGTGCTCCATATCTATGATGCAATAGATCAGTTCATTGCCCCGAGTCGTTTCATGATGAACAAGGTAAAATCCATGGGATTCAATGGTAACGTAGTCTGGTTACCCAACGCGGTGGATATTTCAACCTTTACACCGGTATTCGGCCATGAAGAAAAAAGCGCCGTATATGTGGGCCGACTGTCTCCGGAAAAAGGGATTGAAACAATGATCGACGGTTTCAAGGGGACGGGACTTCGTTTGAAAATCATCGGCGATGGGCCGTTAAAAGCCTCTCTTGAACACAAATGCCAGAAAGAGCATCTGTCGTATGTTAAATTTTTTGGCTATCTCAATGGACACGACCTGTTCGAGGAAATCAAAAAATCGATGTTTCTTGTCATTCCTTCAGAATGGTATGAAAACAACCCGCGAGCAGTCATCGAAGCGTTCTCGCTGGGCAAGCCGGTCCTTGGAGCCCGTATCGGTGGGATTCCCGAACTTGTAAGGGACGGTATAACGGGGCTGACGTTCACTCCGGGAGATACAACCGATTTGAACGCAGGAATCAAGCGTTTAATCAGTGACACCGATACCCTTGCAGCCATGGGCAAAAACGCCAGAGCATTCGTCGAAAATGAACTGAACTGGGAAAAACATTATAACAATTTGATGCTCATTTATGACCGGGCCATAGATACGGCTGATCAAAAAAAACAATCAAATATAAAAAAAACAAGGACCGACCGATGAAAAATATCGTTCAGGGAAGCGTGATCACCACCTTCAGGTGCAATGCAAGATGCCATATGTGCAATATCTGGGAACACCCCACAAACCCTTCCGAAGAAATCAAACCCTCGCTCATGGAAAAACTGCCGGGCGGACTCAGGATCAACATCACTGGCGGGGAACCCACGCTCCGCAAAGACATCGATGATTTTTTCCGCATTCTTTACCCCAAGTCCCACCTGCTTGAATTGAGCACCAACGGTTATCATACGGATAAAATCGTCGAACTTGCTGAAAAATATCCTGACATTCTTATAAGGGTCAGTGTCGAAGGGCTTCCCAAGCTGAACGACAGCTTAAGAGGGCTTCCGGACGGTTTTGACAGAGCTCTTCGAACCGTCCTTGAACTTAAAAAAACAAAATGCCGAAATATCGGATTTTCAGTGGTCATCTGTGACAAAAACGCCAAGGATCTGGTGATGCTCCATGAACTCTGCTCATATCTTGGGGTCGAACTCGGGAATTCGGTGATGCACAATTCGTGGTATTTCCATAAATTCGACAATGTGGACAAGGACAGAAGCACAGCCGTGGCCATGGAAAAATCGTTCATCACTTCTCTCCTGAAATCTCCCAGACCTGATTTCAAAGGACGGTTGAAGGACTATGGACGGGCATATTTCAATCGAAGCATACTTCGACGCCTTGAAGGGGACACCACGAACTACAGGCCGCCCTGCGGAGCAGGAACAGATTTCTTTTTTGTCGATCCTTTCGCCAACGTCACCCCATGCAACGGGTCCGATGAAAAATGGATCATGGGGAATCTTAACGAATCTTCATTCGACGACATCATGCATTCAAGACAAGCAAAAACCGTCATGAACAAGGTGAAATCCTGTGAAAAAGACTGCTGCTTCATCGTGACCGAACGGCATGATATGGTTCGAAAACCATGGAAGCCGCTATACTGGATTGCCAAAAACAAGTGGAAGCTTGCACTGAATATTCCAACAGATTTCAGGTAATCTGATGAAACTGGATAAAATCATCCAAATAGCTGTCATCGGCACACGCGGCTTCCCGGGCATTCAAGGCGGGGTTGAAAAACACTGCGAAGTCCTTTATCCCCTCATGGCCGCCAGCGATCCTGAGGTGACCTGGACGGTGTTCAGGCGGAAACCCTACGTGAAAAAAAATGCGCCGCATTCTGCCGGGCCGTCCATACAGTTTGTGGATCTCTGGACCATCAGAAACAGATATTTTGAAACCCTCGTTCATTCATTTCTCGCCGCTTTGATCTGCCTTGTCAAACGGCCCGGCGTTGTGCATGTCCACAACATAGGCCCTGCTCTGGTCCTTCCTCTCCTTAAAATCGGGGGCCTTAAAACCGTGGTGACATACCACAGCGACAATTATTCCCACGACAAATGGGGGAAGACCGCCAAAATCGTTCTGAAAGCCGGTGAACGTTTCGTGGCACGATGGGCCGATGAAATCATCGTCGTGTCCAGGCAACAGCTCGGTCTTTTTAAAAATCGCAAACGTGTGACCCACATCCCCAACGGGCTTTCCATAATAGCATCCACGAAAACTTGCCATGCTCCGGGATTTCAGGGGATCCAGCCGGGCGCTTACCTGTTCGCCGCCGCGCGGTTTTCACCGGAAAAAGGGCTCGATATCCTTGTGGACGCTTTTTCATCATACAAAGGGTCATTGAAACTCGTCATTGCGGGGGATGCGGACCACGAAACTTCATACAGCAGGGGCCTGAAAGAAAAGATCGTTCGCGATCCCAGGATCATCATGACCGGATATCTTACAGGCCAGCCCCTTGCGTGGCTGTTTGAAAACGCCGGACTCTTTGTGCTGCCCTCGCGTCAGGAAGGTCTTCCCATCGCCCTGATCGAAGCCATGGGTTACGGCCTGCCGGTTCTGGCGTCGGATATTCCTGCCAGCAGGGAAATGGAACTGCCTGACTCTCGTTATTTCGAATCAGGGAATGCCCGTCATCTTCTGGAAAAGCTTGAATCACTGGACGAAGAGGGTCTAACTCCTGAAGAAAAGAATGGCCAGATGGCCCGGATTTCGGAAGCTTACGACTGGAATTCCGTGGCGGCAAAAACACTTGCCGTGTTCAAACGGTTCATGACGTCCGGATAGTGATAAGGGAGACGACCCAACGGGTTCAGGCTGTTCACTGGCATCATCATGCCATAAACTTACGGATCATGATATCACCCATTGCCCTGTAGTGTTTCTCGTTTCCCGTAAGAATTGGAAGGCCATGGGCCATTGCCGTCGCCGCGATCAGCGCATCCGCCAATTCCACAGAATGGCTCAAAAAATTCTGCTCAACAAAGAACATAGCTTTAGCCGATATATCCTCAGAAATATAGAGAATTTTAGTATTCCAGCCATAAAAGGCTTTTCTCAGGCTTGTTAACTCTTTTTTGTTTCTCATTCCCTGAACGAGTTCCATGTAAGTGACAACAGAGATAAAGAATCCTTTTGAATTCTCGACAATATCATAAGCTTGTTCATTGCCTCTCATATACCATACAAGAACATCGGTATCGATGAGAACCATTTAGAACCTGCCCTTTCTCAGGTTTCTGACATATTCATCAACACTTTGGGTGGAATCATTGTTTTTCCATATTCCAAACAGTTCGTTTTTTGACACGGCATCTTTGGCTTCACTGTATGGCACAAGCTTAGCACAAGGCTTGCCTCGATATGTAATAACAACTTCCTCACCTCTACTGACTGTATCCAGAATTTCTTTCGAATGAAATCTGAGATCTTTTGCTGTTGCCCTCATCGTTCCACCTCCTCAAGTTTACACTATTAAATATAAACTCGAACAAAAATAACGTCAAGCATGTTCACGATTCATATTCTGTGAACCAACACCCGAAAACATCAACGTTCAGCCTGATCGGCTGTGGACGGCCGCAAGTGTCACAGCACACATTTCCCGGTCCGGGCTCATGCGATGGGCTGACTTTTTGATATTGATCTGATTTTTTAGAAAAAAAGACGATTCCTGGTGTGCAGGATTAACAAGGAGTTCCGGATGTATTCTGGCGGGTTTCCCGCCATATCATGATTTTTTTCTGTCGCTGTTCCAGGCTTCGAAGGTTTTGATTTCCGTTTCAACAAGCCAGTTCCAATAACACCCTTTTTGTTTCTTTTCTTTCTGTTTTCCGCTTTTCCCAGTCTTGTTTTCAGGCTTCATGCTGAACCTCTCCTGCTACTCCAACGGTTTGTTTTTTAATGCCAATCCGCTGCCCCCCGGCAATGGTGTTAGAATTGTGTTAGATGAACTGAACGTTCATAACATTCGCCTGAATGAAAATCAAGTTCATTTCAAGGGTTCACTATAAGTGGTCATCCACATTCAAAACAATAAACACTGTTTTTACAGTGTTTTTTTGTTTACTTCCGTTTTTTCAGCGAGTTAAGATTTTGAATAATCCTCGATTCCTCTGAAGGTCAGGCCGGACCCCTTAAGAAGCATCCCCTTGTTTTTTCCTGAATCACCGTGTCAGCAGTTGCATTATTGACGTCCTGCCGTTATAATGGCTCAACAATTCACGGTTTTCGAATCAACCATCATCATTATCCATTACACGACGATCATTAACACGATACACCGACGACAAACCAACGTGTCTGATTCATTATCATAGGGGCGTTTCAACCGAACCTTTTCATACCTGAGGTCACCATGTCGAGACTGAAAGAACAATACCAGAGCATGATCCAGAATATGGGTGTTCCGGGGCTTGTCATCCCCATGACCGCTGTGAAGTTTTTCCGGGGAATCGACGCGGCCATTCCCGATGCGGTCAAACGCTACACCCCCGAAGGCATCTCACTCACCAGCTGTCAGGCCGCCAAACAGGCCTCCCTCGGGGACGCGGTCTGCCTCACCCGGCAAAACATCGGCTGCGTGGCCGCGGCCATCACCTTCGGCCTGGTGGATAAAAACGAAGACAAACCCCTTGGAGGCTCCAGGGTCTATACGGATCTCATGGAAAAACAGGCCGCCAAGGACAAAGCCTTCCAGCCTCCGTCGCCCAGGGATTTCACCGAGGGTCTCGTATACGCTTGCAAGGATTCGGGATGCGACCAGTTCGCCCTTTTCGGAAAAGAAGACAGTGGCCGTTACAGAAACGCAGAACTTGCGAAACAGGCCGTTTCCGAAATGACAGCCATCGAACCCGCCGACACAAAAGCCGTTTTTTTCTATTCCGCCGAATACGACACCATGGATCTTGAACCGGATGTGGTGATTTTGAGCGTCAGGCCTGTGGAACTCACCCGGATCATCCAGGCCTATCAGTTCAACACCGGACGCCGTGTCACGGCCAGCATGGGTGGCCTGAGAGTGGTGAATTCCGACCTGATTGTACGGCCTTACCTCACAGGTTCCATCAACGTGTCCACCTACTGCCTGGGAGCCCGGCTCATCGCCGAGTACGAAGGAAACCGCATGGGCATCGGCATGCCCTACACCGATTTCTGCGAAGTTATCAACGGCATGGCGGATTCACGCACAGGTTTTCCATTTCACCTTTACCCGGATGCCGACAACACGTCAACATACTGATCAGACGGAAATATCGAGATTATGCTGAACAACTATGTCAAAACGTTCATCAATCAGATGGCCAGGCGAACCGGGACGTCGCTGACGGAAAAACACCGCACCGTTCTTGAATTCGCCTACAGCTATTATGAAAAACACAGGGTCGGGCCCCTTTACGCCAATATCGAACGCTACACCGGTGCCACACGGGAGGACATCGAGGATCTTTTCCCCCACGGCCTCAATTCCGTCTACACCTGGGTGGGTATCCCCATCCACTCGGTGGATCACCTGTGCAAACCCATCGCCCAGGTCCAGGTGGAAAACCCCAGACAGGTCTATATGGACTACAACGCCACAACACCCATCCGCAAGGAAGTGGCGAAGGTTCTCACGGCATACACCCAAGGGGCCATAGGTCATGGCAACCCCTCCAGCAGCACGTTTCTCGGGAAAAAAGCCTTTGAAGAAACCCTGAAAGCCCGAACCACCATCGCCCGGTGCCTTGGCGTCAAACCCCAGGAAATCGTTTTCACCGGTAACGGGTCCGAAGCCAACAACATGGCCATCAAGGGTGTGGCCCTCAAGCATATCCTATCCAAATCCAAAGGTCACATCATCACCACCCAGATCGAACATCCGTCGGTCTTAGAACCCATCCAGTTTCTGGGAATGTTCAATTTCGACGTGACGTTCATCGATGTGGACTCAAACGGCCTCGTCACCCCGACCCAGATCCAGAACGCCCTCCGTTCCGACACCCTCCTTGTTTCGGTCATGGCCGTGAACAACGAAATCGGCACTGTGAACCCCATTGCCGACATCGGCCGGTTGTGCGCCCTGGCGGAAGTTCCCTTCATGGTGGACGGCATCCAGGCCTTCGGCAAAATGGATCTGAAACCCAAGGACATGGGCATCACGTTCCTGTCCATGTCAGCCCATAAAATATACGGTCCCAAAGGAATCGGAGCTTTGTACATCGATGACCGCTACAACCTCGTCCCTCTCATCCACGGAGGGGAACAGGAATTTCACCGCAGAGCCGGAACGGAAAACGTCGGGCACATCATGGCCTTCGGAAAAGCCGCAGAACTGGCCCAGAGGGAAATGGTCTCTGAAATGAAACGGATCGGCGAGCTTCGGGATTATTTCCTGAAAAAACTGGACCACCATGTGCCCGGTTACATCATCAACGGTTCCATGGACCAGCGGCTTCCCACAAACCTGAACATCGGTTTTCCCCATGTGGACAGCGGAGCCCTTCTCATCAGCCTGAACCAGATCGGCGTCTATGTTTCCGGCGGATCGGCCTGCGGCGCGGGCAGCAAGGAAGCGTCGCCGGTCATCAAGGCCATCGGCGTGGACACGGAAAAATACGGCACGTTACGTTTCAGCTTCGGGCTCTATTCATCAAGAGAAGACATCGACTATCTTTTCACCTACCTGCCGGAAATCATCGAACAGTTGAAAGACAGAAAGGAACATCGGGTCTGATGGATGGTATGAGATGAGCGACACATGGATCCCGTCAATCCGGGAACAGCTGGAACAGCTGGCCGACGAATCCTACAAAACCTTTGCCGCCGCCCTTCTTCCAGGTTGCGACACCATTCTGGGTGTGCGGTTGCCACTGCTCCGCAAAATCGCCAGGGACATCGCGAAAAAAGACTGGCGCGCTTACGTCAACACCGCGCCCACAGGATGTTTCGAAGAAGTGATGCTTCTGGGTATGGTTATCGGGTACGCCAAAGCCGACACCGAAGAGAAACTATCCCTTGTGGCCCGGTTCGTCCCCTTCATCACCAACTGGTCGTTGTGCGACAGCTTCTGCACCGGCCTGACCTTCACAAAAAAGAACAGGGAAACGGTCTTTGAATTCCTTCAACCCTTTCTGGAATCCAATGAGGAATTCACGATCCGTTTCGCCGTGGTGATGCTTCTCTCCTATTACATCGACGAAGTCTGGATCGACCGGCTCTTTCCGCTTCTGGACACTGTCCGCCACGAAGGCTATTACGTCCGCATGGCCGTGGCCTGGGCCGTTTCCATCTGTTTCGTAAAATACCCTGAAAAAACGTTCACCTACCTCAACCGCTGCCGCCTGGATGATTTCACCTTCAACAAATCCCTCCAGAAAATCACCGAATCCCTGCGGGTGTCCCCGGAAACCAAACGCCAGATCCGGGCCATGCGGCGTTGAGTGATCCTGTGCCGGTCCCAGGGGCAACAAATCCGTTGACAATGAATCGGCGTCACTTTAGACTTGTATCAGACTGGTTTATAAACAGAGAGGGATTTATGGACTGTATAGGTGCGTATGAAGCAAAAACCCATTTACCAAAACTGATCGAACGGGTGATAAAGGGAGAACAGATTCTCATCACAAAGCATGGTATTCCTGTTGCGGTTCTTCAGCCCCCTCCCGGTTCGTGCAAAACATCCGATATCCGCGAAACCATCGAGGAACTTCGTCATTTCCGTAAAAACTGTCGTCTTGATGGCCTTTCAATCCGTGAGATGATCGATGAAGGACGCCGATAAATGAACGGTGATTTTGTCGTAGACAATTCCATCGTCATGGCGTGGTGCTTTGAAGATGAAAGCTACGAAAAAACAGACACCATTTTAAAAAAACTCGAAACGGCCACGGCCTATACCCCATCACTGTGGCCTCTTGAAGTATGTAACGTTCTTTTGGTGGCCGAAAGAAGAAAACGGATAAACGAAGCTGAAACAGCACGTTTTATTGCCCTTTTAAGTAGATTGCCCATCATCGTTGTTCAAGAAACACCTGAACAAACACTCCGTGGAATCGTGATGCTGGCGAGAAATCATGGCCTTTCAAGCTACGATGCCGCCTATCTGGACCTCGCCATGAAAAAGGGCCTGCCCCTCGCGACCCAGGACAAGCAATTAATCCGTGCCGCAACGGATTGCAACGTCCGTCTACTCTGATTGCTAATGAGCGGGACAAGACCCGCCCATGATGCTTTCCGGCTTATTTCGATGCGTACTCGTCGAGGGCCTTGTGAAGGGTTTTGACGGCGAGCTGAATGCAGTGGTGTTTCTTTTCGGGAATTTCTTCGAGGACCTGAAAAATGGTTCCGTCGTTCACATCTTTCGCAAAATCAAGGGTTTTTCCCTTGATGATATCCACGGCGGCCATGGCGGCGGATATGGCTCCCGCGCATCCCATCACCTCGTATTTGGCGTCTTCGATGACGTTGTCCTTGATTTTCAGGTAAATGGTCATGGTGTCTCCGCAGGTTCCCTCGAAATTGGCCACCTGATCGGCATTCTCGATCCGCCCCATATTGGGTTTCATGAAATAGTAACGGGCGGCTTTTTCGGAATAGCCGGTCTTTGTCATGGCGATGATCATATCGCCCTGGGGTTCTGAAATCTCGCAGCTGCTCATGCTTTTCTCCATAAAAATCATCGGGTTGATGGTGTTCAAATTTTTTGAAAGTGACACCGTAATAAGAATGGAAAGAGAAGTCAAGGCTTGATGACGGGCCGATCAAAATCCCTCTGGGTTTGTTCCATGAAAAACCCCGCCCGGTGTGACCGGACGGGGTGTGTGATGTACTGAATGAAAAATTCTTGAACGTCGAACATCGATGCCCATGTAAAAAGTCAGGAGCTCAACAAAGGACATAATTGTAATA
>DYJE01000065.1 GCA_020723285.1 Desulforapulum autotrophicum | reverse complement strand
CTGCTGCAGAACCCATCTTATTGTTGCAAATAATATGCCTTTGGATAAACTTGTCTAACCTGTCAGCGGCCACTTAAAACCATCCACTTAGGGCCGGATCAAACCCAGCCATTTTGAGACGGAATGGTGTATATCTTCTTTGCACATTTGCAAAGGAGGTATGCATGACAAACAGGCTCAAGATGGCAAAAACGCACGCAATCATAGGCTTACTGGAGCAAGGTTGGTCGTATCGGCGCATAGCGCGGGAGCTTGGAGTAAACCGCGGGACGGTGGCGCGATATGACCGGCTGAGGCGCAACCGGTCAAAACCAGCCATTTCGCCCCCCGGGTCCGGGCAATCGGAAGGCTCAAAACCCGCCATTCCGGCCCCCGGGTCCGATCAATCGGAGGGGGCAAAACCAGCCATTTCGGCCCCCGGGTCTGATCTGTCTCGCAGTCCAAAACCCGCCATTCCGACCGCCGGGTCTTTGCTGGGGGATTTGGTTTTTCCGGCATTGGGGCATCCGCCGGGTAAATGTAGCCAATGCGAGCCGTTCAGAGAGCCCATAGGGAAGAAGCTTGATCAGGGGCTGTCCGCCCAGCGGATCTGGCAGGACCTGGTCAGCGAAAGCGGTTTCACCGGCGCATATTCCTCCGTGAAGCGGTTCGTCCGCAAGCTTGGCGCGAATATGCCGTTGCCCTTCCGGAGGATGGAATGCGAGCCCGGACAGGAAGCCCAAGTGGATTTCGGCTCCGGGGCCTGGGTCTTTTTGGACGCCAAAAGACGCAGGCCGCATATCCTGCGCATCACGCTTAGCCATTCCCGCAAAAGCTACAGCGAGCCGATCTGGCGACAGACGACGGAGAACTTCATCCGCTCCCTGGAGAACGCATTTCGGGCATTTGGCGGCGTCCCAAAGACACTGGTCATAGACAACCTGAAGGCCGCCGTGAAGAATGCCGACTGGTTCGACCCCGATCTCAACCCCAAAGTGGTGGAGTTCGCGCGCCACTACGGCACGGTCATCCTCCCCACAAAGCCATACACGCCCCGGCACAAGGGCAAGGTGGAAGGCGGGGTCAAGTACGTCAAGAACAACGCCCTGAAAGGCAGGACGTTCTGTTCCCTGGCCGAAGAGAAACAGTTTCTCATAGAGTGGGAGAGGGATGTCGCCGATACTCGCATCCACGGCACGACTAGGAAGCAGGTCCGCCGGGTATTTGAGGAGGTGGAGAGGCCGGCGCTAAAGCCCCTGCCCCCGGAGCCGTTTCCCTTCTACCACGAAGGCAGGCGAACGGTGCACCAGGACGGCCATGTGGAGATAGCCAAAAGCTACTACTCGGTCCCGCCTGAATATTTGGGCCGGGAGGTATGGGTGCGCTGGGACAGCCGCCTTGTCCGGGTGTTCAACTTCCGGTTCGAGCAGATAGCTGTCCATCCGAAGGTCGAGCCGGGCAGGTTCAATACCAGCCGCTCTCATTTGGCCGACCAGAAGATATCCGCCGTGGAACGAGGGGCCGAATACATGCTGAGCAAGGCGTTCTGTATCGGCGCCGAGGCCGGCCTGTGGGCCAAGGCCATGCTCGATGAGCGGGGAATCGAAGGGGTCCGCGTCCTGCAGGGTTTCCTACACCTGACGAAGAACTATCCTGCCCGCACCATCAACCAGGCAAGCAGAACCGCTCATGAGGCCGGCATGTTCAGGCTGCGCTCCTTGCGAGAGCTTATCAAACGAAACTCTGCTCAAAGAGAGTTTGAGTTTGCCGAAAGCCATCCCATCATCCGGCCCTTATCGGAATATCAGGAGCTTATGATAGTGTCGTTCAAACCTGCAGACGACGAAAGGAGCGAAGAATGAACCAACAACTCAAGAGCGCCTTGAAACGCCTGAAGCTCTCAGGCCTCCTCTCCAGCCTGGAGGTCAGGCTGCAGGAGGCCCAGGGCAACCAACTCAGCCACATGGAGTTCCTGGAGTTGATCGTCAATGACGAGATCGCCCTCAGGGAAGACAGAGCAATCGAAAGGAGGGTCAGTGCGGCGGGGTTTCGCGAGATGAAAAGCATAGAGGACTTCGACTTCAGCTTCAATCCCTCCATACAGCGCAGAGAGATAATGGAACTGGCCACGTGCCGCTTCATCCGGGAGCAAAGAGACATCCTGTTCACGGGCCCTCCCGGAGTCGGCAAATCGCATCTGGCCCAGGCTCTCGGACATCAGGCGGCGAAAATGGGCCATGTCGTCCTGTACCGCTCCATCTTCGACACCATAGGCGAACTGAACCAGGCCGAAGCCCTCAACGAAAGCGACAAGGTAATGCGGCGCTATCTCAGACCCGACCTTCTCATAATCGACGACATGGGCCTTAAAAGGCTGCCAAAGCAGTCCGGCGAGTATCTATTCGAGATCATCATGCGCCGATACGAACTCCGCTCCACGATCATGACCTCGAACAGGCCGCTTGAGGAATGGGGGAAACTCGTCGGCGACGTCCCGACTGCCACCGCGATCCTCGACCGATTCCTCAGCCGCGCCGAGATAATCCAGATTACAGGGAAAAGCTACCGGCTGAAGGACAAGGCTGTCGCCGCCGGGCGCCTCGAGCAACGAAAAGGGCACGATCATCATGAAGAATAAAGGCTGTGGATATGTGGAAAACTCTCCGAGTTTCCCACATACCCACAGCCACTACTGCTGCTACTAAACATGCCTATGCGCATGCAGGCAAAGAAGAAAAAGAAGAAAAAGAAGAAAAAGAAAAGGATGTCATGAAGGTAAAGAAGACGAAAAAGAAGACATTTCTATCCGGCTAAACTAGAGGACATTTCTATTGGGCTTTGACACGGCTGAAGGACAATACTTGCAAAAACACAAGAAAAATGGTAAACCAAATGCAGACTCAAAATGGCTGGTTTTGAAGTGCCCCTCCCTGGCTGGTTTTGAAGCGGCCGGTGACA
>DYJE01000064.1 GCA_020723285.1 Desulforapulum autotrophicum | reverse complement strand
GGTGTAACCTCTCACATTAATCCGACGTAAATTGTCACGATAAAATGGACTTCACGTTAATCTGGATAGAGGTAGTAGGGAGGAGTTGCATCCTCCCCGTTGAATACCGGATTGTCCTATATCAGGTCTGAGAGTATTGATTGGTAATCCGGGTTCTCTTCTTCCAAGAGGAATGAGCTAAAGTCATTATCGTAGTGGTTCCAGAGGAGTTCATTAAGTTCATTGATGAGTTGCCAGATTAACCAAGCCCGTTTGGCTTCGGGCAAGTTTTGGGTAGTCATCGATCCTTTTCCTTTCCATGAACCCGATGCAGGTTCAAATAATTTCTGTCGAAGCCGTCCTGACATGTTCGGCTGAGACGGTGCGGTTTTTTTCAAGAGTAGCTGCCACCAGGGCTCCCCTGGCCAGATGATTAGCCCTTCGGAGCAGACCTCCCGATCCCTGCTGGATGGCCAGAATGGCTTCCTCTGCAAAAAGCTGTTCTTTCACGCCAGCGATTTTCAAGTGGTGATTCAGGTATCCCTCCATGTCTTTGAGGGTTAAGCCTTCGAGATGAGATCTGCCGACGACCCGAGAGGCCAAAGGTCTGGAGCTATGATACATCAGCTTGTCAATCAGAGTATTTTGTCCGCAGAGGATAAGTGGAACTAAGGGTTTGGAGTCAAATTCAAACTGTAACAGCGTGTGGAGTTGAGCAAAGATCTCGATGCGCATTAGGTGGGCTTCATCGATGATCAATATCGGTCGTTGTTTTTTTGCATTGATTTCGGAGAGAATCCCCCGGAGGGTTTTGGTCAGAAGAGTGATGGAGAGGGAACGGGACTCGACCTGAAGGGAAAGCAGCATTTGCTTGAGGAGTTCGAGGATGGTTCCGGTGTTGGCGGTAACGGGAATGATTCGGTATTCAGAGGGGTGAAGAGGAGAAGAGGCATAGCGCAAAGAGGTGGATTTTCCTGTCCCAACCTCTCCGGTGATAACACTGATGGCGCCCAGATCGAGGGCATAGTGGAATCGGTCTGCGAGGGCCTTGAGGCCAGGCAGGGGGTAGAGGTCTTCGACCTTGATATCTTGAGGGAACGGTTCACGCTGAAAGCCGAAGAAGTGCTTATAACGACTCATCGTCCTGCCTCCTTTCGAAGAGAGTTCCCCCCTGGTAGGATTTCGCAACGGGAGGAGAGGGTGTGGGAGTCAGTGGAGGTTCGATTTCGGTGCGCTCCGCGTTTCGTTTAATCCGGGCATTGATATGGGGATTGAGGGGGACGAGGAACCCATAGGATTGATCCTGGTAAAAGATTTCGATTCGCTGAGGATCGTCTTCGTGATACAGGAGACTGACATTTTTCTCGATCAGTTCCACGGGGGCTTCATAGATTCTGCCGTGCAGCGTGACGGTTCGGTCGCGGTCGACTTTTCGTTGTGCCCTGGTGCGAAAGAAATCAGAGAGGTTTTTGGGAGCGGGTCTCAGAAGGTGCAGATGCTGAGTATACCGATCCCAGGGTGTTTCTTTTGTTGTGCCATGAACGGTTCGATGATAAGTCTGATCACACCATTGCTCAAACCGCTCGTTGAGGTCGATCAGCGATAAGGTGGGAGGAACGAGGGGGAGAAACTGCATCCGGAGGTTTTTGAAATACCTTTCGATTTTTCCCTTTCCCTCAGGTCGGTAAGGGGTGCAGTGAATCAGAGAGATGCCCAGGGAGGCAGTGGCGTGAGCAAGTTGGTGAGACCGAAAGGAGGGGCCATTGTCGATGTAGATTTTTCTAGGCAGTCCCCTTTTGCTCAAAGCCTTGATCAGGCAATCGGTCAGGTTTTTAAGATTCTCCTGGAGATAAAACTCTCCGTGAGGAATGAGGCGGGAGTGGTCATCCAAGAAGGCAAAGAGAAAGCTCTTTCGTACCTTCCCATCGACAATCACTGAAGGCCCGTGCATACAGTCAGACTGCCAGAGGTCATTGGGCAGGTCGGTCTCATATCTTCGAAGGTCCGGTTTAAGTTCTTGCGGTTCGTTGAGTCCTCGCCGCTGGAAGAGCCGGTAAAGACTCTGAATGGAGGCATGAAAATCAGGAGGGAGAAGCTTTCGTTCTCTTGCTACCCGAACAATGACAGGCAGAGAAGCTCCTTTGAGTTCTGTCTTTAAACGGACCAGAATCTGTTCCGTCTCTTCATCCAAAGATCGGGCTTTCCCTTTATCCGAGCGCTGCTGAGGTTCAAGACTTTCGATCTTGTTTCCACTGTCTCGGTATTTCTTGAGCCACTCCAGAACCGTGGATCGTCCGACAACGGTCCTGCTGGAATAAGGAATCTCCCAAGCCGTGGAAGTAATCTCCCGAAGCAAGGCTTCTTGCTGGCGCTCATCCTCCTTGATCCAGAGCAACCTCGAAATCACTCCAAACCGAAACAGTGCAATCTTCTCTTTCTTCTCTTTCTCCATGATGAATGAGACCTCCTTCTGTGGGTTTTGATCTATCTTACCCCACTCCACAGGGGAAAGTCGCAGCAAACCTACGGTGTGGAGGCCCTCCAAGAGGTGTCCTCTCATAATAAGTCAACGAATGAGTCCCCAAGAGGTGCTCTGCCTCAAACAGGGTAACGAAGATGCTCAGAGCGGTCTCAGGAGTAAAGTTTTGCTTCCTTGATGCGTGTTTTCTAAACCCTCGCCACCAATACTGCTGCCTCTGGCGACTCCATCCCGCAAGCCAACCCCCAAAGGTGATCTTCTTGAGGAGGCTCAAAAAAATCGTAAACCAAATTACCTGAAACCGCCGATCATAGAAACGGGGTCTAAGCGTATGGACGGCTCCACAGTCGGGACAACGATATCTCCTCATGACGAGTGCTTTTTTAGATTCATCAAAATACCGGTCCACATACCCATGGCCCCATAGTCTTGGGCTTTTGCACCGAGGACACCACGGAGGACGGGGCCACGGATAGTCCATGTACCCATCGCCCAATTCCTCCAGGAGCTTGACATCAAGATCACAATACAGTATCAAGTAAGAAGTCCTTGGGGGATAACTGGGGACATTACTCCTGGCTGGGAATACACCCTCGGTTATCCCTTCTCTTTCCCTTCAACTTATTCTGAGAAGAAAAAAGACTTATACAATATACGGTGAGATATTGGGTAGCGAATTAGGTAGAACTATGTGAGGGGGGACAG
>DYJE01000063.1 GCA_020723285.1 Desulforapulum autotrophicum | reverse complement strand
TGTATTTTCAAGTAGTTACGCGATTTTCTGCCGTTTGACTGTTCAACTTCAGTTATACATTATACATGGGGCACTATACTGGAAAGTTCATGAAATCCGGAATGATATGGCGAAAAACCGAATATCTGATTCAAAGGGACTATAAAACACTTCATTGGCTTGATCAATTGGGTTCTCTTTGGGTTAAAACCGCGATTTTTAATGAGATAAAATCAAAATACCCACAGATTGCAGCCGACCGTCAGGGGACAACATTGGAAATACTCCAGGATCTGGCTCTTGTCATTGTATCGAAAGGAGAGTTTACCTGCGATCACCCTTTGATTGAGAGATTGTATCGGGAGTATATCGATGCCATGTCTGATGATACGGAAAGAAATTATTTCCTTCTTTACAGTAAAAAAAATTCAAGACAGGCAAAAATGATGTATCAGCCATCTGTTTACAGCGCGGGAGGTGGGGCTGCCAACTACCTTTTATCCTACATCTGTGGCAAGGATATGCCGGTTGAAAAATATAACATTGTGAAAAAAAGAGACCCATATTCATGTGAATTTTATGATGTTGATGATGTTGAATTTGTTTTCAGAGAAGAATTAAAACCCCTGCTTAAGGAGATGAAAAATGACTGATTTTTATAGAGAAATTGTTTTTGGAGATTATACACCAGACACTCCGGGATGGGCTTCCAATTGGGATGCAATAAGGAATACAAATCCTGCATTGTATGGAGAGATTGAAACGATACTTCAAGGGACAGCCCTTGAGGGGAATATTGGTGTCATTGCTTCATTAACGCAAACCATAATAACCATTCTCATTGGCCAAGGTTTTGCCAATGCGGCGGATGTTGGCTTGCATACGGCACTTGGAACGGATTGTGTTGTTTCATTAGTATTAGGTTCAGGATCAACAGCAACTTCATCGATAATAAATACAGGTCATGGGGCGGATTACACAGGGGAAACATTTGTAAGAGATTTTTTGAATGTCTGTGGAAGTGCGGGATTTGAGTATCTTCTTGGTATGGCTTCCGCAGGTTTTCTTGGTTTAAGTGTGGGTGCTGAATTTTTAATCATAATGGCTGGGAATTATCTTATTCAGGAGGGCTTGAATGAAGGGTATGAAAGATACATGGATAATAAGGCCATTGCCGATGCAAAGGAGGATGGTTCTTATGACATAGAATGCTGTAGCGATATGAAAGAGTTTTTGGAAAAAAACTGGGATGAGGTTAATAATTTTGAGCGTTGGACACTGAAAAGAGCCGGAAGCGATTCAGGATTGAAATTAACATTTAAGCAAATAGAGAACGGCAACCAGCCCATGACCGTCGAAACAAGTCTTTCCGGGTATCCTGACCCCGAACTGTTTGCGACGATCCTTGAAAAAGTCGGAACGAATTTCAATTTCAGAGTTGCAGACAAAGAACCGGATTATATCTACAATTTCAGGAATCTAAGTATTGGAGAACTTGAAGCGGCTTCGAGAACGCGAATCGGTCTTTTCGCCATGCAGCATCTGGCTCCGTTTGTTCCGAGGATTCTTGCCGAACCGTACTACAGGGAAGTCAATCCCAATGACTACAGCGATCAGTATCTGAAAGACAGAGCCCATTTCTTATATCAGGTCATGAATCCTTTCAATCAAGTGGACGAATACTATCAAGATATTGCTCTGGTAAACAGCCATGATGGATATAACAATATCAGTGATTCATCCGTTATCATTCCTGGGCCTTCGACACGGAAATATATATTTGGGTCGGATAATAATGATCCGGATATATCTGGATCAAATAACGAAGACCATCTCTACGGGATGGGCGGAAATGATAAATTCAGAGGTCTCGAAGGCAACGACTATATCGAAGGTGGCCAAGGCTGGGACATTATGGATGGCGGAAGGGATGATGATACTTTTTATATTCAGGGCAGTGATGAAGCCTTTGACAATTTCATTGGGGGCGAAGGTTATGACATCATTCTTGGTGGTCAAAAGGACGACACCATCCGCGTCCACCATTTCACCGAAATGGAAGGCGGGGAAGATCAGACCGTGGAAATGATCGACGGCGGCGGGGGAAAGAATACGCTTGCCGGAACGGAGACCGGCGATATCGTCGATCTTTCAGAAACGAAACTGCTCAATATCCAGACGATCAGTCTGGGAGCAGGCGACGATAAGCTCATGCTGAACGAAAAGCAGTATGATGCGCAATTGACTCTGATCGATGGCGGAGCGGGAGACGACAGCATTACAAATGGTGAGGGAAATACGTTTACCGACACAAACCTCGATCTCATCGGCCTTGAACTTCGGGGAATCGAGAATATCGTCATCGAAGAGGGAGATTACTCCTTAAATTTTAAAACATCCACATTCGACAATATCAAGAAAATTGAATTCAAGGATGAAGACGAAACCGCCACGTTGATGGATGTGACAGGCGGAACCATCGACGAAATCACGTTTACCGGTGATAATAAAAGCACATTATCCATCACGAATTCGATCATCACCCACATCAAAACCATCAATCTGGGAGACGGTGAAAACACCCTGGCCATGGATGGGGGCACCGTCACCACTTTGGATTCGATCATGGGCGGGACGGGTAAGGATACGGCGAGTATAAAGAACGGGAAATTTCAGACCGTGACGTCGATTGATTTTAAAGACGGCGAAAATACATTGACAGTGGATGCGGTTGAAGGAACCACTTTCGGAACCATCACCGGCGGAAGCGGAAAGGATGAATTCCATTTTACATATTCAAGCGCAATCACCATTGACAACCTGGATATGAAAGCCGGTGAAAATGAGTTGATATTCAATCACTCCGATATCGTCAAAATCGGCAACGTACATGGTGGCGAGGGAAAAGACACCATAAGGTCCATGAAAGCGACAATCAATGATCTCGGCAATATCGATACGGGCAAAGAAAGTGACGTGATTCGAATGATCTATTCGGACATCACAAAAGCCGGGACCATTTCGGGTGGCGAGGGTAATGATCAGATTTCATTTCTTGGCTCTAAGTCCGAGAATGGATTGAAGATTAACGGAGACAGCGGTGAGGACACGATCACAGGGAGCGATAACGATGATCATATCGACGGCGGCGAAGACAATGATGTGATCAAAGGCGGGCTCGGGAATGACCATCTGACCGGCGGAGACGGAAGCGATCGCCTGGAGGGCGGCAAGGGATT
>DYJE01000048.1 GCA_020723285.1 Desulforapulum autotrophicum | reverse complement strand
TAAGTATAATCATATGAATTTTCATGGCTTTTATGGCCAATTTTGGACACCGTTGAGAAGTTTATAATCGACCTGTCCCCAATTTGCTGATTGCAATCTGGATTTAGACGGAATTTCCCGGCTTTTCCCGGCCGGGTCCCAACTCCCCCCAGGAATCACCCCACATAAATGAATGGTTTACTCTATGTACAGAATTTGATCGGCTCTTTATAATGCAAACCGTTACTGAGACATCCACTCCATCAAATTCCTTTCCGGCTGTGCGGGTGTCAGACATGACTATCCGCGTAAAATGTTAGCAGGACAGCAGCTAACCTTACCTTAAATCTTCATTCCCTGTTTTACCTCTCATCGTCTTATCGGATTTTATGCAAGTGGTGGTATAAAATCCGGTAAGATGCAATCTCTCCCCATCAGGCTTTTCCTTTCACGACTGATCCCAGACGTTCCATGCGCTCCATAATGCGTTCTAAGTCAAGGGTGAGAAGTTTCCGCTGCCTGACCACCAGGCGTCCGTCCACCATCACGTCACGGACGTCCGAACCCCTGGCCGAATACACCAAATGGGAGAGCGGGGAATACATGGGCACCAGGTGAGGCCTGCGGGTGTCAACCACAATGATGTCAGCCTTTTTTCCAGGTTCAAGGGAACCGGTGACGGACCCTGAGCCCAGGGCTTCAGCCCCTTTCTCCGTGGCCATGCGCAAGGCTGTTTCCGCGTTCATCACCGTGGGGTCTTTGCGGAAGGCCTTGTGGAGAAGGGCCGTTGTGGCGGCTTCGCCGAACATGTCAAGATCGTTGTTGCTTGCGCAGCCGTCCGTCCCCAACGCCACAGGTATTCCATGGGCCAGCATGTCCGGAACAGGCGCAACCCCGGACCCCAGCTTCATGTTGCTTTCCGGGACGTGAACCACGGCGGCACCGCTTTTTTTGATCATGGAAAGATCGGCATCATCCACGGCCACCGCATGAACCAGAAGGGTCCGTTCGTCGAGAACACCCAGCCGGTCCAGGTATCCCACAGGACTCACACCGTTTTGAGCAAAACACTGATCCCGTTCACCATCGGTTTCCGCCACATGGATCTGTAACAGTACGTTTTCTTCCCGTGCGGCGGTTTTGGCACGGATCAGGGTCTCAGCGGAGCAGGTGTACGGAGAATGGCAGAAAATTGACGGTTCGATGGCTGGGAACCGGCCTTTCGCAGAACGGACAAACATCAGCGCCGCTTCGACGTTTTTCGAAGGATCAGGAACGCCGGGGGCGGGGTAATCGATGACGCCCTGGGCCAGTATGGCACGCATCCCGGATTCCGCCACAGCCCGTGCCGTGCTGTCTTCATGAAAATAGCCGTCGCAACAGAAGGTGGTGCCTGAAAGAAGCATTTCAGCACAGGACAGAAGCGTGGCTGTGTACACCGTTTCCGGCCGGATATGGGCCGCTTCCGCCGGAAACATATGGCCGGTAAGCCACTCCATCAGGGGAAGATCGTCGGCCAGTCCCCGGAACAGACTCATGGGAAGATGGGTATGGGCGTTCACAAGTCCAGGCATGATGATGCATCCCGAGGCTTCAAGCACCGTCCCTTTGAATGATTTTTCCATGTCCCCGCGTTTCCCTACAGCAACGATCCGGTCGTTTTGAACACGAACGGCACCGTTTTCGATCACCCGGTGATCAGCGTCCAGGGTCACCACGGTACCTCCCGCCAGGAGAATACCGCCCTCAGAATTTTCACGTCCCATGCGCCACCACCTTTTCAATGATTGTTTCAAGCCGTATTGCGGCTTTGCCAGCCGCAGCCACCACGTTCTCCACAGTGGCGTTCTCCGGTTGGTCCGGATCACAGAGATTGGTGATCACGGACAAGCCCAGCACCCGCATCCCTCCATGACGGGCCGCGATAACTTCCTGAACGGTTGAAAATCCCACGGCGTCCGCCCCGATAATCCGTAGAAAACGCATTTCCGAAGGGGTTTCAAGGCTCGGACCTTTGAGCCCCGCGTAAACCCCCTCCCGGAGTTCAGCCCCCAAAGCTCTTCCCGCATCCAGTGCAAGGACGCGCAGAGCCGGGTCATAAGCGTCAACCATACCGGGAAACCGCAGGCCCCAGGCGTCATGGTTGGGACCCTCAAGAGGGTTTTCACCGGTGAGGTTGATATGGTCGGTCATCACCATGATGTCACCGCCCTGAAAATTGAGATTAAGGCCTCCGGCGGCGTTGGTGATGATCAGAGTCCGAACGCCCAGAGTCTGCATGACCCGGATGGGAAAAACAACCTCACCGGGCGAATACCCCTCGTATAGATGAAACCTTCCACGCATCACCGCCACGGTCTTCCCCCCGAACCGGCCCACCACCAGTTGCCCGGCGTGGCTTTCCACAGTGGATTTGGGGAAATGGGGCAGAGCGACGTATTCGAACATACGCACCCTTGATACTCCTGTGGCGCAGTCACCCAGGCCTGTTCCGGCCATCACCAGAACCGTGGGCGACTCAGCAATGTTCCGCCTGATGTACTCCGCAGATTCCGACACCCGGGCCGCATACAATTCCATGGCATATCCTTTTCTCAAATAAAAACAGCCGCTCATGCGGCTGTTTGATAACCGTTTATGTCATACCGCAAGGGATCAACTGCCCCCTGAAAAGGCTTTGATCAGTTCCGAAAGGTTGTCGAACTGCTCTTTCGTCATTTTGCCGAAGGAAACTCCTTTCCGTTTCAGGGCAGCCCCTGTTGCCGGATCTGAAGGATTCAGCGTTTTATCGGACACGATGCGGCATTCCAGCTCATCCAGATTCACCCCTTTTTCCGCCAGAATCACGGCCACATCGATCAGGGCGTCCTTATTGTCCACAGAATCGCCGCAGACAAAGGCAAAACCACCCTGACTGATGTCGATCAGGCGGATGTTCCGGACGGTCTGATCTTCCGAAATTGACAGGAAATTATCCAGAACGCGGACCCGTGTTCCATGGCGGCGGTCCAGGTGTTTTACCAGCAGATCGTACAGAATTTTATAGGAAAAGGGTTTTTGAAGAAAACCTTCCGCCCCCTTTTCAAGAAGATCGTTCACCGAGGAATCCCCATACTGGCCGCTGCACACCACCACCTTCAAAGAAGGCCTTATCTCCTTGAGATACTTGAAAATTTCAGGGCCTTTCATATCGGGCATATCCATATCCAGCAAAGCCAGATCCAGCGGCCTTTCCGGATCACCGGCGGCATCCACCGCAGCCTGACCCGTGGCGGCCTCAACCACGGTATAACCCATTTTTTCCATCATGGCTTTGTTCACTTCCATGACAATATCATCGTCTTCAATCAGAAGAACAACGCCAAAACCGGTTATATTTTCGTTCGTATGTTTTTTTTCCATGCCAAGGAGCCCACCGCCAAAATATGGTTAAATGCCTTGCGCCCTACCAGCCAAAGCGATCTTTCATTTCCTTTCTTTTATCTCATTTTCAGGCGTCCGACTCAACAGATCTTTCATGATTTTCATCAGCAGGTCCATATCCACCGGTTTTGAAACATAGGCCGACGCCCCGGAATCAAGGCATTTCTCCCTGTCGCCCTTCATGGCCCTGGCCGTGACGGATATCACCGGCAGATCCTTAAACCGGGCGTCGTCCCTGATTTGCCGCATGGCCTTAAAACCGCTCATATCCTTCATCATCACGTCCATGATCACCAGATCCACCGGTTCCTTCCCATTGAGGACGTTCAGACAATCTTCGCCGGTTTTGGCCACCACAAGCTCGGGCCCCCGGTTTTCAAGGCAATGCATCAGGGCATAGACATGGCGCATGTCATCGTCGACGATGAGAATCCGTCTGCCTTTCAGTTCATCGATCTCATCGGCCCCCGATTCTTCATCGGCCATGGTTTCTTCCATGGGCATCGGGAAATAAAGTCTGTGGTCCGGATCAGGGCTTTCGTGTTCCCGGAAAACATCCGGGACAAAAAAGGTAAATGTGCTTCCCTCCCCAACGCGGCTTTCCAGAGTGATATCCCCACCCATAAGGCGGGCCAGTTTCCGAGAAATGGAAAGCCCCAAACCTGTTCCGCCAAAGGTTTTGCCTATGCTGTCATCAGCCTGGCGGAAAGGCTCAAAAACAAGTTCATGCTTGTCCACCGGAATCCCCTGACCTGTGTCATGGACGGCAATCTGAAGGGCGTTACCCATATTCGTTATGGGCATGATTCCCTGGGGACAAACGGCCGGCATGGAAAAGCTGACGGTCACGGCCCCCGAACTTGTAAATTTCACGGCATTGGACACGAGATTTTTCAGAATCTGGTCGATCCGCTTCAAATCCACAAACACATTTTCAGGAACCGCCTCATGAATCTCCGATCTTAGTTCAATGCCTTTTTCCCTGCACACATTGTCAAAATGAAGATGAATTTTCCCTGTGATATCCCCGATTCTTGCTTTGATACGGATCAGTTCCAGCTTTCCAGCTTCAATCCTGGAAAGATCCAGAATATCGTCGATCAGGGAAAGGAGATCCACGCCAGCGGAATGAATGGTCCTGGTGAATTCGATCTGCTTTTCCGTCAGGTTCCCCAGCCTGTTTTCCTCAAGAAGCCTCGAAATCAGCAGGATACTGTTGAGCGGTGTGCGGAGTTCATGACTCATATTGGCCAGAAACTCCGATTTGTGCCTGCTGCCGCTTTCAAGGCTTTCTGTTTTTTCGATCAGTTCAGCCTGGGCAGCTTCAAGAGCCATGTTCTTTTCCCTGATTTCCTCTTTCTGCTGTTGAAGTCCAAGGGACCGTTCCTCAAGGGCTGCGTTGATCCGGGCCATTTCATCTTCTTTCAACCTCAGCTGTTTTTCGGAAACCAGAAGTTTGGCCGTCTGTTCTTTAAGATCCCTGTTGATGGCGTTCAGTTCTTCCTGCTTCATCCGAAGATCGTCGGATTGTTTTACCGTTTTGTCAAGGAGCTCCGTCATTTTCAAGCGGTTCACCGCCGAAGCGATGGCGATGGCAACACTTTCTGAAACAAGTTCAAGCAAATCAAGGTCCCGCGCAGAGAAACGCCCTGGCGAACCAAGCTCCACCAAGGCTTCCACCCGCCCGTCACGGACAAACGGATAAACGAGAACCGAGGCTGTTTTCATGGAGCAGACCAGGGTCCTGGCGTTCAGGTAGGTCTCCGGGCAATGGGGCAGGAGAATCATTCTTTTTTCCTGAAACGCCTGCCCCGCCAGCCCTTCTCCGGCACGAACGAGACAGGGAAACGAACGGTGGGACGAAAGGGCAAACCCTCCGTAGAGCCTGAGAGACTCACCATCCTCTTCACGGACGTAAAATGTCCCCAGAGCCGCTTTGAAACACAGGCAATAGAAGGACAGTATCTTTCGGCACAACTCCTCCAACGCCTTGTCACCGCGCATGATTTCGTTCAATTCAGCCTGAAGCGTTTTCTGTCTGGCCTGAACACGCCCCTGTTCATGGGTCGCCCTGATCTTTTCCACCATGCTGTTCAGGGATTTGGAGAACAGGTCATTGGGGCCTTTCACCGTCACCCGTGCGTAAAAATCTCCGGTCGCCAGTGACGCCATGGCGCTTGACGCATCCCGCAAAGATTCGGTCATGCGACGGAGAGATGCCCCAAGCTCATCGTGCGGGGATCGCAGGGCGATATCATTGGAATAATCCCCGGAAGACACATCGGCTGCAAGTTTTGCCGTCTCATTGAGAAAAGCGACAACAGCCGAAAAGCTTCGGACATATCGTCTCATGTCGTCATAGGGACAGGAAATTTCCCTCAGCGAAAGATCCCCGTCGGCCACCGCTTCGGCCCATTCCCGCATCTCGTTGATTGGACGTGAGATCCGGCCGGAAATCATCACAGCCCCCCCTGTCATCACGGCCACAAGAACCCCCGACAACAGGAGCAGGGCCAGCCCAATCCTGTCTTTCAAAGCAAAGGCTTCCTTCTCATGAATTTCAGCAACAAGTCTGTAATTCAATCCACGAACGGCCAAAGCCGACTCCACCCGGAGCCTGACCGTTCCGTCACTTCCGGCAAAACGCCTGAGCATCGGACGTGAGTCTGCACCCGAACCCTTGTCCCAATCGCCGAACAGCCCCCGGTTTACTCCGGTGGGTGCCAGCATGGCAGGCTCCCATGCTCCGCTGCCCCTGTTCAAACGGCCTTGGGGCCCCTCCAGATGAAGGGCGAACGTTCTGCCGAGACCCACATAATTTTCAAGAGGCTGGCCCAGTTTTTCATCGTCGTATTGAACGACAAGAATTCCGCTCACTTCACCGATCCGGTTCTGAAGAGCCTTCACCGCATACATTGAAAACATCCCCGGAAAGCCAATTTTCCCGTCATCCGCAAAAACCGTTTCCATGGAATGAAGAGACGTTTTCACAGCTGCGGCCAGGGATGATTCAACATAGCCTTCATCAGCCAGAACCCTTTCCCAGCGGATCCCGGTGTTTTTCGAATAACGGACCACTCCGTCAACGCCGAGCAGCAAGACATTCCTGTAATCTTCAACCCCCAGGTGCTGAGACAGAATGTTTTTCTCGAATTCATTTCGAAGATTGCTGAATTCACTTCGGGATAATGATTTCTTTCCGCTGACGGCCTCCATCATGGCAAGGGTCACGGAACGCCTTGCCAGACTGTTCAGGCTTCTGCGGATATCTTCAAAGCTGTGTTCCACATCGTATTTCTTACTTGTCACCACACCGGCCAGCAGTTTTTCGATCTGAGCGTCCATGTGGGCCATGAGCATCACATGACCGGCGATTCCGGTGACCACAACAGGAAGAATGGCAAAAAAGACAAACCACAGAACAAGGCGACTCCCAAGTCCCATGAACCCACCCTTCTCCCATCCGGAGTTTTTCCTGATCATCATGGCGACTCCGCCTTCGCCACCATCTGTCGGAAGACAGCGGCCTCCGTGGCCATGGCCACCCGCTCTCCGATCTGTTCCAGTAACAGGATCTGTTCTTGGGAAAAAGGATGGAATGCCCCTATTTCCACCGCGGCCGTGACCACGCCTTTACGTTCAAAAGGAAAAATCACGACGTGCGTGGGCCTTTCACATCCCAGAGAAGACCGGACATTGAGACTTGAATATTCCGGACGTTCAAGCATCATCTTCCGTCTGTCCTTCACGGCCTGCCCCACCCCCCCTTCTCCGATCCTCCACACCAGATTTTCAGCTGTCTTTCCGTTCAAGGCATAGGTTCCCTCCGCCCTCACAGTTCCATCGAGATTGTCCACACGGTAGAAAATTCCCACACCCGCATCCATGAAACGACACAAACATGAAACAAGTCGTGACGCCAGCCCCTCTAGGTTCTCCTCTTCCCTCAGGATATCCGAAACCGTCATCTGCCGTGTCTTGCTTCTGTTCTGTTCTTCGATTTCCATTTTGCTGATCTCAAGATCTTCGTTGATTTTCCGAAGGCGTTCTTCAGTTTCTGTCCGCCTGGCGATATCGGCGGATAGATAATCGAGGATGGTATTCACCGCATTCACCACGAAATCGAGAATGTCCTTGTTCCGCCCTTTTCGTCTGTCAAGGTTGAGCTGAACATCCAGAGCGTTGACATCCACCCGTTTCAGAAAAGCGGCGATCCGGGTCAGATGTTTCATGATCAGATGGTGAAAAATGACAAGGATAAAAAGGGCCAGAAGAAATATTTCAAGAACTTTCATGACCACTGTTGAAAGAATCTGGCGGAAAACCCTGTCCCTTGCGGAATCAAGTCCGGCGTAAACCGTGAGCGTTCCGGTATCCAGCGACACCCCGTCTCCTTCATGCCGAAGCTTGAAATGTTTCTCCACGATATTCCTCGCGTTCAAAGACCCCATGGAGATCAGGGTATGGCCTTTTCCGCCTGACGCATCGCAGATCTCCGCCTTAACAATGCCCGGGAGATTGAGAATCCCCTGGACCTGGGTCTTGAGCTGCTGGGTGTCGTAGGACCAGAGACTGGCTTCGATGGCGGACAGGTAGCTGGTTCCGATCTGGGCCAGGGTTTCATCGATACGCCTCAGATCATTTCTGTATTCCAGGTAAAGATGAAACGCTGATGCGATGAACGTGAAGAGCGTGCTGGCCAGAAGGATGTACAGAAGCAGCTTGTATGACAGCCTGTTGTTCCGGATATGTGTCGTGAGGATATCTGTCATATTTCAATTTTTTTGTGGACGGTGAGACTGAATTTTTTCCTGTTTTCCTGAACAGATCGGATTCGCTCATCTGACGGGTGCAGGGCACCCCCTTGATCATCCGCCCTGAATTGTGCAATGGGCGATAAATCGTTCCACTTCGTGCTGTTTATCAAGGCTCATGGCACCGAAACGAAGACTCATCACGTCACGCGTTTTCAAGTCTTTTTTCAATGGGTTAAAATAGAATCCCCTGTCAAGAACCTGAAATGGAATGTCTGAAACCGACCACTGACCGGCTCCGGATACAATGACCATTTTGCCGGGGAAACCCGACCGGCCGTTCTCCATGGCCTGAATGGCCGCCCCCCTGAGGCTGATGTCAATCAGACCCGTTTTATACTGAACCTCTTCACCTTTGAACAGGGCGTGGCCGTCCCTGACTCTGTACCTTGTCTCTTTCCGCCGTTCGATCAGTTTTCGCATGTTCACGGCCAGATCCCCGAAGCTGAAGGGTTTCTGCATGAACAACTGGGCACCGTTCCGGATCATGGTTTCCCCAGTCCCTTCCACGGAATATCCGCTGCATACGATGACTTTAAGGTCAGGGCAGATTTTCATCAGGTGCGGATAAAGTTCATCCCCTTTCATGTCCGGCATCTCTATGTCCACCATGGCCAGATCCAGTTTGCCCCTGAGCCGTTCCGCCTCCTCGATGGCCTCCCAGCCTGTTGAGGCAGAGACTGCCCGGTATCCCAGCCGCTTCAGCATCGTCACGGTAAGATCCCGGATGGAATCGTCATCATCCACCACCAGAATCCAGGCATCATTGTCAGCTCCGCTCTCCGCAGCGGCGAAAACACTGGCCGGACGGTAGGATGAAACAGGAAAGAACACGCTCACAGCAGTCCCCTGCCCTGCGGAAGACTGAACGTCTATCCATCCCCCGTGACTTGTGACGATGCCCTGGACGGCAGGCAGATCAAGTCCTCTGCCCTGGAATTTTGTTGAAAAAAACGGTTCGAAGATTCTTTCTGTGACATCCTTGCTCATGCCTTCGCCATTGTCCCTGACTTCCAGGCAAACCACATTCAAAAAATCTGACTCTTTTTGAACGCCACACCTGTCTCCATCCGCGAGATAGCGTGTTGTCACTGTAATCTTTCCGGTATCCCTGATGGCCTCGACAGCATTTTTGAACAATGCGGCAAACACCATCCGCAGCTGGGCCTTGTCGGCGTTTACCATGATGCTGCCCGGATCGAAGTATGTCTCGACGGTGATTCTGTCACGGGGATAGAATAATGCGGACAGATCTTCGGCAAGCAATCCGTTGAACTCCACCTTGCCCTGGCTGCCCCGTCCCGCTTTGGCGTATGCCAGGAGTTTATCGGTCAGACCGGTCATCTTTTTCACCGAATCAAAAACCACGGTACTGAAATTCCGGACACATCCGTTGTCCGGCATATCCATCTTGAGAAGCTCCACATGCCCGGTGATGATATTGAGGGTATTGTTGAACTGGTGGGCTATTCCACCGGCCAGTTCGGAAAGGGCCCTGTTCATTTTCCGATCCGTCATTTCATCATGCCCGTAACTGACGTTTCCGTCCCGGCCATGGCACCGGGTTTTAAAATGAAACCGTTCGATCAGACATGCGATCTTGTTCTTCATGGCCACCGGATCAACAGGACGGACCAGAACGTCAACCGCGCCCATCTCGTAAAATTCCCCCGTTTGATATGCCCCTTCGTTCTCCATAAGAAACATCACAGGAACATCCCTGCCATGTTCCAGCCTTCGAAGCTCAGAGACGGCATGCATCCCGCCCTGCTCAAATTCACAGTCCACGATGACCAGGGCATAAGGCCTTCGGGTAAGAAAACTCAGAATTTTTTCAATGGAATATGCGGTAAAAACACGGTTTTCAATGAATTGAAGCGATGAAACCACAAGCCGCAGATCATCACTTCTCACCGAGGCAAGAAGAATGTCTCCGGGCGATTCTTTGTTAAGTGCTGTCGTTTCTTCCATAGGGCTGCATCCTGGGATTAATAGCAGCTTTCTTCATTGACCTGTCACATTCCGATAAAAAAGCCATGCGCGGGAGATCGTCATCACCTGAAAAAGGGCATCACGAGAATTGAGAACGTGTCAAAAGGTACCCATGCGGTTGGGGCCCTTTTTAATGAAGCGAGATAACTATATGATAATGTGCTATTATTTAGACCACAGTTCCTTGAAAAAAACAAGACCAAATCCAGCCGCGAAGTCATGTTCCTTTAAAAAACAATGATTTAAGCATTGCAAATTTATTTTAGTTATGTGAAATTAAATCAGTCTACGGCCCCCTGGCCTGTCCGGTTTGTCCTAATAATCATCTGAGCCAAAAGCCCATCATCATAACCGGTCACACTTCCGGGAAATGACGTGTCGCATCATGAACGAAATGGATAAAGGACCATCTCAAAGCACAGGCATCCAGCTTCTTTTCCTCGAAGACCACGACGGTGAAACCCGCCATGCCCTTTCCCACGCTTTTTTGGAAAAAGGCCACAGCGTCCGCATCGTCAATACCGTTGAAGACTGCGTTTCAAGCATCATGACCATGAATCCCGATGTGCTTATCACCGGACTCAGCCTTTCAAACGACAGCGTTCACGCCATCGGAAGGGCCATGATTCAAGAAGCTCCAGCCAGTCCATGGCTCATGATCACCGCAACTCCCTGGAAATCACCGTCAGACATAACGAATCAGATCAAATCGCCGGTCTTTTTTGACAGGGCCACTCCACCTGATGAACTGGCTCCTCATCTCGACATCTACATTGAAGCGGCGATGCTTAAAAAAAAGACGAACAGGCTTGAGCAGGACCTCGCCACCCTCCGGTGCCAGTTCGAACAGGCGGTAAACGCCCGTACAGATGAAATCAGTGTAACCAACAACAAGCTGGTCGAAGCCATCGAGCGGGCCAACAGCATGGCTGCGGAAGCGGAACAGGCCAACATTGCCAAAAGCGAGTTCCTCGCCAACATGAGCCATGAAATCAGGACCCCCATGAACGGAGTGATCGGAATGACCGATCTCCTTCTTGAAACCGACCTCGATGACGAGCAGAGAGGGTATGCGGATCTGATCCAGGAAAGCGCGATGGCTCTTCTGGTGATCATCAACGACATTCTGGATTACTCCAAAATCGAAGCCAAAAAACTGGAAATCGAACACATCGATTTCGATCTCCGGGGCATGGTGGAAAGCGTGGGCGAAGTTCTTTCCATCAAGGCCCATGAAAAGAACCTGGAGTTCTCCCAGCTGATTTATCAGAATGTTCCCGTGTTTGTGAAAGGAGATCCGGGCCGAATCCGCCAGATCCTGATGAACCTCGGAGGAAACGCCGTCAAATTCACCGAAAAGGGCGAAGTGTTTCTCAGCGTTTCCCTGGTCAGCGAAGACGCCGACAAAGCCTTGATCCGTTTCGGTGTGGAAGACACAGGCATCGGCATCCCCGGCCACATCATCCCCACCCTTTTCGAATCCTTCAAGCAAGCCGACGCATCCTTCACTCGAAAATACGGCGGAACCGGCCTGGGACTTTCCATATCAAGAGAACTCACCCATCTCATGGGCGGGGATATTCACGTTGAAAGCGAACTCCACAAAGGCTCAACGTTCTGGTTCACCGTGACGCTTGAAAAACAGAAAGAAATCAAAAACTACGATCCCGTATGCCCTTTTCTCGTCAAACACATGAAAATTCTCGTGGCCGAAGACAGTTCGTCGAGCCGCCAGGTTCTTTCGGAATATCTGAAAACCTGGGGTTGCAGGTACACAGAGGTCATGAACGGTGATGACGCCCTGAAACAACTGTACGACGCCGTTTACCAGAACGCGCCCTACGATCTTGCCATCATCGACAAAAAAATGCCCGGCATGGACGGTGAAAGTCTGGGAACCGCCATCAAGAACGATCCAGCCCTCAAGGACACACTCCTTATCATGTGCACGGGCCAGGGCGCGCGCGGGGATGCCAAACGGATGAAAGCCATCGGTTTTTCAGCCTACCTCACCAAACCCGTCAAACAGAGTCAGCTGTTCAATTGCATTGCCATCGTCAACGACAACAAGATCAAAAAAAAAGAACGATCCCAAAGCCGGTTGTTCGTCACCCGTCACGATATTCCTGCAAAAAAGGAAAGCGGCGATGTGATCCTCCTGGTGGAGGACAACCCGGTGAATCAGAAACTCGCCATGCGGCTTCTCGAAAAACAGGGGTACAGGGTGGACGTGGCGGCCAACGGCAAAGAAGCTGTGACGGCTCTGTCAAAAAAAGACGGGCCGGAGTACCTTATGGTGCTCATGGACATCCAAATGCCCGTGATGAACGGCATCGAAGCCACCCTTACGATCCGTGACCCGGATTCGGAGGTCATCCGAAAAAACATCCCCGTCATTGCCATGACCGCCAACGCCATGACCGGCGACAAAGACCGGTGTCTCATGTCGGGAATGAACGATTACGTATCCAAGCCCATCGATCCGAAACTGTTGTTCGACATCATCAATAAATACAAAACGACTGACAGCGGGCTGTGTCCCCCGCGTCATCCGTCGAAGTAATAACGGCTTAACGCGGCGAAAAGAGGTGCCATGAAACCCAAACGTATCCTTATCGTAGATCCAGACAGCAGCCATTGCGATGCACTGGAAGAGGGTCTTTCCAAAGAAGGCTATCTTGTTTATACTGCCGCGAACAGGAACGAAGCGGAAAAACTCGCCATAGCCCTTATGCCCCACATCGCCGTCATGGAAGAACGACTTCCCGACGGACGCATTCCGGATCTGACAGCATCGATCCTCAATGCGTCCCCGCATTGCCATTTCATCATCCAGACGGACAAAGATCCTCTTGCCGTGATTCACGGTGTTCCCAAGAAAGAAATGGTCCGGGTGGTCAAAAAACCTCTCACTGTGGAACGGCTGACCGGCCTTCTTGGTCACATTTCGGAACTTGTGGATCTTAAAAAAGAGAAGCTCGGCACTGAAGAATCCCTTCTCAAACGCAACAGGGAACTTGAAGACATCAACGAGCGTCTCAAGCAGATCGTGGAGTCCACACGTCGTCTCACCTCGTTCAGCGGTACAGGAGACCTGGGCCCCGTAATGCTCCACGAATTCGCGGGTAACATGAACGCCAAAGGCGGAAGTCTTTTTCTTCACAGAGACAACGAGCTGGTGCTTGTATACTCCCTGGACAAAAACCATGTGCCCGAACGCATCCCCCTTCCCCTCTCCGCCCGCACGGTGATGGGGCATGTCCTGGCACGAAACGAACCCCTTCTCATCGAAGACATCACAAAAGAACTTCCATTTTTATCAAGCGGTTTCAGAGGTTATTCCGATCCCTCGCTTCTGGCGTTCCCCATGCTTGAAAAAAACGGGGCCATCGTGGGCATCATCACACTCCACAACAAGGTAAACCCGCCTTTCACCCGCCAGGACAAAGAGCTGGGTGCCATACTGGCATCCTACGGCAGTGAAACACTAAGGGCCACCCAGGCCATTGAAGAGCTGAGGCAGAGCGAAGAAAAGGCCCGGGCCATCGTGGAAGCCAATCCCGATCCTGTGGTGGTTTTCGACAACGAAAAGAAAGTCCGTTATCTCAACCCGGCCTTCAGCCGGGTTTTCGGTTGGACCTTGTCCGAACAGCTTGGGAAAAAACTGGAAAATTTCATTCCGGTTCAGAACATCCCCCAGGCCCTTTCCATGGATGACATGGAAAAAAAAGGAGAAAGTTACACAGGAATCGAAACCCAGAGGAGCGCCAAAGACGGGCGTATCATTCCGGTCAGCATCAGTGGCGCGTCTTTCGCGGACAAGAGCGGGGCGATTTTGGGAAGCGTTTGCAATATAAGGGATATCACCGATCAGAAAACCATGGAAGAGCAGCTGGTCCAGAGCCAGAAAATGGAAGCCATAGGGACTCTGGCCAGCGGCATCGCCCACGATTTCAACAACATCCTTTCAGCCATTTTCGGTAACCTCGATCTGGCGTTCATGGACCTGCCTGAAAACATCCCGGTCAGACGGAACATCGAAAACGTCATGAAAGCCGCCCACAGAGCCAAGGATCTGGTCAGCCAGATCCTGTCTTTCAGCCGGAAAAACGAAAAACGTGAAGGCATCACCCGAAAAATCAATCCGCACACCATCATCCGTGAAGCCCTGATCCTCCTGAGGGCATCCCTTCCGTCCACCATTGAAATCCAGGAAAAAATTGCAGATAAAAATGGGGCGATCCACGCCGACCCCACCCAGTTTCATCAGATCATCATGAACCTTTGCACCAACGCCCATCATGCCATGAAGGAAAACGGCGGGACACTCACCATAGGCCTGGACAGAATCACGGAAACCCAGGAGGATTCGGGTGTCCCCGATCTGCCCCAACTCCGGCTGACCATCTCCGACACGGGCTGCGGTATGGACGAGGCTGTATTAAAAAGGATTTTCGACCCCTATTTCACGACAAAGACAAAAGACCTGGGTACGGGCCTCGGGCTTTCCGTGGTGCGGAAAATCGTGGAGGATTGCAAAGGCCATATTGCTGTTTTTTCCCGGGAAGGTCACGGAACACGCTTTGAACTGACGTTTCCCGAAGCGGGAAATCTCGAAAAGGAAACCCCGGTGCAGACTTCTGAAATCGGCAAAGGCAGCGGCAACATCCTGTTCGTTGACGATGAAATCGACATTGCGAACCTGGGTGTCACTCTTCTCCAGCGGCTGGGATACACCGTGGTGTCCTCGACCCATCCTGTTGAAGCTCTGGACATGGTCAAATCTGCTCCCCTTTCCTTTGACATGGTCATCACCGACATGACCATGCCGAAAATGACGGGAACCCGACTGGCCGAGGCCATTAAAAGCATACGACCGGATATGCCGATCATTCTGTGTACCGGATTCAGCCGGGCTGAAATTCCTGAAAACGCCAAAGCCCACGGTATCGATGCCATTTTGAAAAAACCCGTGGATTTAAGGGATTTTGCCGAGGCCATCGAGACTGTTTTTATGGAAAAAACACCGGTTACCCCCCCCCCGTCGCCGATTGCCCCTGGCCTCCGTCCTTTTTTCCTGTGAAAGGATTTTATTTACCCGGAAGGCTGGTCCGTGTATATTTGCGCCACGATTGTGGATCAATTCTTGGACTAAGGTATTCAGCCTGTACCGGACGATAATGAAAGGAACTCCAGCTTGAAAAAAGCGGCATTGCCAGGGGATACCCTGAAACAGCAGTTAAAAGATAAAGCCAGGGACCGGGTGCATACCTTTCTCATGGCGGATGACACCATCAAATGCGCTTTCATCAACGGAACACGCATGATCCGGGAAATGCGGGCGAATTTCGGTTACGGACTTCTGGAAACCCTGGTTGCCGGTCACGCCTATCTGGCCGGCGGCCTTATATCCACCACCCTCAAGGGCCATGACCGCATAAACCTCCGGATAGACTGTTCCGGGCCCATCAAAGGGTTCTCCGTGGAAGCCAACGCCAGGGGCGAAGTCCGCGGTTATCTCAAGCAGAGCCCCATTCCCATCGACAAGCCCATGAACGACTTCAATCTGTCTCCATTTTTCGGCAGCGGTTTTCTCACCATCACCAAAATCCTGGAAGGCATGAAACAGCCCTACACCGGCCAGGTGATGATTCAGTACGGCAGCATCGCCAAGGATCTTGCCCATTACTATTTCACATCGGAGCAGACCCCCACGGTATTCATCCTGAGCATCCAGTTCGACCGTCAGGGTGACGTCAGGGGGGCCGGAGGCCTGTTCATCCAGGCCATGCCCGGTGTTTCCGATCAGACTTTCGACGAACTTGAAGATCTTATCAGCCATTTCCCGTCGCCCGGAAAACTCATGGCTGACCTGGAAGACCCTGAAATGATCGTTCATTCAGTATTCAAAGACTTCAAACCCAGATTCCTCGTCAGTGAACGCATCGAATTTTTCTGCCCATGCAGTGAAGAAAAAATCGCCGCCTATATCGCCATGCTGCCCATGGATGAGCTCAGGGACATGGCTGAAAACGGCCCCTTCCCCATGGAAACCCGATGCCACAACTGCAACACGGTGTACCTTTACGAACAGGAAACGGTCCGGGAATTTTATGAAAAACGGCTGAACTAGGCATCAAACAAATCCACCATCACCGAAACCAGTTTTTCAAAATCAAGGGGCTTGCCCATAAACGCATCCGCCCCTAAGTTCAGGCATTTAGATTCTTCGCCACCCATCACATTGGCGCTGATCACCACCACCTTGAGATCCCTGGATTCCGGATTGTTTCTGATCACCTCCAGAACCTGATAACCGTTCATTTCCGGCATGGCAATGTCCAGGAGAACCATATCGGGTTTTTCTTCCAGTTTGCTGACACACCGGACGCCGTCCCAGGCCACGATCACTTCAGCAGACAGATTTTCAAAACTCTGAATCAGGGAATACACCGTCCGCATGTCATCGTCGGCGATGAGGATCTTCTTTCCCTTGAGTGAAGCCCCCCCATCATTGACCCATTCCGTACAAGGTTTTGATGTCGCATGAACCGCATCGCCCATCGCATTTCCGATTCTTGCACCGTCATCGCCTTCACCACTGTGGTCCGGGATATACAGCGTGAATGTGCTTCCCAGCATGGGCTGGCTTTGCACACGGATGTCACCCCCAAGAAGCTGGGCCAGGACCCTTGAAACCGGAAGGCCCAGACCGGTGCCGCCAAATGTCTCTGCCGTCTCTTTTTCTGCCTGGATAAAACACTCAAAAATCACGTCGAGCTTTTCAGGGGCGATTCCGATTCCGGTGTCTTTCACAGAAAATGCCAGGGCCTTTTGCGGATCCAGCCCTTCAAGCCCGATGGAAGAAAGATCCTCATCCGTTGAAGGACGGTGTATCCATAGATCGACCCCCCCTTTTTCCGTGAATTTCAAGGCATTGGAAATCAGATTTTTCAGAATCTGTTCAAGCTTCTGTGAATCCACCATCAGATGTTCGGTCAGTCCCGGTTCAGCCCGGATCGAAAACTCAAGTCCTTTTACATCGGCCATCTCTCCGAAATACCCTTTTATTTTACGGCAGAGGTATTCCAGGCTGATATGAGTGAGGTTGACCTCCATACGCCCGGCCTCCACTTTGGACAGGTCCAGGACATCGTTGATCAGTGAAAGCAGATCTTTCCCGGCCGAAAGGATCACCGATGCGTATTCCAGTTCTTTTTTTGACAAACGGCCTTCACGGTTCTGGGTCAGCAGATCGGAAAGCAATATGATACTGTTCAGCGGTGTCCTGAGTTCATGGCTCATATTGGCGATGAATTCTGTTTTATGCTGGCTTGCCTCTTCGATAAGCCGTGCACCTTCCTCAATTTTCCGTTTTGCCTTTTCCAGTTCGACACTCTTTTTTTCTATGATCTCTTTCTGACGGCCCTGCTCTTTGTATGCTTTTTTCAGGGCATCTTCGGCCTGTTTCCGCAATGTGAAATCACTTCCCACCGTAAGAATACAGGGGCGATCTTCGAGGGTCAGGAGGTCCATGGAAAAAAGCCCATATCGATAAGCACCTGATTTGTTGTGAACTTTGATTTCTGTATCTTTCACACCGCCTTCCGTGACAAGAAGACGTTTGATTCTCTTGCGGTCCGCCCTGTCCGGGTAGATTTCCTCAACAGTCTTGCCGATCATTTCGTTGAGGTTATAGCCTGTCATGGCGCAGGCCGCTTCGTTGGCTTCAAGGATCTTTCCGTCATCCAGTGAAAAAATCAGCATGATCACCGATGTGGAATGAAACGCTTTCCGGAATTTTTCTTCCCCGGCCCTGTATTTTGAAATATCCATGCCATGGATGTCCATATCATCCCCCATCATTAATCGCCGAAAAACCCGTCTGGCGTCCTGACAGTTTCAGGAACCCGCTTACAGATCAAAACCGCAATATGAAAGATTGAAACTTTTGTTGCACAGCGGGAAATCGGAAATCTGCTGGCCTCTCAACGCCATGGACAGACCCTGCCAGTTGTGAAAGGAAGGATCGGTGATCTTGTAGCGTTTGAACCAGCCGTCCCTGTCCGTAATCGCCACATGGCAGATTTCGCCGCGCCAGCCTTCGGTCATGGCCACGGTAATTTTATCCGGAGAAAGACGCCCCACTGCGGCCCTATGGATTCCATCCGGCATATGCCGGAGCTGATCAACAATGAAGTCCATGGATTTATGGGCCTCATGCCAGCGAATCATGGCCCTTGCGCACACGTCGCCATGATAGCCAGTGACCATGGGAATGCTGGCCATGCGGTATATACCGAAAGGAAAATCTTCCCGGACATCCCGCTTAAGACCGGAAGCCCTGGCCGCTGGCCCCACAAGACCCAGCTCCTCGGCCGTCCAGGGAGGGACAACGCCGGTTCCCTCAAGCCGGGCCATCACCGACTGTCGGTCCCACAACAGGTTCGCGGCGATGTCCAGTTCCTTTCGCGCTTTTTCCACACGGCGGGCCAGATCGTCCCGGTTCCGGCTTTCAAGATTGAACACGGTCCCTCCGGGAACAAGAAGGCCACGGCCAAAACGGCTGCCGCAGAGCACAGCGCTCATGTTGAGGTAATCCCCGCGGATTCTTCCGCAGAACGATGAGGTGGGCAGGTAGCCCACGTCGGCGGCAATGGCTCCGAGGTCGCCGGTATGGTTGGCCAGACGTTCCAGTTCAAGGGCAATGCCCCGGATTACCTGGGCTGCGGCCGGCACCTTGACCCGGCCCAAGGATTCAATGATCATAGAGTGGGCCGTCCCGTGACCGATGCTGGTGTCACCCGCCACGGCCTCCATCTGGCGGAGAGTCCGTGGATAAGGACCGCCCGTCATCATCCGCTCGATGCCCCGGTGCTGATATCCCAGGGATATTTCCAGATGGAACACCTCTTCACCGTGACACTGGAACCGGAAATGGCCCGGTTCGATGATTCCGGCATGAACCGGCCCCACGGCCACCTCGTGAACACTTTGACCGTCCACCCGATAAAAATCCGTCACGCCCACCCGGATGTCATCCCTGTTCTTTTTTCCCCAGGGGTTCGGGTTTTCGTTCAGGGTTCCGTGAAACCGGACCGGTTTGAACCAGGGATGGCCCGAAGGGACAAGACCGAACTGCTCGGCGATTTCACGCTCGAAAATCTGCGCCTGGGGGCAGGTCCTTGCAATGGATGGAAACGAATTCCCACGGATTTCAGTCCGCATGATCCCCAGCTGCCCTTTAGCCTTGTATGCCAGAATACAGCAAAGGCCGTGAAGATCCGGTTTTTCCGGAACAGCGAAATACGTCACCAGCCGCCAGCCCTGAGCGATGGACGTAAGGAGTGTGTCCATAAATGCATCGACAGACAACGTCGGAACGTCGGCGTAATCCATGACCGAACCGTTGAACATCATGGAGAGCGGGCTTGTCATGAACGCACCTCCAGCATGGCGGCTCCGTCTTTGAGCAGACGGAGAAGGAACGCGGGCTGCCAGATTCCGAGAACAAGAATGATCATCATGACCAGAACAAGGGGAGCCACGGTGAGAAGGCGGTCCTGATATTTGGAATCAGGAAGGTCTGAAGGTGGATCGCCCAGTACAACCGGCAGGATTGTCCGGGCAAGACCGATGAAAATCACGGCGAGAAAAAAAAGAAACAGTACACCCACGGCAACGTGATTCTGCTCGAAGGCCGCAGTCACGATACCGAATTCGCTGATGAACGGTGAGAAAGGAGGCGATCCGGTGATGGCGATAAACCCCGCGAGAAACAGACCGGCGGACCAGGGCAGACGCCGAAGCGCCCCTCTGACCTCATGCACGCTTTTGCTGGAATAGGACCGGTGGATGTTTCCGGCGGAAAGAAAAAGGACCCCCTTGGTGAGTCCGTTATTGATGATGTGGAACAACGTGGCGAACGTGGCACCCTTCCCAAGCCCCAGACCAATGGCGAGAATTCCCACGTGCTCCACGCTGGAGTAGGCCAGAAGGCGTTTGAAATCCGACTGTTTCGCAATGAATATACCGGCAATAGCCATGGACAGAAGGCCCATGCCGATGAGTGTTTTCTGAAAAAAAACCAATCCTGTCCCGGTGGCCAGAAACACCTGATACACCCGGATCAGCCCGAGAAACGAACAACTCACAAGCCCACCCGCCAGAAGCGCCCCCACAATGCCCGGCGCTTCGCCATAGGTGTCCGGCTTCCAGGCATGGAGAGGGGCAAGTCCCATTTTCGTTCCATACCCGACAAGAAGAAACACAAAGGCGGCGTGGAGCCAGGCTTTGTTCAGATCGCCGGCCGATGCGATCAGTTTCCCCAGCACCAGTGTGGCGTCCCTGTGGGCCACATGGGTGGAATAGGCCAGAAACATCAGTCCGAGCAGTGCCATGGCGATACCCACAGAGCAGATCATGATGTATTTCCAGGTGGCTTCGATGGACCGGGCGTTCCGGTTAAAATATATCAGGGGGGCCATGGTGAGGGTGGTTGTTTCCAGAGCCACCCAGAACAGGCCTAAGTGCTGGGCCATGGTCACCAGGGACATGGCGGCAAGACAGATCAGCATACACACACAGAGAAAACGGTTTGGCCTTCGTTTATAATAACGGAGATAACCTACGGCGTAAAAAGCGCAGATTGAAAAAAGCACGCTGACACAGAAAAGAACGATCCGTCCCAGTGGATCGAGCCAGAGCCAGCCGTTGTCTGTGGGATGCTGGTCCACCCCCATCGCCATCATCGACATGACCAGATGAACAAGAGATGCAGCCAGAAGAACAAGGGGCCGTTGACGACTTTTGATTCCCCAACCCACGACGGCAAACAGAAGAGGTACGAAAACAAGCGCGTAAACCATACAATCATTCCTCTTTCAGCGTTCTGAGGCGGGACGTGTCCGTGGATGAAAATTCCCGGCTGATATGGTTGATGACAATGGCCATGACAAAAACCCCCACCAGAAGATCGAGCAGCATACCCGCCTCCACCAAAACCGGCATGGTTTCCGAAAGAAGCAGCCCGAAAATGAATATCCCGTTTTCAAGCACCAGGTAGCCGATGACCTGTGATATGGCTTTGCGCCGGGTGGTGAGAATCAGAAAACCCGCCACCAACGTGGAGAAAGACGCGGGAACGAAAAGAAGATTTTCGTGTTCCGGAGAAAGCGGAAGTTTTTCCGCGAACACAAAGGCAGCCGCTGTCATGATGGCCCCCAGGATCAGGGCGGGTATGTACCCCAGAAATGGCTCGAATTCCCGTTTGATCTGAACATCCCGCACGGCCTTTCCGATCATGCCGGGGATGACAATCCCCTTGCCCACGAGGATCAGTACGGTGATCAGGGTGATGTGAAAGGAAAAGGGATGAAGGATTCCGGGAAGGATACCGAGAATCACGCCCTGGGTCGCGGCTGCCCTGATGCAGAACATCAAGCGGTTTGAACCCAGCATGACGAAGTTGATGAGGAGTACGACCACCAGAAGCTGGTCTGCCACAAACAGGTTTTTGGGCATCTGGACGAGTTCCATGGGAATCACCTGAAAATCAGAATCATGGAGAAAGCCGAAAACACAGTGGCCGTTATGAGCATCAATGGAACCTGGGTGAGACGAAGTCGCGCCATCACCGATTCGGTCACCCCGACGGCCACAGCGATGCCAAGCATCCCGGCAATAAATAAAAGCCAGTCAAAAAAAACAGAACCGGTCTGAATCGGCATCGCGATATTGTAGAACAGAGCCGCGAAAAGAAACAACTTAAGCGATGCGCCATACTGAATGTAACCCAACGCCGGTCCGCTGTGATCGAGGACCATGACCTCGTGAATCATGGTAAGCTCCAGGTGCGTATTGGGATCGTCAAAGGGAATCCGGCAGTTTTCTGCAAGAAGGACGATAAAAAGGGCTACTGTCAGAAGAACGGTCACGGCCCCGGCCCAGGCAGAAGATGACGAATATGTCAGCATTCCGGTAAGAGAAAGGCTTCCGCTCATTTTCGCCAGAGTAACAAGGGCAAAGAACAGCGCCGGCTCGGTCAGACAGGCGAAAGTCACTTCCCTTGCCGCCCCCATGCCTTCGAAACTCGACCCCGTGTCCAAAGCCGCAAGTGTGGTAAAAAAACGTGTGAGCGCAAGGAGATAGGCAAAAAGAAGCATGTCGCCGGCAAATGACACCGGAGCGCTGTGGTTACCCAAAGGCAACATGAGTGATGCGAGAAAGGTTGCGGCAAGAGTGACCACTGGCCCCGCCTTGAACACCCAGGTTGTGGTCTTACTGTAAACCGCTTCTTTTTTAAGGAGTTTCAGTATATCGTAATAGGGCTGAAAGTACGGAGCGCCTTTCCGTCCGCCGAACTCCGCCTTGGTTTTGGTGATGACCCCCAGAAGAAGAGGCGGCATGACGATCACCAGAAGACAATGGATAATAAACGTGATCACGCGTCGTTTCCCCTGATGTGTGTGGACGAATCTATCCAACCGGTGTCTTTTTAGGGTGAGCGGTCAAACAAGGCAACCGGTGTTAAAGAACGATGTTCGTGCTTGATGGCATGTGACAAAAACGATATGTTATATCGGTATTCAAGTCAACCCATAATAGACCCATTGATAAACACCTTTCAGGACAACAGATATGCTCATGAACATCACCGATGCGGCCAATGCGCTCCAGGCCGAAGAAAAATCCGTGATCCAGTGGATCAGGAAAGAACGTTTGCCTGCGGAAACGGTGCGCGGCGAATACATGATCAACCGGGCCGATCTTCTGGAGTGGGCCATTGCCAAAGGACTGAAAGTAGACCCTGCGGTGTTCAGGATTAAAGATGATGACAGCCTTAAAATGCCCTCCCTTTTTGAAGCTGTCGAGTCGGGTGGTGTCCATTACGACGTAAAGGGAACGGACAAGGAAACCATCCTGAAAAATGTGGTGGACCTTCTCGACATGCCTGAAGAGATAGACCCTGAATTCCTTCTTCAGGTGCTGCTCACCCGTGAAGCAGTGGGTACCACAGCCATCGGAGAAGGCATCGCCATTCCCCATGTTCGGAACCCCATCCTGATCCAGGTGCCTGCTTCTAAAATCGCTCTCTGCTTTCTTGAAAACCCCGTGGATTTCGCTGCTCCGGACGGCAAACCTGTGACCGTCCTTTTCACGCTCACCAGTCCTACGGTCAAAGTCCACCTTCACCTTCTGTCCAGCTTGTCGTACGCCTTGAAGAATCCCAAACTTAAAAAGGTGCTGGCTGCACGTGCGGACAGGGAGATGATCCTTGACATCTTGAGAGAACTGGATTCGCCATAGATCAAACAAAAATCGGGCCACATATCATTACGATGTTCATCTTAACCCCATGAAAGGACATCCCGCATGCCGACCTTTGCGCCACTCTTCCTGATCATTCTTTCATCCATGATTGCCGCAGCAAGCGGGCTTCCTCTTTTGATCCAGTCTGTTCCTGAAGTTAAAGGGCAGAAAATGTCTGCGATGTTCATGATAGCCGCCGCAGTAACCGGTGTTTCCGGTTCGATCACCGTGCTCATAAGCAGAATATGCCTGACTCATGAACTGTCATGGTCCACACCTTACGGTCCCATGATTTGTGCCGTGGATCCCCTTTCAGCGTTTTTCATGTTACCTCTTCTTATCATACCCGCCTGTTGCAGCGTATACGCACTTGGTTACTGGCGATCCACGAACAAGCCAAGAAATTTTAGGATGCTCCATTTCTTTTTTGGCCTTCTTGTTAGCGGTTTGATTTGGATAACGCTTGCAAGGTCTGCAATTTTATTCTTGTTTGCCTGGGAAATCATGGCTGTTTCTGCCTTTTACATCATCACTCCGGAAGATAACGAAAAAGAAGTCCGTGATTCAGGCATTCTCTACATGATCTGCACCCACATCAGCACTCTCAGCCTGTTCGCAGTGTTCGCTGTTTTAAAAACACAGGTTCACACCTTCATATTCCCTGCCACAGGTTCTTTAAGTGCAGATTCATTTGCGGCTTCGGCCATATTCATCACTGCTTTTTTAGGATTCGGTATCAAGGCCGGGATGATGCCATTCCATGTCTGGCTTCCTTCGGCTCATGCCAACGCCCCCAGCCACATATCCGCTGTCATGTCCGGCGTTATATTAAAAATCGGAATATACGGACTTTTCCGCATCCTGACCTTTTTCGATAACATTCCAGTCTGGTGGGGTGTCACTGTTCTTGCGGCCGGAGTCATATCCGGAATAATGGGTGTGATCTTTGCCATCGGCCAGCACGACATAAAACGCCTTCTTGCTTATCATAGCATAGAGAATATCGGCATTATTCTGATGGGAGCTGGAGTGGGCCTTTTGGGGCTTTCGGCAAAAAAACCATCCATCGTTGTTCTTGGAATGGCTGGAGCCCTTCTTCATGTATTGAACCATGCAATTTTTAAAGCTCTACTGTTTTTTGGTGCTGGATCGGTGATTCACTCGCTGGGTACCCGGGAAATTGACCGCATGGGAGGTCTTCAAAAAAAAATGCCCCTGACCGCTTTCTTTTTCTTTACCGGAGCTGTAGCAATCAGCGGCCTCCCACCGTTAAACGGTTTCATTAGCGAAATGTTCATCTATCTTGGCTTGTTTAACAATGCGATCCAAGGCCAAGGCCCATCTGCCGGTTCATCAGCTCTAGCCACACCTGCTCTTGCACTCATTGGTGGACTTGCCCTGGCCTGTTTTGTCAAAGTTTTTGGTATAATTTTTCTTGGCGAGCCACGCACTCAACAGCCCAGTGGACTTCATGAAGTTCCACGATCCATGATAAGTCCCATGGCTCTGCTCTGCGTTCTGTGCATATTAATAGGTATATTCCCCTCAGGATATTCGCAACTTATTGAGTCAGCTGTAGCCTCTTTCAGTTCTACTTTTTTAAACGATGTCACCCTGGCCTCTCTGTCACCTCTTGATTGGATCAGTGGTCTGTCTATCTCACTTGGAATTTTGATTTTCTTAGTGTTCTCTTTCAGGATTAAGAGAATCGTATCGACCTGGTCAAACACCTGGAGCTGCGGCTATCTTTCACCTACATCACGTATGCAATATACTGCATCTTCTTTTGCTCAGACTCTCAACCACCTTTTTAAAAGCGTTTTATTACCCCGGACTCACCGTCCAGTCATAAATTCAAGCTTTCCTGGTTCATCATGTTTCGAATATCATGTTCCGGAAACAGCTCTTGAAAAATTCTACTTTCCCTTTTTTTCAAGCATCAATGACAAACTTTCAATTATACGTAAGCTTCAAAATGGCAAGATGCACTATTACTTATTTTATATGTTTTCGACTCTGATGATATTGCTGCTCACTCCTTTTGAATAACAGCCATGATTCGTACTGTGAAACTCTATCCACCAGCGATGAAACTCACTTTCCGCACCATGAATTTCAAACCCGCGATAATTTAATATATAAATAAATCAGTGCGATAACGTTTTATCGAAAATAAAACACTGTTCGTAAAATAGAATGAGGATCAAATCTAGACATTAGTTTTTCTAGCTGAAGTTGAACAGTCAAACGGCAGAAAATCGCGTAACTATCTGAAAATACATAT
>DYJE01000008.1 GCA_020723285.1 Desulforapulum autotrophicum | reverse complement strand
TTTTATTAATTAATACATGTTGTTATGAAATTCTACTTTTTACGAGTCCATCAACTTCCAATGGTTGTACAGCCGAGGGTGACTTTCAAAGAGAGGGGCTCTCTTGCCCTATACCTTTAAATATGAGTCATTTAACGTTTCATGTGCATCCAATGTCGGTACGGCTGAAAGGTATGCCCATGAGAAAGATTCGTTCCGCTATTCGAAGTTGAGCGTTGGACGTTGGGTGTTGGGTGTTATAGCGTTCATTCATGATTAAACACGTCAGAGTATAAACGGTTATACATGCGATTGTCCTGGGCACATGCCAGACACATGGCGGCTGGCGTGAGCCCCAATGTTGTTTGTTTAAGCATGTTTGTTGCTGATGGGCACGCTGACGCTTTGCCCATCCTACATGATTCCGGGCTGTTGCCCGTAGCCCGTAGGATGGGCAAAGGCGAAGCCGTGCCCATCTCTTAATCCAGCTGCATTTGGGGGTCCGCCCCGTAAAAATGACAGTTATTCAACGCGTATCCGCGCATCCAGAGCCGCAACACCGGAGCCGTCTGCAAAGATGCGGACAGGGTTCAGGTCCAGCTCCCTGATTTCCGGGAAAGCGGCCATCAGGTGGGAAACCCGTTCGATCATGTCCAGATAGGCGTTCACGTCGCCTTTGCCCATTCCCCGCGTTCCTTGAAGAATTTTGTAGGATTTCAGCCGTTTGACCTTCCTTTCGATTTCCGTCCGGTTGGACGGGCAAAGCACGTTTTCCACGTCCGCGAACACTTCGATCCAGATTCCGCCGAATCCGAACAGGGCCACGGGGCCGAAGGAATCGTCCACATGGGCACCGATGAACATGTCGTAGCCGTCTTTGGCCATGGCCATGACCCGGACTCCGTCGAAACGGGCACCTTGCTTGTAGTTTTCAAGGTTGGCCTGGATGGTTTCAAACGCTTTTTCCGCCTGCGCGTCATCGGCGATGCCGATCATGACACCGCCGGCTTCGGATTTGTGAACCGCGTCGGGTGACACGACTTTCATCACCACGGGGTATCCGATACTCCTGGCCACGGATACGGCCTGGGCTTTGTCGGTGGCCATGGCTGACGGGAGAGTCCGGATGCCAAGGCTGTCAAGAAGTTCCAGGGAGTCTTCGCCGGTGACGCCGGGATGGCTGTCGATCCATGTTTTCGCTTTTTGGAGATCCATGCCCTTCGGACACACGGTGACAAATGGACCTTCAGATTTTTTCTGGTGGTAGAACCGTTGTTTTTTAAGGATTTTAACCATAGTTTCCGGGGAGTTGAACACCGGGATGGACAGGCTCCGTTTCATTTTGCTCATGGTTTTTTCAGGGGCGTACAGGCAGGCTGCGAAGGGTTTGTTCGATGAACGGATGGAGCCGATCACCTCTTTCGAGATGTCGGTTTTGAACATTTTGTAGAACACGTCTTCGCTTTTGGGCATCTGGGGATTCTGAGTGACGAACACAGCCCCGTCCACCTGGTCGTTGTGGAGTACGGAATTGAAGATGTCCGCATAGGCTTTGGGGTTGTAGATGTCTCCCAGATCTAAGGGGTTGGAGATCTTGATCACCCCTGCGTTCACATAGGCCTCAAGAGCTTTGTAGAAATCCTCGCCCGGATCCGCGAAGGTGAAACCTTCCTTGTCGCAGAGATCCGCCAGCATGACGGTGAACCCACCCGCCGGGCTCATCACCATGAGGCGGTCACCTTTAAGCGGCGGCAGGTCGAACACTTTGGCGGCGGATATGAAATCCGAGAAATTGTCGATGCGGACGATGCCGGCCCGTTCAAAGGCGGAATCGGTGATGGCGTCGTTGTTGCTGATGGCGGCGGTGTGGCTCATGGCCGCCCGGTTTCCTGCGCTTGTGGTGTTGGCTTTGAAGATCACGAGGGGTTTGTCGATCTTCATGGCCGCTTCCATGAGGGCCCGACCGTTGGTGATGCTTTCAAGGTACAGGCAGATCACCCGGGTGTCCGGGTCGTTGCCCAGGTATTCGATGCAGTCGATTTCCGTGATGTCCAGTTTGTTGCCGATGCTGGCGAATTTGGCCATGCCGATGTTTTCGTCGCCCAAAAGGTTCCAGAGAAACACGCCCACGCCGCCGCTCTGGGTGATGATGGACATGCCGCCCCTGGGCGGACTGAAAATGGGAAGAAAGGGAAGGCAGAGTCCGTTGGCGGTGTTGGCCACGGTGAGACCGTTGGGTCCCACGAACCGCATGCTGTATTTCCGGATGTTTTCCATCAGACGTTCCGCGAGTTTTTTTCCTTCCTCCCCGGATTCGTTGAAACCGCCGGAGGGAATGACGGCCCGCCTGACTCCGAATTCCCCGGCTTCGGCCACGGCATCCGGGATGAATTTCGCGGGAAGGAGAAACACGGCGAGGTCGGGCACGATGGGAAGATCCTTCACGGTTTTGTAAATGCGTATGCCGTCCACGTGGGGTTCCGTGCTTCGGGGGTGGACTCCGAACAAACGGCCCTTGAACCCCCAGCGGATCAGGTTTTCCACGATCAGTCTCGGGATGTTGTTGTCCTTGGACGACAGGCCCCAGATGGCGATGGATTCGGGGTAGAATATTTTATGCATGGTGTTCCCTCTTTCTTTAAAGTTATGACGGCTGTGTGTATGAAATATAATTCACGTTAACGTTAACTATAAGTTTCTCATGGAGCGATATGGATGTCAAGATAAATTTTTTCCAATCATCTTGACAACATAGGCCACATCCATTAATGATGACGGAACGATTTTTACCGGTCATGGCATATATCATATCCGACACGCGTAAAACATGCCAGAAAATACAGTGACAAGGGAACTCGCAGGCAAGGGGCTCTCTCCGGCAGGAATCAGACACACAGGGATGAAAGTACGGCATATGAAAAAAGAAAGTACGAAAGAAACTTACACCATATCGGCGCTGGCTGAGGAATTCGACATCAGCACACGGTCCATCCGTTTTTACGAGGAAAAAAACCTGATCTCCCCCCAGCGCACCGATGGAAACCAGCGGTTTTACACACGAAGAGACAGGGCCCGTCTGAAACTGATCCTTCGCGGAAAACGTTTTGGATATTCCCTTGAAGAGATCGCGGAAATCATCGGGATGACGGATATCGACATCGACGAGGAGGGCCAGATCACCAAGGCCCTGAAGTTCGGGAAAAAACGCCTGGATGAACTCCGGGAGCGCATCCATGAACTGACACTCCTGGAACAGGACCTCACCACATTTCAGGACAAAATCCAGAACCGCCTGGAAGAGCTGAACAAATCCAAGAGCTGAGGCATGGCGCGGATTCTTTTTATAGAACCGTATCATGGCGGCTCCCATCAGATGTTCGCGAAGGGGCTTATCGCCCACTCCTCCCACACCATTGACTGTGTTACCCTTCCGGCCTGCAACTGGCGCTGGCGCATGGCCGGTTCCGCCCTGCATTTCGCGAGGCAGGGTATCGCCTTTGACCAGTATGACGGGATCATGGTTTCCGGTCTTCTCCGTCTCAGTGATCTGAATGCCCTGGCCAAAACGAAGCTGCCGCCGACACTGGTGTATTTCCATGAAAACCAGATCACGTATCCCATGCCGGTGAAAGGGAAAGAAAAAAGGGATATTCAGCTTTTCATGGCCGACATAACCACAGCTCTTTGCGCCCAGCGCGTCGCCTTCAATTCCCGGTATCACATGAACGCCTTTCTTGCGGCGATCCCCGAATTCATGGATCATATGCCGGACTATCCTGTTCCCGGTATGGCCGATGACATCCTTGAAAAATCCTCGGTGCTTTATCCGGGCATGGATTTCCCGGATTCCGGAGAAAAGGGTGGACGGGGAAATCAAAAAATTCCCCTTGTGATCTGGAATCACAGGTGGAGTTATGATAAGAACGCGGATTCCTTCTTCTATGCCGTCACCACTCTGGCGGATCAGGGACTTGCCTTTGAACTGGCGGTTCTTGGGGAATGTCCCGGCGGACGGATTCCCGAATCGTTTCTCAAGGCCAGAGACCGTCTGGGGCCGCGCGTGGTCCGTTTCGGTTTTGCGGAAGACAGGGCGGAATACATCGGCTGGCTGAAGCGGGGAACGGTGGCGGTGAGCACGGCAAACCAGGAGAATTTCGGAATGTCGATGGTGGAAGCCACACGATACGGTTGTGTGCCGCTTCTCCCGCACCGGTTGTCCTATCCGGAAATCCTTCCGGAACGTTTCCACGGGGCGTGCCTTTATCGCAACCAGAAAGAGTTTCTCATGAAGTTCAGACTCTTACTCACTGAACCGGCGGATCTTGGAGCATTGAGGGCCGACGTGTCCCAGGCCATGGCCATGTATGACTGGGAACTGCGAATCGAAGCGTTTGACCGTGAACTTGAACGGTTGTGCGGAATGACGGCCTGATCATTTTTTAAATTGCATTCCATCGGGGGTGCGTGTTAGGTATGAATCTGAACCTGTTGATATTACTTCTTGATTTTTTGAAACAAAGTGAGCTTGAACCATGGAATCCATTGCCTCCATCAAGGTCGATCACCTCATCGGCCATGACATCGGATCGTCCACCATCGTCCGTGAACTTGCCCGGGGAGGCATGTCGATTATCTTTGTGGCGTTTCAGCGAACTCTGAAACGCCAGATCGCCGTCAAGATTCTTCCGAAAAAAATCATCACTCCCAAGACAGCCAGTCTTTTTCAGCAGGAGGCGGAATCCGCGGCCATTTTGTATCATCCCAACATCATTCCCATTTACGAAGTGGGGGAAACGGATGAGTTCCTGTATTTCACCATGCAGCTGGTGGCCGGTGACACGTTGTCCACGCTTCTGAAAAAAACGGGGAGAAACATCATCCCCTCACGGCGCGTACTGCCGGTGGAACGATCCATCAAACTGATGTTCCAGATACTGGACGCCCTGGATTACGCCCATAAACAGGATATCATCCATCGGGACATCAAGCCCGGTAACATCCTTCTGGACAGTGTCAGCAACAGGCCCATCGTGACGGATTTCGGAATTGCCAAGGTTCTGAGAAGCGATGACGATTCCAAACCCATTGTCCAGGGGACTCCCGTATACATGGCTCCGGAGCAGATTCTGAACCGGGACGTGGACGGACGTTCGGATATTTATGCCTGTGGTGTGATGTTTTTCCAGATGCTTGTGGAAAAACTGCCCATTCCCCGGCTGAAGACAACCCTCGCCCTTCTGAAACTCAAAGTCAGGAGCCGTGAAGGGGTTTTTGCGAACATGCCCAGTGAACTGAATCCCCTGATTCATGAAGACATGGACAAAATCATACGCAAGGCGACGGCATACGATCCGGCGAAGCGCTATCAGACCGGCCGGGAATTTATCAGGGACCTTGAAATGTATCTCAGGACACACGTGGGCTGAACGTCGGCGTTTATCGGACACGGAACGGAACAGATATGGCGGAAAAGAAACTTCACAAGAAAGTCGTTGACAAGATCGGACGGATCTTTGCGATGCTTTTCAACCGGGCGGTGATGTACAACATGAACCACCCGTTCACGGCCCAGTCCATGTCGGAGTTCTTCAGGGCGATAGAGCCTGAACTGAAGAGCTATTCCCCCATCGTTGTCATCATGCACAACGACTCGTTCTTCATCGAGGACGAGCCCCTGGACCCCCGGGTCAACACGGCGAAAATGCTGTTTCATTTCAAGAAGGCCGGCATCCAGTCCGTGTCCTTTGAAGACGGCCTCGACCAGAGGATTCTCGAGGATTTCTTCGCCATATTCACCGATGCCATCAAATATCCCAGCGTCGAACATATGAAAGAGGCCTGTGAACGTCAGGGCATCATCAAAGCCAGGGTCAACCACGTTTTTTTCAAGAAAGTCACGGTGGATGAGGAAGTTCTGAGCCGTGACGAGATCAAGGTTCTGGCCGAACAGAAAAAAAACGAACGCCACAGAACCCTCAAGGACGAGCTCCTTGATATGATTTCCGGCGGCGTTGCCATCGATGAACTGGGGAAATCCCTGCCGCTCACCCAGTTTCTGTCTCGGCCCGATGTGGTTTCAGACTACCTCAACACGCCGGATACGGCGTCTCTGGATCTTTCAGGTGCATTGTCAGCGGATAAAAATCCCGGTGCAGTCATGCTGGACCATGTGCTGAAGATCAGGACGGAAGTCGACAAGGCTTCGGTGGAGGTTCGGGGGGCAAAACTGCATGATCTGGCCGCGTCCGTGATGAGAATGAGGGACGAACTGGTCCGGGGAATCCTTGATCGAAAGCAGAACGGGCTGGTGTACGACAACGAATTCCGGATTCTGGACGAAGCCAGGGAACTCAGCGACAACGTGGTGCTTGAGCTGGTGAAAGACGAGTACAAACAGGGTGCGACGTCGGTGAACAGGCTTTCCCAGATTTTAAGGCGGCTGATTCCCGATAACGACGAACTTCAGCGCATCCTTCCCAAGCTGAAAGAAACGCTGCTTCTCGAAGGGATGAGTCTTGCCGATTTTCTCCAGCTGACCGGAGAGCTTGAAAAGGAGATCAGCAGTCAGGCCATTGCCGGAGCCTTGAAAAAAAGCGCTGAAAGTATCGGGGTTTCAGGCGAGGAGCTGCTCAAGGAAATCACCGCCAATCCCCGTGAAGCCGCAGAGCTGATTTATCTCGCCACGGAGCTTCGGAAAGAAACCGGCGACAAAAAAGCCCTCACCGATATCCTGGTGAATTACATCGAGCGAATCACCGGGACCATGGCTCTGGACGCCAAGTCACAGGACAGCCCTTTTGAAAAGGACCACATGCAGTCGGTGATCAGCAGCGTGGAGTCCGAGATCATGGACCGGCTCAAGCTGAAAAACATGGACAGCCATGTGATGGACAACGTGGCCGAACGTCTGAACGCCCGGATGGACATGTTTCTCGAAAAGCTGGAAGTGAATTTCAATAAAAGGCAGTCATCCTACGGAACCTGGGATCATGAAACCACGTCCCTGATCAAGCTGTTCGAAGATCAGGTGGGGGACACGGAACAGCTTAAAAACCTTCTGGTCAGGGTCAGGGACACCTACAGGGACAAGACCACGGGTGAAATCCGTTATGATGCCATCAAATTCGATCTGGACGATCTCAAAAATGAGGAGACCAAAGAGGTCACAGGGCGTCTGAGCACTCTGCCCAAAGGGGTTCACAACAGAAAGAGCATCCTTTTCTTTATCGAAAAGGAGATTCTGAGGTCCTCGCGCTACCAGACCCCGTTTTCCGTGGCCATATTCTCCATTCTCAAAGCGACACCCCAGAAAAAATTCCCGGCAGGGTCCATCAGCCGGGAAGATGTGACGTATCATATTCTTGAGGCTCTTTCCCATACGGTCCGGGATACGGATATGGTGGGTCTGCTGGACCCCAGGAAAATCATCAGCCTTCTGACCATGACCGATGCCGAGGATGGTAAGATAGCGATCAGGCGGTTGCTGAAAGCCATGCACGGCAAGATGATCCGGATCAACGAGGTCCCTTTTGAAGTCAAGTTCGCCGGAACCGTGACATCGTTTGACAAACACGCCACGCCCAACCTGAAAGAATTCATCCGCAAAGCTGAGACGGACATTTTCGATATGGTTCAAAGGATCAAAAATCTTCAGGCCATGTATTGACAGAGGGATGGCCGCCCTTTCTGAACGAAGGAGACATGATGGTCTTTACGGCCTTCTTGGGGTGGACTTTTCCGAGGTTGTCCGTTATATTAGCCCCGTTTTTTCAAAAACATGTATGGGGAACGATTAAAAAAACCATTGGAGGCATTATGCTTAAAGAGACCATAGAAGACAACATTGTCATTATCACTCTGGCCCACGGGGCCACCAACTCCATCACCCTTGAGACGCTGCGGCAGATGGACGCCATCGTGAAAAAAGTCAACGAAACCCAGGCGCTGAAAGGCATTGTTCTGACCGGTGAGGGCCGTTTTTTCTCCAGCGGGTTCCACCTTCCGGATTTTATCGCGTTCAAGAGCATTGAAGAGATCCATGCCTGGTTCGACGAAGAAGAAGAGCTGCTTCTCAATTTCTTTACCTGCGAAAAACCCGTGGTCTGCGCCATGAACGGCCACAGCGCCGCAGCCGGACTGATCTGGGCCATGGCTTCCGATTACCGTCTGGTGAAAAACCATCCCAAAGTCAAACTGGGGATGAGCGAAATCAAAATCGGTCTGCCTCTTTCCGTGGGCCAGAGCGAAATCGTCCGTTACGGCCTGGACAGCGAAAAAACCTACCGGAACGTGATGTTTTTCGGGGAGATGATTGGTGTGGAACGGGCGCTTGAAATCGGCATGGTGGATGAAATCGTGGAAGAAGATCAGCTGATCGCACGAGCCAAGGCGCTTGTGAGTTTGTGGATCGACACCCCCAACCGGCCGTTCATTCCCATCAAGAAACTGATGCGGAAACAGTACGCCGACCGGATCCGTGAACGTCTGGTGGACGGTTCCTGGAAACAGGGTCTAGCCTGCTTCCTCACTGACGAGGTTCGCGGAACCCTTGAGTTCGTTCAGGCTTCCATGCCATCATGATGGTTATTCCCACACGATAAAAAAGGGCGGGTGATCCCGCCCTTTTTGTTTTTGATCCTGTTGCTTTGTTGTGTGGCGCTGTTTCTTTTCGTTTTTTTCATGGCCATGACTGTTTCCTTCTTGAGGAAGTTATATTTAAAATATAGACATCTACATCTTCAGCTTGCGTCAAAGAGATTGATTATCAATAGATCACCCTTGACGGTAATAACGGGTTGCGATATTATCTCCACATGATACTATCATTCAAATGCAAAGAAACCGAGGGCATATTCAAGGGCGCTTTTCAAAAAAATTACCAAATAATATCCAGCGCATTGCTGAACGAAAATTGGTAATGCTTCATCGGGCTTATGATATTAACGATCTTCGCGTACCTCCGGCTAATCGGTTGGAAGCATTATCGGGAACTCGGAAAGGACAACATAGTATTCGAATAAATGATCAATGGAGAATTTGTTTTAAATGGTGTGATGATGGAGTCCATGATGTTGAAATCGTGGATTATCATTGAAGGAGGCGTTATGAAAAGAGATTTTCTTCCAGTGCATCCTGGAGAAATTTTGCTTGAAGAATTCTTGAACCCATTTGGAATCAGCCAATACAGGCTGGCCAAAGACATTGGAGTTCCTGCGATACGCATAAATAAAATCATTCATGGAGAAAGAGGCATAAGCGCAGATACGGCGTTACGATTGGCCAGATACTTCGGAATGTCTGTTGAATTTTGGACGGGTATTCAAACGCATTACGATACGGAGTTGGCAAGAATGAACCTTGGTGATCGGCTTGAAATTGAAGTAAAAGTTTTAAATTTAGTGGCTTAGGGCTTACGATAATAGCGCCCAATATGAAATGATGCCCCAAGCCTTTTCGCTGATCGTCATACCATAGGAAAGCTTGTAAAAGATCCGCCTCGGCCTCGGGGGTGACCGTTATGGAGTACATCATCGGGTGCTTACGATCCGATACAGTGTCGCCAGCAAAAGGACGAAACTCATTTCATGGCCTTCTGATGTTTATTGCCACACAATAAAAAAGGGCGGGTGATTCCCGCCCTTTTTGTTTTGTTTTCCAATGTTTCGGATTTTTAGATCACGCTGCGGATAAAACAGCTGTCATCATCCGAATCCCCGCTGGTTGAGGTCTGGGGCGTTGTAAGAACGGTTGGGTCCACGATGGTTCCGTTCGCAAGGCCGTCGAGATCCGTTGCGGGATCGCCGTCTTTGAGGGTGAGGGTGATGCGTTTGTCTCCGTCGTTGCTGCCTATGTCAAGCAGACTCCAGCCTGTGGCCAGGATTTTATAGATTTGGGTGCTCGTGGGGACGTTTTCCGGCATTTCCAGCTCCACCGTCACGGTCTGTCCGGGGGTAAGACCTGTGATGTTGAATTTTATCGCGCCGTAAGGGCAGGTCCGGTCAGCGGGTTTTCCGGTCTGGTCAAGGGCTGAATCTGTTTCCATCAGCGCCTGGATCAGGCAGAGTTCCCCGGCGGAACAATGAATTTTTATGGCCGAGGTCCCTTTGGCATGGCGGACTCTTGCGGTGTCCGGGTCTTTGTAGTCCGGGGTGCCGTCACTGTCCATGTCGCTGGATTCGGACGTGCCTTCCTCGCTGTCGAGAATGCCGTTTCCGTTGGAATCCGTTCCGTCTATGGCTCCGTACACGATGATTTTTTCCTGGTCGATGAAATTCCATCCCGCCTCCAGAATGTCGATGTCGCTTGTTCCTTCGGGCAGCGGATTGACCTTGATGATGGTGGCGGACCGGGTACAGGCCCCGGCGTTGTGGTCCCAGCCGTTCATGTAGGGCCAGATCACGTCCTGCACGCTGGATTTGCTGGACTGGTCCGGAGCGTTGGGGAATTTTTGGGGGACCACCACCCGGAAGGGGCCGGAACCGTCGAGTTTGTTTTCATCGTTCAACACGCCGGGAATCAGGTACGCTCCGTCCTGCTTGATGGCGAGAATGGCCATGAGCCCGTGTTCCACCACAATGTTTCCACCATGGGTCCTGCCCACACAGGAAGGGGCACTGTAATCGCACCAGCCGGAATCGGGATTTTTGGCCTGATCCGCCTGATTGTCATAAAAATAGGTGGCCGAGGGGTACTGAAAGTCCGACTCGGGGGCATTGCCGTAGACATGGTACATTTCAAGAGATTCCTCGTAGTAAAGCGGATGATCCTGGGCCCATCCGTCCGGGGCGAACACGGTAATGCTTTCAGCGGTTCCAAGGAGAATGCCGGCGTCATCCAGAAGGATTTTCATCGGAACACCCGTGAATTCGGCGTAAAAATCACCGCTCCTCGACGTGTTCATCAGGAGAAACTGGGTGTGCTGTTCCATGGCTTCAAGCTGGGCTTTGGTGTAGATCCTGTATGGGGCGGCGACAAGGCCGGGGTGGTCGGATGCATTGCCCGGAAAATGCCCGGCGGTGATTTCCGCTTCGTTGGAATAACTGTCCCCATCGGAGTCGGCGGAGTTGATGGACGTTACCGCAGCAGTTGTCCGGTTTGCATTCAAGTAGGCTGTGCCGTAAGAATTGAGCGTTGCCGCAAGGGCTGTTGCCCCGGCCGATCCGTCGTATCCGTAAGTTCTGTGACACCACTGGCAGCTGCCCACCTTCACGGTCTTCCCGCCGCTCTGGTACGAACCGCCGGTATGGCACAGAGCGCAATGGTCCAGTTTTGTTCCCGCTTTTTCGGGGTAAGCCGAAAGAAATTTTCCGGCGTCCTTTTCACCTTCGTGGTGGTAAGCAGCAAACGCTGACGGCAATGCGACAACCATCAGCGACGCGATGACACACATAATCTTCGTCATGTTTTTCATGTTACGCCTCCCTGGGTTAAAGTGATTAAAAATCTATCATGAAACGTGAGGTCACCACGTTTTCCCTGTCGAGATAATCCACATGTCCGTTATCAAGAACACGGACTTTGATGGGGGATGAGAGCCGGGTGTGGGTCCCTCTGAACACCAGCCGGGCTTTCCGGATGTCGAAACCGTTGGCCGCCCTTTTCAGCTTCGGCGTAATACCGGTGATCGGCCTGAAGTGCTCCGCCGAAGCGCAGGTCCATGCCGCTTCAAAACATCGGGCTATTTATTACGAGTCCATCAGGCTTGGGGCTTTGGCGATATCTGAGATGGTTGTTACAGGCGTGGGGAATTTGAAAAGAAAAAGCCCACAGCATGGAATGCTGTGGGCTTAACGATAACTTGCTGAGAATAAAGGTCTTGAAATTATTTCCCGAGTGTCTTGAAGGACCCGTCCACGATTTCGGGTTCGGGTTTCAGGATGCTGAGGTTGTATTTGGCGGCCAGTTTGTTCAGGGTGTCCGTAAGCTGCTGGGGTTCAAGGCCTGCGCCCAGTTCAAAGGGCCCGAAGAACGCACCCATGCCGTGTTTCACGGCGTCGTCAATGTCTTTCGTGCTCTGGGCGATGCCTTCCTTGAACACGCGGACGGCTTCGTTGATCTGGATGGCTGCGAAATCCATGGGGCCGATGGTGCTGCTGGGCTTGGAGCTGTCGATGATGGCTTTGCCGTCTTTCCATTCGTATACGCCTTTGCCGGTTTTAAGGCCCAGATCGTTGCTGGCCAGTTTGGCTTTGAGAACTTTTCCGGGTTCGAATTCTTTGGAAAGGGTTTTGGAATAGTAGTCGAGAGTGTGAGAAAACACATCGACTCCCACAAAATCAATCAGTTCAAAGGGACCCATTTTCTGGCCCACACTTTTCATGGTGGTGTCCACTTCATCGGGAACCACTTCGCCGGAATCCAGCATCGCGCTGATGAAGGCCTGGTTCGGGGCGCTGATGCGGTTCACGATGAAACCGGGTCTGTCTTTCATGACTTTGATTGGAACCTTGTTGTATTTTTTGGACACTTCACAGAGGATGTCCACGGTTTCGTCGGAGGTCTTGTCTCCGTAAATCACTTCAACGAGTTTCATGCGGTTGACCGGATTGAAGAAGTGCATGCCCACGAAGCGGGCGGGGTTTTTCACCACGGTGGCGATCTCGGAAATGCTCATGGTGGAGGTGTTGGTGGCGACGATCACATCATCGGCTACCAGATCCGACACTTCCTTGAATACGGATTTCTTGAGGTCCATGATTTCGGGAACCGCTTCAATGACCAGTTTGGCGCCGGAGAGGGCTTCCTTGATGTCCGTGGTGGTTTTGAGGCGGCCCATGGCGGCGTCCATGGCTTCCTGGGTCATTTTGCCCTTGCCCACGAGAAAGGCGAAGCTGTCTTTGATTTTTGCGACGCCGTTGTCGATGAACTCCTGTTTGATGTCCCGCATGATCACGTCGAAACCCGCTTCGATGCATACCTGTGCAATGCCGTGACCCATGGCGCCTGATCCGAGAATGGTGATTGATTGGATGTCTTCTAATTTCATGTTGTTTCCCATGGCCCTTAAAAATGGAGTTAATAAAACGCCTGTTTCAAATATCGGATTTTAAAATAATCCATTGCTGTAACAGGTGATAATACTCTGATATCAACGATCGTGGTATATAGTGTAGCTATACACTTTGTAAAATAGTGCTAAACTGATAGAGGGAAATTGTCAAGAAAGAATTGCTGGACGGCCGGTTAAATTTTTACGAAAGATGAAAAATCAGGTTTCGGGATCATTCCATACCGTGGCGATCCGTATCCTTTCTGGCTTTTTCATGGCCGAGGGTACCGTTGCGCCACATGTCATAGAGACCTTCCTGTTCGTCGAGGATGTCTTTCAGGATTTCGATGTTGGTCAGGGGGTTCATGAGAACGGACCGGAGTACGACGATTTTACCGGCCGGACTCCCTGGGAAAATGTTTTCCTGTTCAAGGACCGTCCGGGACACAAAACTTTTTCCGGCTTCGCGCTGTTCCTGCTGGATGGTCCGGTTCAGTTCGTTCAGTTCGTCGTTGATTTTGATGAAGCGCACGGGGTCGGCGGTCTTCATTTCTTCCCGGAGTTCGGGAGGGCAGACCCTGTAAGTGAGGATGTTGAGTTCGGGCTCGGTGATGAGCTGGAACATGTCACGCTGTTTGATTTCTTCGGCAAAATCCGCCGCAAGTTCGATGCCGTGCTCGATGAGCATGCCATAGCCCCTCGCCCCCATGATTTTAAGGGCGCTGTCCAGAATCAGGGAGTTGGCCTCCCGTGAGCCGGCCAGGGTTTTGATGCCGAGATCCACGCTGCCTCTGCGGTTCACGTAGTTGGCGTGGTAGCTGATGGCGTCCAGGCTTTTGGGATTTTTAAAATAGATCATGCCGCAGCCCATGGGCATGTAAAACTGTTTGTGGCCGTCGATGGTCACGGAATCGGCCAGATGGATGCCGTCGAGAAGGTGCTTGTACTTGTCGCTCAACAGCGTCGGACCGCCCCAGGCGGCGTCCGTGTGAAAATGAATGTTCTCGCGGGCGCAGATGGCCGCGATTTCCTTGAGCGGGTCCACGGTGCCTGTTTCCGTGGTCCCGGCAATGCCCACCACAGCGATGATTTTTGTCCGGCCTTCACGTTTGATTTCGGCGATGGTGTTTTCAAGGGCGTCGATTTTCAGCTTGTTGTTGCCGTCAACATCCACGGGGATGATGTTTTCGTTGCCGATGCCGAGAAGCCCTCCGGCCTTTCTGAACGAATAGTGAGCCCTTTTCGAGACGAGAACCACGCAGCGGTCGATGTCGTAGGCCTTGTATGCCGCCATCATCCCTTTCTTTTCAATGCCGGAAAATCCGTCCTTGGGTCTGAGTGCGGTGTTCCTGGCCACCCACAATGCGGTGAGATTGGCTGTGGTGCCGCCTTCCATGAACGAACCCAGGGAGGTGTCGGTGTTCTGGACATGCTCCGCGTAGAATTCGTCGGACAGATTGAAGATCAGCCGGTGAATTTTAGCGACGACCTGTTTTTCAAGAACGGAAACAACCTTGGACGTCTCCAGCTTGACCACGTTCTGGTTCAACGCCGCCACAATGGCTTTGAGATGGACCATGAAATAAGGGATGGCCGCTGTCATATGGCCCACAAAATAGGGCGATGCCACGTTTACGGCGTGGGGGGCGATATGGTCGAAAACGCCGGTCACCACATCGGCCAGTTTTTTCTCGGGACACCGGTTGATCACGGTGTCCGTAAAATCGTCGGCCAGAATCTTCAAACTGATTTCTTCGGTGATGCCGACATTTTTGATCAGAAAATCGTGTAACTCAAAGAGAATCTGTCTCATCAGACCAACAAGGGCTGTCCGTGTTTCGGCGTCTTCAGGGCAGGTGAAAACCTGGATCAGGCCGATCCAGTCTTTGACCAGTTCGTGGTTTTTATGCTTTTTGTTATTTTGCATCGTAAATCCCGAATGTTATATTAATCCTTGCTGTTTTGAGAGCTATCTATATAGACGTGTTTCGTGAAAAAAACAATAAAATATAAGGAGAATGGCGTTTTTCATCAAATGGTGGAATTCAGGTTCTTGTCCGGGCTGTGGCGATGGACCTTCCAGGAGACGTGTCAGAGTATTGAACAAAAAGTGGGCCGGAAAGAACAGTGACTAATTATAACCTCCGGCGTTAAGGGTTTCAATAAATAATATGCTTTTCTTGACATGCTTCATGTTTTAGCCTAAATTTTGCACGTTCCTGCGGACCCAATCCTTTTTGATTATTCGTGCGAAAGCCGTTTTGTTCCGGCTTTTTCGGTCGGACCTTATATAATATAGGACTGCGCAGGATTCATGGCGACGATCAAGCGGTTGGGTACGGGTGACGCTCACAGGCCGGGAAATATGAAAAGAGGAAATGATCATTTTACGAGGAACTGCATCATCGGCTTTGCCGTGATATGTCTCATTGGTGTTGCGGTTTACATGACCTTCGGCCGTCGACACCGGTCGGTCATGAATACGGCTTCGCCGATGTCGGTGGTGTCTTCCAGAAATCTTGTGGAATCAACGGTCCAGTTCTATTTTTCCGATACAAAAAGCGGCAGACTGGCCGCTGAGCAGCGGACGTTCACCCACCCCGAAGCGCCGTTGGAGTTCGCACGGATGATTGTGTCCGGCCTGCTGAACGGTCCGGAGCAGGGAGGCTCAGCGGTGCTTCCTGCGGAAACGACGTTGAAGGCATTGTATATCATGAAGGATGGAACGGCGGTCACGGATTTCTCCAAAGAAATTTCTGAAAAGCATCCAGGCGGGGCTTTGACTGAATACCTGACCGTCATGGCCGTCGTCCATTCGCTGACAGCGAACATCCCCGATATCAAACGGGTCAAGATCCTCATTGACGGTAAAGAAGCGGATACCCTCGCCGGTCATATTGATTTGAGCCGCACATTTTCTCCGGACATGGCCCTTGTGCGTTAACGGTTCGGGCCGGGAGACGGAGTTTGTCATGGAAATTGGAATTATTTGTTGTTTAAGGGTGTTATGAAAAAGACTAAAATTGATCAGATTCGAAATATCGGGATCATGGCCCACATCGATGCAGGAAAAACCACGGTCACCGAACGCATTCTTTATTATACCGGGAAATCCCACAAACTGGGCGAAGTGCATGACGGGGAAGCTGTCATGGACTGGATGGTGGACGAACAGGAGAGGGGGATCACCATCACGTCCGCCGTCACCACCTGCCAGTGGAAAGACAAGATCATTCAGGTCATCGACACGCCGGGCCATGTGGACTTCACCATCGAGGTGGAAAGGTCCCTGCGCGTTCTGGATGGGGCCATCGGTGTGTTCTGCGCCGTGGGCGGCGTTGAACCCCAGTCGGAAACGGTCTGGCGTCAGGCTGACAAATACCATGTCCCCCGGATCGCCTTTGTGAACAAGCTTGACCGCATTGGTGCCGATTACATGAACACCATCCGCATGATGGAGGAAAAGCTCCATGCCAAACCCCTGATCATCCAGATTCCCGTGGGAATCGAGGAGCGGTTCAGGGGCGTTGTGGACCTTGTCCGGATGAAACAGATCACCTGGGATGACGAGAGCCTGGGAGCCGCCTATACGATTTCGGACATATCGAAGGATATGCTGGAGGAAGCCGAGAGCTACCGGGACCTCCTCATCGAGAGGGTGTCTGATCATGATGACGCGATCATGGAAACGTATCTGGCGGAAGAACCCGTTTCGGAAGATGCGTTGATGGCTGCCATCAGAACGGCCACCATCGGTCTGCATCTGGTTCCCGTGCTCTGCGGAAGTGCATTGAAAAACAAGGGTATCCAGCCTCTGCTGGACGCCATCGGAAGTTATCTGCCAAGTCCTTTGGATGTACCACCACCCCACGGGACCCATCCGGACAGCGGTGAACCTGTGGCTTTTGAACCCAAGGACAGCGAACCACTTTCAGCCCTGATTTTCAAAGTGAGCATGATCGAGGGCCGTAAAATGGCCTTTGCAAGGATTTACAGCGGCAAGCTGAAAGAGGGGGAGGATGTGTTCAACCCCGGTCTCAAACGCAAGGAAAAACTGTCGCGAATCCTGAAGATTCATGCCAACAAAAGGGAACGCATCGATGAAACCGGCGCGGGGAGCATCGTGGGTGTCATGGGTCTCAAGGACTCCTCCACCGGCGATACGCTGTGCACCACGACCCACCCGATTCTCCTGGAACGCATGGATTTTTACGAACCGGTGATTTCCATTGCCGTGGAGCCGAAAACCGTCACGGACCAGGACAAACTTCAGTCCGTTCTTGAAAAGTTCGTGGCCGAGGACCCCACCCTCAAGGTCCGAGTGGACGAGGACACGGGCCAGACCCTTTTGTCGGGTATGGGCGAACTTCACCTTGAAATCATCATCAGCCGGATGCAGCGGGAGTTCAACACCGAAGTCAACGTGGGCAAGCCTCAGGTCGTTTACAGGGAAACCCTGGCCAAAACCGTGACCGCGAATTCCGTGTTCGACCGGGATGTGGCGGGTCAGAAGCATTTCGGTGAGGTGGCCCTCAAACTCGTTCCCCAGGATCGTGGAGCCGGGGTAAGTTTCCGCTCGGAAGTGGGACAGGACCAGATTCCCGAGGTGTATATCGCTTCCATTAAAAAAGGTGTCATGGACAGTTTCGACAGCGGCATTCTCATGGGTTATCCCGTGGTGGACGTGGAAGCCGTGCTGGTGGGCGGGTCCTTCCGGGAAGGCTTAGGTTCGGATCTGGCGTACAAGGTCAGCGCATCCATGGCTGTCCGCGAAGCCCTTGAAACAGGCGAATCCTTTCTGCTGGAACCCATTATGGCCGTTGAAATTTTCGTTCCCGATGCGTTCATGGGGGAAGTGATCGGCGATCTGAACTCCCGGGGCGGAAAAGTGGAAGCCATCACCCCTAAAAGCGGTATCCAGACCATCCATGCCACCGTCAGCCTTTCGAAGATGTTCGGATACTCCACAGCCATCCGTTCGGCGACTCAGGGCAGGGGCACGTTTACCATGCAATTCTCCCATTTCGACAAGGCGGCAGGCAAAAAAATCTGATCCTTTCTGTCAAACCCCGCCTGTTCATCACCCATTCAACAGGCGGGTTCAAGTCGATGTATCAAGCCCGTCCCGGCCCAATTTCACACTTCTCAAGAGGATATAATTCTGTTGACATCACCTGTCATTAACGGTAGTAGGTATATTTGCTCATTTTACACTAAAGTGGTGAAATGGCTTAATGTTTTTGCTAAACGCATGATTTTGCATTCAATTCATGTGAAAAACACGGTTATCGTTATTTGTTTATTCAATATGTAACGCTGCAGAGCCGCTCTTGATTGTCTTGAACCGGCCTGCATTACTTTTTAACAGGAGAAAGAAGCCATGTCTAAGGATGTAATCGGATCAGTCATGGTCGTCGGCGGTGGTATCTCGGGTATGCAGACCGCTCTCGATCTTGCCGATTCAGGCTACTACGTGTACCTGGTCGAAAAAGGCCCGTCTATCGGCGGCGTCATGTCCCAGCTGGACAAAACCTTCCCAACCAATGACTGCGCGATGTGAATTATCTCACCCAAACTGGTCGAGGTCGGCCGGCATCTGAACATCGAGTTAAAAACACTGAGTGAAGTCATTGACATCAAAGGCGAGGCAGGCAATTTTGAAGTTCTGCTGAAAGAGAAACCGCGGTATGTCAACATGGACAAATGTATCGCCTGCGGTCTCTGTGCCGAAAAATGTCCGAAAAAAGTTTCGGACCGTTACAACGCGGACCTGATCAAACGCAAAGCGATTTACGTGGAATACGATCAGGCCGTTCCCCTGAAATACGGTATTGATCCGACAAACTGCATCAAACTGACCAAGGACAAATGCGGGAACTGTGCGAAGGTCTGTCCCACAGGTGCCATCGAATACGACCAGAAAGAGAAGGACGTGAAGCTTTCTGTCGGTTCCGTCGTTCTGGCCACCGGATTCAAACCCTTTGATCCCAAGGTGTTTGACACTTACCAGTACTCCAAATTCCCCAACGTGGTCACGGCTCTGGAGTTCGAACGTATTCTGTCCGCTTCCGGCCCCACCAAAGGCCATCTGGTGACACGGTCGGATGACCATGTGGAGCCCAAGAAAATCGCATGGTTCCAGTGCATCGGCTCCCGTGACATGAACAAGTGCGACAACGGCCACTGTTCATCGGTCTGCTGTATGTACGCCACCAAAGAAGCCATCATGGCTAAGGAACACAACGGGGACGAACTGGACTGCGCCATTTTCTACATGGACATGCGTACTCCGGGCAAGGAATTCGAAGCGTATTATGAAAACGCCAAGAAAAAAGGCATCCGTTATGTGAAGAGCCGTATTCACACCATCAACCCGGTTCCCGGCTCCGACAGCCTCGAAGTCCGTTATGTCACCGAAACCGGACAGATCGATACGGAAATCTTCGACATGATCGTGCTTTCCATCGGTCTTGAAGCGTCTTCCGACAGCATCGCCCTGGCCAAAAAACTGGACATCGATCTCACACGGAGCAATTTTGCCAAAACCACGTCCTTCGATCCTGTCAGCACCAGCCGTCCCGGCATCTACGTCTGCGGCGCGTTCCAGGGACCGAAAGACATTCCCGAATCCATCGTGGACGCCAGTGCGGCGGCTGCGGCGGCCGGTGAATCCATCGCCTCCGCACGGAACACCCTGACGAAAAAAGCCGAAGAGATCGTTGAAACCAACGTTCGCGGCGAACGTCCCAGAATCGGTGTTTTCGTGTGCAGCTGCGGAACGAACATCGCCGGAACCGTGGATGTGGCCAAGGTGGCCGAATACGCAAAGACCCTGCCTTACGTTGAATTCGTGACCAACAACCTGTTCTCCTGTTCTCAGGACACCCAGGATAAAATCTCCGAGATCATCAAGGAAAAGAGTCTGAACCGCGTGGTGGTTGCAGCCTGTACACCCAAAACCCACGAAGGCCTGTTCCAGGAAACCCTCCTTGCAGCAGGTCTCAACAAATACCTGTTCGAACTGGCCAACATCCGTAACCAGAACTCCTGGGTTCACAAGAACGAGCCAGAAGTGGCCACGGAAAAAGCCAAGGACATCGTCCGCATGGCCATTGCCAAAGTCGCCCTGTTCCAGCCCCTGGAAGAGGCCGAGCTTCAGGTCAACCAGACCGCGATGGTTCTGGGTGGCGGTATCTCAGGCATGTCCACGGCCCTCAGCCTCTCCAAACAGGGTTACAAAACCCATGTGGTCGAGAGAAGCGACTTCTTGGGCGGTCAGGCGGTGAAACTGTTCCAGACAGCCAAAGGTGAGAGCATTCAGGCCAAACTCGCCGAGCTGGTTTCTGAAGTAAACAGCGACAGCAACATCACCGTTCATCTCAATACGAACCTTACCGATGTCCAGGGTTTTGTGGGCAATTTCGAATCCACTCTGACCACCGGCGGCAGTGCCCAGACCCTCAAGCACGGTGTGGCCATCATGGCCACCGGCGCCTATCCTTACCAGCCCGTGGAATACTCCTACGGCAAGGATCCCCGGATCGTCACCAGTCAGGAACTGGACAAGAAGTTTATTGAAAACGATCCTGCCATCAAAGATCTCAAATCGGCTGTGTTCATTCAGTGTGTGGGTTCCAGAAACTCAGAACGTCCCTACTGTTCGAGACTCTGCTGCACACACTCCATCGACAACGCCATCGAGCTCAAGAAACGCAACCCCGACATGAACATCTACGTTCTCTACAGGGACATCCGGTCCTACGGGGAACGGGAATACCTGTTCAGGGAAGCGCGTGAACTGGGAGTCATCTTTATCCGGCACAGCCTGGACAGCCTGCCCCAGCTTTCCATCGACGGCGGCAAGATCATGATCAAAACCATGGATCATGTTCTCCACCGCCCCCTTGAAATCGAAGCGGATCTCGTATCCCTGGCAACCGCCATTCTGCCGTACAGAGACGAAACCGTGGCGCAGTTCTTCAAACTGCCCATGAACGACAACGGTTTCTTCGTCGAACGCCACGCCAAACTCGGACCGTCCGAGTTTGCCACCGATGGTGTTTTCCTCTGCGGTATGGCCCATTATCCCAAACCCATCGATGAGGCCGTTTCACAGGCCAAAGCCGCCGCATCCAGAGCGATCACGCTGCTTGCCCGTGAAACCATCCACACCAGTGGCCAGGTGGCCAGCGTCAACACCGCCCTCTGCAGTTCCTGCGGAGTCTGTGTTTCCGTCTGCCCCTACTCCGCTCCGTCGTTCATCGAAGAGGGCCGGGATGCCGGTAAAGCGAAAATCAATCCGGTACTCTGCAAAGGCTGCGGTCTCTGCGTGGGTTCCTGCCGGTCCGGTGCCATCAACCACAGAGGTTTTGACACGGATCAGATTTTCGCCCAGCTGTTCACATTGAACGAGGCGGTTTAAAACCATGTAACATCTCTTCCGCTCCGGTCACACGGAGCGGGAGGATACATATTAAAGGAGATAATGAACCATGGCTGATTTCGAACCTAAAATCGTCAGTTTCCTGTGTAACTGGTGCAGTTACGGCGCAGCTGACCTTGCAGGTGTTGGACGGGCCCAGTACCCCGCCAACGTCCGGGTTGTGAGAATCCCCTGCACAGGCCGCATGAGCGCCAAATTCTTCCTTGCGGCTCTCCGTGAAGGCGCGGACGCCGTATGGGTATCCGGCTGACACCCCGGAGACTGCCATTACCTGGAAGGTAATTACTATGCACGTCGTAAGTTCGCCCTGATGAAAAACCTGATGGAACACATGGGCGTGGAACCCGGTCGTTTACAGTTTTCCTGGATTTCATCCGCTGAAGCCACCAAATTCGTGGATGTGGTCAAACAGGTCACCGAAAAGGTGAAGGAACTGGGACCGAACGAAAAATTCATCAAGAAAACAGTTAAGGTAGCCTAATTATGGACGCATATATCACTAAAATCAAAGCTATATCAGAACGGCTCCTTAAAGACGGCACAGTGGAAGCGGTCATCGGTTTTCGTGAAGGCACCCTGCCGACGATGAGCGAACCCTGTTTCATCAAACGTTCTGATGATGTCAAGGACCTGGTGTGGAACGCGAACTGCCGGATCAACCTGGCCAACTATCTGACCAACCGGAAAGAGAAGATCGCCATCGTTGCCAAGGGCTGTGACTCCAGAAACATCGTGAACCATATCATCGAAAACAAGATCAAACGCGATCAGCTGTTCATCATCGGCGTACCCTGCAAGGGTATGAACGACAAGGACACCGGCGCGCTTCAGGACAACTGTGCGACCTGTACCCACAGAAATCCGGTGATTTACGATGAACTGGCCGGTGACCTCGTGGAAGAACAGACCGGTGTGGACAAGTACGCCGACGTGAAGAAAGTCGAAGCCATGACAACCGATGAAAAATGGGCTTTCTTCAACAACCTGTATGCGTCCTGCACACGCTGCTATGCATGTAGGAACGCCTGCCCCTTGTGCTACTGCCCCACCTGTTTCGTGGATGAATCGAAACCCCAGTGGGTTGGAAAGGGCGAAGATCCCATTGACGTTCGCACGTACCATTTCCTGAGAGCTTATCACTGCGCGGGCCGGTGTACGGACTGCGGTTCATGCGAAGCCGCCTGTCCCCAGAACATCAAAGTCCGTCAGCTGACCAAGAAACTGGAAAAAGACTGTGCCGAGCTGTTCGGCTGGGAAGCCGGGCTGACACTGGATAAACGTCCACCGCTTGATACATTCAGCATCGACGATCCCAACGACTTCATCAAATAGATCGGGTCGAATCGGGTCAGAGATTACGAATGAAACATTATCTAAAAGGGCTAACATGATGAAGATCATAAACATTGATAAGCAAAAATGGGCCGGCGGTGTGGAAAGTCTTTCAAAAAGCTACCGTTTGTTCGGTCCGGTCAAAGACGTTGACTGCCATAATTTCAAGGAACTCAAACAAGGCGAACAGCCCGATCTCTCTTACGGCAACACCAAACTTTCTCCGAAGTCCGTGGTGTTTCCTCCGTCGGAAGCGATGTTTACCTACTCTCTCGATGAATCCAATCCCGAGCACCACATCCTTAAGGATGTGCCCAAGGATTATTCCCCCCGTGCCGTTCTGGGCATGAGACCCTGCGACGCCAAGGCCGTCAGTCTGGTCCGCATGAACTTCGACACGCCGGAATACCGCGACCCCTACTGGATGGATGCATACGAAGCCACGACCTTTGTGGGCCTCGCCTGTGAAAATCCCTGCGCCAGCTGTTTCTGCACCAGCACAGGTTGCGGACCTTACAACGAAGAAGGTCTTGACGTGCTTCTGGTGGACAACGGCAACGCGTACATTGCCAAGGCGCTCACGGAAAAAGGGGAGAAACTCCTCGCTTCAGGCGGTTTTACCGATGCCGGTGACGCTTCAGCCGTGGATGCCAAAAAAGCCGCAGCCGAAGCCAAAATCACGGCGAAGATCGAAACCGACAAACTCAGTGAAAAAGTCATCATGGATCTTTACGATGCGCCGTTCTGGCATGATGTCGCTTTCGCCTGCATCAACTGCTGCACCTGCACTTACGCCTGCCCCACCTGCTGGTGTTTCGACATCCAGGATGAGAACAAAGGCTGTGAAGGTGTGCGTATGCGTAACTGGGACAGCTGCATGACCCCGCTTTTCACCATGCACGGTTCAGGACACAACCCCCGTGACAAAAAGCACCAGAGGGTCAGACAGCGCTTTATGCACAAGCTGAAATACTTTGTGGACAAATACCAGAAAGGCATCATGTGTGTGGGTTGCGGCCGCTGCGTTCAACAGTGCCCCGTGAACCTCGACATCCGCACCGTCAGCAAAACCATGAACGATTACGTGGCCAAGAGCTGAGGCGAACAAAAGGAGAATGACTATGCAAAATCCATATAAAGCATATCCGGTTCGCATCGACAGTATCGACGTTGCGACGGAAGACAAATCGTTAAGAACGTTCACCTTCGTCTTTCTCAATCCCGAAGATGAACAAAAGTTTGCTTATGAATCGGGACAGTTCGCCGAACTTTCCATTCCGGGCAAAGGTGAGATTCCCATCGGTATCGCCTCTTCCCCCACGGAAAAAGGATTTGTCCGTTTCACCGTGTTCCGCACCGGTCTTGTCACCAATCATCTTCACAACATGAAGGTGGGGGACATCATGGGTGTGAGAGGCCCCCTGGGTCATCCTTACCCCCTGAAAGACCTTGAAGGCAAAAACATTGTGATCATCGGTGCCGGTTTCGCGTTCACGACCTTACGCTCCACCATCGTGTACATGCTGAACCCTGAAAACCGCAGCCGTTTCGGCAAGATCGACGTGATCTACGGTGCGAGAAACCCCGGCATGATTCTTTACAAGGACGAGCTTACCGCATGGGAACAGCGTGACGACATCAACATGCACATCACCGTGGATGGAACCGACGATCCCAGCTGGAAATACCATACCGGTTTCGTCCCCACCATCACGGAAAAAGTGGCACCTCAGGCGGACGACAACACCTATGCCATCATGTGCGGTCCTCCCATGATGCTCAAGTTTACCAAACCGGTGCTTGACAAACTGGGCTACAAACATGAGAACATCATTCTGAGCCTTGAAAACCGTATGAAATGCGGTATCGGAATCTGCGGCCGCTGCAACATCGGTAAAGAGCTGATCTGTAAGGACGGCCCCGTGTTCACGCTGGCCCAGCTCAAACACATGCCCGAAGAAGATACCTGATCCATGAAGGGAAACAAATCCGACCGGTTAAACTCCGGTCGGGTTCATTCTCGGGTTGACATTGGTTTTTGTTTAGTATAACTTTGGCATTCCAGAAATTTGGAATCACAGGGATAAGCCTTTAAATATCATAATTAACAGGAGGTTTAGCAAGATGGCAGAAACAGTAGAATTCAATGGAAAAAAGTTTGAAGTCGACGAAGATGGTTTTCTCCTTGACTTTAATCAGTTCGCTCCCGAATGGATCGAAATCGTAAAAAAAGAAGAAGGCATCGCCGAACTGACAGCCGAACACACCATGGTTATCGATGTTCTTCAGGACTACTACAAGAAAAACGGTATCGCCCCCATGGTTCGCGTTCTTTCCAAGCTGACCAACTTCAAACTCAAACACATTTACGAACTCTTCCCCTCAGGGCCTGGCAAGGGAGCCTGTAAAATGGCCGGTCTTCCCAAACCCACGGGTTGCGTATAAGGCTTTACGCTTTTCTTGTGAACAGCGTGACGTTACAGACGGCTCTGCAAATCCTTGCAGAGCCGTTTTTTTATTGTTTGCCTCAACCATCACTACCGGATATCCGTATGTACAGGCTGTCAATTGCAATTCTGTAGATATTTATATGGTGTCGGACTCTCACTCGTATTATAGACGACAAGCTAATTCATAATTGCTGAACTGAGGGATAAACTGGGTAACGACATGGAAATCACCGTCATAAGCAGCAAACGCAACGAGATGATCGACATCACCTCCCAGGTGAATGAGGTTGTCCGGATATCGGGCAGGACTGACGGCCTGTGTTTTATCTTTGTACCGCACACCACGGCGGCCGTCACCCTCAACGAAAACGCCGATCCCAGTGTCCAGCGGGATATCCTCCATACCCTGTCGAAGATTTTTCCCAACGATCCTTCCCATGAACATGGGGAGGGAAATTCGGACGCCCATATCAAATCATCCCTGGTGGGTGCTTCTGAAATGGTCGCCATTAATAAGGGTCGGCTGGTTCTGGGCACATGGCAGGGTGTTTATTTTTGTGAATTCGACGGACCGAGAACACGAAAAGTACAGATACGGGTCATATAAGGAAATCAACCCATGAACACCATGGATGATATTGACAAGCGCATCATCAACCGGGTTCAGTCCCGGTTTCCCATTGACGAACGTCCCTTCCGGGTGATCGCGGAGCAGCTGGGCCTTGGAGAAGCCGAAGTCATCGAGAGGCTCAAGAGTCTCAAGGAAAAAGGCATCATTCGAAGGATCGGCGGCAATTTCAGGCCTGAAAAAGTCGGGTTTTTCAGCACCCTCTGCGCGGCCAAGGTTCCTTTCGATAAAATTGAGGCCTTTGCCGAATGTGTCAACGGGTTTACCGGAGTCACACACAACTATGTTCGTGATCACGAATTCAACGTCTGGTTTACAGTCATCGCTTCTTCGGTTAAGGAAATCGAGGATACACTGAAAAAGATCGGAAGCACGACCGGCGTGGACACCATCCTGAATCTTCCGGCCACCCGGGTTTTCAAAATCAGCGCCCAGTTTACGGTGTGAGGTTTTTATTCGATGAACGACATCCGGGTGGCAGCAGCAATTTTCAATGCTTCTCTGGGTGACATCGAACGTAACACTGAGCGGATGAGACGGTTTTGTCTTGAAGCCTCCGAAAAGGGCGCGTCCCTGATCTGTTTCCCTGAAATGAGTGTCACAGGTTACTGCACATCCAGGGATATCATCCCATTTTCAATTTCCTGCCACAGTCCTTGCCTTGATGTTCTGCGGACTGTTTCAGATGAAAAAGGCTTGGCCATTCTGGCGGGTATCTCTGAAATTCATGAGTCCGGTCGTATTTTTGCCACCCAGCTGGTGTTTATGCCGGGCCAACCTCTTCACACATACAGAAAGCTCCATCTGTCTCCCCCTGAAAAAGATGTGTTTGACCAAGGGCATGACATTCCCGTCTTTGAAACAAGTGGTTTCCGTTTTGGGATCCAGCTATGTTATGACGCCCATTTCCCCTTTTTATCCACACGCATGGCTGAAAAAGGGGCCGACGCCATTTTCATTCCCCACGCATCGCCACGGGGGACACCGGAAGAAAAATTCCAGTCCTGGATGCGCCACATTCCGGCCCGGTCCTATGACAACAGTCTGTATGTCCTGGCTGTCAATCAGGCCGGTGACAACGGTGCCGGATTGTCTTTCCCGGGTCTTGCCTTTGCCACAGATCCGTCAGGATATGTGGTCGCAAAAGATGTGAGCGGCTGCGAAGGCCTGCTCATCACCGATTTTTCCCGGAAGGCCCTGGACCATGTCCGCCAGCACCGCATGCGCTATTTTCTTCCCCACACACGCTATGATGTGGCCTAAGGGACGAACTCCCCTTCAGGATGTGATCACCTCCCGGAGTTTCACGGCAAGATCCCGAAGATTGAAAGGTTTGGCGATGAAGTTCACGCCTTTATCCAGTATGCCGTGATGGGCGATGACATTGGCGGTGTATCCCGACATGTACAGGCATTTGATTTCCGGTTTGCTCTCTCTGATCCTTTTCACCAGTTCCTTGCCGTTCATTTCCGGCATCACCACATCGGTAAGGAGGAGATGGATGGGGCCGTCAAAGTCCCTGGCGTGAGCCAGGGCATCGCTGACATGGCTGAAAGGCCATACGGTATAGCCCAAACGTTCCAGCATATGGCGGCCGAGGTGAAGGACGGCGGTTTCATCCTCCACGACCATGACGGTTTCCGTGCCGGTCGGAATATCGCTGGTGTCCGGTTTTATAAGCCCCGTTTCCACGTCAGCACATCGGGGCAGGTAGATCTTAAAGGTGGTGCCTTGCCCGGGTTCACTGTATACGTTGATAAATCCTTTGTTCTGCCGTGCGATGCCGTAGACGGTGGCCAGGCCCAGCCCTGTGCCCCGGTCGTTTTCCTTGGTGGTGAAAAAGGGTTCGAAGATGTGGGTGAGGGTGTCTTTGTCCATTCCGGTCCCGTTGTCACTGACAGCCAAAAGGAGATATTCACCGGGGCTGCAATCCAGATGGGTCGAACAGTACGAGTCATCGTACACTGCATTGGATGTTTCGATGGTGATCTTGCCCTGATCGGCGATGGCGTCTCTTGCGTTGACGACGAGGTTGGCGAGAATCTGATCAATCTGTGAGGGATCGGCGCTGACGCTCCAGAGATCCCGTCCGGGCATCCAGACCAGCTGGATGTCTTCACCGATGAGCCGCTGGAGCATTTTGAGCATGCTGGTGACCACGTCGTTCAGATCCAGAATCCTGGGGTTGATAGTCTGTTTTCGGGCAAAGGCCAAAAGTTGCCGGGTGAGATCGGCGGACCGCATGCCCGCGCTCAGGATTTCTTTCATGCGTGCATGAAGGGGATCGGTGGCCGGGACATCCTGAAGAGCCATTTCCGCATTACCTATGATGATGCTCAGCATGTTGTTGAAGTCATGGGCCACACCTCCGGCCAGGCGGCCCACCGATTCCATTTTCTGGGCCTGGATGAGCTGGTCCTGAAGTTTTTCCCGCTCATTTTCAGAATGCCTGCGAAGGGTGATATCCCGGCAGACGTACACACGACCGAAGGGCTGGCCATCTTCGTGGCGGAGGATATCCCCGCCGATTTCAAAATAGAGAGGTTCACCATCTTTGCGGATCACCTGGTACTCATGAAGGGGCTGGCGTTGAAAGAGCATGTTGGCCATGTTCGTGACAGCCCGAGCGTGTTCATCCTCTGCAACAAACATCAATACACTCTGGCCGATGATTTCGTCCCGGCTGTAGCCCAGGAGTTCCATGGTAAAGTCGTTGGCAAAAAGAATGCGGCCTTCTATATCGGTTCGGACCACCACTTCGGGGATGGTGTTGACCAGTTTGGTGTAGAGCTCTTCGCTTTTGCGCAGGCGGTCTACGGCCTGCTGGTGTCCTTTGATTTCATCCCTGAGGTCCCGGTTGTAAACGTCGAGCTTTTCCATGAAACGGTTGAAGTAAAAGGCAAGCTGACTGAATTCGTCACCTTCCGATTCATCGAGCCTGACGGAAAAATCACCCATGGCGCCCGTGGAAAAGGCAGCGATGGTTTTTTGAAGCGGGGCACGGATAAACCGCGAGATGATGAATATGATGATCACGATGGAGGTCATAACCCCCACGATGAAAATAACCACGTTCATGAAGGCCATGTGCTTGAGCATTTGCCCAAGCCCCAGCATTTCTTTTTGGAGCGTGTCGGAGAAATGATCCCGGTACTGGGTGAGGCTTTGAAGGATGGCTTTGTGCTTTTTCGACAGAATGTTGGCTTTGTCCATGATGGCGGGGGTATAGCCCAAGGCGGAGCCCCTCATTTCTTCATAAACTTCGGGTGCTTCCAGGTTGAAAGACTTCAAAAGAACAAGGGTTCGGTCGATGTCGTTTTTTGTCGGGCTGTTCGGTGTGATGCGTTTCAGGGCTTCGAGGGTGTTTTGAACATCCTCGCCCTTGTTTTTTGCTTTGGGTCCCAGTTGCTTATCCCCGGCAGCAATCATATCCTGATAGATTTTGATCTGTTCTTCAAACAGGTTCAGCGCTTTCTGGCTGATCTGGGATGCGGGAACAATTTTAGACGACAGGACGTTCAGCTGGGTGTTGTTTTGGATGCCCATAAAAAAACCATACACAATGGTCAGGGAATAACCCAGGACAAGAATGCTGATGGACCATAAAATTTTGTTCGCTATGCTCATGGATCGCCACATGCACACCTCCTATGGCTAAACCCGTTTATTTAATATCAATGGTTTTGACCGCGTCATGATTTGTCTCCGAGTCGATGTATCCCAGAGCACCGGGTGTCATCATCACGGATTTGACCACATCCGTCTCTCCCGATAAGGATCGGGGCGGTCTTCCCGTTCCGATGAACACGGCTTTTTTCCAGAATATATCAAATTGAGAGGCGTTCATATCCAGGAATGTGCGAACAAAGGATTCGTGGCTTTTTCCGTTTTTCAGGCAAATGGGCATGATTTTCCCTTGGTTTTTCCAGGTTGTTTTTTTCCCAAGAAATATTCGCTGGACCTCTTCTACCGTCAGGACATCGGTGGGGAAATCTTTATGGGCGATGACGACGATCGATCCGGCGGTACTTTCGACGGCCGCGGATAAAAAGAGGATCAGCAAAAGCGGGATGATTTTTTTCACGAGCTTCTCCTCCTTTAAAAAACGTAGGTTATTTTGGCGGCGAAAAGATTCCATCGCTCAGCCAGATCGGCCATGGTTTCGTAATCGAACACCTGGGCCGCGCCATTGATTCTGTGTCCCTCAATTTTTACAACCCAGTCCGGCATGGGGTCGAAACGCAAACTCAGGCAGGCGTCCTTCTGCCAGGCCATGAAGTCGGGGGCTCCATGGGCCGCCAGTTTACGGCCATCCTTGTCGTTTTTATCCGGGTAGTAGACGCTGTAATAAGCCGCCAGGTTGAACCAGGGCGTGAACCGGTAATCCACACTTCCGTAATACCCTGTGCTGTGACCTTTGACACGGTATGAATCGGCTCCGGCAGACAGGGAAAATTCCTGGACCGTATCGGCGTATTCCGTCGTCAGGGTCATGTCTCCGGACTGGTACTGGGCAGAGGCGACCCAGACTTTTTCAAGATCGATCTTCAATGTTTTGGCGGGAATCGCGGGGATCACCACATCGGGGTCGCTGGTGGGCACCGCGGCGACCGGGCGCGAGTGGAATTCGACTCGGGCCGTTTCATGGGACGCGGAGAGTTTGAGCCCCCTCAAAGGGGTGTTCCACACCACATGACTGGTGTCGGTGTAGCGGATATCGGTCTGGATGTCACTGACGTCGACGCCGGTAAACCGGACGGCGACCTGTTTTTTCAGCGCCATGGATTCCAGGTCCATATCCTTGGATCCGTAGACATGCTGGTAATCAAAGGACCCCAGCGTTCCGGCGGGCAAGGTGCCGTAAACCGATCCCCCTTTGGCGGCGTTCATGATATCCCGCATGTCTTCCCGGTACAAACTCTGGGGAAGGAGAATGCAGGTCCTTAGGACATCCACGTCCCGTCCTTCGTTGTACAATCCCATGGGGCGTTTCACTTTTCCGATGCGGATGCCCAGCTCATCGCGCCAGCGGTAATCCCCGTAACCCCAGTCAAGACCGGCTTTGTCGTTCCCGGCATCACCCAAATCCCGGGCCAGAAACTGACAGCCGACGCGGAGCTTGTCGGTGAGCTCTTTGGACAATGTGACGGCCACGTCATTGAATTCGGTGCTTCCCGCTTCGGTCTTGGCGAGGTAATCGTTCTCGGATGAGAGGAGGTAGCCCTGGCTGACAAAGCCGTGAACGTCAACCGGTCCCGTGTCGAATGCACGGGCGGATGGTGTCAGCCAGGCGACGGCTGTCATCATGATCAAAAGAATTCCAAAGAAACGCATGGTCAGTCTCCTTACTGGCAGAGCCTTAGGGTATGTCGTTGGTCAGGAATCGGGTCAACAGTTGATAGGATGAACCATGCCTCAGCATGGTTAAATCCATGCGGTTGGCTTGAACTTGTATTTTTTACCGGGGCTGCCTGTACGGGCGATACCGGGCAAACAAGCAGAATCTAACATGATTCAGGAGGGTTGAAAATAGTAAAATCATCGGGTTTGTGCATGTGTACGATTGTTTGTTGGGCTTGTGTTTTTTCTTCTTATTCCAGTGGTTTATCAATGTAAAATAAATGTAAGCCGTCGATTTTCTGTGTTCAATTCCATGAAATGCGATTATCGTTTGGCACATCATTGCACACCGTTATCTGATCACATAAGGATAAAACACGCTTGTCCGGAAGGCGTCCGGACGACAGAAACACCATTTACCGAGGGGTTTGAGTATGAATCACGTTAAGAAGCCGTCGCCTGTGGCCGTGATCGGCATAGGCTGTCTTTTTCCGAAAGCGCCGGGACTGAAAGAATACTGGAGACTGTTGTATCAGGGCGAACACGCCGTGAAAGAGGTGCCCGAGACCCACTGGAGCGCCGGGGATTATTATTCGGATAATCCGAAAACCCAGGACCACACGTACTGCACCCATGGCGGGTATCTTTCGGCTGTTCCGTTCAACCCTGCGGAATTCGGCATTCCTCCCAACATCCTGGAAGCCACGGACACGTCCCAGCTTCTCGGGCTTGTGGCCACGCGCATGGCCCTGGACGACGCCGGTTACGGAAAAGGACGGGATTATGACAGAAGCCGGGTCAGCGTGATGATCGGGGCCACCGTGACCCAGGAGCTGGTCATTTCCCTGGGGTCGAGGCTGGGCCATCCCAAATGGAGGAAAGCCCTGGAAGATTCAGGAATCCCTGCTGACAAAACCCAGGAAGTGGTGGAACGGATATCGGAATCCTACGCCCCCTGGCAGGAAAGTTCCTTTCCCGGTCTGCTGGGAAATGTCATCGCCGGACGTATCGCCAACCGCTTCGATTTCGGCGGCACCAACACCACCCTTGACGCAGCCTGCGCCAGCTCGTTCACGGCCTTGAACCTCGCTTTCATGGAACTTCAGACCGGCCGCAGTGACATGGTGGTCACCGGCGGCGTGGACACCCTGAACGACATCTTCATGCACATGTGTTTCGCCCAGACCGGCGTCCTTTCCCATACCGGCAGCGTCAAGGCCTTTTCCGACAAAGCTGACGGAACGGTTCTGGCCGAGGGCATCGGCATCCTGATCCTCAAACCCCTGGCCCAGGCTGAGAAAGACAAGGATAAAATCTACGCGGTGATCAAATCCGTGGGATCGTCGAGCGACGGAAAATCTTTAAGCATCTATGCCCCCAGCGCCAAAGGCCAGGCCCGGGCCATCCAACGGGCTTACGACGAGGCCGGGATCGATCCGGCCACCGTGGACATGGTGGAAGCCCACGGCACGGGGACCCGGGGCGACGTGGTGGAATTCGACGGCCTCACCCTGGCGTTCGGTTCAGGAAAAGACCGCAAGAGACGCTGCGGCGTGGGCACCGTGAAATCCAACATCGGCCATGCCAAGGCCTCGGCGGGCATCGCCGGTCTCATCAAAGGCATCCTTTCACTGCATCACAAGGTCATGCCGCCCATCATCAACCTCGACACCCTGGACCCCAAGATCAACGTCAAGGAAAGCCCGTTCTATTTCCTCACCCAGTCCCGGCCCTGGATGCCGCCCAAAGACCATCCCCGGCGCTGCGGTGTCACTGCTTCGGGTTTCGGCGGCAGCAATTTTCATGTGATTCTCGAAGAATACGCCAGGGAAAAACCCGAATCATCCTGGGACGGTTCCGTGGAAATCCTGAGTTTTTCCGGCCATTCCAAAGAGGACGTGGTGAAGAAGCTGGAGGATTTCAAAGCGGCTGTAACCATGGACCTGCCGCTTTTCGAATGCGACGGTTTTTTCCGCTACCAGGCCAGTCTGACCCGCCAGACGTTCAACGCCGAGGAAGGTTCGCGGCTTCTTCTCATCGTCACAACAGATGAAAAACCTATCCAGATCGTGGATCAGGCCCTTGCGCTGCTCAAAGCAAACAACGGGGAAGATATCGAGAAACCGTTTATGTATTTCGGCTGCGGTCAGGCCGTGTCCGACAATCTGGCGTTCATCTTTCCCGGCCAGGGCAGTCAGTACGCCCACATGGGCAAAGACATGATCAACGGGTTTGCCGAAACGCGGAATATTCTTGAGAAAGCCGACAGCCTGTTTCCCGAGGACGCGGAACGGCTATCGGACATCATGTATCCGCTGCCCGGCCACATTGTTGATCCCAAAGTCGCGGAAGATGCCTTACGAAAAACGGACAAGGCCCAGCCTGCCATCGGCGTGGTCAGTCTTGCCATGGACAAGGTTCTGAAACGGTTCGGCCTGAAACCCAAATCCGTGTGCGGCCACAGTTTCGGTGAGCTTACGGCGCTGTGCTCCGCCGGATGGATCAGTTGCGACGATTTTCTCAAGCTTGCCGTGGCCCGTGGAAAACACATGGCGGCCTGCGGTGAGAACGCGGGAACCATGCTGGCGGTGAAAGCGCCCCTGGACGAACTGGACCAGCTGATTAAAAAAAGCGGCATTCCCGTGGTGCTGGCCAACCGCAACTGCTACGATCAGGGCGTTCTTTCAGGCAGTTTCGAAGCCATCGACAAAGCCGACGCCCTCTGCCGTGAAAAAGGATACAGGACCACGAAACTGCCCGTGGCCGCGGCCTTCCACAGCAGTCTGGTGGAAAAGGCGGCCAAACCCTTCGGCAAGGAGGTGGAGGGGTATTCCATCAAACCCACCGCTGTTCCCGTGTATTCCAACACCACCGGCGAACCGTACCCGGCCAACGACATCAAGGCCGTCCGGAAGATTCTGGGGAACCAGCTGCTGAACCCTGTGAATTTTGTGGCGGATATCGAAAATCTCTGCAAAAGCGGCATACGGACCTTTGTGGAAGTGGGGCCCAAGCCGGTTTTGACCGGGCTGGTGAAAGCCATGACTGCGGACAAGGGGGTTCATGTGGTGGCCCTCGATCCCTCATCCGGCAAGAAATCCGGCATGCTGGATCTGGCCAAAGCCCTGTGCCGTCTGGCGGCCCTGGGGTGTCCCGTTCAGTTTTCAGTCTGGGAGGACCCGGTGTCCAAGCCGGAAAAACAGGGCATGAGCATTCCCATCACCGGTGCCAATTACAGGAACCCGGTGAAACCCAGACCCAAAACCACCCTCACGCTTCCAACATCTGTCCCTGCGCCGGCTGCCTTGACGGCCAAACCGGAAACGGTGGCCAAACCCGTGGAAAACAAGACCATGCCAAATTCAGTGAAACCTTCCGAAAACAAGGATGTCAAACCCGTATCCGGCCCGTTGCATGCTGCGCCTGCCGTTACGGCCAGCCCGGCTGTTCCGGTTCATGACGCCCTCGCCGTGATCAGCGAGGGCCTGAAATCCATGCAGGCCATCCAGAGCCAGACCGCCGAGGCCCACAACCGTTTCCTTGCGGCCCAGGCCGATGCGGGCCGGACGCTTCAGGATATCATGGAAAAAGCCCGTCAGATGATGGCCGGCGAAACGCGACCCAGGGTTTTCAGCGGAGCGCCTGCCGAACCTGCAGCCGCTGTTGTCTCTGTCGAGACTCCCCGTCCGGCCGTACCGCCTGTGAAAGCCGTGCCCGCACCGGCTCCCAGGGCCGAAGCCCCGAAACCCCGGATTCCTGAACTCCGTGAGACGGTGAAAGCGGCTGCGCCTGTCAGGGCGGTTGCCGAGACGCCCAAACCCTCGGGTGATTTCAGGAAAAACGTGGAAAAACACATGCTGGACGTGGTCTCCGAACTCACGGGCTATCCCGTGGACATGATCGGCCTTGACATGGACATCGAGGCGGATCTGGGCATCGATTCCATCAAACGTGTGGAGATCATGAGCGCTTTTGAAGAGCGTGTGCCGGATCTGCCCCCCATGTCACCCGAAGTCATGGGCGGCATCAAGACCCTGGGCGAGATCGTGGCTTACGTGTGTGAAACGTCACCGGACAGCGGCGCTGAAACACAGTCTGCCGCCGTACCGTCTCCGGTATCGTCAAAACAGGCCGTAAGCATGAAGCAGCTGTCACAGGCCATGCTGGACGTGGTGTCCGAACTCACGGGCTATCCCGTGGACATGATCGGTCTTGATATGGATATCGAGGCGGATCTGGGCATCGATTCCATCAAACGTGTGGAGATCATGAGCGCCTTTGAAGAGCGTGTGCCTGATCTGCCCCCCATCTCTCCCGAAGCCATGGCCACCATCAAGACCCTGGGCGAAATTCTGGAATATGTGGCCGGAGAAGCGGATTCGGCCGAATCTGTTCCGTCATCCGCAGCGTCGGCCCCGGCAGCCGCCGTGGACACCGGGCATCTGACGAAAATCATGCTGGACGTGGTTTCCGAACTCACGGGCTATCCCGTGGACATGATCGGCCTTGACATGGACATCGAGGCGGATCTGGGCATCGATTCCATCAAGCGCGTGGAGATCATGAGCGCTTTTGAAGAACGAAGCGCCGATCTTCCCAGCATTTCGCCTGAAGCCATGGCCACCCTCAAGACTCTGGGCGAAATCCTCGCCTATGTCACCGAATCCCTTGCGGCTCTTACCCCTGCAGTGGCACAGCCTGTGACGGCCGTCAAATCTTCGGCTCCTTCCGTTGATCTGAAAAAACTCACGGCGACCATGCTGGACGTGGTTTCCGAACTCACGGGCTACCCCGTGGACATGATCGGTCTTGACATGGACATCGAGGCGGACCTGGGCATCGATTCCATCAAACGGGTGGAGATCATGAGCGCTTTTGAAGAGCGTGTGCCCGATCTGCCCCCGCTGTCCCCGGACGACATGGCGGTGCTCAAAACCCTGGGAGACATCGTGGCTCATGTGGCCGGAAATGCCTCTCAAACATCGGCAGAGCCCATGGCTCCCGCAGTTCAGACACAGACACCCGCCGTGGACATGGGCCGGATCACCGCCATCATGAAAGACGTGGTGAGCCGCCTCACCGGCTACCCCGAAGACATGGTTGGCCTTGACATGGACATCGAGGCGGACCTCGGGATCGACTCCATCAAACGTGTGGAGATCATGAGCGAATTCGAGAGCCTCATGCCCGATCTGCCGTCGGTGGACCCTGAAGTCATGGGCAGCCTTAAAACCCTTCAGCAGATCCTGGATTACGTGGGATCGTCGGGTGCCGGAACGACCGTTGCCGCAGCCGCTCCGACAGTTTCGGTTACGGCCGTGAAACAGGAAGATGCGGCGGAAGTGCCCTCAGAACCGGTCACGGTCAACCGTCAGGTGGTGGTCCTTGAAAAACGGCCGCTTGACGGCCAGACCCGGATCACCCTTCCTCCGGGGAAAAAGATCTACGTCACCGACGACAAAACCGGCCTTTCATCGGCCATCGTGAATGAACTCAAAGCCCGGAAGCTTTCCGCGTCCCTCATCCAGCCGGATGACAGAACCCCGGACGCCGCAGGTCTTGTCATCGTTCCGGATCTGAAGAAAAAAGGAGGACTCGCAAACCTTGCCGGTTTCAAGAAAAAGGATTCGGACATCTGGGACAGGCATCACGAAGAAATCCTGAAAAAAGCCTTTGAGCTGGCCCATAAAACAGGCGCGGCCCTCATGGAATCCGCTGGCAAAGGCGGAGCATTTTTCGCCACGGTGACCCGCCTTGACGGAACCTTCGGTTTTGGCGGCGGCAAACTGGCCGCACCGGTCTTGGGTGGTCTGTCCGGTCTTGCCAAAACAGCGGCCCTGGAATGGGAAAACGTCAGCTGCAAAGCCCTTGACGTGGACCTGAACGCCAAAGCGAACGGACGGATGGCCAGCCGCATCGTGGATGAACTCCTTCACAAAGGGGCCGTGGAAGTGGGACTCACCGATTTGGACAGGTTTATCCTGCATCTTGAAAAAGCGGAAGCCGGGAAGGGCTCTCTGGCCCTTGGCCCCAAAGATGTGGTGGTGGTTTCAGGCGGTGCCAAAGGGGTCACCGCCGAAGCGGCCATCGCCCTTGCACGGAAAGCCAGACCCACCATCGTCCTTCTGGGTAGAACCGAAGAACCGCCTTCCGAACCGTCCTGGCTCGCTTCGCTGACCGATATTCCGGCCATCAAGAAAGCCATCCTCGAACATCAGTTCAAGGGCCAGAAAGTCACGCCGGCCCAGGTGGACAAGGCTTTCAAAACCATCATGGGCAACCGGGAAATCAAAGGGACCCTGAACCGCCTGAAACAGGCCGGGTCCAATGTGTACTATTTTCCGGCGGACGTGAACGAACCGGCCAGTCTGAGCCGGGTGATGGAAGAGGTGAAAGCCTCCTTCGGTCCGGTGAAAGCCCTGATTCACGGGGCGGGTGTGCTGGAAGACCGGTTCATCGTGGACCAGACCCGGGAGCAGTTCGACCGGGTTTACAACACCAAAGTCCACGGCCTTGAAAATCTTCTGAAAACCATACCCGAAGAGGACCTCAAATACCTGGTGCTGTTTTCCTCGGTGAGCGCCCGGATCGGCAACACCGGACAGGTGGCCTACGCCATGGCCAACGAGGTGCTGAACAAAACCGGAAGGGCCTACGCGGAGCATAACAAAGCCTGCCGTGTGGTGTCCATCAACTGGGGGCCCTGGGACGGCGGCATGGTCACCGAAAGCCTGAAAAAGGAATTCGCGAAAAAGCATGTGGAACTGATTCCCCTGAAAGAGGGGGCGGAATGCATGGTGACGGAAATGGCGGCACCCCTTTCCGACCCGGTGGAAGTGGTGATCGGCGGAACGTTCCCCACCAGCATGGACGAACTGGCGGCGATGGATCAGGCACTAGAGACATCGGCCGAGCCCGAACCACAGCCCATGGCCGCCCATCTTGGCGTGTCTTTCAAAAAGGAGGTGGACGCCGAGCTGTATCCGGTCCTGAAATCCCATGTGATCAAGGATAAGCCCGTGGTGCCCTTCGCCCTGATGACCGAATGGTTTGGTCATGGTGCGCTGCACAAAAACCCCGGCTTTCTGCTTCATGGCCTGGATAACATGCGTGTGCTTCAAGGGATTAAAATAGAAGGTGAAACCAAAACCATCCGGCTGATGAGCGGCAAACCCGTGAAAAAAGACGGTGGGCTCTTTGAGGTGGACATGGAGATCCGTAACGGCAACCAGGAAAGGGAAGTCCTTCATTCCAGGGCCAACGCCGTGCTTGTGGAACGGCTGCCCGAAGCACCGGAGTATGCTATTCCGGTTGAAATCCTGGCAAGTTCCTACGGCCGGAAAATCCAAGAAGCTTATAACGAGGTTTTGTTCCACGGGCCGGATCTCCATGGCATCAAGACGGTCAGGGGTTGCTCCGAACGGGGCATGGTGGCGGACGTGGCATCCGCGCCTCCGCCCTCGTCATGGATTGCCGATCCTTTAAGAACCAACTGGGTCGCCGATCCTCTGGTTATCGATTCTGCCTATCAGATGGCCATTCTCTGGTGTTACGAGCAGAAGGGAGTGGTGTCTTTGCCCAGCTATAGCGCTTCGTACCGCCAGTACAGCCGGGAATTCCCCCATGACGGCATGACCGTGGTGATGGAGGTAAAATCGTTGACCGAACATAAAATGACGTCGGATTTCTACTTCCTTGACAAAAAGAACGCCGTGGTGGCCACCATTTCCGGCTACGAAGCGGTGATGGACGAACGCCTCCTGGGTTCCTTCGGCAAAGACAGCGCAGGAAAAGAGGCCGGTGAAAAATCCGTGCTGTTTGACCGGAAAAAACTCCTGGCCTACGCCGTGGGCAAACCGTCCGAAGCGTTCGGTGATAAGTACAAGGTGTTCGATTCGGACCGCATCATCGCCCGTCTTCCCGGACCGCCCTACTTTTTTATGGACTGTGTCACAAAGGCCGATCACAAGGCCTGGGAATTGAAATCCGGCGGCTGGATCGAAGCCGAATACCGTGTTCCCGCTGACGAGTGGTATTTCAGGGCCAATCGTTCGGACAACATGCCGTTCTGCGTGCTTCTGGAAATCGCCCTCCAGCCCTGCGGCTGGCTGGCGGCCTACGCCGGATCGGCCCTGAGAAACGAGAAACAGCTGAAGTTCCGAAACCTGGGCGGCAAGGCCATCCTTTACAAGGAAGTGAAACGGGGCTTCGGAACCCTCACCATGCGCACCCGCATGACCAAAGTGTCCGAAGCCGCCGGCATGATCATCGAGGATTTCGACCTTGAAATTCTCCATGACGGCGACATGCTGTACAAAGGCGTGACGAATTTCGGGTTCTTCACCAACGAAACCATGGAGCAGCAGGTGGGCATCCGTAACCCGGAAACCATCGTTTACCGGCCCACGGAAGCGGAAATGGGACGGGCCGTGGCCATGGATTTCCCGAAGGAAGCCCCGCTGACCCCCGACGACACGAACGCCGATCCGTTCAAACCCGCGTCCATGCCGTCCAAGGCTCTTCTGATGGTGGATGGCGTGGAATGCTACATCCCGGACGGCGGACCCCACGGTCTCGGCTATGTCCGGGGATACAAGACCGTGGACGTGGATGAATGGTTCTTCAAGGCCCATTTTTATCAGGACCCGGTCTGCCCCGGTTCCCTGGGCATCGAATCCTTTATTCAGCTGATGAAGTTCGCGGCTCTGGAACGCTTCAAACCCTTGGCGGACACTCACCGCCTGGATTTCGTCACCGGCACGGAACACCAGTGGCTCTACCGGGGCCAGGTCATTCCACGCAACAAAAAAGTGGAGGTCACAGCCCTGATCACGGCGGTTGCGGACGGCGAAAACCCCGTCATCACCGCCGACGGCTACCTCACCGTGGACGGCCTCCTCATTTACCAGATGAAAAACTTCAGTCTCCGCATGACCGCCATCGCCTCCTCGTGATGGTTTTTAGTGATCCGGAAGCCCGCGTTGTAAGGGCTTCCGGATTTTCTTTATATTCCTGCCTCCGGCGGCCAGCTTCCCCACTTTCGTGAGGACAAGCTTGAAAAGCTGGGCAAACGGGTGGGGGCGGGATATGTCTCAGACACACATCACGCGGCCCTTTGTAGGTCGGGTTCAAAAACCCGACAAATGGCCCGATCCTTTAACTAATCGGCTGTTTATTCTGTGTCAGGAAACTTGATGGGCAAAGGCGGAGCCGTGTCCATCACACAATGATCCTGGGCAATGACCGAAACAATTTAGATATGCTATGACGTTGATCGATAGCGAAATCGGCGATGGCTTCCGATGGTCTTATGGCCTGACAAAAAAATGACAAACCCAGGGCAATGTGAACGAATGGCTAATGAATAGATCATGATATCAGTGGGATATGTTTTTATGTTCGGGGTTCCCACCAGCGGCTGCTGGGGGCGGAAATTTGACCCGCCCGATAAACCGCCTTATCCTTATGACCATGATCATCGGCGGAGGGTCCTCACAACACCGGGAAACCATCTGCCGGTGAATGGGTCAAAACCTGATACATCAAGGAGGACACCATGAAACAATACGGATGCGGACAATGTGGAAAAGTGGGCATCGATATCGAAAGCCTCTGTGAACCCAGGCCCGTGGATACGGTTTACCAGTGCAGCCGCTGCGGGGAGAATGCGTGCAGCCCCGACGGCCTTGTCAACCCCCGGAAGGTGGATCTGAAATACTACTGCGGTGGATGCGGAAAGGGTTCGGAGGTTAACGACGATCTTTGCAATCCTGTGGCCATTCTGTGACGGACACCGCCTCCGTCGGTTTTTCGAAAAACGGCGGAGGCGATTGAATATTTCCACGGAAAGACCCTGACGTTTTCCCTTTGTGTTTTTTTGCCTGTTGTGGTTGTTTATGGAAAAAAAGAAAGGCGATAAAGAACCGGGAAAAGGAGACGCATCGTGGACGGAAGGGACGACTGGGGTTTTGAAGTCAGCTACTATTTCAATGTCTGGTGGGTGAATCTGGGGCACACCTACGCCAGGGCCAGGATGGACGGCTACATCTGGGCTCCGTCGCCTGTGGCCGGCGGGAAATCCTTTCCACATTGGGACGCCATGAAAGAGGTCGAGGCCGGGGACATGGTGATCTGTTTCGCCCAGAAGGAGATCATGGCCTTTTCCATCGCCAAGGACAAGGCGCGGAGCCATGTGAACATCAAAAAGGAAGGGTATCGCATCGACCTGGATTTTTACGATCTTTCACGGCCTGTGGGACTTGAGGAAATCAAGCCCATGATGGACATGATCAGCGCGTCCATTGAAACGAACAAGCCGTTCAACACGCTGAAAGGTGTCAACCAGGGCTACCTTTTCAATTTCAGCACCGACGGATTCCGGATGATTGTGGAGCGTTTTCCCGACCGTCTTCCCGAAAGCCTCAAACCTGTCCTGGGCATGGGGCCGGACACACGATTCTCCACTTTCCTTGATCACCGGGGCTTTTTTTTCCATCAGGACATCATCCAGCGTCTGATCCTTTCCCTCAAAACCAAGCCCTTCGTGATGCTTTCCGGGGCCTCCGGCAGCGGAAAAACAGCCCTGGCCCATCTGTTCGCCCAGTACATGGACGAAAAGAAGCGGAACGACGAATCCCTGACCGAAGAGAGCGACCTTCTGAGCCGCCGCTGGTTCAAGATCAGCTACAACGACAAGGACATCGTCAACGCTTTCGAGGGATCGGACAAAAAGATCAACCTGGTCCGAAAGACCATGCTGAAAGACGGCATCATGTCGCTGTACGGCCTGGACAGCAAAAAGAACATCGACATGAACCAGAAGAAAATGATGAAGGACCTGAAGGAAGGCGACGTGATCATCGCCTATCAGGGCGGGTACACCGTGGGTGGCATCGGCGTGGTGCTTCAGCCCCATTTTTTCGATGATTCCGGAGACGCCTTTGATTCGTATTTTGAATCCACGAAAAATTTTGTCCGAATCGACTGGCTGTTCAAGGGACCTTTGAAAATCAGCGATTTCTACCTGGACGATCAACGCATACCCGCCTTCAGCATGTGGGGCGACGCCATCCACCGGCTCACGGACGACCAGATCCGTCTGTTTTCCGACTACCTGTACACCCGGGACATCCAGATCAACGAACACGGTGTCCACACCCGGTCAAGGACGTATGAAATCATCCCCGTGGGCCGGAACTGGACGGACCGGACGCATCTTCTGGGGAGTCTGGACAGCCGGGGGGAACAGTATAAAACAACCCAGGCCCTTGAGCTGATCATCAACGCGGGGCACGTCCTTAAACGGGGCATGGACAACCCGTTTTTCCTGATCCTTGACAACATGAATCATTCACAGGCGGAGCATTATCTGGCCGATATCCTCTGCGCCTGGGAAACCGGGGAGAACGTCCATCTTCACATGGATGACGATATTGCCCAGTATTCGGAAATCCCCAAGGACCTGTCCATTCCGTCCAATCTGTTCATCATCGGAACCCTGGCGGACGGTGCACTGTATGAAAAACCGGATCTGGCGGTGCTGTCCAAGGCCAATGTCATCGAGCTGGAAAGCCTGAGACCCGATGAACACCTGACGGTCAAAGAACGGAAACGGTCCATGGCGCGGGATCTGAATTTTCAGGAGTCCCCTATGGCCAACCATCTGAAGCCCGAAGACATCCGGAAACTCATGCGGGACGTCCGGGCCGACACCTCGGCAGACGGCCATGTGATGGACGCCCTGTCCGGCTGTCTGGGCGTTCTTTCCGGCATTCTTGAAACAGCGGGGCTTGAGCTGGGCAACCGGGTGATTCTCGATATTCTGCGTTACGTTTACCTGGCCTGGGACGCCCTGGACCATCCCCGTGTGTTCGACACCTGGACCGACGCCCTGGACGTTCAGGTCGTCCAGCGGGTGCTGAGCGTCGTTCACGGACCTGCGGCTGTCATCCCAAAAACCCTGGAATGCCTTTACGGATTCTGTTTCAAGGATATAGAGAGCGGGGAACGGGCCGATCTCATGGCCGGGAAACCCGTGGGCAGGCTTCTTGACAGACGGCCTGAAGAGGCGCTGCTGATCCGCTCCGCCCTGAAATTGAAAAAAATGATGAAGACTCCTGTCCGGACTGAAGGTTTGTGATGCTTTTGATTTTTCCCCCGTCCGCCAAGGCCTGTGAGCCTCCTCCGGGCCTTGCGAGACTCCACGGCACCCTGAAACACCACGGTGTTCCGGTCCACTCCATTGACATGAATCTTGAAGGGTTTCACTACCTTTTCAATCAGAAGGCCCTGGCCGGTGATCTCTGGGGAAAGCGGGCCCTTAAAAAAAGGGAGCAAAACCTCGATCTGGTCACCGGATCAAAAGGGTATGCCAACCGTGACCGCTACAAAAACGCGGTGCTGGACATCAACAAGGTTCTGGCTATGGTGTCCCGGCCCTCCGGGTCTCTGGTGACTCTGGCCAACTATAAAAGCGACACCCTGTCTCCGCTGAAAAGCGAAGATCTGTTGTACGCTGCCGCGCATTTTCGTGAAAACGTCTATTACCCGTATTTCAGCGAACGTTTCAAGGATCTGCTGTCGAAAGACGGCCGGGCCCTTGACACGGTGGGGTTTTCCCTGAACTACCTGAACCAGGCCCTGTGCACCTTTGCCATGATCGGATACCTGAAGCATCTGAACCCCGGCATCCGCATCGTTCTGGGAGGGGGCCTCGTGACCTCCTTTATGCGCAAACCGGGATTTGCCTCGCCCTTCGACGGCTACGTGGATGTGATGATCGCGGGAAAAGGCGAAGGCCCGCTCCTTGATCTTTTCGGGTTTGAACGCAAGGAAGCGGATGTTCTGCCCGATTACGGGGACATGGTCGCAGGCGGACGGTATTTGAGTCCGGGGCTGGTGATTCCTTTCTGCACGGCGGACGGCTGCTACTGGAAAAAATGCACGTTCTGCCCCGAACAAGCGGAGAACAATCCTTACGAACCCCTTGATGTGAACCGGGCCGTTGACCAGGTCAAAGCCCTTGACGCCATCTACAAACCGGCCCTTTTCCATTTCGTGGACAACGCCCTGAGTCCGAAATTCATGACCCGTCTTGAACGCAGCGGATTCAATACGCCCTGGTACACCTTTGCCAGGATCACGGGGCAGCTTGGGGATGAAGCCTTCTGCCGCAGTCTGAAACGCTCCGGCTGTAGGATGTTGAAGCTGGGCATCGAGTCCGGGGACCAGAACGTGCTGGATCATCTGACCAAAGGCATCGACCTTGGCACTGTGTCACGGAGTCTTACCGAGCTCAAGCGTGCGGGCATCGCCACCTATGTGTACCTGCTTTTCGGCACACCCTGGGAAACCGAGGCCGCGGCCCGGAAAACCATGGATTTTGTCTGCGATCACAAACACCTGATTTCGTACCTCAACATCGCCCTGTTCAACCTGCCGTATTTTGCCAGAGGATGGGAATACCTGGAAACCAGCCAGTTTTACGACGGGGATTTGTCACTGTACAAGGAGTTCAACCATCCCATGGGCTGGAACCGCTCCGATATCCGGGATTTCCTGGCCAGGGAATTCAAGAAGCACCCGGATATTTCAGCGATCATCAACCGGGACCCGCCGGTGTTCAACTCCAACCACGCGGCGTTTTTTTTCGATTGAGAATAAGGTGGATGCTATTGAATGATTAAAACAGGATGGAGATATCGTAATTGGCGAACATTTTGTCACCTGTTACAACCGGAAGCCGATGTATCGTTGCCGTTGCAATGATGAATCTGTCGCATGGATCCTTGTGGAAATCCGGCAATTGAACAGACATGACCGCAATGTGATGATCTATCGGTACGACGGAGATATCATGGTGGGCCACTATTTTTGAAAACCAGCTTTGGGCATCGCAGGGTAATTCGATTCCCCCTTTTTTGTGTTTCAATGATATTTCAAAGGCCGATATGGAAGACACAAAAACGGCGCTCGCGTTCTCAATGCGTTCAAGGGTCTGGGAGGACAGGCCTCCCCCGCCTTCCGAAAGCCAGATCAGGGCGCATGTGTCAAGCAACAGAGAATCAGACATCCCAATCCTCTTCGGTTAAGGGTTCCGTTAAATCACAGGTGATCTTTATCCGGCTTAAAAAAGGATCCGGTTTAAGCCGGCTCTTTTTTTTATGCGGAACAATTTCCGCGATCGGCTTTCCATTCCGGCATATCAGGTAGGTTTCCCCGGTCATTTCAATATTTGCCAATATGCTGGAAAGATTCGTTTTCGTTTCATGAATATTGAACGTTTTCATTGATGCCTCCAAAATTAGTCCGATAGACTAACCTAATTTGATTGTGCATCGTTGTCAATGTTTTTTAAAAACCATTTAGATATTCGGAATATATGGATTTATGATGTATATAGGAGTTTGATCGGCCATGGCCTGAGATGCTTTACGGCTCCACAGGTGACCAGAATTCCAGGCGGTGCCCTTCGGGGTCCAGGATATGAAACAGCCGGGCACCCCAGGGATGGGACATGATACGGCCGGGTTCAAAGCCCGAGGCTGTCAGCCGGGCATGAAAGGCATCAAGATCAGCGAGCTGGAATGTGAGGGTGACGCCAAGTCCACCCGAGCTTTTGACGGAGGCGCGGCTTTCGTCGGCCACGCTGATGCGGGACAGCGCGTTGACAGCGAATTCCACGAACCAGGGTTTGACGAGAACGGGCGTGAAGCTGAGGCCGTCCCTGTAAAACCGGACCGTAGCTTCAAAACGCCGGCAATAGAGAATGGTGTTGAACGAAAGGGTGTGATGGTTTTCTGTCATGCCGGCCTCGGTTTCTCGCCAAATCTGGCGGTGTTGGGTTTTGAAATCATAGGGGCGAGAATGCCCACAGGAATCCTATGAATGTTTTAAAAAAGAAATACATGTTCGTCCAGACCTTTTCCGGCAGGCACCGGCTGGAACCTGAGACCCTTCTTTGTCTGCACCACGGCTGCGATGCAACCCTGAACACTGGTCTTCTGGATCATATGGCCAAGTCTCGCCTTCTTTTTCCCCATTACGGGTTTTCGTTTTACGAAAATCCTCCGGGACGCGTCATCGCCAAAGGCCACCGGGACCGGCCCGCGTTTTTCAGGTCGAACCGCCTGCATAACCTGGGGCAAAACTCCCTGGTGAAAACCCTTATGGCGTCGGACATGTTTTCCGATCAGGGCCTTGCTTTTTACAGACCGCTTTCGTTTCTGATGTTTATCGGAGCCGCGTCACAGCTCAGGAGGGACGTCCGGTGTATGGATATTTTCGGACCGGATCACCCCGACCATCCGGCGGCTCGTTTTTTTTCAAAGTGGGAAGGCTGGGGCCATGCGTCCGGTGATGAACCTGAAGAGAATGATGTAAATCCTGAGGCCATGGCCGGTTCCGTGGGCCAGCTCGATTTTGAAAGCCCCGGTGGTTACGCCGACTGCGTGTACCTTTTATCTGACGTGATGACCTCCATTGTCCTGTCCCATGTCACTGTGCGGCAGCTGATCGAACGGCCGTTTCCGGAGCTGGTGCCTTATTATCAGGTCCCGGTTGAAACGGATGCGTATCGCGACCTCCTGTCAACTGTGTTTCAGTACGACGGCAAATCCGCCGTACGCCTGGACGGTAATGGCGTTTCGTGGCCGCTCTGCGGTATTTCACCGGGGATTTTCGGATTCGGGGATGTGGTTTTTGATGTGGCCAGACGGACCCTCAGCGGACGAAGGCATGATCTGGTGCGTTTTATTCTTGAACTGAACAGACATCAAGTCCTCGATCCTGCCGATCTCCGGTATCTGGTCTGAACGTTCAGGGGCTTTAAAGAAAAAAAAGCCGTGTTCCCGCCGTTAAGGCTTGAACACGGCATGAATGACGCTCTTATTCTATTTTGATGCAGCTTGCGGGGCAGGAATCCATGGCTTCCTGGATCAGTCCTTCATCGGAGACATCTTCTTTGACAACATAAGCTTTTTCGCCGTTGAACTGGAAAACTTCAGGAGCGATTTCAATACAGGCTTCACAACCCATGCATTCTTCTTCATCGATAATAACTTTTTTACCCATTTGTTTTTTTCTCCCTATTTAGTGTGTTTGTAGTGTGGTCCGGATGTTCTCCGGACGCGCTAAATCATTTCATTCGTATCGACAGGTGCGATCGAAAAGTGCTTTTTGAGGCTGAACACCCTGCGGACGATGCCGATTATGCAGTCTTAAAAAAAATTATGCAAAACAAATTATTAAAAAAATGATCAAACATTGGGAATCGGATATAATAAAGGTCTGTTTTGTTGTCCTTAAAACCTCACATGGAGGAACCTATCATGAATGTGTTGATCACCGGAGGTACAGGTTTTGTCGGAAGCCGTCTGGCCCAGGCCATGCTTGACCAAGGATGGCATGTCACCCTGACCGGGCGTTCACAGAGTGACCGTCCAGAAAAGGATCGATTGACCCGGCTGGTCTGTGACACCACGGAGAACGGGCCGTGGCAGGATGCCGTGGCTACGTCGGATGTCATCGTCAATCTCGCGGGAAAGAATATTTTCACACCCTGGAATCCCAGAACAAAGCATGAGATCCGCGAAAGCCGGATTCTGACCACCCGGAATCTTGTCGATGCGATGCCTGAAAAGACGGGCATCGTTTTTTTAAGCACCTCGGCTTCGGGGTATTACGGTGACCGGGGAGAGGAACTCCTTTCTGAAGAATCCGTCAGGGGGCAGGGTTTTCTTGCCGATCTTTGCAGGGACTGGGAAGCGGAAGCCCTGAAAGCCGAAGAAAAAGGCGCCCGTGTGGTATGCATGCGTTTCAGCATGATTCTGGGGAGCGGGGGCGGGGCTCTTGATAAAATGCTGACGCCGTTCAAACTTTGCATGGGCGGGAATCTTGGTCGGGGCAATCAGTGGATGTCCTGGATGCATCTCGAAGACCTTGTTTCGGCGGTTCTGTTTCTGATCGAAGAGAACAAGGCCCAAGGCCCGGTGAATTTCTGTGCGCCTTTCGCTGTGCGCAACCGTGATTTCACGAAGCACCTGGCCGCAGTCCTTGGGAGACCCGCTTTTTTTCATGTCCCGTCGTTTCTGATCAGGGGGCTCATGGGTGAGCTGGGGGCCGTTCTTCTTGGAAGCCAGCGGATGTCATCATCAACCCTTGAAAATCTTGGATTCACCTTTGGATGGCCTGAGGTGGAACAAGCTTTGGGGCAGATCCTGGGGCGCGGGTGAGGAGAGGGATATGGTCAGATTCACAGGGATCCATCACCTTGCCCTGATAACAGACAACATGGACAAGACCATCCGTTTCTGGCGGGATCTTCTGGGGATGCGGATGCTCGCCGCCACCGGGGACGGCCGGAACCGGCAGTATTTTTTTGAAATTTGCCACAACAACATCCTTTCTTTTTTTGAATGGCCCGAAGCGGTCAATCCCGAAGAAAAGGATCACGGAGAACCGACGTCAGAGCCTCTTGCTTTTGATCATGTGGCCATTGGTGTGGAAGATGACGAGTCTCTGGGCCATATCCGGGAAATCCTGAGAAATGCCGGGTTTCATGCTTCACCGGTGGTGGATCACGGGTTTATTCATTCGGTCTATGCCTTTGATCCCAACGGCATTCCCATCGAGTTCTGCACCGATGTCAGGACCAGAAGCCTTAGGGAACTGCTCCGGATGAGCGACCGGAACGTGTGTGACACCGCGAGGGAGGGGCATGAGCCACAGCCGGGAAAATGGCAGGGTTAAACGATCTGTGAGACCTGAATACCCCAGGTCCTTAAACGTCCACCTCGAAAAAGTGTTGACCAGGGACTGTTGATTGTATAAACAGGTAAACAAAGTTATCTTTATTGACAATGATGTTGGGGATGGGGTTCTACATTCGACTGTGATCACAGATTTTCTCTGGGTTTGCCCAGGAAAGGACCGGATGCCGAACCATGAAAAAAAGAACGATTGTCACAACGGCCTGTTTGGCCCTGCTTTTATCTTCAACCTGGATTCCCCGTTTTGCAGCAGGGGCTTCCCGGACCCAGCCCTATGAACACGCTGAAAAATGGGAATGGAACCTTCCGATCCGCGATTACGGATGGTGCGGACCCACAGCCCTGTATCATGTGATCAACTATTTCGGGGATTACGGAGAATACCACTACAGGGCCAAGAGCCTGTTCCGGACTTACTGGGGCTCTGGAACCATCGAACTCCCGAGAATCACCACAGGCAATCTGAAACTCATCAGCGAGACGGCTTTCGGCCTGTTCATCCAGCCGTCCCAGCGTGGGGCAGGCTGGTCTTTGCTGGATAATGTGGGCGATCTTTATTACACGAAAAACCTCAATGACCGGCTTTACAGCGTCTATGTCTGTTCCAGGTCGTCCAAAACCGAACAGGTGGACATCCGGCGCAAGCGCCTGGATTACATCCTTGAGAATGTCCTTGAAAACGACACGCCGGTCATCATCCACCTGAACAGCGGTATTTACGGATTCGGCCACTACATCACCCTTATCGGCTACGACCGGGATGCGGGAGAGGTTTATTATGTGGACTCTCTGCAAGGCGAGGAAGGCGTTCTTACGGTGTCTGTGGAAGATTTCCTGGGAACGCGGTTCTATCAGCGGGGGCTTCTTTACTCTGCCCGGTGGGACGGAACCTGGATGGCGTTCTGGCACAAGGAAGAGGGGATTCTCTGCAATACCTGCGGGGAATGAAGGAATGAACGCCGCCATGTGCTGTAGGGGCAATTCATGAATTGCCCCTACGGTTTCACACCATTATTCGCACTGAACACCCGGGCATTCCGCTGCAGCTTCTTCGGGATGCTCCTTAAAATAGGGCCAGAAAGGGAAGGTCCGGCACTGCTCGGGCCTCGCTTCGTAAATCACGCATCCGTTTCTATCTTCATCAAAAAATACGCAGGCGTAATTGTCTTTTGATTTCAATTCCTTGATGGTGAAGCGATATCCCGATTTCCTGAGATACGTCTGAATGAACGGATCGGTGTCCATGGACAGCACCCGGGCAATGGCCCCGATTTCCTTCCGATTTACCCAGATGTTTCCGCTTTCGCCGTTGCAGCATCTTCCGCTGCATGTTTTACAGGCATCGGGATTGAAGCTGTAGGGGTAGTCGGGGTGGGAAACAGTCATTTCAGTTTCCCGGCAAAGGTGTTCAGGAGAATCCGCGCCTCGTCGTAGTTGTAGCGGCTGACCTCGTGTTCCAGATCGAGAAGAATGGCCCCGGCCTCGCTGTTGCCCAGAGATCCGCCAAAAATATCCTTCAGTTTTTGAAAACTCGCCGACGCTTCCACAGGGTCCGAATCCATGAGGTGGGCATCCAGCGATTTGAGGAGGAGGACCAGATCTTCCGGGCTCTGAATGATGTGTACCCTGGCGTTTTCGTCATTCGGGTGGAAAACAGGCTGGGTCTGGGGTGCTATGGTAAGACGGATGGACTTGAAAACCTGGTTGATTTTGTCTTCAACGGCGTTCAGGGCCACCAGGGTCTTGAAGATATTCTGGTTTCCGCAGGCTTCTTCAAGAGCCGCCGCGGCGAGTTTCAGGTCATTGGCGGAAATGTTGGCGGCCACACCTTTGAGGCTGTGAGCTTCGATGCGGGCCTTGTCGTAGTTCTTCGATTCCACAAGGGTCCTGAAATGTTCTGAAAAATGCCGATAGTTGTCGTGGAAGCGAGTGAGGACGGCGTTGAGGACTTCCCAGGAACCCCCCAGGCGGTTCAGTGCTTCGCTGATATCAAGGCCTGGAAGGGAGTAGGCATTCCCGTTGATCAGTTTGTCTTTCAAAACCACGGACAGGTTTTTCAAATGGGAGATGTTGCGGCGAATGGCATTGAAAAGATGTGACTTTTCAATGGGTTTCGGAATGTAGTCCGACATGCCCGCCTCAAGGCAGCGTTCCTTGTCTCCATACATGGCGTGGGCGGTCATGGCAATGATGGGAATGTCATGGAGTTTCAGGTCGTTTCGTATGATTTTGGTGGCTTCGATACCGTCCATCACGGGCATCTGGACATCCATGAGAACCGCGTCATAAAAATTTGTTTTCAGTTTTTCGATGGCTTCGCGGCCGTTTTCGGCCCTGTCCACGATCACACCCGCTGAACTGAGAATCTCAAGGGCCACCATCTGGTTGATGGGGTTGTCTTCCACCAGAAGAACACGGGTGTTGGCGAAGTCTTCAGGAAATATCCGGTTGGACAGATTTTTTTCGGACCGGTTCAGGGTGTAGCCGAATATTTCCATGATGGAGTCGAAAAGCACCGACTGTTTGATGGGTTTGAGGAGGAAATGCTCGATACCGATTTTCTTCGCCCTCTGGATGTCCGCTTCACGCCCGTATGCGCTGATCATGATGATGGGCGGGGCCTGAACCCTGGGGTTTTCCATGATAATGTGAGCGGTGTCTATCCCGTCCATTCCGGGAAGTTTCACGTCCATGAGGATGATGCTGAAAAGACTGTTGTTGTCGATGGCGTTCTCATACTTGATAAGGGCGGCTTCGGCGTTGGAGGCCACCTGGGTGTGGAATCCGAAGGTGTCCAGATACCGCTTGAGAACGATGGCCGTAGACAGGTTGTCCTCAACGATCAGGGCGCGGGAACCTTTGAGAGCAGGTGGAAGTTCCGAGCCGTCCTGCTTTTCGGAAAGGCCTGTCCGGAACACCGCGGTGAAAAAGAACGTGCTTCCAACACCGGTGGCGCTGGTCACCCAGATTTCGCCGTCCATAAGCTCCACGATGTTCTTGCAGATGGCAAGCCCAAGGCCGGTGCCCCCGAATTTTCGGGTCATGCTGTCATCGCCCTGCTCAAAAGCGTCGAACAGGGAATTGAGGGCGATTTCGGGAATGCCGATGCCGGTGTCTTTGATGCTGAACAGGAGTTTGGTGTTTTCATCGGACTTGGACAGCTTCTTCACCGTCAGGCAGATTTCCCCTTTGCTGGTGAACTTGAACGCGTTGCTCAGGAGGTTGGCGAGAACCTGACGCAGTCTGAGCGGATCGGATATCAGCTCGCGGGGGACATCGGAATCGATGTCCACAATCAGTTCGATGTCTTTTGAAATGCATTTTTCAAGGAACAGATCGGTGACTGCGTCCACCAGCTCATGAAGATAGAAGGGGATATGTTCGAAATCCAGCTTGCCCGCGTCCATCTTTGAAAAATCGAGAATGTCGTTGATGAGCTGGAGCAGGGATTTGGACGATGAACGCACCACGGACAGGTATTCGCTTTGTTTCCGGGTGAGTTCGGTGCCCATGATCAGGTCGCTCATCCCGATGATGGCGTTCATGGGTGTTCTGATTTCATGGCTCATGTTGGCGAGGAACGTGCTTTTCGCTTCATTGGCGGCCAGGGCTTCCTCGGCGGCGCTTTCCGCTTTTTTCTTGGAGACCTCAAGATCCTTGTTCATCTGCTCAAGGTCCTGGTTCGCTTTTTCAAGGTCGTTGTTCACTTTGGCCAGATTCCGGTTGGCTTCTTCGAGCTGGAATGTCCGCTCGTTGACAATTTCTTCCAGGTGGGCCCTGTGCCGGATCAGTTCCTTGTTCTGACGGTTGATTTTCGCTTCGGCATTTTTCTGGTCGGTGATGTCGGTGATGATGGACAGAATCCCGGATTTCCCGTTGATGGAGATGGCGGTGTCAGAAATGATGACGTTAATGATTTCACCATTGCCTCTCAAAAGCTCCGCTTCGTACTGACTGGGAACCTGTTTGCCACTCATGTGATCCCGGTGTCTTTTCTGGATCAGCCGCTTGCCCAGCATGGAGTTGGGGAAAAAATCCAGCATTTTTTTATTGTAGAATTCTTCTTCGGTGTAGCCGCTGATGCGGATGATGGCTTTGTTGGCGTATACCGGCTGGTCGTAGACCCGGACCACGATGCCGTCGTTGGCGTTTTCAACCAGGGTCTTGTATTTTTCGTCCGATTCCCTGAGGGCCACCAGAGCCCTGTTTTTTTCCTCCAGAATGTATTTGAATTTTTCACCGATGCCGAATGAAAGGACCAGTACCAGAAGGCATGATCCGATCTGGACGCCCCAGTCCGCGATGAAGCTGCATTCCAGGATTCCGAAGGTCCTCAGGGACGAAAGCAGGCAGCCGACGATAAAAACGGACCAGGCCAGAAGGTACAGCCGTGAGCTGGGTGTCCTGCGCAAGGCCAGATGAATGCCGCAGGCAAACAGGGTGAGGAGGGTGATGAAGATATAGAATGTCGTCACCTGAACCATGACATAGTAATTGATCAGAAACACGGCGATAAAGAGAATCATAAGTCCCAGATAAAGGGCGTGGAGAAGCCGGTCCGTGGGAGGGTGTTCCGATTCAATGTTCATGAATGAGCGGGTGAACTGGATGCCGAATATTCCGGCGAAAATCATGAATATCAGATAGGATGTGTTGGCGAACCGGGGATTCCCGGGCCACATCAGCTGATAGGCGAGGCCGGAATGGGACAGAGCGTGAAGTGAGATAAACAGGGTGAACAGCATCAGGTACAGATGGCAGATCTCACGGGTCGAAAAATAGATGAAGATGTTGTAAAACGCCATGGCCAGCATGATGCCGTAAAATATCCACTGGGGCGGAATGGCGGATGATGACTCACGGCTGAACACCGGGGGTGACCAGGCGTTCAGCGGCACGGACAAAGACCCCTGTGATCTGATTTTCAGAAAATAACGGTGAACACCTGGCGGTGTTTTTACGGGAAATACGATGTTCTGGTAGTTGACGGGCCAGAGGTTGAACGGTCTCTGGTCGCCGGCGGACAATATGGAATAATGGCTTTTACCTGACAGGGTGTCGGGTTCCGGGGCGTAAAAATCCACTTCATCGAGCAGGGGGTAGGTGCACTCCAGAATCCAGTCCGAGGTTTTATCCGACGTGTTTCGTACCGTGAAAGTCAGCCAAAGAGGACAGGTTTCGAATCCGAAGGACGGCCGTTTTCCTTTGACCGGTGAGAAAGCCTTTGTTTTATGGACCATGTCCGAAATGGTCAGGGATTTGGATGTGTCCTTGTAATACGAAAGATGGGTTCCGAGAACTTCACGGGTGAAAGCATGGCCGATGATCAGGGATTCGGGTTCGGAATAACAGGTCCGGGCCATGGAAAGGGCCACTGGAATCGCGCAGCTCAGAAAAAAAACAGCGATGGCCCGGAGACGATGAATACCCGTCAAAGTCATGGATGACCCTTGTATAAAGGTTGAAAACATTAAATTGTAAAGTGATTAAGCATTGTGAACATAATGGATAGATCGGGGAGTGTCAAGGACAAACATAATCTTGTATTATTTGGGGGTTACCAAACTTTCTTCATGAAGTTGGCTATGTTTTTAAGTCGTGGGCGCATGAATTGAATGCTGTTGCTCATTTTATGCCAACCTGATAAAAGACTTATACGATTAACGATTATAATAAATCCATTGAATACAGTCGGTTGAAAAAAAATAATCCAAGGGCGGTATGCAATTTGCTGAATTTTTCGCCCATATTTGTCCGGGGGGATAAGGTGAGCCCCGGTGTTCGTTCAAGTTACATGGGAGAGAATGTGTCATGCTTTCATTTTTACCGGGGCCGGTTCGGGCTTTCATCGCTTTTTCACTTTATTTTTTAAACACGCTGTTCTGGATTGGACCTCTTGTTGTTTTTTCAGTTCTTAAACTTTTGATTCCATTCAAGTTCTGGCAGTATGTTTCACGGTTGGTCATTGATTTCATCGCCACATGCTGGGTGGATTTCAACAGTTTCAACCTGTGGCTTGTCCAGAATATCAGAATTGACGCCAAGGGCCTGGATTCCCTCGAAAACGGAAAATGGTACGTGGTGGTGTCCAATCACCAGTCCTGGGTGGATATTCTGATTCTTCAGAAGCTCCTGCTTCGACGGATCCCGTTTTTGAAATTCTTTCTGAAACAGGAACTGATCTGGGTGCCTTTAATGGGGCTTGCCTGGTGGGCGCTGGATTTTCCGTTCATGAAAAGGTACTCCAGCAGCTTTTTGAAAAAAAACCCGCATCTTAAGGGCAAAGATATTGAAATTACGAGAAAAGCCTGTGAAAAATTTAAAACGATCCCCGTGTCCATCGTCAATTTCATGGAAGGGACGCGGTACACGCCTGTGAAGCACCAGCGGCAGCAAAGCCCCTTCACACACCTTCTGAAACCCAAGGCCGGCGGAATTGCATTCGTTCTTGGCTCCATGCGGGATATGATTACGGGGATCGTCAACGTGACCATCGCTTATCCCCAGGGCCCGAAAACATTCTGGCAGTTTCTTTGCGGAGGAGTGGGTGATGTCAAGGTGAATGTGGAGGTCCTGCCGGTCACCGACGAAATGATCGGGGATTACTTTGAGGATGATCATTTCAGAGAAAAATTTCAGAATTGGGTGAACAATCTCTGGATCAGCAAAGATAAAAAAATGGCGGCCATGCTTGGGAGTGAAGCCTGATTTTTAGGCGAAGATACTGTGAGGAAGTGACTGTTTCGGGGCGTTTTAATCAAACGCCCCGTTTTATTTGATCAGAAGAAATACCGGAAGCCGATGCCACCATCGAGATTCAGATCGGAGTCGGGGGATATTTCAAAAACCGGAACGATTTCGGCGAAGATCTCCACCGGATACTGGTTCAGTTCATACGCCGCCCCAAGGGCCAGCCGGATACCCACCATGTTGTCTTCTTTCTTGTCTTTGAAAACGACACCGGGACCTGCATAGGCCCCAAGCTCCCCGCCGCCTGTCTGGGGAATGATGTTCCAGAAATGAAACAGATAGTCCGCATGGACAGAAAATCTGTCAAAACCGATGGCCGCATCGATGGCATGGGTTTTATCGAGCCAGTATTTCGCGCTTATGCCGGTTGGATCACCCAGGATGATGCCAAGGCCCAAGGGACCTCCCTGAGCTGCGAGGCCCAGGCTTGGCATGGCAAGAATGCAGACCATGATGAACAGCTTTTTCATAATAATCCTCCATATAAACACGTTAAGATGCTGAACCCCGCCTTATCGTCACTGATGTGACGCACGGTGGAACAAAACGGGCCGATCTTATCCGCAACGTATTCCAAAATCAAGGATAACGTTCTATGGAATTGACCTCGAAAAGTCATTTCGTTATAATGGCCTGAATTAAAGGATTTCATCCATCTGTCGAGACATTATCTTGCGCCATTCCGTCAATCGGCATCCGCCATGATCGAACGAACACTGAACGTTACATTTCTCGTGCTGGGCATGCCGAACAAGGAGAAATCATGGATTTCGATATCGAGGATCTGAAGAAAAAGTTCAAAAAGAAAACACGGGCCAACGTCGTTGACATCGACCAGCTTCAGGTGATGGTGCCCGTTTTGGTCCGGGAGATATGCAGGCTTGAGGAAGATATCGAAAAATACAGGAATTACATCAAGGCTCTCGAAAAAAAACGGCCTCCGGACAAACGCCATGGCTCCTGCGGGAAAGCGGAGTGGAGTGTGACCTATGATATGAAGAAAAACAGATTGCTCATCAAGTTGATGGGTATATTTGATATCAAAGCTGCAAAAATGGCGTCAAACGCCGTCATCAGCGTTCTTGAAAATGTGGAGAAGGATTTTGATGTCATCAACGACATCACGGAACTCGAAACCATCACAGACATGCGGACAATTTTCCACCTGAGGAAGGTCCGCTTTCTGATCGTGCAGGCCGGGGTCAACCGAACGGTAAGAATCGACAAGGAAAAGGAATCGCTGGTGACCTCGATTCTCAAAAAGCATTTCCAGCACGGGCAGGAAATCATGGTGGTGAAAACCATGGAAGACGCTGAAGCCGCTTTGGAAAATGATGGGAAATACCTTCAGAACTGATAATCGGAATATTACGCCGGTTCTCCCCCCACACTGAATCCGATGAGGGTGATATCGTCAATCTGCGGACCCGCCCCTTTGTAATCAAGAAGTGTCTTCAGGAATATCTTGCGCTGATCCCCGTATGATTTGTCATAATGGTCCATGATCATGGCTGTATAACGTTTTGTACCGAACCGGAGATTTTTCACGCCTCCGAGCTGATCGGTGAAACCGTCCGTTTTCAGATAGAACGAGCAGCGATCCCCCACGGTGATGACATGATCTGTAAAATGGAAATGCTCATCGGAATCTTTGTATCCGATGCTGTGCTTGTCCCCATTTTTCCTGTGAAGCATCTGGTTTTTTACATAAAACAGGGGGAGACGCGCCCCGGCGTATATCACCTTTCGGTTGATGTGATCGATCTGACAGATGGCAGCGTCAAGTCCGTCATCGGTCTCACTGCGTTCCGCACTTTTATGTAGGACGTTTTTCACAGCTCTGTTCAGCCGCTGGAGGATATCGGAAGGTGAAAAATACGCGTCGTCAAGAACGATTTTTCTGATTTCCGAATAGGCGATCATGGTGAGAAACGCTCCGGGAACGCCGTGTCCGGTGCAGTCCATCAGGGCGATGATGCTTCTTTCCGGCGAGGTGTATGTGTAGAAGATGTCGCCTCCGACGATATCCTTGGGCATCCAGATGAACATGCTGTCCGGGCTTACCGCTTTAAGGCGGTCAAGTCCTGGCAGAAGGGAGCGCTGGATCATTTCGGCGTAGCGTATGCTTTCCACCATGCGCTCGTTATGGGATTCCAGTTCTTCATGGGCATTTTCAAGGGCGGAGTATGTGGTTTCAAGTTCGGTGTGGGCGGATTTCAGTTTGGTATTGGCGTTGTTGATTTTTTTCCGCTGGTCCTGCATGATTTTGGAAAGGTACGCCATGAACAGGCAGATGGGGACATACATGAAAATGTACAACACCTCGCTGAGAAAGGGTGCCCCGGATGCCGATGCCCGGATGCCGAGGTATGAAGCGGACATGTAGAGAATCACCTGAAGCGCGATATAGGCAAAAGATACAAAAAGAGGCGACTGGATAAAGACGAAGATCAGGACGAGCAGGCAGCCGATGGGGACAAGATGTCTCTGATCGTCCATGGCAAACGTCATGTACGCTGCCACAACCAGGCAGAAAACCACCTGATAATGCAATATGAAATGAATGAAACCCCGAGAAATGTTTTTTTTTATCCGGATCATGGACAAGGCCGTGATGCTGCACGTCAGAAACAGAAAATACGGAATGTAGATCACCTTGTATTCATAGCCGGTGATGCCGAGATATTTGGCAAGGTAGGCGATGGCCATGGGAATCTGGTACGATACCATGGCAAGAAGCGAATACCTGAACAGCCTCAACCTTTTTTGCTCATTTTTGATATCAGGCGGTGAATCGGTCATGGGAATCAACTGTGTTGTTCGTGTAATGGCCCGATGGACTGCAAGGGCACGGTGTGTTGGATTATCTACAGATCATTATCAGTGCTTCGAGTGTAACCCGGTTCAGTTTAGAAAACAACGGGATTATCACCCGGCATTGGAATCTTAATGGAGAAGACTTTTGTCTTCCGGCGGGGTCTCATTGAAGAAAGCCTCAAGAACATCCTGATCAATGTCAAGTCTCAGCTCAGAGCCTGACCCGGTCCCTGGGACGTTGACCTGGCGCAGGGTTTCGACTTCGGTCTTGAATTCCGAATACATGCGTCTCAGCTCACATCCGTCCATATCACAGGCTGAAAGGGCCGAGACGGCGCGCCTGACCCTGATAAATCCGTAAACCACCATGGCTCCGCAGGCGGCGAGAACCGTCTGACCACCAGTTAACAATATATGGACCCCAGGATTTGCCATCCGACCCGCCTTTCATGTTGAAGTGATAAAAAAAACATCCTGTTAATGGTATCGGAAGACGGCGGACAATCCTTCAGAAAAAAACATGCGTCTATGCGTCTATGTCCGAGTCGGGGTAGGCATTGTGAAAAAGGGGGCTTGAGATCAGGTAATCCGCCGACGCCTTGTTGCAGGCCACCACCACGTTGTAAAGGACGCTCATCCGCAAAAGGGCTTTTACGTCCACGTCGTGGGGCTGGGCGGTCATGGGATCCCAGAAAAAAATCAGGATATCGAGGTCGCCGGTTGAAATCAGGGCACCGATCTGCTGATCACCGCCAAGAGGGCCGCTTTTGTAGCGCCTGACATCAAGGCCGGTGTTTTCGGCGATAAGCCCCCCGGTTGTTCCGGTTCCACAGAGATCGTGGTTTTTGAGAATTTCCCTGTTGGTCATGGCCCAGGTCAGGAGTTCCTTTTTTTTTCCGTCGTGGGCGATGAGGGCGATGCGTTTTTTCTGATTCATGGGTTTCTCCGAGGGTTCTTATGGTGAAATCATGGCGAAAGCCGCAGACGTGATGATGTCATGAAGGCTTTGCTCCGCCGATTCCAGGCTGGATTTATCAGTGAATTCCGAGCCAAGGGCTGTCAGGATAGGGTCCAGTCCGGACGGTTCGCAATCGAAACCCCGGTAATTTACGGGGATTCTCGGGTACAGGTTGTCGTTGAAAAAATAGTTGCCCAGTCTGTTGAAACCTTTAGGCCTGTATGACCAGTCCGTTTTCAGGGCGAAAAATCGGCGTACCGCCATCTTGAACGGTTCGTGGCCGGAAAGGACGGAAGGATCGAGGATTTGCCCGGCGAGGGTTTCGATAGCCTGGAAAAAACAGGCGAGCATGGCTGTTTCCGGAACGATGAGTCCGAAAAGATGCCAGGAGTCGCAGCACATGCGTAAAATCCGTTTGTACCGGGCCGGAAGCGTGCTGCAGGTCGGACAGAAATATGTGGCGCAGGCAAGGCCGCCCCAGTCGCTCAATCCCCGGTGATCCACGGACCGGTTGCCCGGATTCAAGGGATGAAGAAGGCAGCCCGGCCTTGACAACGAAGAGCCCACCAGCCCGATGTAAGGGCAGTGATGGAATTCAGGATAGGGCCGGTTCTGGTTTTCCATGCGTTCCACCTGCTCTTTGAAATGCACCAGGGCATCGAAATTTCTTTCGGTTTTAAGGAAAAGCTCCGTTCGGCATCTGAGCAGGGCCGAGAGGCTTTCAAAGCCTGGGTCCGCCACATTGTACAACCCGCAGCAGGCTCCGCAGGACAGGTTTTCATCGGTCTGGCACAGGTAGACGCCGCCGGGTGTTGTGCTGTCGCATGGATGGTCGATCATGGGATTCAGCCTCTGTACCGGATCAGGCTTTCCTGGGCCACGGTGGCCACAAGAAGACCGTCCCGTGTGAACACCCGGCCGCGGTTCATGCCCAGACCATTGGATGCGCTGGGGCTTTCCATGGCGTAGAGCAGCCAGTCGTCCAGGCGGAAATCCCGGTGAAACCAGATGGAGTGATCCAGGCTCGCCACCTGCATGGTGGGTTCGAAAAACGTGTGGCCGTGGGGTCCCAGACAGGTGGTGGCCAGTCCGAAATCCGAGGCGTAGGCCAGCATGTAACGGTGGACGGACAGGTCGTCGCCCAGAGGATCGATGGATCTGAACCAGGAACATCGCATGGGCGGACGTTTGTCCGGTTTGAAGGGGTTCACGGGGTTCACGGTGCGGATTTCAATGGGTCTGTCGCAGGTGAGTTTCCCCCGGATGCTTTCGGGAATCCGGTCCTTGTTCAGCCGGGAGTATTCCAGCTCCGACATCAACTCTTCCGGCGGCGGCACCTCGGGCATCTCGTCCCGGTGTTCGAAGCCCTTTTCCCGCCGGTGGAACGATGCGGACATGGAAAAAATGGGCCGCCCTTTCTGGATAGCCACCACGCGCCGCGTGGTAAAGCTCTTGCCGTCACGGATGCAGTCCACCTCGTAGACGATGGGCAGGGCCGGATCACCGGGCCAGAGAAAATAGCCGTGCAGGCTGTGGACCACCCGCTCGTCGGTCACGGTCTGGGACGCGGCGGAAAGGGACTGACCCAGCACCTGGCCGCCAAAGATGTTACCGAAACCCAGGTCCTGGCTTCGCCCCCTGAAGATGTTTTCCTCGATCTTTTCCAGTTTCAGAAGATCGAGCAGTTCCTGCAAGACGTTCTCTCGCGGCGTGCATGTTCCCATGTCTGATCCCCTCCCTGATTCATCAATGATTTAAAACACTCTCTCGTAGGTCGGCTTGAGGCACGAAAGCCGACACATGGCCCCATCCTTATCATTCGGTGCCCCTCATTCGGAGAACAATCTCCTCCATCATAATACACTTATCCATCCAGAGCTTTAGACACCACCTCATAAACCCCTTTGGACAGGCGGTCCGACGCGAGAATCCGTTCCAGTTCCTTCTGCATCAGGGCAGAGCGTTCAGGATCGTAGCGCTTCCATTTGTTGAATGCCGAAACCATCCGGGCCGCGATGCTGGCGTTGATTTTATCAAGAAGGATCACGCGGTCCGCCAGAAAGGTGTAGCCCTTTCCGTCGATGCTGTGAAACGACACGGGGTTGGCCTGGGCGAAGGTTCCGATGAGGGATCTCACCTTGTTGGGGTTTTTCATGGAGAAATCCGGGTGGCCGCAGAGGGCCACCACCTTTTCAAGGGTGTCGGACCTTCGGGAAGCCGCCTGGGTCGCGAACCATTTGTCCAGAACCAGGGTGTCGTTTTTCCAGGTGTCGTAAAACTGGGCCACGGCTTTGTCGGAAAGGTCGTGCTCCATGTCTGCCAGAAGGGTGAAGGCCGACAGCTTGTCCGTCATGTTCCCGGCGTTCATGAATTCACGGTATATGAATTCCTCCCTGTCTTTTTCAACATGGGCAAGATACGTGAGCGCCGTGTTTTTCAGCTTCCGCCGTGCGATGCTTTGAGGGTCGATGGCGTAAGCGCCTTTTTCACGGTTGATTTCAAAGACGACCCTGAACGTGCCCTGGAGGTCTTGGGCAAGCTGCCGGATAAAGAAATCCCGTGTAGCATGGATGGCGTCCACATCGATGGATTCCATCCGGTCTCCCAGTTCCGTTTCGCTGGGAATGGTGAGAATCTGGGCGATGAGGGCCTTGTCGGCGTTCTCGTCGGTGAGGGTTTTGCTGAAGGCGGAAACAAGATCCCGTGAAAGCGTGAGATCTTTACCTTCCCTTCGCAGGGCGATCAGATCCGAAATGGTGTCCGACACCAGGACCTGGGCCGCGTCCCAGCGGTTGAAAGCGTCGGTGTCATGGGCCATGAGAAACATCAGCTCCGACGCGCTGTATCCGGCGTCCACCACCACCGGCGCGGAAAAACCCCTGAACAGCGAAGGCACCGGTTTATGAGGGATGTTTCTGAAACGGAAGGTCTCCCGGCTGTTTCGTAAAACCAGCGTTCGTTCCATCGGAGGGTCATCGCCTGTTTCATGGTCCATGCAAAGGGGCAGGGGCCGGCCGTCAGGGTCGAGAAGGGCCGTGGAGACGGGGATCATCATGGGCAGCTTGTCGGTCTGGCCCGGCGTGTCGGGAATTTTCTGGTCGAAGATCAGGGTGTAGGCCCTGTTTTTTTTGTCATAGGACCGTTTGACGGTGATCCGGGGCGTTCCGGCCTGGGAATACCAGAGCCTGAACTGGGCAAGATCCGCGCCGCCGCCGTCTTCCATGGACTTCACAAAATCTTCGGTGGTCACGGCCTTGCCGTCGAACCTTCTGAAATAAAGGTCCATGCCGTTGCGGAAGCCGTCCTTGCCCAGAAGGGTGTGGATCATCCGGATCACTTCCGCGCCTTTGTTGTACACCGTGGACGTGTAGAAGTTGTTCATCTCGATGTAGGATTCGGGCCGGATGGGATGGGCCATGGGGCCCGCGTCTTCCGGGAACTGGGAGGCCCGTAAGGAACGGACGTCGGTGATCCGCTTGATGGCCCGCGATCCGGTGTCCGAGGAGAACTCCTGGTCCCTGAACACTGTGAGACCTTCTTTCAGGCTCAGCTGAAACCAGCTGTTCAGGGTCACCCGGTTGCCGGTCCAGTTGTGGAAATATTCGTGGGCGATGACCCCTTCGATAAGCTGGAAATCCGTGTCCGTGGCGGTTTCGGGCCGTGCCAGGACGTATTTGGAATTGAAGATGTTGAGGCCCTTGTTTTCCATGGCTCCGGCGTTGAATGCATGGGTGGACACGATCATGTACGTGGAAAGATCGTAGCTGAGGCCGAAAACCTCCTCGTCCCAGGCCATGGATTTTTTCAGGGATTCCATGGCGTGGGCGCATTTGTCCTCGTCGCCGTGATCCACGTAGAACTTCAGAGCCACGTTCCGTCTTTCCCGGGTGACGAAACAATCTTCCACAATGGCCAGATTTCCGGCCACCAGGGCGAAAAGGTAGCAGGGTTTGGGATAGGGGTCCTCAAAGCAGACGGTGTGCCGGTTGCTGTCCTGGTCTTTTGTCCAGACACAGTCCCCGTTGGACAGAAGCACCGGGTATTTTGTTTTGTCCGCCGTGAGGGTCACCGTGTACCGGCTCATCACATCGGGTCTGTCCGGGAAATAGGTGATACGCCTGAACCCTTCGGCCTCGCACTGGGTTAAAAATGTTCCGTCCGCCATGTAAAGGCCTTCAAGGGAGGTGTTCTCCCGGGGAAAGATTTTTGTCCGGATACGGAGGACAAACGGGGAGGCGGGCGTTGAAACGGTGATGCCTTCATCCAGGATTTCATATTCTCCCGGCGAAAGCGTCCGGCCGTCCAGGGTGATGGACAGGAGTTCCAGTTCTTTGCCGTTCATGAACAGTTCGGGGAAAACGGTCTGAACTTCCTCGTTCCGCCTAATGTCGAGTGTTGAATCCACGATGGCATGATCGTCGAACAGGTCGAAATCAAGATGGATTCTGTCGACCAGATAATACGGAACATGGTAGTCTTTCAGGTATCGGATCTGAGGTTTTTTCATAGGAGCGTGGCGTGTCATCCTTGGTTAAGTGAATCGGAATCCCGGTTCGGCCCAATGCTGCGCAGGGAATGAAAAAAACCGTTGCGCCCAGTGCCGGTTTCCGTTTAGGGTCAATAAAAACAGTCAGTCATGATAATGTCTGCCCTTCAATTAATCAAGGAAAATACCCATGAAAAAAACCATCGTTCTTTGCCTTGCCCTGTCTTTCCTCTCCGTCTCATGCTCCGGTAAAAAACCCGCCCTGGGCGTTGCTAACGGAAACCTTCTGCCCTGCCCGTCAAGCCCCAACTGCGTGGGCAGCCAGAACGGTGACGAAAAGCACAGCATCGCCCCCCTGACCTATGCCGGTGAGAAAGACCAAGTGTTTCCCCTGTTCCGGGATATGGTGAAAAACCTGGACGGTGCAACCCTTGTGGACGAGGGGAACGGTTACCTTCGGTTCGAGTTCAGGACCCGTGTTTTCAGGTTCGTGGACGATGTGGAATTTCTCTTTTCCAAAGACGGCGTCATCGACGTGCGCTCGGCATCCCGCCTGGGCTATTCCGATCTGGGGGTGAACCGGAAACGGATTGAGGATATCCGGAGACGCATGGCCGGTCTTAAGCCGGAAAACGCCCAGTGAGAGAGATGTGATATGAAATCTGTTTGCCACAGGATCAAAGTCATCGTCTGGTCATAATGAATGACTTACTGGTGTGATAATGGTATTGAGCCTATTGAGAGAATTGTATTAGTTTTAAAATAATGGGAGGCCAGCCGGTCATCGTTGAAAGCCGGTTGAACTTGATCGTCAAGCAAGTTAAGTCAGGGAAATCCATGAAAGTGACACGAAATCGTTGTTTGTTTATGAAATTATTATCTATTTTTACAGTGTTCATTCTTTTTCTTATGGCATCCGGATGCGGAAAAGATCCGGCCGCTTCTCCTAATCCTTACGACCCTTTTTCCGTTTATCACGGCAAGGTGACTCCGGCGGAAATTACAAGTCATGATGTGCGTCAAATCGTGTTTGAGATGTATTTGAACGCGACTCAGTTTGGAGATATCCACGATGTGCCGTTAGGTGAAAACGTGGACCAGGCCCGGAAAAATTCTGGTGCCAGAAAGGATGACGCTGATGGACTCATGGAACTCTCCGCGGTCCGCACAAAAGGCATTGAATACACGGATGGGAATGGGGGTAGCCTCATTTCCGATATCGACATCGATAGCATGACCGGTAAGGCCCAAGGGAGCATAACCTGGAATAACTACAGGCTAAACGGTTCTTATGGGTTGCTGTGTTATGAAGAAAATTATGAATGTGTCGCCAAAGGCTCGGCGCTCGTGTCTGGTGTTGTCGATCTCCAGCGGGGAGTTTTTACACAGATCACGTTATCATTTTATGAACTGAAATTGATATTCAACAATTCCGGTGAAGTTGTTGTTACTGGTACGATTGCCTGGGATTTTGATGATGGGGACATGACTGAAAATATGACCCTGGATGTCACGATAAACGACGTGGATGACAAAACATACGGTATGTTCAAGAATTTTAAAATAACGGCCGTAAAGGGGGATTCAGGAATATCACTCGAAATGTCAGGCAGATACTATTATCCTGATTTGGGGTTTGTCGACGTGTTGGCGAGTCCTGATTTAGTGTTTGTGGAGTATGATTCTTTCTGGCCGGTTTATGGCGTTATCGTTGTCGATAACACAGCAGGGACAGCGGCATTTTATGATTTTTGACTATTATAGCGGGGGCGTCACAATTATAGAATAGGCTTTGCAGATCAGGATGGATAAAAAGGACGGTGCACAGATGATAAAGAAGGTAACAGCCCGGGTCTTATCATGGACCATACAGAAAACCACCCCGTTCTTCGGAATGTACTGCCGGGGTGCTGTGCGGATTCCTCTTGCTGGCGGAATGGTCGGGATGACCAACAGGGTGGCGGGACGTCTTATGCCCCGGCTGTCTTTTCTTGGTTTTAGGCGGGAAGCATCGTATGAAAATGCGGTCCATAACTGGGATATTTTTCTTGGGCTGATCGGGGCGTCCTACGACGTCGAAGAAATCTCTCACGGTGAAAGACGGTACACCATTCATGCGTGCCCGGCGGGACACTGCCGGATCGGGCATTTTGCGGCCTGCAAGGCGACCATGGAGCTGGATAACAGCCTGGTTTCGGCCTCAGGGGCTCGGCTTATTGTCGACAAACGCTTTCCTGTTGACGGTGTCTGCGTTGAGCGGATCGTTTCACATGATGTGCTGAAATGATAACTTTTAACATTCATTGGGTGGATTGACATAATGAAAAACCTGAAATCCCTTCTGATTATTGGGGCTCTGCTGATTTCAATCCCTCCATCGGTGGACGAGGCATCCGGATTCCTTCATGAAAAACCGGGTGAGTGGTCACTCAAGTACACCATCCAGGCGAAAACCCCCGAGGAAGTCCAGCCCGAAGGATGGGCAAAGGCGAAGCCGTGCCCATCTCTTAAACCAACAGCATAGCCCGGCAGGGCCGCCGGGGGCATGAATCGGAACGGATCAATGACAATGGCTATAAAATCATTTGGTTGGAGGTTGTAAATGGAAAACCCCATGGAAAACTACTGGAAAAAACGCCTGGAGATGCTGAAGGACGCCCTTGAAAAAAATCATTTCGGCGTTTACGTGGCGGCAAACGTGGGAGAAGCGAGGAGGTACGTCATGGAGAGCCTTATTCCCGGGAAAGGCGTGAAAACGGTTTCCTGGGGCGGATCGGCGACGTTTGTCCAGACCGGCCTTTATGACGTCCTCAAATCATCGGTTCAGCTGGACATTCTCGACACCTACGACAAGAATTTTTCGCCGGAAGAGGGGCTGGAACGGCGGCGACGCGCCCTGTTGACCGATCTTTACCTGACAGGAACCAACGCCGTCACCGAAGACGGCTGTCTGGTGAACCTGGACATGATCGGCAATCGTGTGGCCGCCATCACGTTCGGACCGAAACATGTGGTGATTCTTGTCGGGCGAAACAAGCTGGTGCCGGATCTGGAGAGCGCCATGAACCGGATCAAGAATTACGCGGCCCCGGTGAACACCATGCGCCTGGACAAGAAAACCCCCTGTACCGCCACGTCGGTGTGCGCGGATTGCAACAGTCCGGACAGAATCTGCAACACCTGGGTCATCACGGAAAAGAGTTTTCCAAAAGGACGCATCACGGTGGTGCTGATCAATGAGGATCTGGGTTTTTAGGACACATGCTATACGGCACGGGCAACGACCATGGCCCTTATGGGAGCGGGGTATCCTTCGATGGTTTTGGACGGATCTTCGGGGTCCAGATAGTTGTTGAGAGACATGACACCGCTGAACGGTGTTGTCCGCTGTTCGTCTTCCGAGGTCCGGGATACGTCCACGAGTCGGATGTCTCCGAATTTTGAACGTTTCAGCCAGGATTCCAGGCAGGCCACCGTGGGGATGAAAAACACGTTTCTCATGCTGGCGTACCGGTCTTCCGGGAACAGGGCATGGGGCTTATCTCCTTCGATAATCAGGGTTTCGATGACCAGCTCACCGCCTTTGATCATGGATTTCCTGAGCTGGCCCAGGGTGTCTATGGGGGATTTCCGGTGGTAGATGACTCCCATGAAAAACACCGTGTCAAAATAATCCGTGAAATCGGGAAGCTCCTCCAGTTTGGCCGGCAGGTAATATAGGTTGTCCCTGGCCGCGAAATGCTGAAGAAGGAGAAACTGGGAGTAATAAAGGATCTGGGGGTCGATACCCAGAACCATGAAAGGTTCCTGGGCCAGCATGCGGAACATGTAATAGCCGGAGCTGCATCCCACATCGAAGATCCGTTTTCCTTTCAGCGGGCGGATATGGTCTTTAACCCGGTCCCACTTGATGTTCGACGCCCATTCACAGTCAAGGGGTATGCCGAAAACATCGAAAGGCCCCTTTCTCCAGGGACTCAGGGATTTTATGCTTCGTAAAACAGACTGCCTTTGGTCTTCGGATATTTCACCGGATGCGCCGATGACGACCCTGTCTCCTTTGAAATCCACATGATTCGAAACCAGCGACGGAAGCCCGGCAAGGACCTCCCTCCACAGTTTTTCGTTGCCGTAATCGGCGGAAAGATATGAGCGCAGGGAGGCCACACTCCTCTCAAGTCCATCGGACATGAACGACAACCCCAGCATAGCCGCGTCACGGACAAGTTTTTCCATGGTCTGACTCCTTGAAATGAGTTCCTGTGATTACTTCTGGCAGATGAACGACGTGAAGTTGAACCATTTCATCCAGATGTCGATGTGGGTGAACCCCGACCTGCTGAAACGGTCCACATGGGTTTCCACGGTTTCAGGAATGAGGACGTTTTCGAGGGCATCCCGTTTCTGGCTGATCTCCAGGTTTGAATACCCGTTTTCCATCTTGAAGCGGTAATAGCAGTCACGGAAAAGGTCGGTGAACCCCTCGTGGGTCTGAACCGTTTTCTCGGTGACAAGAAGGATACCTGAGGGGCGAAGGGCCTGGTAAACACGAGCCATGAGATCGTCCCTCAAGGCCAGGGGGAGGAACTGAAGAGACAGGTTCATGACGATCACCGAGGCATTGGTAAGGGCGATGTTCTCCATGTTCCCGCAGATCAGGCGGACATTGTCGCCGTTGGGTCTTTTATCCAGCCGTTCCTTGTACATGGCCAGCATGGGTATGGAGTTGTCCACGCCGATCATGGTGAACGGTTTTTTACCCATGGCCGAAAGAAACGTGAGGCCGAAATTCCCGTTGGAACAACCCAGATCGAAAATGACCGATTGTTCGGTGTAATACGCTTCCGTAAGTTGGGCCATGCGGCGGATGCTTTCACTGTAGAGCGGGACGGAACGGTTGATCATGTCATCGAAGACATCCACCACCTTGCTGTTGAATTCAAAGGGCGGCACCGATCCATATTTTTCGGAGTATATTGTATCCTTGACCATGTCGTGTTCCAGTGTCCAGAAATTTGTTCAAACCGTTAAAAAACAGATATTGATTTGATGAACGATATGTCTTAAAACTCACTTCTATGTCAAGTGTCAAGATTTTGGGGGAATGAAATAGGTTTATGTGCAAGATTTGGTTTCCGTTTTACAATGACGTTGGGTTTGATGATTTAAAGAGTTTTATCGAAGTCAATATGCTCAAACATCTGGATATCCGGATTGTCGATATGACCGACGAGGCACTGGTGGCCACCATGCCGGTGGACACCCGGACACAGCAGCCCATGGGGCTTCTCCACGGCGGAGCGTCATGCGTGCTTGCGGAATCATTGGGAAGTATCGCGTCCTACCTTTGTGTGGACCCGGAAAAGTGCGATGTGGTGGGGCTTGAAATCAACGCCAATCATGTCCGGAGCGTCAAACAGGGAAGGGTCAGGGGCACGTGCACCCCGCTTCACCTCGGACGATCCAGTCACATCTGGGAAATAAAGATTAAAGATGAGGAAGACCGGCTGGTCTGTGTCAGCCGGATGACCAACGCGATCCTTGACAAGGAGAGATGATCATGTCTGAAAAGGTGAGAGCCCATGTGATTATCAAAGGGTGGGTTCAAGGGGTTGCTTTCAGGTACAAGACCAAAGGCGCTGCATGTGAGCACGACGTGACCGGATGGGTCAGAAACAAGGCTGACGGAAGCGTGGAAGCTGTTTTTGAAGGAGACAAATCCCAGGTGGACTCCCTGCTCAGATGGTGTGAAAAAGGCCCGGCAATGGCGGTGGTCAAAGGCGTCGACGTTGTCTGGGAAGATTATACCGGCGATTTTACCGATTTCAATATCCGTTTCTGACGAAACGGTTTCATTGTGTCAGGCAAAGCGGCCAACCTTGGTAGGGGTTGACCGCTCTGTTGTCCGATCATCCGGCCGTCATGCCGTATATGATCATTGAACCGTGATGGTCTTCGGTTTCTTTTCTTCAGGTTTGGGGATTTCGATTTTCAACACCCCGTCTTTGAAATCCGCCTTGATTTTTTCGTGGTCCACTGTGGACGGCAGCGTGAATTCACGTTTGAACATGCCGTAAGCCCTTTCCCTCCGGTAAAAGTTTTCCTTTTTAACCTCTTCATCTAGATTCCGTTCGCCGGTCAGCGAAAGCACGTTCCCTTCAATATTGATCGCGATGTCCTCTTTTTTAAGGCCGGGCAGGTCCGCTTTGATGACGGTGGTATCTGCTGTGTCGTAGATGTCCACCACGGGATTCCAGACGCCTGCCATGCTTTTGCCGCTGTCCATGAACGTCTCCGGGAAAAAATCATCAAAAAGGCGGTTGATACGATTCTGAAGAACAGGCACTTCTTTCAAGGGATTCCATCTTACCAGTGTCATAACGCTTCCTCCTGTGTTATTAGGTTGTTTTAAAACATTTTTTTCATATTATTTCTTGTTTGAAATTAAAATAGTCACCATATTTATTGTGTCAATGAGAATAATATTATTTTTCATGTTCATTACCAAAATACAATAAACGTATTGCGGTAATGATATAGAGGCGGGAATAACGGGAGGGTAACGATGGCGGATCACGGTGATCATCATGATAACGGCAGAGATGACGAGGCGTTTGAATTGCCCGAAGCCTCGTTTTCAGACCTGTTGGGCAGGCAGTCGGTACGGGCCACGTTCAGGCTTTCCGAAAGGGCCATCGATGCCATCGCCATTGTGGCGGGGCATCTTGGGATCAAGAAAAAGTCCCTGTTTGACCATCTTATGGACGATGCGACGACGTTGAACGCCATTGCCAGGAATCTGGCTCAGGTGAAAAACCAGAATCATCCCAGGATTCAGAAAACGTTTGTCCTCAGCCGCAAGACTCTGAACGCCCTGGAGCAGATCTCAAGGACGTTTGACGCGCCAAGGGACGCTCTGGTGGAATATTCCATTCAGAGGCTGGAAGCCGTCATCAAGGTGGAAAGGGACAAGCATGAATTGAGGAAAGCACTGATGGGAGATGTGGAGGCCCATGTCATCCGGGCCAGGGAGCTTCTTGAAAAGGCCAGAAAACGGCTGGGGAATGACGATGTCCTGTGCCGGAGTCTTGAACGGCTTATGGAGTCGGAAGTTCACACGTTTCGGGAAATTGAGGATATTCTCGAAAAAGGGCGGATGATCGAAGGGTACTGAAACCGGATCATCCGCCGGAATGGACCGTCAGGGAATGATAACAAAGGTGTCCGGGGGGAGCTCGGGATTGGGCGTGTTGCTCTCCACATGGATCAGACAGGACCGGTTGTTCTGGGTCACCTGGATTTCCCTTGGAAAGACAAAACCATGGAGTTCGTCCGCCTGACCCAGAGTCACGGTGTAACGCGTGTTTCGGCTTTCCGTCACATCATAGCCGAGAACCCGGTCGTTATCATCGAAAGAAACCGTCTGGATGACGGTGGTATCATTCTCATAAAAGCGGAGAAGGGAACCCTTTCCGCTTTCCGTTTTTTCCAATCGGGCCGACCGATAGTCCGGAATCGGCACTTTCCCCGAAAGAAAACAGGTGATCTGACCGGTGGTCAAAGGAACGGCAATGAAGGGTTCCAGGCTGGGGTTTTTTCTTTGACGCTTGATGGGGACATGACCTCCGGTATGGGATTTGAGGTACAGGTAATGACCGTCCGCCGCCAGTGTTTCAATGGGTTTCCCTGAAAAAAGGACAATCAGTCGGATGCGGTCCGGGTTTTCGGCAGCCCAGGCCAGTCGGTATGAACGTGTCCGGGACTGTTCGGTGATGGAAATAGCCCCTTGCCCGTTGAAGGTTTTTAGTCCGTCATTGTGATTTTTCAGGACAGCCAGAAGGGCGATGACTCGGGGATCTTCCGGAGCGGGTTTTTCTTTTGTCGTCATGCAGCCTGAGACAATGAATAACGTCAAAAGGGCAAAGGCCGGGGCATAGCAAAACTTTTTTAGGGATTTCATTGTGTCAATATGGCTTGTTTGTTGGTCAATCGTTCAATCTTGATTTCAAGATCCTTGGTGTCTTTTTTCTTCAGCTTAAGGGATTTTTTATAATATTCAAGAGCTTTTTCTGCATTGTGTGTTTTAATGAACGCATCGCCCAGGTGCTCCAGAAGAATCGGGTCGTCGGGAATGAGGATTACGGCCTTTTCAAGGGTGGCCAGGGCTTTTTCATAATGACCCTTCTTATAGTAAACCCATCCCAGGCTGTCAGTGATGTATCCGTCGTCGGGCTTCAGTTTAAGGGCTCTTAAAATCAGCTCTTCAGCCTCTTCGAGATTCATCCCGAGGTCGGCGTAAGTGTAGCCGAGGTAATTCAAAGAGTTGGGATCTTCGGGGTCTAACCGGACGGCGTTTTTCATTTCCTTGATGCAGGCGACACGGTCGCCTTTCTTGTCGTACACAACGCCCAGGCGGAAATAAAGTTTGGCGCTGTCCTTGTCGATGGACAGGCCCAGGACATACATATCCACCGCTTTCTGATACAGCTCGATTTCTTCGTAAAACGAACCCAGGTAAAGGATGATTTCCGTGTTGTCAGGGAGCTGGGCATGGGCCTTTTCAAGGATTTCGATGCCCTTTTGATGCTCGTTTTTGTCCATGTGGTGAAAGGCCCTGATCAAAACGGATTTTTCAAAAAACGTGGATTCCTTGGGAACCTTCTCAAACTGAAGCATCGCGTTTTTGCTGTCTTTCAGCTCATCATGACAGACGCCGATGAAGTAGTGGTAGTCTCCTTTTGAAACCGCCTTGGTGATCATGCCGTTCAATAAAAACAGGGCGTCTTTGCAGAGGTTTCTCTTGATGTAATATTTGACAACGGTTTTAAGGATTTCCTGAGTGTCTTCCGCCCGTTTCCCCAGCCGTTCAAGCATGGTCAGGGCTTTCGAGTCGCTTTTGGCCTTGTGGTACATGAGGGCCAGAGCCAGACAGGACCTTATGTCTTCCGGGTCTCTGTCCAGAATGGTTTGAAAGATGCCTCTGAGTTTATCCTGCTCGTTCTGGGTTTCATAGATGTGCACCAGCCCGTGAAGGGCTTCGACCAGATCCCCGTTCAAACGGTATGCGTCCATGAATTCCGTTTCAGCCTGATCGTATTTCTCCGTGAGGGTATACAGCTTGCCAAGGTAGTAATGGCCTGAAAAAGAATCGGGGAACCTGTCAGTCAGGCGCTGGAAAGTCTCTATGGCTTTGGGCGCGTTGTTCATCTTGGTATAAAGCCCGCCCAGAAGATAATAAACAGCCTGGTCATCGGGATCGCCCGCAAGGATTTTCTCAAATATGGGCGGGACCTCATCTTCTTTGTTCTGAATGAGCTTGATCTGTGCAAGGACACCTAAAAGTTCGATGTGATCAGGGTTTTCTTTAAGGCTTTTGTCAAGGATGGTCAGGGCTTCGGCGAGCTCGTTTTTTTGAACATGCAGCCGTGCCAGTTCTTTTTTCAAAAAAACCGAACCGGGATCTGAATCCGAAGATTTCCTGAGATAAATCAAGGCGCTGGAGATATCACCTTTGCGTTTCAAGGCTTCGGAGATCAGGAAGTACGTCATTTCGGGTTTCCGGCCGGGTGAAATCACCGGCACGGAATGTTTGACGGTTTCGGTCACCTGGGGTTCAACCCCTTTGATTTTTGCATGGGCGCAGCCCTGAACCATGAAAACGAAGATCAGGCTCATCAGAATCCGGTAGGTTGCACCGGGGTGTGGGATAACGTGTAATGCTTTTAAATTCATAGTGTTAAAAATCACTCGTTCAAATCTGAATACAGATGAAAATCCGGAACTTCTTTTTTGAAGAAATCCTTCAACCGTTTGGTGATGCTTTTTTCAACCTGTCGTACCCTTTCTCTTGATATATCGTATTTTTCTCCGATTTCCTGAAGTGTTAAGGGCTCGTCGGAATAGATTCTCAGTTCGAAGATTTCAAGTTCCCTGTCGGACAGTGTTTTCTTGAAAGCGGCCACTTTTTCATGAACAAGATTTTCAACTTCTTTGTTACCGATGATGTCTTCCGCGGAATCGCTGTCGGAGTTCAGGAATTCAATACGTTCCGTGTCCGAGTCTTCCTTGAGGGGCGCATCCAGTGACACGTCCCAGCCGTCAAGGCGCTGATCCATGTCTATAATTTCTTTTTGAGACACTCCGAGACGCTCGGAAAGGAGTTTTGGCTTTGGGTCAAAACCCTGCTCGATAAGCTTTTGTTTTTCTTTTTTCAGCTTGAAAAAAAGCTTTCTCTGGCCCTGGGTGGTTCCGATTTTCACCATGCGCCAGTTGTCCATGATGAATTTGAGAATGTAAGCCTTGATCCAGAACGATGCATAATAAGAAAATTTTACGTTTTTATACGGATCGAATTTTCTGACGGCCTGCATGAGTCCGATGTTGCCTTCCTGAATGAGGTCAAGGAGGTTCTGCATCCAGACCCGCTGAAAATCCAGAGCAATTTTCACCACAAGCCGGAGATTGGCTGTGACCAGCGTGTACGCCGCTTCGGAGTCGTTGTCCTCCTGAACCCTTCGCCCCAGCTCCACTTCCTGATCCCGTGTCAGCAGTTTGTATTTGCTGATTTCAGTCAGGTAGCTCTGGAGGGGGTCGTATTTGACCAGAGAGTGGTGGGGCAGTTTGCCCAGCAGTTTCCGTTCGTAAGGTCCCGGAGTCGCATCGTTTGTCGTCTCGTCCGGGCCCTCGCCGAAATCGTTCCCGGAATCCGCCGGATCGTCTCCGAAATCTTCTTCATCATCCATATGTTCAGTGTTGTAATTCATGGTCATGCCGATTGTCTGTGCGTGTGATTGTTTGTTTACAGGTCCGTATGGTCTTAAAAACGCTGGCTTTCATCGTAAAATCATGTGTAATGTTACGCTGATCGAGCTTTTTATCTTTTCGAAGCTTTTTTATGGACAAAGGGACCGATGTCTGCTAAATACCTCATCCTGTCGATGCGCCTGTAGCTCAGTTGGATAGAGCAACGGACTTCTAATCCGTAGGTCGCACGTTCGAATCGTGCCAGGCGCGCCATTTTCATCTTATCAAACACTTCCCCAAACACTTTCCCCTCGACAAGCGCGTCAGTGTGTGTCTCATATCCGATGGACGTTTTAGTGTGAGACATATTTTGTCATTTAACCTGTTTATCCCGGCCATAATCTGTCCAATTGTCTTGTGTATCCTGTAAAGGGTCAATCCTCAGTCAATAATTCTGTTATCAAAGCATTGTCATGAGCTTTACAGTCCAGGAACAAGCTATACCACGATACTAAGCAAAAGTCGAACCATTCAGAAAATTATTTTGTGTTCACAGAAACCTTGCTCCGGTTGCGAAGGTACCCCGAGATTGCCCGAAGAGTAAACCCGGTCTTCCAAACGCAATCACGTTGTGATAGGAATTGAAAGCAACGGGTTATTCCCTATAGATAACAGCCAGATCGGCAATGCTCAAACGGTCATCGTACCACAAGGAAGACTTATGGCTATCATCACCATTATCACCACGTCCGGACGCCAGAAGGTGGATCTTCAGGAACAGAATCCCATCGGCAGGCACTCGGGCAACCGGATTCAGATTCAGGACCCGTCGGTCTCGAAGAATCACTGCCATATCACCATGGATTCCAACAACATGTGTTTTATCGAAGACCGTCTGAGCACCAACGGGACATTTGTGAACAACCGCCGGATCAAAGGCAAGACCGCGATTTACACCGGAGACGAAATCCGTCTGGGCAATGTCATTCTCATTCTGGAGGGGGACGACAAGGAAGTGTCCCAGATGGTGGAGATCGGGGATGTGGATGAGGGGCTGTTCAGCTCCACCATGTCCCCCCAGAACGAGATGCGCTTTCAGCCCGAGGACCGGATTGAAAACGAGAAGGACCTTAGGGCCGATTACGAAAAACTGCGGGTGACCTACGAACTTCAAAACGAAATGAACCTGGAACGTGACATCGGAAAAACCCTGGACCGGATTCTGGCCCGGACATTCGAATTTCTGGAATACGACCATGGCGTGATTCTTCTGGCAGATAAAGAAGGGATCATGGTTCCCCACAGTTACAAAACACGGCGAAAAGATGAAAAACTGAGGATTTCCTCCACGCTGATCCGTTATGTCCAGGAGGAAAAAACAGGTGTGATTTCCACAGACGTTCCATCGGACCACCGGTTCAACATTTCCGAAAGCATCATGCTGGAAGGGGTGAAATCCACCATTGCAGTCCCTATCATGATCGATGAGGAGATTCTGGGCATGATGATCCTTTACTCCCTTGAGATGACCAACGCGTTCACCATCAAGGATCTTGGGCTTATCACCGCCATAGCCAACCAGGCAGCCCGAATTATAAAGAATGCTCTTCTGCACGAGGAACTGCGCCTGTCCTTTGACAGCTCCATACGGACACTGTCGGCCACGGTGGACGCCCGGCATCCATTGACTGCAGGCCATTCAGAACGGGTGACGGAAATTTCCATCCTGATCGCCAGAAAAATGAACCTTCCGGAAAGTGAAATCCGAGTGTTGAAATTCGCAACCCTGATGCACGATATCGGCAAGATTGCGGTTCCTGACGAGATCCTGCTGAAGAACGGTCGTTTTACGTCTGAAGAAAAGGCCCTGATGGACATTCATCCACTCAAGACCCGGGAGATCCTTGAAAATTTTTATTTCCCCCTGGTTTTCGAGCAGGTGCCCCTGATCGCCAGTTCCCACCACGAAAAGATGGACGGGACAGGTTATCCGCTGGGGCTCAAAGGGGAGGAAATTCCATTGGCGTCTCGGATCATGGCGGTGGCGGATATTTTTGACGCCCTGACGGCCAAAAGGGATTACCCCAAATACATCGACAATAAAACCATGAGCTTTGAACCTCTGCCTTTATCCACGGTTGTGTCCATCATCACCAAAGGTGTGGGGGAACGGTTTGACGAAAACGTGGTTCAGGCGTTTCTCGACTGTCTGCCGGAAATCGTGGCCTGCTTCAAGGGGATCATGGCCAACCCCAACCTTGAGGAAGACCTCAGGTATCTTGGGGGAAACGGGGCAGTGTAGGGAGGACGCCACAGCCAAAAAGAAAGGCCATGATTCTTGATTTCCATAGGATGTTTGACTATAATTTTTTTGTTCGGCAATCATCAGGGCCAATGATCGGACCAAACACCGGTAAAGGAGGTTTGTTATGAGTATCCGTAAAATTGCCTGTTGCACCGATTTTTCTGAAAACGCTGAAGAAGCCGTCACTGCTGCTGTTGAGATGGCAGAGAAATTCGGCGCCACGCTGGATGTCCTTCACGTCCTGCCACAGCCCGTCAACCCCATGGTTTCGGATTTCGAAGTCCCGTTGCTGGGAGAGGCCATGCCCCAGATGTCCTTTGACGTTCGGAGCAGTCTTGCCCAGAAAATGAAGGAGCGGATGAGCGAAGTCTACGGGGCGAGGACAAGTCGGCTCAAGGGGGCGAAAATGGTGGTTCTGGACGGCCATGTGTCCACGGAAATCATCGCTTATCTTGACGAACACGATATCGATCTGGTGGTTCTGGGGTCTTACGGGTTCAGCGGCATGGGTCTCGTTCTCTTCGGAAGCGTGGCCAAGCGTGTGGCACACAAAGCTCATTGCTCGGTGATGATCGCACGGGACAGGACGGAAAAGAAAGCGTGACCTGAAGAAAGCCGGATTGAAAGACCGATACAGACGGGCGGAGAACCTGGACGATGTTCTTTGCCCGTTTTTTTGGCTGAAATGATTGAAATGATGGGGATTGGTTTTAAGGTCCTGAATTATTATTAAAAGTCCATGACGGACAGGATGGGTATGCTGTGAAACTGTTTATCGTCGCAGGAGAGCCGTCGGGTGATTTTCACGCCGCGGAATTGATTCGAGCGTTGAAAGAGGCAAGGCCTGACGCGGAATTCTATTCCGCAGGGGGGCGGGAGCTGAAATCGTGTACCATCCAGGTGGCGGACATGACGGAAATCGCCGTGACAGGGTTCATGGAGGTGGTAAGTTTTCTTCCAAAGATTTTTGCCGTGTCAAAACACATCACCGGGGAAATTGGTCGAATCGACCCCGATATCGTGATCTTTACCGATTTCCCGGATTTCAACTTCAATCTGGCCGGCAAAATCGCAAAGCCGGGCCGAAAGCTCGTATATTTCATCAGCCCCCAGCTCTGGGCCTGGAGAAAAGGCCGAATCCGCCTGGTGAAACAACTCATGGACAAGATGCTGGTGATTTTCCCCTTTGAGGCGGAGTTCTACCGCAAACAGAAGGTGAGGGCCACTTTCGTGGGCAATCCGCTGGTCAACACCATCCGCAAACAGCAGGCCGGAGGGCTTGAACGGATCAGGAATCCCGTGCCCCGAGTTCTGCTTCTGCCGGGGTCCAGGCGCAAGGAAATCCGTATGAACCTCGAAACCATGTGTCTGGCGGGAAAAGAGATGGGACGTCGGATCACCGCTGATTTTGCCGTTCTCAAACACCCGGACCTTCCTATGGATCTTTTTGAGTCGGCAAGGCAGTCGGGCATCGATATTATCGAAGGCAATCCTTTCGAAGAATTCGCCCGGACCGATCTGGCCCTGGCCTGTTCGGGAACGGTGACGGTGGAGCTGGCGTTGTCCGGTGTTCCCTCTGTGGTGATGTACAAGATGTCGCCCACGACGTATTTTATCGCCAAGGCCATGGTGAAAGTCAGCGCCATTTCCATGCCCAACATCATTCTGGGTCACCATGTGTACCCTGAGCTGATCCAGGACCAGGCAAACCCCGATAATATCGCCGATCACGCCTGTGCCATTCTGAATGACCCGGATCGCTACGCTGCGGTCCAGACGGAACTGAAGCGGCTTTACTCGCTTTTAAGGCCCTTTGATGCGCGGCTTGCGGCGTCCGAGGTTCTTTCGGCCTGATCGTATGTGACCTTATGGCTTCAACGCGCTTTTGACCACATCAAGGCATGGCGAAGGAATCCTTGTAAAATCGGCTATAAAGGGAACCACACCTGCCACACGGATGCCGGAAAAGGTTTCGATGGCGGCCATGTTTTCACTGATCATGGAGGGGTCGTCATGACCTGAGCTGACAAACACCACGGAGGGCTTTTTAAATCCACGTGTTTTGAGGGCGTGAAGTGTCAAAAGTGTGTGATTGATGGTGCCAAGACCGGCTCGTGCCGCCACCACAGGCTGAACGTCGATGATTTGAAGCAGATCGATGATCAGGGCCTTTTCGGTTACAGGAACGAAAATGCCCCCAGCCGCTTCGACGATTATGGGCGAGTGGGTTTGTTGCTTTGCATTGATGAAATGGCTCACAAAATCAGGATCAAGGGTGAGCCCTTTATTCATAGCCGCGTAATACGGGGCTTTAGGCTGTGGAAGGCAGTAGATGACAGACAATGACGGGTCTTGGCCCTGAAGCTCAGGGACGTTGCTGTAAATGAACCGGGCGTCGCTTTCAGGGCTTTGGGCATCGACGCATCCGGTCTGAAAAGGCTTGATGTAAAACGGTTTTTTCCCGATTCTGAAAAAATATGTCATGAAAAGAAAGGATAGAACCGTTTTCCCTACCCCGGTGTCCGTTCCAAGAATAAAATAGTTCATCGTTCTGGTCATACTCCGTCTGTGTGATCCTGAGGCTGTTTGCCGTCTTGCAAAGTCAGGACTATATCAGGCGGCGCGGTATCCGTAAAATGAGTTTTTTGGAAAACCTGGACCCCCATGATTCTTCATATCGACATGGATGCTTTTTTCGCTGCGGTTGAACAACGGGACAACCCGGAACTGCGGGGAAAACCGGTGATCATTTCCGGCCGGTCCATGCGTTCCGTGGTGAGTACCGCCAGTTACGAAGCCAGGGTTTTCGGCGTGAAATCCGCCATGCCCCTTGCAACAGCCTTGAAACTCTGTCCGGATGCGGTGGTGGTCAGGGGCCGGATGGACCGTTACAGGGACGTGTCCGGGCGGGTGTTTCGAATTCTCCGGAACATGTCACCTCTGGTGGAACCGGTGTCCATCGATGAAGCCTATGTGGACGTAAGCGGATGCGAGCGTCTTCTGGGATCTCCTTTCCATATCGCCGGGACCATTAAACATGAAATTCTGAACCAGGAAAACCTCACATGCAGCATCGGCATCGCGCCGGTGAAATTCGCTGCCAAAATTGCCTCGGACATGAACAAACCCGACGGCATCACGGTGATCACCCAGGAAAACATGCCTGCGTTCATCGAAACCCTGCCCATCGGGAAAGTTCCGGGTGTGGGGGCGGCCGCCCTAAAAACCATGGCGTCTCTCGGCATTAAGACCCTGGGTCAGATCAGGGCTCTGGATGACGGGATTTTAAAGTCAAAATTCGGGGTGTTCGGGGCGCGCCTGAAACACCTGTCGTTGGGTCATGATGCGGCAAAGGTCGTGACAGAGTATGAACGGAGATCCTACAGCACGGAGACCACCCTTGACGAAGATACCCTGGATAGCGAGTTTCTTGCCCGTATCCTCCTGGAACAGGCCGGCGAAGTGGCCCGGCAGCTCAGAAAAGGGGGCGTCAAAGCCAGAATTGTCACCCTGAAAATCACTTACGCCGATTTCAGGCAGATCACCCGGAGGCGGACACTGGATTATCCGGCCCAGAACTCGGAACAAATTTTTGAAGAAGCCCTCCGTCTTTTCAAAGAAGAAACGTTTTACGGGAAAATCCGGCTCATCGGAGTGGGTGCTGCGGGTCTCCTGGATGAAAGCCGGCCGGTCCAGGCCTCCCTTTTTACGGATACCGCCGTTGTTCGTCATGAAAAATGGGAAAAAGCGGAACGTACCCTGGATTCCATCATGAATAAATTCGAAAGCATCAGGATTTCCAGGGCAACGACGGCAGAATTAGGGGAAACACCCGTCAAGGGGAAAAGCTGACGTATGGAAGGTCAAGGGGGTTATGTCCTGAACTGATTGAGAGCTTACCGTTTTCAAAGCCGAGGGTCACCGGGATGTCCGACCCACCGGCCAGCTCGGGATGGTGCGCCCTCAATTTTGGGAAATCCAGGGTTTCAAGGGCTTGCTTCAATAATTCAAGATCGTGTTCGCGTGTTTCATCATCCTGTTTCGATTTCAAACATTGGGAAAGGAGCCGGTTGTATTTTTTTCTGATTTCAGTGGCGATGCAGTGTTGCCGGAGATCGAGAGATATGGTCCGGGATGCCATGTTTGACCTCTCAATGCTCAATGCCATGTCCATCGGGAGGAACGGATGAAACAACCGCCGTCGTTTTCTTCAACCCCTTGGGTGGGCGGAACAGGGGCGTCTTCGGTCACGGTGATGTAACCCGTTCTGGTCAGGGTGTCGCTGCCGCCGTCGTTGGTGGCGACCAGAACCACGTTGTACGTTCCTTTTTTAGCGTATGTCACCGTGGGTGTTTCGGCGATGGAACTGGCCGGTGAGCCTCCAGAAAAATTCCAGTACAACTGGGACGGGTTGTTGGTGGACGTACTGGTGAAGACGACGGGCTCGCCGCCCTTGACCGTTGTCACATTCGCCGTGAAACCGGTGACCGGTTTATGGGCCGTGACGGTGATGTAAGCGTCCCTGGTCAGGGAGTGGGTGGTCCCGTCGATGGTCACGGTGAGTTTGACAGGGTACGATACGGAACCCACAGGATTTTCCGGGTCGATGGAGCCCGGGTCCACGGCATACGTCACCATCGGGTTTTGTAATGTGGATGTGGGCGGTGTTCCGCCCTGAAATTCCCAGGCCCAGGCCGTCGGGCTGTTGCTTGAAAGATCGGTAAATGTGACCACAGTCCCATACGGAACCCGTGTCTGGTCGGCCGAGAAGTTGATTCCTGGGACCACGTGGATGTAGTTGGCTTTGACCAGGGTCTCGGAACCTTTTCCGTTGATGGCGGTGAGCTGCACATCGAAATACCCCGGAACATTGTAGGTGACGGTGGGATTTTTATCCTGTGACGTTCCCGGTGTCCCCTGTTCGAAAATCCAGCTGAAACTGTTGGGACAGCCTGTGCTCAGGTTGGTGAAGGTCATGGGAACGCCGGAGGTCACTTCCACCACTGTGGCCGATGTATCCTTACCCAGAACGAAATCGGCCACAGGCGTCATGCCCGAAAGACCTGTGACTTCGATATCCCTCCAACGTTTGATCTGATGATTCTGTTTGCTGACAACGAGTTCTGCCTCATCTCCATTGTCAAAAGGCGCAAAGCTGAGGCTTACGGAACCGCTGCTTCCTGAAAAGGCCGACGCGGCAAGCTCCCCGTTCTGGAGCAGGGCCACCTGGGCGTAGGGAACCGTCGTAATATCGAGTTCTTTGGTGCTGCACGGTGTGATGTCGCTGCTGACAGTGGGGTCTGGAATGATTTGGGGGATTCTCAGATACGGCATGAGGGACGGGTCACCCATGAGGTTGTAAACTTCGAAGTAATACGAATCCCATGCGGAAGAAGTGTGGAGTACGGACAGATTGCCCCGGTAGATCATCTGTCCGGTTGTGACGTACCAGTCGCTGTCGTCTTCACCGTGGGTGTGCCAGAGAGCGTCGAAATTGCCGTGGTCCGTGTCACCGTAATCCAGGTTCCGGGTTTCGGATTCGGTCATCGTTCCGATGGTGTCCTTGTAGCCCAGGGCCCAATAGAAATCTTCATCCCAGAATGTGAAGTCGCTGGCACCGATATAGGCCACGGCCCCTTTTCCCGAGGCCAGGACCATCCTCTCGCCAAAGGAATCGGGATTGTTTTCTTCGAAACGGCTTGATTCACAGCAGTTTCCAACCACAAAGGGGTATTCGTCATCGTTGGTGAGTGACGTGATGTCGTCTGAATCGAATTCGTAGGCGTCCGCATCCCCATTCCACCATCCGTCCACGCCACAGTGGCCGGAGTAATTGACAAACCCGATACCCTGGTTGAACCGTGATTTGATGGCGGTGGTGATGAGGGTCGAACCCGTCGTTCCTGTGGTTATGCCGTCCCAGGTCCAGGATGTGTTGTACAGATATGCGTAAACGTGGGAATATCCACTGCCGGTGTTCAGGTATTCGTTGATCAGGTAAGCCACCTGGCCGTTGGCGTAGGTCGGGCTGTATTCCTGGTCGGCCCCGGCGATGACCAGGGCTTGTCCAAGGTAACTCCCTGAATCCCTGGTGGACTGCTCGTAAGATAAGGTTTTTGCGACGATCCGGTCCAGTTCGCTTTGGGATTCGGCGGGAAACCTGCCGTAATACGCTTCGGGCAAAAAACCTCCACTGAAGGTGAAATAGTACAGGTCTGTCACATGGTCTTCTGTCTCGAAAGGCGGGATGTCGTCTGAGTCACCCACCAGAAGGACGTAGGATGGGGGATGGTTTCCGTTATCGTAGAGGTCCTTCAGGTAAGCCTGTATTCTTTTCCGTTTGGTGTCTTTGCTGAGGTAGGTCACCCCTGACGGATAATAGATCTGATGGGTGTCGGCCTCGATGACATGGAAGCCGATGTCACGTTTCCATTGAATAAACTCTTTAAGGCTGTCTGATTCGAGAAAATCATCGGAGGCAACCACCACATAGGTCAGGGGATAGGTTCTGTTATCCGTGATCAGGGCGTCTTTCGAGTTTCCTGAAACCGGATAGTTGATCAGTGTGTCGTAGGCGGACTTGAACAGCGGAGATGTGTATTTTGCCCGTATTTTTCGTGTGCGGGCCATGTCTCCGTTTTTAAATACGACGCGGAAGGAAATCCGGGTGGCCACTTTCAAAACATTGGATGAGGGATTGTACCTGAACGGTCTGACCGTGAGACGGGCCACCCGTGATCCGCGCATGCCGCCCAGAATGTCCACCCCGATTCTCTGGGTACTGTCGAAGGTGTTCCGTGTGTAAGCTTTTTTGTTGACGATAAAAGGCTGTTCCGCCGAAGATCTGGATTTGATGCGGGGTTTCTGACGGGGGGCCAGTTTCAGCCCTCCGGCTTTTTCGTTCAGTTCAAGGGTCTGTTCCTCGATGTTCTGTACCCGGATTTCTACCGTGGCGTTCTGGGGAATTTCAATGAGCCGTTCGAGGACCGGGACAAGGGGTGTTCCGTTGACACCTTTGCCGGGTGTGTATCCGTCAGTATCAAGGGCCGCGAAGGTCCCCTGGGGGCTGCTTACCTGGGAAAGGTTGACGTAAGACAGTGTGCTCACAGCCATAAAGCCGTTGTATCCCTTACCGCTCAGGGAAATGCCCGTTTTCGTCTCGGAAGAAAAAGAATGGGTGTTGAACGGTTCAGCCTGCAACACCGTTGCCGTCGTGGTGAGAAACATGACCGCGACTATCGTTCGGATGATGTGATTCATACAGATAAAACCCGTGCATGGTGGTGATTCAAGTGACACGAACATATATCGGCAAATCAAGGTGTATTCTTGAAGCGAAAAGAATGGGAGACCATACCACAGGATGATTTGAATGGTTACATGAATTTCAGCCGGAGGCAGTTTTTTTTAAGGTTCCTATGGGATTGTTCCGGAGTTCAATAAGGGTGCCGCTATGATATTGAAAGCCTTTCGTGAAAAGGGGTGTGTAATGAACGTGGACAAAAAATAATGAACTGTGTTAAGTTTTACATACATTTTGGGTGTTTTGTTCGTGATTATAAAGTTCAAAAATTATAAAATCATTATAATTATTTGATATACAAGATAGATTCCATATTGTGATATTTGGCACGTTTATTGTATTAATGTATGAACGAGGTTTTGTGCATAAGGTTTTTTGTGAACCTTAAAATAGTTTTTGATTTTGAACAGGGGGGTTCTATGAAAATCAAAGCAATCTTATTAGTGGCTTTTGCAGTTTTTTTATCCGGGGTCGTACCCGCAGGTGCGGGAAAGATCGTTCTGGCTCCGGATGAGTGGACGCTTTCGGATAAAGTTCCGGACGAAAATCAAGATGGGTACGTGTTCGCAACCCAGGTAGCGTCCTGGTTTGCCGGGGATTCGGGAAATTTTCTGGTGTATTCGGACAACTTCGGCCTCACGGGCACGAATCTTAATAACGCCGTGACATCGGCAGGATACGGCTGGACCGTTGATCCCACGATGCAGCTGACCCTTGATATCCTTTTGGGATACGACGGACTTTTCCTTTGCGGAACCGATGTGTCGAACGACCTTCTCGTCTCCTATGTTCAAAGTGGCGGAAATGTCTACCTGGCAGGAGGTGCTGCCAAGAAATATGGGAAAAGCTCGGATAAGTGGAACGATTTTCTCAATGTCTTCGGACTCGGGATAAACTCGGACTGCACCCGTCCCAACGGTTTCTACGATATTGAAAGCGATCATGAAATTTTTGACGGTGTGGACACTCTGTACCAGAGAGGTGGAAACAGCATCTACATTACGGATGCGGGCAATCCTTACGCCAGCATGCTCGTGGCTGACCGGTACGCGATATATGATGATACCCAGGCACCGATTCCCAATCCCGAGCCGGCAACACTGCTCCTTCTTGGTGCGGGTCTTGTGGGGGCTGCCGGTGTGAGACGCAAGCAAAAGAAACTATAGCGAATGTCTGTTTGACGTTGGAAGATGATACGGCCCGGTGATGGATCACCGGGCTTTTTTAATGGCATCGGGGAAAGATGTCATCGGGTCAGGAAGGGTGGGGCCTATTTGTAATGGTTGGCGAACTCTTCCACAAACGGAGCGATGACCGGGGACAGTTCGTTGAGCGGGATGTTGTCTGTTTCAATGCCGTTTTTCTTAGCCACGGAACGAAAAAGCTCTGAAACCGCCGATTTATCGGAGATGATGAGCTTTTCGGGCCAGCGCTTGGCCACGGAATATGCTTTGCTGAACAGGGAATCCACCTCACGGGTGTCCGGAGTTCCTCCGAATGCCTCCACGATGACATGGCCGAAAACGCTGGCGCTGACCGCGTCCATCAGGACAAACACGTAGTAGGGTGTATCATTGATGAACATGAAGGACCCGCTGATTTTGACAGCAAGCCAGACATCGTTGTCTTTGAGTTGATCCAGTTTAATCATTTAACAGTTTCTTCCTTCCCTTGTTTTGTATAATAACGGCACCACCTTTCCCCAAAGGCGCCTGGTGATCGTTACGTTACGCCGCATCCCTTGTCATGACCAGACGGAATCCCAGTCCATTTCCGGAAACGTCTTCCGGGAAGCTGAATCGACGGGTGCACCGTGCGCTCCATGCGTCCATCAGCCAGCTTCCGCCGCGGGCCACACGGTCCCTCCCTTTTTCTCCCATGATCAGGGGGTTCCGCGGTTCATGATTTTCGTAAGCTTCGTCGTCGAAGGCGTCCAGGCACCATTCCCAGACATTGCCGCTCATGTCATACAGTCCGAGTTCATTGGCTTTTTTCAGGGCCACAGCATGCAGATGGCCATCGCTGTTTTCTCCGGTCCAGGCTACCTGTTTCGCATCGCCGGAACCGGCGTATAACTGGTTTTTCCCGGCGCTCCTTGCCGCATATTCCCACTGGGCTTCGGTGGGAAGGCTGAACCTTGTTCCGTCGCTCCGTTCATTTAGAATGGAGATAAAGGATTCAGCGTCAGAAAAGGTTACATAGGTGACCGGATCATCGGGCTTTCCGTTATCCCCGATTGAATCTTCGCCCATGACCGCCGCCCATTGTTTCCGGGTCACCGGGGTCTTTGACATATGAAAGGCGCAAAGGGCCACTTCATGTACAGGCCGCTCGTTTTCAAGGCCTTCACCTGAGGCGTCCCCCATCAGGAACGAACCTCCCGGAACAGATACAAAAACCATCCCCGTCAAGGGTTCTGTCCACACTCCTGTCTGACCGTGTTCCACAGCCTCAGGCTTTTTATCCGATCCCATCCTGATCACCGTCCCGTTGAAGGTGGCCATCAGATCGTTTCCGTTCATCACCGTCATGCGGTACAGGGCGGTTCGCCGGGTGCTGTGGACAAGAACGGCTTCGGCCCTGACGGTATCCCCCGGTCTGGCGGATCTTAAAAAAGAACCGCTGATGTCCAGGGCATAAGACGGTGTATGATCATGGTTGCTGGCTGCGGAAAACGCCGCGTCGGCCAGACTGAACACAAGCCCTCCGTGGACCAGGCCGAGAAAATTGAGCATGTTCTCTTTGATGGTGAGCGAGCACTCCGCGAAGCCCTGCTCCATTCTGTCAAAACAGATGCCCAGATGGCTGGCGTAAGGGTCTTGTCTGACCTGAGTTTTAAAGTCGTTCATGGTTACGTCTTTGAATGATCCTTGTAATACTGGACACTGTTCAGGGATTTGTTCTTTCTTAACCTGTTTTCATGTGAATAACAACATGAAATGACAAGGAATCACAGAAAAAAATCCCAAGATGCGAAAAAAAGGAATATTGCGTGTTTCTACAGAGTTTTATATGAAGCTGGACAGCGTTGTTCACCAGAGTCAAAGGGGGCATGAGTATGGACACGATGTTTGATAATTACAAAATTTTTCTTGATAAAATCGACAGATTCTGGGCTGAATCCGCTGCTGCTCTCGGAGAGGACCTGGTCTGCCGGAAAGGATGCGGTTCATGCTGCCGGCACCTGAACCTTTTTCCTGTGGAGGCGGTTCATATCCGTCTGGCTATGGAAGAGCTGGAACCGGAAATCGTGGCCATGATCAGGCAGCGAGCGGAAAACCTTTACAACGATCCGGATGGAGAATGCCCGCTTCTTTATGAAAATACATGTCTCCTATACCCTGTCCGTCCGGTGATCTGCCGGACACACGGGCTTCCGGTGCTGGTGCGTGATCCCGATGGCCACCGTGTGGATGTCTGCCCCCTGAATTTTACTTCGGGACGAAGACCCGAGAAGGATCACATTCTGGACATCGAACAGCTGAACACCACTCTCGCCGCAGTCAACGCTCTTTTCACGGCATCAGCCTTTGAGCCGGGCGATGTGCCGGATCGTCTGCTCCTTGCCCATGCGCTTCTGATGGATCTGGATTAATATCTGTCTAAGCCGAGTATCCCGTCATCACCGGCTCCCGCATGATGATGTCCTTGGCTTCCCTGGCGGACCTGGCGATTTCGGGAAAATGATCGGACAGGTTCGCCACATGGTGGAGATTGTCCGCTGTCCGTAATATCAGGCGGGACAGATCACCTTCGGGAAGGCCGGACATTTCACACACCGTGTCCCAGGATTCTCCGGAAGCCCAGGCGTAAAGGGTGGCCGAGGGCTGGATGAAAAGGGGAGACACGTCAAACCCGCTGTCAAGCATGGTATGGGCGAATGGGGTCAGCATCCGTTTCATCTTTACGAAACAGGTGAGCAGTTTTTTCGGGGCGTTGCGTTTTTCGGACGAACTGTCGCTGAACTCCTTTTCGTTGACGAAAGAGGCGATCATGCCCGCCAGAAGGGCCGGATCGTTTTTCGGGAAAAGGTTCATGCGGAAGCCTTCGGCCACCAGGAGCGGCGTGTCGATGCGGAGCCGCGAAGCCCAGATCCCATCCTCGGTGAGCCGGTCCTTTTCGTCCACGAATCCTTCCCGTTTCAGGAAATCCAGGTGGAGGAGGAAATCTTTCCACAGGTAGTCGTTCTGGTTTTTGATGCCGAAAACAGATTTTCCCGGCGTCAGCGCCTTTTTTTTGGAAAGAAGATAGGACGCGAAGGAGTTTTTGAGAAGGTCCCGGATCTGCCCCGGCGAGTGGGAGAGAAGGAGGTTCAAGACCATGGAAAAGTTGATTCTGATCTGGCTCAGGACATCTTCCGGCGGCAGGTTGACGAGTTTGGCCATGAGCCGGAGGTTCATGAACTTGCCGGGCAAAGCCACGGCAAAACCGATGTTGTCCATGCCCCGTCTGCCTGAGCGCCCGGTCATCTGACTGAATTCCGTGGGGGAAAGCGGCATGAAATCCGCGCCGTTGAACCGGTCCGAGTTCAGGATCACCACGGTCCGGGCCGGGAAATTCACCCCTGCGGCCACGGTGGATGTGGCGAACATGGCATCCAGCAGCCCTTCGGACATCAGGGTTTCGATGATGATTTTCCAGGCCGGAAGCTGGCCGCTGTGATGGGATCCCACGGCGCAGTTTTCAAGATTCCAGCGCTGTTTGTGGTGTCTGATGTGGGTGTTGCCCGACAGCAATTCGTCAACCCGTTTGAAGAGCCGGTCTTTTCGTTCGGGGTCGGCGTCGAGGATTTCCGACGAGCACAGCTCGATGGCGATGTCACAGTCCAGTCTCGATTTCATGAAAAAGATGGCCGGAAGCAGGTCGTAATGCTTGAGAACGCTGAGGATATCCCCCAAGGGCGGAAGCTTGCCGGGCCGGGCCATCACCGGTGGATTTTTCTGGGCCGCGAATTCGGCAGTTTTTTTGTAAAGACCGCTTTTTCCTCCGGGGTTCATCAGGGGATACAGGGTACCGCTGGGGTGAAAAAAAAGAGGGTAAAGGGGCACGGCACGTTTTGTCTCTTCGATGACGCGGCAGGGATTGTTCCGGACTCCGGACAGCCAGTCGGCGATCTGATGGGTGTTGCCGATGGTGGCGGAAAGCATGAGAAGGGGAATTCGGGAAGGAAGGTAGATCATGATTTCCTCCCACACCACGCCCCGTTCGATGTCGCCCAGGAAATGGGCTTCGTCCAGGATCACCAGGTCGCAGCCCAGGTCTTTGCCACTGTGCATGCTGTCGTAAAGCTGGTTTCTTAAAATTTCCGTGGTGCCGATGATCACGGGGGCGTCGGCGTTTTCCTTGATGTCTCCGGTGAGGATGCCTACGGTGCCTTTGCCGAATATATCCATGAAACGGGCGTAAATGGTGTTGGTGAGGGCTTTTAACGGAGTGCCGTACCAGACCCGTTTATTCATTTTCAGAGCTTTTTCGATGGCCTGTTCTGCGATCCAGGTTTTCCCCGAACCTGTTGGGGCTGTGACAAGGCAGTCCGAGTGGTTGATGGCGTTCACCGCTTCGATCTGGAAACTGTCCGGGACAAAGGGTTTTTTTTCAGGAACACCGATGTGGCTGAACACTTCGCGTAAAAGCTTGTCAGCCCCCGGCTTGATGACGCTTTCCTGGAGGCGTGATCCGCTTCTGTGCTTTCTGGCGTGGGGTCTTCTCCGGTCCTGTCCGTGTCGCTGTCTCATGGTTTCATGGCCTTGCTGTTTTTTAAGTGCATTGAATTATTCGCACGGCTTATGGAACAAACACCATTTCCTAATAAAGGATGATGTTTCAGTCCGCCCTGACAAGTCCGGATTTCAGATAGCGGAGCGCCAGATCCACATAGACCTGTTTGCCGAACATCCACAGCTCCTTGTCGCCGGGTTTCACGTCCCGGACAACCGCCGCAGGATTTCCGGCCGCCACCTTTCCGCCAGGGATAATCTGATTGGCTTTGACCACGGACCCTTCGGCCACGATGGTCCACTCGCCGGTCGACGAAAAAAGGCTTAAAATCGCACCCATGCCCACCACGGTGTAATCCCCCACCGCGTTGCCGTGAAGAATGGCCCCGTGGCCCATGGTGACGTGGCAGCCGATGGTCTGGGTGTGGTCCGGAGGCGCGTGGATGATCACCCCTTCTTCCACGGCACTTCCCTCGCCGATGATCACCCGGCCGTAATCACCCCGGATGATGGCCCCGTGACCCACGTAACACGAATCCCCGATGACCACATCGCCGATGACCTGGGCGGTCTCGCTCACATAGCTGTTCTTTCCCACTACCGGTGTTTTTCCTTCGAAGGTGTATAGCATGGCTCAGTCTCCCTGGTTCAGAACGGATGAAAAGCGGCATGTTGAAAGGCCACCCCGGAGGATTCCGGGGCGACCGAGTGAGGTGTTTTTATTTCAGAATTTCCGCGACAATGGCGTCTCCCATGCCACGGGTGTTGACCGCCTTGCTTTTGTCCACGGCGATGTCGGCGGTGTGGATGCCTTTTTCAAGAACGTCGGAAATGGCTTTTTCAATGGCGTCCGCCGCTTCCAGCTGGTCGAAGCTGTGACGCAGCATCATGGCGGCTGAAAGGATCTGGGCGATGGGGTTGGCGATGCCTTTTCCCGCGATGTCCGGTGCGGAGCCTCCCGCCGGTTCGTAAAGACCGAATTTCTTTTCGTTGAGGCTGGCGGAGGCCAGAAGGCCCATACTGCCGGTGAGCATGGCACATTCGTCAGAGATGATGTCGCCGAACATGTTGCCGCAGAGAAGGACGTCGAACTGGTGCGGGTCCTTGATCAGCTGCATGGTGGCGTTGTCCACGTAGATGTGCTCCAGTGTCACGTCCGGGTAATCCCTGGCCACTTCCTTGACCACATCGCGCCAAAGGGTCATGACGGCGAGGACGTTGGCCTTGTCCACGCTGCTGACTTTTTTCTTCCGTTTGCGGGCTGCGTCAAAGGCGATACGGGCGATTCGGTCGATTTCCATCCGGGTGTAGACCATGGTGTCATAGCCTTTTTCCGTGGGACCGGAACCCTCGCGGCCTTTGGGCTGGCCGAAATAGATGCCGCCGGTGAGCTCACGGACGCAGAGGATGTCGAAACCGTCTTTGGCGATGTCCGGCCGTAATGGGCAGGCGGCCACCAGGGTTTTGAACACTTTGGCCGGGCGCAGGTTGCAGTACAGGTTGAAATGCTTCCTGAGAGGCAGAAGGGCTGCCCGTTCCGGCTGCTGATCCGGGGGGAGGCTTTCCCATTTGGGGCCGCCCACGGAACCGAAAAGGATGGCGTCGCTGTTTTCACAGAGGCTGAGGGTGCTCTGGGGAAGGGCATGCCCGTGGTTGTCGATGGCCGCTCCACCCACGTCGGCGAAGGTGTAGGCCAGCTCGAAGTTATATTTTGTTTTCACCGCGTCCAGGACTTTGATCGCTTCGGCCATCACTTCGGGGCCGATGCCGTCACCCGGCAAAACCGCTATTTTTTTCATGATGTCTCCCTTATATAAAATGAAATTAATTATCAGTGGTATTTATGGGCAGACAGTGAAAATGTCAAGGCGGGAAATGCCGACGGGATTCTGTCCGGCTTGACACCAACCCTTTCACCATATACAAGATGCCATTCGGTGGTTGCCGCTGAGGTCTTTTTGGAAGGTGACGCCGAGCATGGGAGGGGTGGCACCCTTTGGGGTTGCAGGAGATAACATTCAAGTGGAGGGAAATGACGTGAGACACGTATTGCACAAGCATCTTTCGGCGGTTTTTCTGGCATTGGTTCTGGTCGCAGGTTTTTCAGGGACAGTCGTGGGGTTCGGACATTACACGCCGGGAGCCCTGGGAATCAATGCGGCATCGCTTCCGCCCCAGGGGTTTCATTACACCATGTACAATATCTTTTACAACGCCGACAAAAAAGTGGACGGGGGTGGCCATGACCTGGGAATCGGTTTGGATCTGAGCGTATACGCCCTGGCCAGTCAGTTTACCTATATGACCGATCTGAAAATTCTTGGGGCCAGCTACGGCTTTGACGCGGTCGTTCCCCTCATTGCCACGGACGTCACCATCGGTGCCGCCGGATTGAGCGATGATCGTTTCGACGTGGGCGACATCTGCATTGAACCGTTCCTGCTGAGCTGGCACACCCCGCGCATGGACCTCACCCTGGGTCTGGGTTTTTACGCCCCCACGGCGGACAACGACAACCTGGCATCGGCGGGCAAAGGATACTGGTCTTTTATGGAAACCCTGGGAGCCACCTGTTATTTCGACGACGCCAAAACCATGTCCGCTTCAGTCTTGACTCGATGGCTTCAGAACGGGGAAAACGATGACACCCACATCACCCCCGGAGCCGATGTGGTGGCGGAATACGGAATTTCAAAGACCATTCCCCTGAGTCCAACGGCCGTGTTTACTGGCGGGCTTGCCGGTTACACGTACGCCCAGATTTCCGATGACTCGGGGAAAGGGGCCTCGGATGACCGTTTTTCAGGCAGTGCCATCGGGCCGGAAGTCCGCTGCATGGTCTTCAAACCATTTCCCATCCAGCTCAGCGCCCGTTACCTTTTCGAATACGGCGTGGAAAACAGCACCGAAGGAAGCAACGCCTGTGTGACATTTATCGGTTCATTTTGATACAATGAATAAAAAAACTGATGAAAAAGGGTTGACATGCGTTTTTTTAGCCTGTATTAAGAGCCGTCTTTAACAAAACCCATGTTACTATCCGCGTCACGCGGTTCATATATTAAAAAGCCCTGGAAGCGATTCCGGGGCTTTTTTATTTTCAGGAAAACAGGCGCTTGAGCCTCTGGGCGAGAAGGCCGGCGTATTCATGGATGACCAGGAATCCTTTGGTGACGGCGGACGCGGTGGGAACAAGGCCGAAGTACCGTCTGGGGCGTTTGTCGTCGGAATAGAACGCGGTGGGAGCTGCGATGACGGTGAGACCCTCTTCCGAAAAATCATGGACGGCCCTTGGCATATGGCTGGCGTGGGTGACAAGGACGATGGTCCGGACTCCGGCCTGTTTGAGGATGGACGCGCTGAAACGGGCGTTGTCGTCGGTGTCCAGGGACCGGGTTTCAAGCCATCGGGCTTCGATACCGAAGTGGGTCCTTAGAACCGTGGCCATGGTTTCCGATTCGGGAACGCCTCCATCCGGCGTTCCGCCAGTGACCAGGACGGGCAGGCCGGTTTTACGGGCCAGCATGGCACCGTAACACAGGCGTTCCATGGTGTAGCGGTTCGGCATGGAATATCCGTACTCCGACGCCCAGCCCCTTTGGCCCCCGGCCAGAATTACCAGGGCTTCCCCCTTTTTCAGCTGCTCTGCTGTGACAGCCGGTATGCTCTCCAGCTGACCGGCCATGAAATCCACCATGAGGGGAACGGAAACCAGAACGCTGATGGCGAGACCTGCGGCGATCAGGGCCAAGGCTGTTTTCCGCCGGATGTTCCGACAGGTCAGGGCGAAGCCGGCGGCAATGAGGACAAGGGGCAGAACAGGCGGAAGGGCGAGGGTCTGGATGATTTTTTTCAGGAAAAACAGCATGGGCACCTTCATTTTTTTGGTCGGTTCAAAAAACGGGTGAACATTAAGTAAATGGATAACTCCTTTTTACCATTGCATTTTATGAAGGATCGGGCATATGTCGGGTCTTATGATCCGGCCTACGATGGACCTCCATTGATCGGAGATCTTCGCAGACTAATCCGTCATTGACACCAATCCCACCCGTTTCGTAGGTCGGCTTGAGGGACGAAAGCCGACAAATGGCCCCATCCTTATAATACAACAACCTTGGCACATTTCGCTGCATCGATTCATATAAAGGATCGGGGCATTTGTCGGGTCTGATGACCCGACCTACGATGGATCGCCTTTGATCGGAGGTCATCGCGGACTAATCCGGCATTGACAGCAGTTCCACAAGCTGCTCCCGCGTAAACGCCTTGAGAAGATGGGGATCGTCTTCCTGCACCACGCTGTCCATGAGATTCTTCTTTTTTTCGATGATGGCCGAAATCTTTTCCTCCAGGGTTCCCTGGGTCACCAGCTTGAACACCTGGACGCCCCGCTGCTGGCCGATGCGGTGAACCCGGTCCGTGGCCTGGTCTTCTTTGGCGGCGTTCCACCAGCGGTCGTAATGAATCACCACCGAGGCCGACACCAGATCAATGCCCGTACCTCCGGCCAGAAGGCTGCCCACGAACACCCGGCAGTCGGGATTTTCGTTGAAACGACGGAGCAGTTCCCCCCGTTTTCGGGACGCACCGGTCAGCGAGACGGAATCCACGGAAAGGCTCTTCAGGTGATCTTCGATGATGCGGATCATGTCCACATACTGGCTGTACACCACGATTTTCTGACCGCTTTCAAGAGCCTGATCCAGGATCTCCCTGAACAAATCCCACTTGCCCGATTCGTAAGATCCCGCTTCGGCAGGTTTTTTTAGGGCCAGAGCCGGATGGTCGCAGATCTGTTTTAACAGGGTGAGGACGGCGAAAATGTGGATGTAGGGAATGGAATCCGCCTGCTCGATCAGCCGCTGAACATCCCGTCCCTTGTCCGACACTGCCTGGCGGTAAAGGCGGATCTGGTCTTCGGACAGACGGCAGATCCGGACATCTTCGATTTTTTCCGGAAGCTCAGTGAGGACGGTTTTTTTCATCCGGCGTAGTGTGAACGGGGTCACCATCCGGCTGAGCTCATCCCTCCGTGTCCGGTTGTTCTCCTGCATCACCGGTTTCACGTACCGCGTTTCGAAGGCGTCGTCCGGCCCCAGGTATCCCGGCACGGCAATGTCCATCAGGGCCTTGAGTTCCGAGAGGCTGTTCTCCACCGGAGTGCCGGTGACGCAGAGTTTCATGTCGGCCCGGATCGCCCAGGCGGCCCGGTAGACCTGGGTTCTTGGATTTTTGATGTGCTGGGCTTCGTCGAACACCGCAAGGGAAAAACCGTCGGAAAGGGTGTGGAAACTGTCCCGCCGGAGGACACCGAAGGAGGTGAGGATCACGTCGTGACCCTGAAGGGCCGCCGTGTCCCTTTCCAGGCCGTGGTGGGTGATGACCTTGAAGCCGGGAACATGGGTTTTGAGCTTGGCCTCCCAGTGGCTGAGCACGGTGACGGGAGCCACCACGAGAAAGGGTTTCTTCTCGCGCTTCACATTTTTAAGGAATACCATCAACGCCATGACCTGATGGGTTTTTCCAAGACCCATGTCATCGCAGAGAATGCCGCTCAGGTTGTTTTCCTGGAGGAAGATCAGCCAGTTGACACCTTTGTGCTGGTAGTCCCTCAGTTCCGATAAAAGGCCGGGGAAGTCGGACGGCACGTTCAGAGGATTCATGGCCGTCATCTGTTCCAGGTGTTTTTTGAAAGCACCCTGAATATCCGATGGCCGGCCGGCCCCGGCCATGATCCGGAACACGTCGGCAAGGCTCAGTTTCAGAGAGTCTTCACCCTGGCTGATCCGGGCTCTCAGGTCCATGCCCGGCAGGGCGCAGACAGCGTCGGTGTCCACGGCCCGCACATCCACCCATCCCTGGTCCACGGGGATGAATTTCCGACCTTCCTTTTTGGCTTGAAGCAGCTCTTTGAGAGAAATGCGGCTTTCCCCGAAGCCGTAGGCCATGGAAAGGTACAGCCAGTTTTGGTCCATGGCGTCAGAGTTCATCACCAGCCGGTCGTGAGTTTTGAAGAGGGTCAGGCTTTTCAGCGCGTCATCCACGATGTTCATGCCTTTCCGTCCCCAGAATGCGTCGCCCAGGCTGTCCAGGCCCTCGGGGATTTTCTCCTGTTTCACCGTGCGGGACAGGCGGCCCTTGAATTTTTCGAAAAGGGCGTCGGGTTTTTCGATCCGCGCAAAGCAGTTTCTGTCTTTCAGATAAACCAGATCTCCGTAAGTGAACGGCTGAAGCTTTTCCCGCGAATACACGGATTCCGTTTCATCTTCCGGCGAATACCTGAACCACAGGGCCATGCGGAGATCTTTGGTTTTTGTGAGGCTCATGTTGAGGATGGATTTCAGCGGCGTGTCGGAGACTTTGAAATCCGAGGCGTTTTCCAGGCTGGATTTCAAAGCCAGGAGTACATGGGGGACATTGGGCCGGGGAACGGATAAACTGAACCGGGGTTTGGTCGAAGTTTCGGTGTTTTCGATAGCGAATTCACCGGTTTTGACCCGGATGACCGCCTGAATGCCTGCATCGTTGAAATCCCAGTCGAAAAACAGATGATAGCACAGGGTGTACCAGAAGCTGCCTTCCAGGGTCTGCCGCCGTGTTTTCACACCTTTGAAATGCATGAGTCGTTCGTTGTCATTGAGGGACAGAAGGTCGAGCTGGTCCAAGGTGGACCTTCGCGAGTGCCTGGGACACTCGATGCCCAGACGATCCAGCAGCACGGCGGCGCGATGTGCTGCTGCTGTATAACTGGCCGCCTCCACGTCGCCATGAAAAAAACGGAGGGTCATACGGCCGTCGCTCTCATCGGCTTTTTTCGCCTGAACAGATTCCCTGGGCAGCCGCATGGCGTCATTGAGGATTCCGGCCAGCATGTCCCAGAGGCTCTGGCGAAGACGTCCATCCAGGTTTTCCATTCCGGAGTTCCGGACTGTTTTTATAAGTCTGGTCAGGGCTTTTCTGTGGGGGCATGACGGGGTGGCTGCTGATAAGCAGGTGCAGTACCCGTACACCATCTTTTTGTCCTGGGGAACGTGATACGCCACCCCCGAATTGTCGTCTCCGTCTTCGGGCATGAGGGCCAGGGCGTGTTTTCGGAATTCCAGCCTGTTGTACTCCGGATTGAATCTGTTCGGCATGTCGGTCTGTCCTGCTTGAAATCGTGGTGTCTGAGAATCTGATTTCTATACGGATGCAGACCAAAAAACAAGTCTATTCCGCTTCTGGATAGGGCATTTCGTACTCCGGCGGAGGAGCCGTGATTCCGTAGTTTTTAAAGTCGTTCCATGATGTAAGGCCAAGCGCGCTGACTCCCTGATCGTAGAGATCGGTGGACTCCAGATCCACGCAGTCAGAGTCGCAGGCTTCACGCTCCGCAGCGGCCTGCAAGGGGGAGTCCGTGTTGCCGGGAACGTAAAGGACGTTGGTCAGATGGCGCATGGCGTCATCCTCATCTTCTTCTTTGATGAAAAAAGCCATGGCGCTGTATGAGGAGACATGGCCGTTCATCTGGCCTTCACAGCGCAGCCAGGGTTCGGGGGCCGTGCCGCCGGACACATCGGTCCGCTCACCGGTGATCAGCCAGCGTGATGTGGTGGGATTCCAGGTGAATGTCACGTTGATGCGTTCCATGGAGTCGGTAAGAAACATGTAGTAGACGCTTTCAAGGACGTAGTTGCCGTTCGCGAGGCTGATGAAGGCGTCATCTTCGGCATTGCTGTAGGTGTTGCCTTCAACACTGTCCGTTTCAAAATCGATGACCGTGTTGCAGAAATATGTAACGTAACGGAACTGGATGTACAGGTCTTCGGTGATGCTGTGGTAGCTCAGTTTTTCGGGATCGGAGGCCGGGGTGCTGACTGGAAGACCTGAGTAAATCTGGCCGGCGATAATGAATTCATGGTACACCAGATCACGGAGATCCGCAGAAAATGTTCTGAATTCCCTGATCGGGTCCACGGGGTCGTCGTTGTTTGAACTGTCACTGCAACCCCCAAGGGGCAAAAACAGGCATATCAAAGCGAAGCAGATGAATTTTTTCATATCCTCAAGTCTCCAGGCTGTGTGGTTTATGGCGGGGAGAAAGACGGCGGGCCGCCGTGTCCTGTCTGATGTCAATGCCTATTATATAATATAAGAACCGGTATATCTCAAGCCAATTGTTTTTACGCATGGTCAGTGTCCGTGGCGGGGCCGTCGCGAAAGCCACTTGAAATCCGGGGTGAAATGGGGTAATGCCCAATAGTTTGGTTGACTGCATCCGTTCATGGTACTCAAATGGGTGGACAGTGAACGTCCAGTGCCCAACACCAATAAAAATTTCATTCACTGACGAACCGGGGAGGAGTGTCCTGCTATGAAAATGGTGATCTGCGGAAAAGGCGGGAGCGGAAAAAGCACGGTGTCGGCGCTTGTGGCGAGGGAACTTGTCCGGCAAGGTTACAGGGTTCTTCTCATCGACGCCGATGAATCCAACCTGGGGCTTCACCGACTGGTGGGCATCGAGCCGCCGGTGGTGATGATGGACAGCCTGGGCGGAAAAAAAGGATTTAAAGAAAAGACTCAAGGGACGTTTCCGGGGAGCTACGAACTGTTTGCCGGTGTTCTTGGCATAGAAGACCTTGAAACCCACGGCCGAAGCGATGGCAAAGGTTTGACTTTGATGTCCATCGGAAAAATCCATGAGCCCGGAGAAGGTTGCGCCTGTCCCATGGGGTCGCTGTCGCGGATGATCCTTTCCCGGCTTGAAACCGGCGAGAAGGACATGGTGATCATCGACACCGCGGCAGGGGTGGAACACTTCGGGCGGGGCATCGACAGCCATTCGGATCTGGTGCTGGGTGTCATCGATCCCAGCTTCGAGTCACTGAAGCTGGCGGAGAAGATGGAGGTTATGGCGGAAAAAGCCGGGCTTCCGGTGATGTTCGTGCTGAACAAGATGGACGAGAGGACCCGGAAGGCCCTCTGTGATCGCATCAACCTTCGGAATGTGGTGGCGGAGATCGATCATCATGACGATATCTTTATCGCCGGTCTTGAAGGCCGTTCTCTGGATACCATCCCCCCGGCCGTAGCGGACGCCGTGCTGGCGGTCCTTTCGGCAAAAGGCAGCATCAAAAGTCAAAACAAAAAAAGGCCCCTGTTATGATGGACAACCTGAAAAACATTCTGAAGCAGATCCCATTGTTTTCATCCCTGGCTCCCGAAGCCATCGACCGTCTGAGCCGGTCGGTCCGGGTAAAAAGCCTCAAACCCGACGAGATCCTGTTCATGAAAGGCGATGAAGGCTCGGCCATGTACATTGTTAGGGACGGTGCGGTCAAAATCGTTCTGTCGTCGGAGTCGGGCGAGGAGATCATCGTGGCGCTGCTCAAACGGAACGATTATTTCGGGGTCATGGCCATGCTGGACGGGGAATCGCGTTCCGCAGATGCCGTGTCCATGGGGAATTCTGAAATATTTACCCTGGGGCGCAGCGATTTTCTGTCCATTCTCCAGTCGGACATGAACGCCCTTAAGACCATCCTCTGCGACCTGTCCCGGATGATACGGAAAACGGATGATCTTCTTGGGGATGTGTGTTTTTTCAACATCTCGGTGCGCCTGTGCAAGAAACTGGCGGAACTGGCGGAAACCGTGGGTGTTCACGAAGGAAAAGGGATTGTGCTGGACATCGACCTGACTCAGAAAGAGCTGGGGGACATGGTGGGGGCCACCCGTGAAAGCGTGAACAAGGAACTTCGTGTTCTGCGGGAACAGGGCCTGATCGACATGGAGGGCAGCCGCATCAAAATCGTGGATTTAAACGGCCTGCTCAAAAAGAACGGCCAGCTGTAAATAATGAACCGATGCAAGACTGCATGAACCGAAAACGGAAATCCGAAAAACACTCTCCCGTAGGTCGGCTTGAGGCACGAAAGCCGACAATGCCCCCATCATTATCATGCGATGCACATCCATTCGAGTCACAATCTTTGCTATAATCATATATATCGCAGTAAACCGACCGTCCGATTATTCTTCGGATCGGGTCATTTGTCGGGTTTTAAGAACCCGACCTACGATGGATCGCCGTTTTATGGCCGCATTCATTCACCACGGCACCGGGTTGCATGCCGAGAACCCGACCCGCGATGGATCGCCGTTTTTTTATGAAGACCCCTCGCAGGTCGGCTTGAGGTACGAAAGCCGACACATGCCCCCATCCTTATTACATCCGCCATGCCGAACCATCGTCTTAGACCTCGATATCTTCCAGATCAGGCAGTTCGTTTTCCCGGGAAATGGCGTTTAGAAGTGCCATCATGATGTAAAGGGACATGGCGCAAAGGCTGCATACAAGAACGATAAACAATTTGGTCAACATAGCTCCTCCTTTTCATGGATTTCATTGAAGTCGGAGACAGTATTGACAAACGCTGTAAGGTCTGTGTGAGAAGGATGTCAGTTTTTCATGATGAAGCTATTTATTGCGTGGGCATCTTTTCCATTTTTTTTGTCATGCCCAGCGTGTTTTGGCTCAATCCCGCTTTTTTTCTTACCGCTTCGATGTCAAGCTTCTTGATCCATTTGGGCAGATGAACCCAGACACTGTGAAAGCCGTAACCGCCGTCTTTCATCTCCCGGATCGCCTCGTCCTTGGTCCATCCCTGGACGGCGATGCGGTATACGGCGCACAGGGTGCCTGTCCGGTCCGCTCCGTGCTGGCAGTGGACCAGAACCGGTGTTCTGGCCGGATCCGTGACAATTTTCAGGAATTCCACCACGTGTTTTTCTTCAAGATCCCAGGTGTCGATGGGAATGGACGTGTATGACACATCCAGGCCTTTCAGCAGCGGCTCGTCGGAATGATTGGCCCTCAAACTCACCACGGTCTTTACACCCAGGGTTTTCAGGGCTTTCACGCCCGTTTCTTCCGGCTGCGCGGATCGGTAAAGACGGTCGGAAACTTTGTGGAGGTTGGGAAGCCCTTTGACGCTCAAGGGTTCGGCCCAGGCGGCCGGGCGCGGGGTTTTTTCTTCCCTGGCATCGGAAAAGATGGGAGACGCTAAAAACATGGCGGCAGCGCATACAAGCCATACAAAACGGTTCATGGAGTGTCTCACGGTTGTTTTTAGATTCAAAGATCGTTTTTTTTATCTTCGATTTTTTCCTGCTCCGAATCTTTCATGGAGTTCTTGAAGTTTTTGATGCCTTTGCCGATGCCTGAACCGATTTCCGGCAGACGTCCGGCACCGAAGATAATAAGGACAATAACCAGAATGAGAACAAGTTCCATGGGACCTAAGCCGAACATAGCAACCTCCGGGATGCAATGGCGATAATTTAAGCCTTTTCAATGCGGCCATTGAAGGGCGGCGATGATGTCTTTTATGTCCTCGGTCAGAGGACGCAAAACCATAACACCGCGCCCTGACGCTGTCAATCGTTCAGATGACGTGTGGGCGGCACACTCGGGACAGACGTCTTGCTTCAGTTCCGGCAGTGGTGTATGTTGACGCCATCAAACAAGGACGAGCGCATGATTATTTTAAGAGACCTTCAGGAAAAAGACAGGGCGGCCATTGCGCTTTGGCCTCCTTATCCACGGGAATTCCAGGCCCAGGATTACGCACTCCGTTCCGGCGGATGGATCAGCGAATACTGCATCAAACCACACACCCGGATTTTCAGCGCGGATCTGGGCGGTGAAGTGATCGCCTTTACACTGCTTTCGAAAACCGAGGCCGCTTCCGCAGAATTCCGGATCGCGTTGAGAGCCGACCAGATCGGGAAAGGGCGGGGCGGGACCATAGCGGCCCTTTCGTTTGAAAAAGGTTTTACCGGCATGGGGCTTGACCTTATCCACCTGATCGTTCGTAAAACCAACATCCGGGCCGCGGCTCTCTATAAAAAACTTGGTTTTTCTGTGACCGGGGAAATGATCAAAGCCGTTAACGGCAAAGAAACGGATTTTTTTACCATGGATCTTTGCCGGACAGGCTCTGGGCTGTGGAAGGCGTATCTGGAAATGAGGTAAGGGATGTTCCTCAATAGGAAGCAAGGTTCCGTCATATTGATTTTTCTTTGAAATCAGGTTGATGTGCGGAAGATTTAAAGTCGGGTTTTATGTTGACATGAGGTTTTAGCTCTGTTAATTTTTCCAGAAACTATCAGGAGAAAAAGAAAATCCAATCCAGACGAAAAGGCGAAGTCACTTAAAAAGTGACGGCGCAAAGCCCAGGGTCAACGGATGATCGCATCCATGACAGCCGGCTGCCGAAACGGGAGAGGTTTTTTTAACCGTCATTTTTTGGATGTCCCATGGGCACAGGCCGGTCGAAAAGTCAATTCGAGCTTGAGAATCTGGAACCCAGGATCCTGCTTTCAGCAGATCCGGTACTGGGATCTCTGGCTGCGGCTGCGCCCGCCGACCTGTTCAACACCGGCGCTCCCCAGGCGGCGGAAGAGGTGACGGTCCGGTCGTCGGACAACATGACGTCCCTTTCCAGCCAGAGAATATCGGACTACAACCCTTCTGAAAACGTGGGCAGCCTTTTTGCAGGCCTTGAATTCGATACCACCGAGGATTCCGATCCTGTTTCAACGGCCGCCGATGATTTCACCGACACCGAAAAAACCAATCTCGTCAGCGCCATGGATGCCCTGGCCGTCATATCAGGGATTCTTGAAGACACCGGTGTTGAAAATCTTCTGAACTCTTCCAGAGGGCTGACTGTGTCAGCGCCTGACTTTCATATTGAAAATTTCATTGAAAACCGTGTCAACACGGCTGTTTATGACTACTTTTTTAATAAGGGACTTGATCCTCCCCAGGCAGACAGTCTTCGATCCGCCGTTCAGGAACGTCTGGACACGGCAGGTATGGCCGATGAGGACCTGCCTGCGTTTACCATCGATGATATCACACTGTCATACGATCCGGAATCGCATGACGTGACCTTCACGCTGACCGTTCACGGGACCCGCGAAGGACAACTGAGTTTTACATTAAATGACGGAACCCCGGCCCAGGGCGACGTGACAGGAACGTATCAGGCGGCGTTGACCCTTGATCTGTCCTGCACCATCAACCTTGAGAACACAGGGCTCTGTCACATTGACGTACTGCGCCTTTCCATCCGGGTTGACGCCGATGATACGGCATACGCGGATGACCGCCGGATTGCCGGACTTTTTGAAAATCTGAATCTGGGGGTCACGCTTTCCCTTGACCGCTCGGATGTTCTGACAACAAAGGATGCCTATACTTCAGGCCGCATCACCGGACGTGACCGACTTGACATTTCGGTTGACGGGTCCTGGAATGCCGATGGCCTGAGCGACGTCCTGCTGCGCATTGCCCGTAACACGGCGGCAGGTGCCGAAGGTCCGGCGGGTGATGTCCGGAACCTCAACAATCCGCTGATCCTTGAAAACGGACGTGCGGAACATACGCCGTTTGTGACCGGCGACATGACCCCGTCAACCGGAGAATGTCAATCCGCGTTTTCCGAGGACATCGTCAGCCGTCATGAAGAAACATCCGCAGATTCCCTTACGGTATCCGGTGAAGCCGTTGCGGCGAAGACTCCTGACGGCGGCCTGGGTGTTGCGGGTGCCCTGATTTCCGGTGAAACGATCGGAACACGTCCGGGTGCTGCCGAAACAGAAAATCCTGATCTCTCTTCCTCTTCGAACATGACCCTCAAGGATTCCGGGCTGTCTGCGGAATTCCATTTCCTTTCGGGAACCCTGACATTGACTGTTCAGGGTCAGACAGTCGAACTGGCCGTGACGCCGCTTTTCAATGAAGCAGAAAAGACGGTTTCCCAGCTTTTAAAATCTTCCGGATCAAAGACACCCGAATCGGCAACGGAAGACGGCGGAACAGAATCTTACGACAGCAGCACTGCGGCATGCCCCGATGTGCCGGACAGCCTGACGCCCGTGTCACAGCGGTCGGCTTCCATCACCGAACGGGCCGGACCCGCAGTTGTGAATGTCCAGGAGTCCGCTGTGGATTCATCGAAGGAATCAACAGACGATTCACGGGCGTCCAGCGGTTTTTCAGCGTCCGTGGTTTACAAGGCAGTGTACGATTATTTCAATGACGCGGTAGGTCCTCCTTCCGCAAACGTCACTTCTGCGTCCGCTTCCGCCGTTACGGCAACCCTTATAAATTCATATCAGTCGACAAATCAGATCAAACTCACGCCGGACCAACTCATCACATCCGATGAACCCCTTGTGATTGCAGAAGACGGAGCCCTTTCCGGCTGTGGAACCATCGAGGGCGATGTGGTGATTCAGGGGGCTCTCAAACCCGGAAACTCTCCCGGAAAAATAACCATCAACGGTGATCTGGCCCAGGCCGGAGTACTTGAAATCGAACTGTGGGGCACAACCCCGTCCACGTTGACCGACCATGGGGACGGATACTACGATGTCCTTGCCGTCACCGGGGCACTTTCCTTTGAAGAAGGGGCCACCTTACGCATCGTGATGGGCGGCACCCTCAACCCCCAGGTGGGCCAGACCTTTGAAATCATCACGTTCGGCTCCCTTGAAACCGGTGGTGATTTTTCAGCATACGAAGGCCTGGGGGTTTACGATGCCGACCACACCCTGATCGCTTATTTCAAACCGACACTCACGGATCACAGCCTGGTTCTCACGGTGACGGCTCTTCAGGATGATCTGACATTCACCGTCGAAAACGACTGCACCATGAAAAACCAGCTGGCGGCTTTTGTGGCCGGGAAGTCGGCAAGTGCCGCCATCTCCGGACGATGGGACATCCTGGGGCAGAGCATCGAAGGACGTTTCTCTTTTTCGAAATCCGGTGACACCTGGATCGCCGATGCCACAATCTCTGAACTTGCGTTTTATGCCGGAACCGGTGCGGATCAGAACGTCCTTGGGGTTTTCAGCGGCCAGGGCCAGTTCATGGTCAACAGCAACGGTGTGGCGGCCCGGTTCTCACTGACCAAAGAGGCCGCTCCCGCAACCGACATCAACGGTTTTGTTTTTGAAGCAGGCGGGACGTTCACCCTGATGTTGAACACCACCGGCGAAACCGTGACACAGATCGGCGATACAACCCTCTCCGAGTTCCTCACGGTCAATGAAGACGGTGACGCGTATTTCAAGGTGAACTTTGACGGCAGCCTGGCTCTCGGCGGTCAGAGTGTGGATGGAAGCTTCAGTTTTTCCAAGTCCGGCGACACCATTCAAGTTGAAGCCGTCATCGAATCCCTCCTGATTACCGCAGGAGAAAAAACAGTCCTCAGCCTGACCGGAACCGGAAGCCTCACCATCACCCATTCGGGCGTCACCGCCGCCCTGACCGTGTCTATGGTCTCTGATTTCACATCGGACATAACCGGTTTTTCAGCAAGCGGAACGTTCACCCTGGCCATCGACACCACCAGTTCGGGCCACGAATATTTCCGAGTGGGCCTTGCTGGCTCGCTGGTTATTTCCGGCCAGACTGTTTCAGGCACCTTCTCATTTGAAAAGGCATCCGGAGAAATCACCGTGACCGTCACTCAGGGCAGTCTCGCCTTTGGCAACGGAACGACGGATTTTCTGAAAGCCGTCATTCCTTCCGCAACCCTCTCCATCACAGCGGACGGCATGGCAGGTATTTTCGATGATGCCGCCGCGACGTTTAGTGTCAGCGGCTTTGCCATCAGTGCGACCACCGTGGATGTCCATATCAACACCCGGAATGCCGGTGTCACCCTGGGGCCCGTCACCCTGTCCGCCGGGCCTTATATTAAAATGGTGGTGACTGGGGCCACGGTGACCCTGTCAGGTTCCGCCACCAGCCCCTTGACCGGGGATTTTATGTTCGATCAGTCTACCACCGGATCAGAAACCACCACCCGGTTTGCCGTATCAAACCTGACGGTGACACTGGGTTCTGAAACCCTTGAAAACGGCACCGGTGCTTTTATCATCCGCTCACGGGGCGTGGCCGGAACGGTTTCAGGAACGCTCCAGGGCAGTGTCGTGAACGCGACCTTAGGTCTTCGCATCAACAAAACCGGAGCCGCCGTGGATGAAACTCTGGACATGGATGGCACAGCGATCCGCATCGTCTTTTCCTCAACGGAAACCGATGTGTTTACCTTCTACGGCAGCGGCCGGATACAGATCGGTGATTTTGTCGTGCTTGAAGGCAGTTTCAGCGTGGGATCAGATGAAGAGATCAGTGCAACCGGCGCAAGCCTTTTTATCGGAGACGGCCCGGCTCTTCTGGACAGCGGAGCCGTGAATCCCAACGCGGTGGGTGTGCTTTTGAGCGGGACTTCATTCTCGCTGTACAGATCGGGTACCACCTACGCCCTGTACGCCCAGGGGAACGTGTCGGTGCTCGGCCTTGACGGCGTTACCCTTTCGGGAAGCGCCACCATTCTTTTTAACAATACCGGCACGGCCAGAACCATGACCGTGGAGGTGGCAGACGGAGCGCGGTCGTTCTCAGGTCATGTGACCCTGGCTGTCCTCGGCCAGAGCCTGACCGGTGATTTTTCATTCGCACCGTCGGACGATGTGGCCGGAGCCATAGAAATCACCGTGACGAACGGCGCGTTCACCCTCACCGACGCCTCGGGGACCCTTGCGAGTTTCACCAACATTTCAAGCGCTCTCCTCATCAGCGGCAACGGTCTTGCCGGGTCTTTGAATCTCGGGACCTCTCTGGATTTGGGCGGACTTCACTTTGCAGGTTCGGTCAACCTTCTTGTGAATACCACCGGTCAAGCAGTTGATAAAACCTTCAACACCGGTTCGGGCAACATTCATCTTGACCTTAAAGCCGGACCTTATTTCAGGATCGACATTACATCGGCCACCGTGACCGTCAACGGCGTAACCCTTTCCGGTTCCTTCACCGTGGAACGGACCACCACTTCAGCTGGCGCGGCCGTCGTGGCTGTGGCGTACACCGGAGGCACATTTCATCTCGGTGACGATCTGGTGTCGGTGACAGGGGCCAGCGGTATCTTCGTGGTGTCTTCGTCAGGTCTTGCCGGAAACATGACCGGCCAGGCGGCCCTCACCGGCTCCGGACTCAGCGTGTCCGGCACCGTGGCGTTCACCGTGAACACCACCGATCTCACCGTGACCCGGACCATGACCGTGGGCGGTGAGACGGTAAGCCTCTCCCTTGAACGCGGTGTTTACTTCAAACTGACCGTTTCAAACGCCGTTCTTCGGGTGATGGGCCAGTTCGACCTCAGCGCCGACCGTCTGGTTTTCATCCAGAATTCCGGTGACGCGAACATCGTGGATGTTTCCGGTTCCAACCTGTCGTTCACATTCAGCCTGAACGGCAAACGGGTTCTGGGTCTGAACCGGGCGGACTTCAGTTTTGTCCTGTCCTCGTCTGGCATTGCAGGGGCCGTGGCCAACGCCACTCTTTTGGGACCTGATTTCGGCGGCGACATCGTCCTTGCCGGAACGGTCCATCTTCTGATCAACACCACCAACGAGGAAAAAACATTTACCTTGGGTGGAAGCACTCTCACCGTGGCCGCGGCGGGTGCCGGTGGATCTTACCTCCGGGCTCAGGTCACCGCCGCCACATTCACCATCCTGGGCAACAGCCTCACCGCCGACACACTGGTCTTTGAACAAGTGGGCGGCACCGTGACGGTTGGGGGAGAAAATCTGGATTTCCGCCTTTCCGCAGGTTCAACACGGATCATCGCCATCGATAACGCGGACTTCGCCTTCCTGTTCACCGAAAACGGCATCGCTGGTGCGGTGAGTGTGGACACGTTCAGCGGCCCGGCACTGGCGGACGTGACACTTGCCGGATCCCTGGAACTCCTGATCAACACCACAACAACGGCAAGGACCTTTGACAACGTCAATGGAAAATCCATCACCGTGGCCGCAGCGGACGCGGGTTCAGCGTACCTCCGGGCGACGGTTTCCTCGGCCACCCTCACCGTGCTGGGAAACAGCCTGACCTTTGACCGCCTGTCACTTGAAAAAACAGGGACCACGGTGTCCGTCACCGGAGACAACCTGGGCTTTCTGCTCCAGGCCGGAAGCACCCGGATCATCCGGATCACCGGTGGCAGCTTCAAATTTGCCTTCACCTCTGCGGGCTTTGCGGGGGTTGTAGTGGTCTCTTCCTTTGAGGGCCCCGAACTTGCCGACATCACCGTGTCCGGGTCCCTGACCCTCCTTGTGAACACCGGTGCCGCTTCCCAGAGTTTTACCCTGGGCGCAACCAGCTACACCGCCGCAGCCTCCGCATCCGGCTACTTCTATATAAAGGTGGACGACGCGGACGTTCTGATCCTCGGCAACCGTTTCACCGCCCAAACCCTGACCTTCGAAAAAACCGGTTCCGATGTGTTCCTTACAGGTGCTGACGTCGCCCTCACACTGACCGCCGGAACCACACGGATCATGGGGATAGCCGATGCCGATTTTGCTTTGCGTTTCAGCGGAACGGGCATGGTGGGGGCGGTGTTAAACGCCACAGTTCTGGGGCCGGATCTTGAAAACATCGCCATTGACGGAACCGTCTCGGTTCATGTGAACACCCTTTCATCCGAACAGACGGTCCGGGTGGCCGGAGTGGACGTTACGGTGGACAGCGCCTCGTCCGGAACCTACGTCAAGGTGAGGGTGGATGGCGGCTCTCTCACCCTTTATGAAAACACCCTTTCGGCGGATGTGTTTACGCTTGAACGCGCAGGCACCACCGTGTCCGTTTCCGGTGAAAACCTGGATTTCAGCCTGAAGGCCGGAACACGGAAGGTGATCGGCCTTGAAGACGCGGACTTCGCCTTTGTGTTCAGCGAAAATGGCGTGGCCGGAGCCCTGGTTCACGGCACGCTGATCACACCGGATTTCGGGGATGACATCGTTCTCGGCGGCGACAGCGCCGTCCTCGATGTGACCCTCAACACCACCACACAGTCTTACGCCAGTCTTGCCGGAGTGGCCGTTGCCGCCGCATCCTCGGGCGGGTTCTACATCCGGGCCACCTTGACCGACGCTTACCTGAAAATCATGGGTGTCAAGGTTTCGGCGGACAGCTTCACCTTCGCCTATGCAAAAGACAGCGGCACCGGTGAAAACCGGGTGGACCTTTCCGCCGTTAACCTCTCGCTTTCCATGGGTGACGGGAAAACCGACTTCCTCACCATCAGCAGCAATTCCGTGGCCCTGTCCTTTACCGGTTCGGGCGTCAGCGGCTCCGTCACCCAGACCACAGTGACCGCCAGGGTTCCCGGCGTCACCTTTTCCGGGCTTTTTAATGTGACGGTGGACACGGCCAGCGCCACGGATAAAAAGATCGAAATCACCGGAACAGGCGTAAGCCTTGCGGTGGCCGACCAGACACTGACCGGAAACTTCACCATCGAGCAGCTCGAAGATGGTGACGGTCTCGCCCGCGTGCGGGTGGCCGCAAGCGCCGTCAGCGTGAATCTCGGCGGCCGGGTGGGTGTCACAGGCGGTTCCGGCGTCTTCATATTCAACAGTCTGGGCATCGCCGGGAGTCTTTCCGCCTCGGCCTATTTCAACATTCCCGGTGCCATCATGGCTGACGCCAGCGTCACCGTCGAGGTCAACACCACGTCAGTGGCTGTTTACGACAGCATGAATCTTGACGGTGAAGCCCTGACCCTGTCCCTTCCCACAGGCCCCTTTGTCCGGGTCCAGGCGGTGAATGTCACCCTTTCCATCAGCGGGACAACCCTTACCGGAAGCTTCAGCATCGACCAGAGCAAACGGGCCGACCTGACCACCATCACCCGCATCGCCGTCAGCAAAGCGTCGCTGACTTACGGGGGCAACGGCATCAGCAACGCCGAAGGCGCGTTCATCGTGGTCAGTGAGGGCCTCGCCGGAACCATCGCCGGTGACGTGTCCTTTGTGGGTGACGGGGCTTCGGGCGGATTTACCGCAGGCGGCAGCATCGGCTTACGGATCAACACCACGGCCCTTTCGTTCAACGAAGACATCGTCATTGCCGGAAACACCATCCATGTGGCGTTCACGGCCCCCACCGAAGCGGCCAGCGGCGGCACACCCTATTTCATGCTGTTCGGATCGGACCTGACACTGAACATCGGCGGGTTCGTCACCATCGAGGGCCGCGACGTCCAGTTCACCAACAACGCCTTTTCCGGCTCCGGCCTGAGTCTTTTTATGGGCAGCGGGCCTGCCAAAGTCCCGAGCGCCGCTGACCCGGATGTTTTTGTGACCAGTTCTTCGGCCCGGGGTTTTCTTCTGGATAACGCCACGGTGGGCCTTCTCAGGACAGCTTCCGGCGGATTCGCTCTCTACGCCGAAGGCCAGGTGTCCATTCTGGGTATCGCAGGCGATGCGACCCTCACCGGAACGGCCATCATCCGCTTCAACAACACCGGCTCGGACCAGATCCTCTCCATCGCGGGTGGTTCAACCCGGACCGTGATAAACGATGCCCGGAGCTTCGGTGGAAGCCTCACCCTTTCCGTACTTGGACAGACCCTTTCCGGCACCTTCTCGCTTGACAAAGTGACCGCCGACGATGGAAGCTCCTGTTTCGCACTGTTCTTTACCGACGTGAACCTCGCCCTGGGCGGTGTGGTCACCGTGTCTCAGACTGCGGGGCAGAGCGGATTTTTCATCATGAACACCAGCGGCATTGCCGGAACCATGGAAGCCGCCGTTACCGTGGATGTTTCAGACGACGTGACCTTCGGCGCGGGTTTCAGCGTCAGCGTCAACACCATGCCCGCGCCGGTTTCCAAAAGCGGAAGCCTTGAAATTGCAGGTGAGACCCACGATTTCTCCATCGACCTCCCCGCCGGAGCTTATTTCCGTGTGGCAGGCGAAGGGCTGACATTATCCGTTTACGGCCAGACCCTTACCGGCGACTTCGCCCTGGAACGGACCCAGGCGGGAGATGTGGCTGTGATCGCCGACAACGTGGCCATGAGTCTTGGAACGGGATCTGAACCTTTCCTCTCCGTCACCGGCGGTTCCGGCGTGCTGGTCATCGACGGATCAGGCATCGCCGGGTCCCTGTCCATCGTGCTCGATGTGAATGCACCCTCACTTGCGTTCACCGGATCGTTTGACATCGAGGTGAACACCCGGACCACGGCGGTCCATCGGACCTTCGCCATCGGCACGGATACGGTGGCTATCGATTTTACCGACACCGAATTCATAAGGATCAAAGGAACGGATGTCGCCCTTGCCGTGGCAGGCCAGAGCCTTTCCGGCGATTTCAGTTTTAATGTGAAAACAGGATCGGCGGCCGGGATTGCCCTGTCATTTAATAAGGTCGCCCTCAATCTGGGCGACGGCAGCCGGAATCTGGTCCGCGTTTCCAACGGCCAGGGGGATTTCACCCTCACAGCAACAGGTCTTGACGGCAGCGCGACAGCCGATGTCACGTTGGACCCCGTAACCGGCATCAGCCTCACAGGCGCTTTCGGCATAACGATCCACGGCTCGGATCTCACCGTCACCGGCGGAACAGCCGGGTCTCCGGTGTCCCTGACCCTGGCAGGCCAGACCCTTTCCGGGATTTTCAGCTTCGCCAAAACAGCGGACTCTGTGGTTCTGGTCATGAAAGACGCGGCGCTCTCTTTTACCGACGGTTCTGAGGTTTTAGCTGAAGTGACCGACGCCGACGGCGCGTTTATCGTCACGCCCCTGGGTGTGGCAGGTAGCGCCAGGGCCGATGTTCTGGTCAACATGGCCGGTTACGTTCACCTTGACGCCGGAGTCGCACTTGAAATCAACACCACGTCCGCGGCTGTTTACAAGACTCTCGATCTTCCCGGCGGCGACAGCGTTGTTCTCGATGTCCGTGCCGGACCTTTTTTCAGACTTTCAGCCGTCAACGTCCAGCTTACCGTCCTGTCCCAGACCCTTACCGGCAGTTTCATCATCGAGAAATCCACGCTTCTTAACGGCGATTCCATCCTTTTCTTCGTGGCCAGCGATGTGTCCATCACCCTTTCAACAGGTTCGGTGACCCTTTCCCTGACCAGGGGCGCGGGTGCTTTTGCCCTGACACGAAGCGGCATGGCCGGGTCCGCCTCCGGTGTGACCGCGTTGACGGGCATTGACGGATTAAGCCTGTCCGCCCGTCTGGCCGTGGATGTGAACACCGGGATCACGGTGTCCGAAACCATCGAAAGCACGGTGTTCGATTACCGTTCAAGCGAAAGTCATGTCCGGGTCAGCGGGTCGGCAACGTTGACCGTTTCGGATTTTCTCGATCTGTCCGGCCGGTTCTATTTTGAAAAAGCCACCGACGCCGCCGCGGCCACCGTGATCCGCATCGGGGCCTCGGATGTGAACGCCTTCCTGGGTGTGGAAGGGACGGCAGGAATTTCCATCACCGATGCCAGCCTTGCCATGATGATGTTCGGCAACGGAACTTACGCCGCCGACGCCAAAGGCACCGTGGCCCTGGTCACGTCAGGAGACTATCTCGCTCTTTCCGGTGCACTGGCCATGCGGATCAACACCACGGGCAGAAACGACATCCACGAAACCATCACCCTCGACGGAACGGATCTCGATCTTGTTTTCGGCGCGGGTGAAACGAATATCCGAAGGTTCGAAGGAACGAACCTCACCCTTGCAACGCCTGTGGCCTCGCTCAAAGGGGATTTTGTCTTTGAAAACGACGCGGCGGACAACAGCGTCACCGCCGCCGGAACGGGCATCACCTTCTTTACCGGAAAAACAGACGAAACCCTGGGTGTCCGTGTGAGCGGTGCCGATTTCGCCCTGTATATCCGGGCGGACGGCGCATACGCCTTCAGGGCTTCGGGACAGGCCGAGATCGTGGGCGTTACGGGCCTCACTTTCACCGGCGACCTTTCGGCGGAGCAGAACACCCTTAACGCCGATGTGAATAAAACCATCACTGTGGGCGGACACAGTGTGGCTCTGGTTATAGAAGCAGGTGTCAGCAGGCTGGGTGCGGACCATGTGACCCTGGTCACAGCCGTCGGCTCACTTACCGGAAACTTCGCCATTGTGAAAAGCGGTACAGGGGCCGACACGGAAATCCTCATGGCCGCCTCGTCGGTGAACCTGTTCGTGGGGAACGATGATCAGACCCTGGGCGTCTCCGTCGCCAACGCCGAACTGATGGTTCTTGTGACCTCGGGCGGATACGCCTTTGACGCCGGTGGAACGGCGCAGGTGGTGGGCGTGGATGCCGTAAGTTTCTCCGGCGACCTGGGCATGCAGAAAAACACCTTCACACACGCGGTGTCCAGGACCCTCACCGTGGGCGGCATCACCAAAACCCTCGAACTTGATGCGGGTATCAGCCGTTTCGGCGGCGACGATGTCCGGCTGAACGTGCTGGGCCAGACCCTTTCCGGGTCGTTCTCCATCGAAAAGAACGGAGCCGACGTCACCCTTACGGTGGCCGATGTCCATATCGGTTTCGGGGATGTTACAACCGAATACGTCAGCGCCGACATCAGTGCCGGAACCCTGACTTTAAGCGGCGGTGAACTGGCCGGAACCCTGACAGACGCAGCCCTTTCGACAACCATTCCCGGCGTCGCCTTCAGCGGGGTGTTCAATGCCGAGATCAATACCTCCACCGGCTATTTCAGGCTGGCGGGCGGAACCGTGGCAACACCCGTAACGCTCACCGTATCCGGCCAGAGTCTTCAGGGAATTTTTGTCATTGAACGGCTGACCACGGCAACCGGTGAGACAGTGGTGAAGATCGCAGCCACGACTGTCAACGTGTCCCTTGCGGGAGGTGTGGTGACGGTCTCAGACGGCACAGGGGCCCTGGTTCTCATGGGAACGGGCGTGGCCGGCAGGATCGAGGGCGACGCCGCCCTTCACATCACCGGGCTTCACACCACGGCCACGTTCAGTCTTGAAATCAACACCCTGTCCGTTGCCGTAAACGAAACCTTCGATTTCGACGGAGCCGACGATATCATTCTGGCTCTGCCTGCCGGTCCTTACGTAAAAGTGGTGGGCCGGAACGTTACCGTGACCATCGGGGACAGCAGTGCCCTGACCCTTTCCGGTAACTTCATGTTCGAACGGAAAACGGCGGTCACCGGATCAGGCGTATCCTCCACCCTCACCACCCTGGCTGTGACAAATGGCGCGTTCACCTATGACGGTAACGGCGTGAAAAACGCCGAAGGCGCGTTCATCGTTACGGCGGACGGCGTGGCCGGGATCATCTCCGGCGATGTGGATGTGGCGGCCGGTTCCTTCAGCGTTGGCGGCAGCCTGGGACTGCGGCTCAACTCAACGCCGGACGCCGTGGACCAGACCGTGGTTCTGGATGGAAAAACCATCGCCGTCAGCTTCAGCAGCACTGAAACCGCTTCCATGGACGCAGGTAAAATCACCCCGTTCTTCCAGGTTTTCGGCGCGGACATGAGCCTTAACATCGCCCATTTCATCACCATCGAAGGCAGCTTCGCCTACACCAGCGCCGCAGGTTACCAGTGGTTCGCAGGAACCGGTCTCACGGTATTCCTGGGCGAAGGTCCTTTACGGCTTGCAAACGGAGACATCAACCCCTCGGCCACCGGTATTTTCATCAGTGACGCGACCCTGGGTCTCATCAAATACACGGACGGCACTTACGCCCTGGTGGCCAGAGGAACCGTGTCCATCACCGGCGTGAGTCAGGTGTCCATTTCAGGAACGGCCACGGTGCGCGTGAACAACAGCGCACGAACCGTGGATGAAATCCTCGCCATTCCCGGAACGGACAGCGATGTGGTCCTCAGGTTCGACACCGCCGACGCAGTCACCAGCTTCAAAGCCGAAGGCGTCACCCTGTCCATCCTCGGCCAGACCCTTACCGGCGATTTCGCCTTCGGCAAAATCACCGTGGACCCCGACGGCACACCTGCTTCCGGTGACGAACAGGATGCCATGGAGATCTCGGCACGGCATGTGACCCTGGCCTTAGGTGGCGGAACCGTGACCGCCGAAGAAGGGGAGGGCGCGTTCATCTTCACATCCGAAGGTCTTGCGGGAGAGCTGGCCGTCACCATCACCACGGACATTCCCTCGGTAGCGTTTGCCGGATCGTTCGCCCTGTCCGTCAACACCCTGGGCCGGTCTGTGACCTTCACGTCTTCGCTGGGTAATGACGTGACGGTGACTTCAGGACCTTACGTCCGGATTTCAGGAACAGGGGTGACCCTCGCCATATTGGGTCAGAGCCTTTCCGGTGACTTTTATTTCGAACGGATCACCAAAGCGGACAGCAGCACCCTCACCCGCATCGCCGCGTCCTCCGTGACCCTTTCCCTGGGTGACGGCACAACCACATACCTTTCACTGACCAACGGCAGCGGGTCCTTTGTGATCAGCTCGTCCGGCCTTTTCGGCAGACTTTCGGCCAACGTGGCCGTTCAGAATCTCCCCGGCGTGACCTTTACCGGCGCTCTGGGCCTTTCCGTGAACACCACCGCGTCAGCGGTGAACGAAAGCTTTACAGCCAACGGCCGGACCGTCAGCCTGATCCTTCCCGCAGGACCCTACCTCCGCATCGACGGAACGGATATGACGCTCTCGCTTCTGGGTCAGAGTCTTTCCGGTGATCTGGCTTTTGAACGGGTGACCAATGAAGCCGGGTTGACACGGGTTCGTCTGGCCGCAACCAACATCCGGTTCGCCCTGTCCGACGGGACAACCGACCTGGTGTCCATGACCGCGGGCAGAGGGTCCATGGTTCTCACGGCCCAGGGACTTGCCGGTGAACTTTCAGGCGTTCTGTCCGTGGCCGTTCCCGGACTTTCCGTGGCTGGGACGTTCACCGTCCAGATCAACCAGACCGGATCGGCGGTGGATGAACGGCTGGATGTGAACGGAAGTCTGATTCTCCTCGCCCTTCCCGCAGGTCCCTATTTAAGGATCGCAGGATCGGACGTCACCGTCACACTGTTCGGCCAGAGCCTTTCCGGGGATTTCAGTTTCGCGAAAAGCGGAACGGACATCGAGTTCACCCTGACCGACGTGACCCTGGCCCTGGGGAATTCCAGTGTGAATTTCCTTACCGCCCACCTCCCAAGCGGCGTGATCCGCATCACGGCATCAGGCGTCATCGGAACCATCCAGGGTTTCAGCGTGACGGTTGAAACCGGCGATGTGACGGTCTTAGGACGTTTTGATCTTGACGTGGATACGGCCACTGTTGGGGCGAAACACCTTAGGCTTGCAGGCAGTGGCGTCACCCTTTCCGTGGCGGGCCAGACCCTGTCCGGCAATTTCAGCTTTGAAAGCGCAACGGCCGCAGACGGCAGCCGGATTGTGAAAATCACCGTATCGGCCCTCAGTCTGACCCTCGGCGACGGCAGCACGGATTTTGTCTCGATCACCCACGGCACCGGCGCCATGCTGATGAACAGCAGCGGTCTTGCCGCAAGCTTCAGCGTTTCGGCAAGCTTCAGCCTGCCGGGCATCGACATTGACGGCGGCACCGTGCGTTTCGAAATGAACACCGCTAAGACCCGGATGACCGACAGCGGCATGGGTCTGGATGTCGAGGCAGGGCCTTATGTCCGGGTGTCCCTGATCGGCGCGTCCATGAACATCGCCGGAAACACCGTGGCCGGGAATTTCTATTTCGACCGGAGTGAGGATGAAAACGGTGGCACCGTGATCCGTTTTGCCGTATCCGAACTGACGGTCAGCGTGGCCGGTCAGAGTCTCTCGGACGGCGAAGGCGCCTTCGTGATCACGTCTTCGGGCGTGGCCGGTGTGGTTTCAGGCGATGCCGCCATTGCCGCAGGACCGGTCGAAGCGGGGGGCAGCATCGTCCTCCGGGTCAACACCACCGGCGCTGCCGTGAACCAGACGCTGGACATTGACGGCACAGCGGTCGCCATCGCCTTCGGCGAAGCGGAAGGCCACGTGTTCGCCTTCTCCATTTCCGATCTTTCGCTCACCATCGCCGATTTCATCACCATCGAAGGCAACGTGAGTTTTGTGGACAGCGGCAGCCGCAGCACCTTTGCCGGTGACGGCCTGATGATTTTCATGGGCCAGGGCCCCGCCAAACTTGAAAACGGCGATGTGAATCCCCTGGCCAAAGGCGTTTTGATCGACAACGCGAAAATCGGCGTGATCCGCATCACCGGAACCACCACCACCTATGCCCTTGTGGCCACCGGCACCGTGTCCGTCATCGGTTTCAGCGGCATCACCCTGGTGGGCGAAGCCACGGTCCGCATCAACACCACGGGAATGGCCGTCACCGAAACCCTCACCATCCCTAATTCCACCGACGACGGCGTCACCTTCGCTTTCAGCAGCACGGAAAAAGTCCTGTCGTTCAAGGTCGAGAACGGAACCCTGTCCATCCTGGGTCAGAGCCTTTCAGGGGACTTCTCCTTTGACAAGGTGACCGAAGGGGAAGGTGCCGGGACGCTCAGAATGGCCGCAAACGACGTAACCCTTTCCCTTGGCGGCGTGATCGGCCTCACAAACGGTTCAGGCTCCCTGGTCTTTACCGGAAACGGACTGGCCGGAAGCATGACCGCCACCATCACGGAAAACATCCCCTCTGTGGATTTCGCAGGGACGTTCACCCTTAACGTCAACACCACAAAAACAGCGGTGAACGAAACCTTCATTTTCGGTGACGACACCGTGACCCTCTCTGTCCGGGCCGGGCCTTACGTGAGACTGGAAGGGGCGGGCGTCAGCCTTTCCGTTCTCGGTCAGTCGCTTGCCGGTAATTTTGCCGTCGAGCAGTTGACATCGCTTGCCGGAACCACGGTGATCCGTGTTTCGGCAGACGATGTGAGCTTCAGGCTGACCGCCGGGTCCACGGATGTTTTAAGCCTGACAAACGGGGAAGGGCGTTTCATCTTAAGCGGTTCAGGTCTTGCCGGTGAACTGGACGTCGACGCGGCGTTCAACATTCCCTCGGTGACCTTTGCCGGAAGCTTCAGCCTGAAAATCAACACCACAACCGCCGCCGTTTCAGAAACGTTCACAGACCATGGCACAACCCGCACCCTTTCAATCTCCGCCGGACCGTATCTGAGGGTTGAGGGCCGTGGAATCATACTTTCCGTGGTGGGCCAGACCCTTTCCGGAAACGTGGCCTTTGAAAAAACCACCGGCACCGGCGGCACAAGTCTGGTGAAAGTGGGCATGAGCGACATCGCCATGAATTTCACAGCGGGCGGTACAGACCTTGTCACTGTCACCGGCGGAAAGGGCGCGCTGGTCGTGACCGGCAGCGGACTTGCCGGAGAGCTTTCGGCCACGGTGGCCATGGCCGTTCCCTCGGTTTCCCTTTCAGGCACATTGAAAATCACTCTGAACACCGGCGCTGCCGCGGTATCCGAAACCCTGGTGGTGGGCGGTGTTCCCGTCAGCGTATCTGTTGCGGCCGGACCGTATGTCCGCCTGGAAGGTTCGGATGTGAGCGTCGCTGTGCTTGGACAGACTCTCTCCGGCACCTTTGTGTTTGAACAAAAGACCGTGAACAGCGCCCGTGTGATTTCCGTCACGGCATCGGGCGTCACTGTCAGTCTGGGCAACGGCACCGTCAGCCTTACAAACGGCAGCGGCGCGTTCATCATGACGTCCGACGGCATGGCCGGGGCTCTTGCCATGACCCTTTCCGTAAACATCCCCAATATCACCCTCACAGGTAAAATCGGGCTTCAGATCAACACTACCCAGAGCGGCCGCAGCCTCACCGTGGGCGCAGACACCGTGGTTCTTCCCGCAGGGCCGTACGTCCGTGTGGCCGTCACACAAACCGATGGCGGCACACCGGCCTCCCTCACCGTGCTGGGCCAGAGTCTTTCCGGAAACTTCGTGCTCCAGCAGTCGGGCACCGGAACAAACGCCAAACTGGTTGTGGCTGCGACGGATGTGACACTGTCCCTTGCGGGAGGCATCGTCAGCGCGGAAAACGGCAGCGGTTTCTTTGTGTTCGGGGGATCGGGCCTTGCCGGACGCCTGAATGTCGATGTCCGCGTATCTGCGGGTTCGGCCGTGGCCTTCAGCGGCACCTTTGGCCTTGAACTGAACACCCTGGCATATGCCGTGGATGAATCTGTTCAGGTGGGGACGTCGACTCAGGATCTCAGCCTCGCAGCCGGTCCGTACATCAAGGTCTCTGGCAGCGGCATCCGCCTTACCGTGGCGGGCCAGACCCTGTCCGGAAATTTCGCCTTTGAAGAATCCAGAAAAGCGAACGGCACGTCCCTGGTCAAAATCGCCGCAACCGGCATCAGCCTCAACGTGGGCGGCGGCCTTCTCACCGTGAAAGACGGGGAAGGGATCTTCCTCCTCTCAGGCACCGGGCTTGCCGGAAAACTCTCGGTAACGCCAACGCTTTCCGTCACAGGCGTCAGTCTGTCTGGAACCCTGGAACTTGAAATCAACAACACGGCGGCGGCTGTTTCGGAAACCTACACCGTGGCCGGTGTTTCAAAAACATTGACCCTTGACGCCGGACCCTACGTCCGTGTGTCGGGTACAAGTGTCAGTCTGACCGTGCTGGGTCAGACCCTTTCCGGCAATTTCAATTTCTCGAAAAGCGCAGCGGGCCTCGACATCGCCTTTGACAGTGTGGAACTGGCCATCGGCAACGGCAGCACCACCTTTATCCAGGTCACCGACGGCAGCGGCAGTTTCTCCGTGATCAGCGCCGGTCTCTACGGGTCCTTCACCGGCTCCGTGGGTGTGGCCATCCCCGGTGTTGATTTTGAGGGCACCTTCACCGTCCAGATCAACAACACCGGCACAACGAAGGGCAGCATTGAAAACGGTTTAAGGATGACCGCCACCGGCGTTGAACTCACCGTGGCCGGTCAGACCCTTGGCGGCGACATGATGATCGTCAAAACCACCACCGCAGGCGGAGCCAGCGTCCTCGGGATTGCCCTTTCCAATGTCCACATGACACTGGGTACAGGCACCACCGACTACATTACCGTAACAAACGGCAGCGGAAGCCTTTTGTTGAACGGCGGCGGACTTGCAGCCGATTTCTCCGTCACCGCCACCGTGGACAACCTGCCCGGACTTTCCCTGACGGTCAACGAAGTTCGGCTCCAGATCAACACCGGTGCAACGGCGGTGAAAGAAACCTTCGACATGCCGTCAGGCGGTGTCACCCTTGATGTTCAGGCCGGACCCTATCTCCGCGTGTCGGTGATCGGGGCGGAACTTAAGATCGGAAGCGCTGTGGACGCCCCGGTCATGAGAGGCGATTTCCATTTCGACCAGAGCGGCGCGGGAGCGTCCAAGGTCACACGAATCGCCATGACGAAGATAAGCCTTGACTTTGCTGGCCAGGGCCTCACCGACGGTGAAGGGGCCTTCGTGGTCAAGACCACCGGAATCGCGGGCTACCTTTCAGGCAAGGCGTCCGTCGATGCGGGCGGCGTGAGCGTGGGCGGCAGCTTCGGCCTCCGGGTGAACAAAACCGGTGGGGCCGTGAACGAAACCATCGAGGTGGGCGGAAAAACATTCGTCATCACATTTAATGCGTCGGAAAGCGACGTGTTCCAGTTCTTCGGCAGTGCCAGCATCAACATCGCCGGGTTTGTCGTGGTGGAAGGCAATTTCTCCGTCACCAGCACCCCCGACGGTGAAACCCTGGCTGTCACCGATGCCAACGTCTTTATGGGAGACGGTCCCGGCCTCATCGACAGCGCGATCAACCCGGCGGCCAAAGGCATCCTTCTGACCCATGCGGAATTCGCGTTCATCCGCCATGCCGACGCAGGGGCTACAGGCGGTTACACCTATGCCTTCTATGCCACAGGTGACGTACAGATTCTGGGCGTTCCCGATGTCACGCTGTCCGGGACCGCCATCATCGAAGTGAACACAACCTCCGGCAACGTGGATCAGGAAATCGGCATTCCCGGCGGCGGATCGATCCGTGTGAACGTAGCCCAGGGTGTGATGCGGTTTACGGGTGCGGATCTCGACCTTACCGTGGCCGGTCAGACCCTTTCCGGAACTTTCAGCTTTTCACAGCAGACCGTGGGAACGGCCAAGATTACGGTAATCCAGGCCGAAGACGTGAGTCTCAGTCTGGGCGGCGGCATCGTCACCCTTGAAGACGGCCAGGGGGCCATCCTGATCGGAGACGGAGGGGTCGCCGGCCGTGTTTCAGGTGACATCACCCTTACCGCTTCGCCGGACATCAGCTTCGGCGCCGGTTTCGCCGTATCCATCAACACCATGGCCCGTTCGGTGACACTGCCCACGGCGGTGGTTCTTCCCGCCGGGCCCTATGTGAAGGTGGAAGCGGAAAATCTCGTCATGACCGTGTTCGGCCAGACCCTGACCGGCAACTTCGCCTTTGAACAGGTCACGGCCACCACCAGTCCTCAGAATCCCAATCCCGCCGGGTCCATCCTGACCCTGGCCGCCACCGACGTGGCCTTTGCCTTAAACGTGGGCGGAACCGATGTGGCCAGCCTTTCCAACGGCTACGGCCTGTTCGTTTTCACCACGGCAGGCATGGCCGGACGGCTTTCCGGCGATGCGGCTTTCAACATCACCGGCGTTTCCGTATCCGGCACTTTCGGTCTGGCGGTGAACACCACCGGAACCGCCGTGAACCGGGAGTTCGAACTGGCGGGCAGAACCGTCAGTCTCAGCGTGGCCAAAGGACCGTATCTCCGCATCGAGGGAACGGATGCTTATTTAAGGATCATGGGTCAGAGGGTTTCCGGGAACTTCGCGTTTGAACGGATCACCAACACCAGCGGAGAAACCATCGTCAAGATCGCCGCAAGCAAGGTGAACGTGGGAATAGGCGACGGAACCACCGATTTTGTCAGCGTGACCAACGGTTCCGGCCAGATCGTGATCCGAACTGCCGGTCTTGCCGGAAGCATCGGCGGCACGGTGAACGTGAACATCCCCGGCGTGTCGTTCAAGGGCAGTCTTTCCCTGGTGATTAACAACACAGGTACGGCAGTCACCGAAACCTTCGTGGTGGGAGGCGGAACCGTTGAATTGAATCTGGCGGCAGGGCCCTACATCCGCGTGGAAGGCGGCGGGCTGGACCTCACCGTGGCAGGCCAGACCCTCAAAGGCCAGGTGGCTTTCGAACAGCTCACCACGTCCACGGGCGAACGTCTGGTGAAAATCGCCCTGACATCCGTCACTCTGGGTTTTGGCGACGGCAGCACCGAATTCCTTTCCCTGGGCATCGACCACGGCTTGCTCCTGGTGACGTCGGCGGGTATCGCCGGTGAGGTGGACGTGTCTCTCACCGTGAATGTCACCGGATTCAGCGTGGCCGGAGCCGCCGTTCTTTCGATCAACAACACCAGCCGGGTCATCGATGAAACGTTCATCGTGGGCGCTGAAACCCTGACTCTCGATCTGCCCAAAGGTCCGTATCTCCGGGTGGAAGTGAAGGGCTTGACCGACGGAACACCGGCCAGCGTCACCATCCTGGGCCAGACCTTCACCGGCAATGTGGTGTTTGAACAGACCACCAACAGCTTCGGCCAGAAACTGGTCCGGCTGGGTCTTTCCGATGTGAGCCTTTCTTTCGGCGGTGTGGTGGCCTTAACCCGCGGTCAGGGTTCGCTCCTGATGACGCCTTTGGGCCTTGCCGGAGCGGTGTCTGCCGATGTGGCCCTGAACGTTCCGGGCGTGACCTTCGCGGGACGCTTCGCCCTTCTGATCAACAACACGGCCACCGCCGTCGACGACAGCATGGACGTGAACGGAACCACGGTGTCCATCGACCTTCCCGCCGGACCCTATTTAAGGGTTGAGGGAACGGGCATCGTTCTCACTGTGGCGGGTCAGAGACTTTCCGGTGATTTCGCCTTCGAGCAGGGGGCAGGGCGGGTGGTCATCGTGGCCTCCAACGTGAGCCTGGGCCTTGGTAACGGCAGTACCGATTTTGTCAGCGTCACCCAGGGTGAAGGGATGTTTCTCGTGACCAGCGCAGGTCTTGCGGGAAAATTGTCCGCCACCGTCGCCGTGGACATTCCCGGCGTCAGTGTCAGCGGAACGTTCGCCGTCCTATTGAACAACACCGGCGTTGCGGTTGCCGATTCCTTTGCTTTGAACGGCAAGACCCTCACCCTTGACTGCGACGCCGGTCCGTACCTGAAAGTGGATGTGACCGACGCTTCCCTGACCGTGGCGGGGCAGACCCTGTCCGGTGATTTCAGCTTCGAACAGGCCACCACAGGTGAGGGCCGGGTGGTGAAAGTGGGCGCGGCGGATGTGGCCTTTGCCATCTCGGCCGCCGGAACGGACATCGTGGCTGTGAGCGAAGGCTCGGCCCTTTTTATTGTCACCAGCGCCGGTCTTGCCGGTGAAATCAGCGCGAAAGTCACCGTCTCCATACCCGGCCTTGCCACGGCGTCCGCCGACAACATCACCGTCAGCGTGAACAACACCAGCCGGGCGGTGAGCACCAGTCTTGACGTGGGCGGCGTCACACGGACACTCACCCTTGACGCCGGTCCTTACGTTAAAGTCACCGTCCTGGGGATGAACCTCGATATTCTGGGTCAGACCCTTACCGGCGACTTCTCCTTTGAAAAATCGAGCACTGCCGCCGGAACAAGTGTGATCCGCATGGCCGCGGCCCACGTGAGCCTGTCTCTGGGTGACGGAACAACCTCCTTTGTCAGCGTCACAGACGGAACGGGCGCGCTCCTCATCACCGGCTCCGGCATTGCCGGAACCCTTGCAGCCGACGTGGCCGTCGAGAACATTCCCGGCGTCACCTTCGCAGGACGTTTCGCCCTGTCCATCAACACCACCACGGCAGCTGTGGATGAAACCTTCACCCTGGGCAGCACGGTCATTGACCTTACTCTCCCCGCAGGACCCTACCTGAAAGTGGCGGGAACAGACGTGGTTCTGGGCGTGGCCGGTCAAAGCATCCGCGGCGACTTCGCCTTTGAACAGATCACCGAAGGCACGGCCAAAACCGTCCGTATTTCCGCAGCCAACGTCAGCCTGAAACTGGGCGCAGGGGCAGGTGACGTGGTGACGGTCACAGACGGCTACGGCTATCTGGTGGTGAAAACAAGCGGCATGGCCGGAGCCATCGGCGCGACGGTGGGTCTCAACGTTCCCGGCGTGGCCTTCAGCGGCAGTTTCAACGTCCTTATCGTCAAGGCCACCTCCGCCATGGACGAAGACATCCTGGTGAACGGCGAGACGGTGAACATCACCGCAGCGGCAGGCGACACCTACGTCAAGGTGGAAGGGCTTGACGTGTCCCTTTCCGTTCTGGGCCAGACCCTCAAAGGGGATTTTGCCTTTGAAAAGATCTCTTCCGTCACGGGCGGTGTCACCCGGAACGTGATCCGCATCGCCGCAGCCAACGTCAGACTGGGCCTTGGCAACGGAACCACCGATTATGTGGTGGTGGAAAACGGCACAGGCTCCCTCATCGTCACATCCGCAGGTATCGCGGGCCAGGTGAGCGCGGAAGTCAGCATCGAGAACATCAGCGGCGTGGCCTTTACCGGCACCTTCGGTCTTTTCATCAACAACACCGGCACCGCCGTGAACGAACGGTTCTCCGTGGGCGGAGAGACCGTGGTGATGGCCCTCCAGAAAGGGCCCTATATCCGTGTGGAAGGCTCGGGCATCACCCTCACGGTGCTGGGCCAGACCCTTTCCGGTAACTTCAGTTTCGAACAGATCACCACCACCGGCGGAGCCAAAGTGGTGCGGGTGGCGGTGTCCGATGTGACCCTTGAACTCACCAGCGGCGGAACCACGATTTTCAGCCTGAGCATCCCCAGCGGGGCCATGCTGATCACGCCCCAGGGCATGGCGGCCAAACTGGTGGTGGCCCCGGACGACCTGACCTTGGGCGGCGGCCTGACATTGAGCTGCAACACCATCACGTTTGAAATTAACACATTGCCCGTGGCCGTGAACGAAACCTTTACCTCGGGTACCACCACCGAACACATGGTGCTGCCCGCAGGGAAATTCGTCCGCATCGTGGCCATGAACGCCGGAATCACCCTCAGCGGTTACACCTTATCCGGCAACTTCTACTTTGACCAGGCCACCAACACGGCCACCGGCGTGAAAATCACACGCATGGCCGTCACCGGCGTCAGCTTCAGCGACACCGGCCTTGGCGGCAGCATCACCAACGGCCAGGGTGCCCTGATCATCACCGCCACCGGTGTGGCCGGCCAGATCTCCGGCAGGGGTTCCCTGGGTTCAGCAGCCGAAGCCACCCTGGGCCTCAGGATCAACACCACCGGCGGAGCCGTGGACCAGACCATCGACGTTGCCGGAACATCCGTCACCGTTCGGTTCAGCGCCACGGAAACAGGTTTCAGCTTCTTTGCCAGCGACATCAAGATCACCATCGCCGACTTCGTGTCCATCGAAGGGTCCGTGGTGTTCAGTGGAGACAGCTTCGCCGGGGACGGCATCGCGATTTTCGTGGGCCAGGGACCGTACAAAAACGATGACGGCACGGTGAACGAGGACGCCATCGGAGTTCTGCTCACCAACGCCAGCATCGGACTTGTCAGGTTCGACGGCGGAACCTACGCCCTCCATGCCGAAGGCACCATCGCCTTTGTGGGACTTGAGGGCCTGACTGTCAGCGGCACCGGCATCATCGACGTGAACAACTCCGGCAGGGTGGTGAACGAAGTCCTCACCATTCCCAACACCGACAAAGCCGTGACGGTGAAATTCACCAGCACGGCCATGGTCACCGCCTTTACCGGTTCCATCAACCTGAACATCGCCGACATCCTTGAAATCGGCGGCACCGTGAGCTTCGGAAAGAAACCCACGGGTCAGGTCACCGTGACTCTTGCCGGAGCCTACGTGCGCATCACCGTGGACGGTCAGGAGTATTTTGAAATCGGCGGCAGCGCGGCGTTTACCATCGGCGGCGTGGAAGGTTTCAAAATGGAAAGCTTCAAAGTCAACGGTTTCCAGATTTTCGGCCAGGTGGGCATCGACACTCCGGCAACGGACAGTCTGGTTCTTTTCCCCACGGCGGACCTGGCCCTCTCCAGCTTCGGGAAAACCACGGTTCAGCTGAGCAGCGGCGGATACCTGGTCTACGACCGGAACGACATCGACGGCCTGTCTTCGGATAAACGTTATATCGACGTGACCTTTGCCGATCCCAACAACGTGGGCCTTACCGAAAGCAGTATTCTCGACGTTACGCCGGAATTCACATTGTCCATGAACGGCCAGGCCCTCACCTCCGTCACGGTGAACGGAAAACCCGTGAAAGTCACGGGCGGACTGCCCAACACCTACCGATACACCCTGACCGGCAGTTTCAACCAGACCGGCGACGTGGCCGTGAACTTCATCGCGAATTCCTGGTATGACGCCAGCGGCATGGCCAACTTCGCCGAAACCGAATACTTCTGTCTGGTTACAAAGAAAGCCGACGGAACCCTTGCAGCCCCCGCGCCCTCGGCCACCCTGGCGTCGCCCTCGGCCGGTGAGGTTATGGCCATCACCAGCATGAACAACAAACGCTACATCGACGTGACCTTCGTCACCCGCAGCGATTCGGCCATCGACGCCGCCAGCATCACCGGCGACGAGATCATCCTCAGCGGGACGGGTCTCGGCGACGTGAAGATGATGGCGGGCGGCGGTGGAATCCCGGATATCGTGGGATCGCCGGTGCTGATTTCAGGAACCACCTACCGCTATTACCTGAAAGACGGCAACACCGCCAACACGGTGGATCTGTTCGTCGCCGGTGAAGTGACGGTGACCTTCAGGGCCAATTCGTTCAAGACCGTGGATGGAACCTTCAACAACGCCGCGTCGGTGATGTTCACCCTTTCGGCCACCGTCACGGGTCAGGCTTCGTCCACCAAGAGCCTCAAACTCGGGCCCCTGCTTCTCCAGGGACCGTATGTGGGCATCGAGGACATCGGTTTTAAAGACGGCTTCCTGATGCTGACCATCGGCATCGGGGTGGACCGGGCAAGTCTGTCCTTCGGCGGCGGTAACGGAACCACAGGCACCACGCAAACCACCCAGCAGACGAACAGCGGCATCACGGCGGATCTCACCGGCGTGCTCGGAACCTTCGATTTCGGCGTGGACGTGTTCGGCCTTCTTTCCGGCAACGTCCGGGTCAGCGTCCCCGGCAATTTCAGCTTCCGGGTGGCCGGTCTTGAAGTGGAAGTGCCCGGCGTGGTCCTGGTGGAAGCCGAAGGCATCATGATCAAGTTCGAACCGGCACCGGATGCGCCTGTGGCTCCGGTCAATCCCGGCGACGGCGCAACGGCTGAAGCCAAGGCCGCTTACCAGAAAGCCCTGACCGCGTACCAGAAAGCCCTTGAGGAATACCCGGCCCTTTACGACACGTACATGAACCAGGAGATCCTGAGGATCGAATACGCCAAGGTGACCTTCCCGGCGTTCGGGCTTTACGGCCTGATCAAGACCTACGATCCCAACACCGCGGTTTCCGGCGACGAGATTCCGGGCCTTGTGATCCGTCCCAACGGCTTCAAACTGGGTGTGGCCGAAATCGCCTACGGCGTGAACATTCCGGCTCAGACCGGAACCGGGGCAACGGCCACCGACAAGCAGATCCGGTTCGGCAGTGTCCTTGAATTCGACGACATCCGCATCGGCGTCACCAACTTTGGTGTGACCTTCGGTGAATCCTTTGACTTCGACGGCTCCATTTACGTGGCCTCCGGCGGGGCCAAGTTCTTCCCCGGACGTCCGGTGTCCGCCATCATCACCGACAGGGCCACCGCCGACGATCTGAACGCCGACGGAACCCAGAACACCGAAGCCCTTCGCCTGGAATTGGAATTCGAAGACGGAAAAGTCGAAGCCTTTATCTTCAAGGTGGACACCCTGGCCATCACCCTGGGGACTTTTGTCAAGATCTCCGCCGTGGGTTTCAACCTGGATACCGGAGCCGCCGCCGATGAAGAACTGGTGGCGTTCATCTCCGTGGGGGCAAGCGTCAAGATCGGTTCCTTGGAGCTGGGCGGTGAAGCCCGGAACTTCGCCTTCCTGGGCGATGGAAGCTTCACCACCAAAAAAGGCTTCGGCGTGTTCCTGACCATCGGTTCGGCGTCGGGGGACAGCTTCAAATGGCCGTCCTGGCTGCCCATCCGCATCACGGCCATCGGCATCCAGTGGGACGACATCGAAAACGATCCCGGTGATTTCGTCATCACCCTGTCCGCTGCCGTCACCGGCATTTCCGGCCTGCCGGGCCTCAAGTTCTCCGGGGCCGTGGAAGGGGTGAAAATCGATCCGTCCCTGCTTCTGGAAGGGAAGTTCCCCATCGTCGACATCCAGAGCATCGGCGTCACCGTGGAAGGCAACATGTTCGGCGGCGAGATCAAGGCGGGCCTCATCGGCGGCATATTGAAACTGGACGCCAACGACACCATGATCGGCGTTCTGGATACCACCACCCCGGTGGTGAAACGGATCTTCTTCATGGGTCTCCAGGGTGGATTCAGCATGCCGGGCCTTGGCGGCCTCACCATCCGGCTGGGTTTGTCCGAACTTGGGCCGCTGGGTGTGTTCATCAACATCGAAGTGCCGGGCGGCATCATCCTTGAACCCAACACCGGCCTTGCCATCAACGATTTCTCGGCGGGCGTCGAATTCTTCAAAAGCCTGCCGTCCATTGAAAACGCCAAGGAACTCAGGAATTCGGCCTTCGGTCTGCCCACCAGCATGACGGCGGACCAGTGGCTTGTTTCCATTAAACAGCAGGTGGTCACCCAGTACAAAGCAACGAAAAACCTGAGCGGAGGCTCCAGCTTCCTTGCGGCCTTCACCTCGCCCATGCTCATCACCGGCGGCTGCAAGATCTACACGGCCTACGCATCCCAGCAGGTGTTCAACGGCGAAGTGATGATCAAGATCAGCACCGACGGCAAATTCCTCATCACCGGAAAACTGAACTTCGCCGCCGACAACATCAGTCTGGGCGGAAAACTCTACGCCGATCTTTCACGGGTGGCTTCGGGCACGGTCCAGGTTTATTTCCTCGCCGACATTCCTGAGCAGGTTCAGCTGCTGACGATTTACGGCCAGCTCAAGATGGGATTCAGGAACGCGTCGGGTAAAGAGGTGACCTTCCTCGTTCCCGATTCGGACCTGACCACCACCGTCCAGCTGGCACCCATGGCGGCCCTGGCTTCCTATGCCGACGGAGAGCATGTGGATGTGAACGTGATCAATGCCTCCAAGGTGGGCGGCAGTTACGTCATTGACGTGGTGTTCAGCGCGGCCTCCGGATCGACCCTGGATTACGACTCCATTCTCGACTCCGCCGCAGAATTTCAGCTGACCGTGGGCGGCCGGTCCATAGCCGTCAACGGCAAGCCCGATCCCCTGATTTCAACCCAGGGCGATGACGGCCTCGTCACCTATTCGATTCTTACCGCAGGCACCGGTGAAACCCTGGCCGAAGCCATTATCCGTGAAGGGGTCACCCGGTTCCGCTACACCATCACGGCCTCCGGGTTCTCGTATTCCACCGGCGAGGTGCAGGTGACGTTCGCAGCCGGAACCTTCAAGACCCTGGATATGACCCTGGCGGGCGGCAACACCATCTCCGGCGCACTGAACAGCAGCATGGCCCTGGCCTTTGTGGTGGACGGTGCCACGGCCATTCTTTCCAGTCCGGGCCGTAAAAGCCAGATCGACGTGAGAACACTGAACAGCCTGGGTTACATTGACGTGACCTTCGCCGCTTCAAGCGGCAGCACCCTTTCATCCGGTTCCATCACCGACACAAGCGGGGAATTCACCCTGAGCGGCGCGGGCGTGGGATCGGTGACGGTGAACGGTGCGGCGACACGGCTTTATACCTACGGCGGATTCTACGGCGTCACCGCCGCTGACGTCACGGCGGCCATGGCGGAGCAGGGCATCACCGGCACACCGGTCTTGAGCGATGTCTACCGTTACACCTTTACCGGGGAATTCATGCCCGGTGACGTGACAGTTCAGTTCACCGAAGGCAGCTTCACCGACAGCGCGAACATGGCCAACGTGGCCGTAAGCCAGACGTTCATCGTGACAGGGGCCACCGCCGACATGGCCGATCCCCTGAACAACGGCAGCATCGGCGTGGATGCGGTGAACGAGATGGGGTATATCGAAGTGACGTTCAAGGCCACATCCGGATACCGTCTGGACCACAACACCATCGACGGTAACGAACTCATCCTCAAAGACAGCTACGGAAACGCCATCGCGGTCCGCGGAAGTCCCGTGCGTGTGGGAACCACGGATTCCTACCGGTATTATTTCAGCGTCAGCCTTGAAGAAGGCGAATACACCGTGACCTTTGTGGCCGGTTCCTTCGCCGATACCAGCGGCATGACCAACCTCGCCGAAAGCGAAGTGTTCTCCGTGGACGCGGCGCGCGCATCCCCCGCCGATCCCATGGCGGGCGACATCGTGGACCGTGAGACCCTGAACGGTTCCAAACCGGAAACGGGACGCACATCCAAGTACATCGACATCATTTTCACCCCCACCGGCGGAGCGGAACTGGACGAAGCGTCCATCACCGACTCTGGAGCCGAATTCACCCTCGCCGGGGCCAACGGCGAAAATGTCGTGGTTTCAGGATCTCCTGAACGGCTGTACACGTTCAACGACCTCTACGGAACCCTGGCCGACGTTCAAAAAGAAATGGCGAAACAGAATCTTCTTGGAACCCCCACGGCGACCCAGGTCTTCCGTTACAGTTTCACCGGCAGCTTCGACACCGGAACCCTCACGATCACCCTGATCGAAGGAAGCTGGAACGACACCAAGACCCTCGATGACGGCACTGTCGTCACCAACCAAGGGGCCGCCTCATCCCACAGTCTCACCATCGTCACCCAGGCTGAATCCTTCTTTATCGAACTTTCGGGCGGCATCGAGCTGAATGCCGCAGGTTTCCTCGATGAACCTCTGATTTCCGCTACAGGCAGTGTGATACTTGAAATTGACGGGGCTCGGAAAGTCCTGGAACTCACCATTCAGAGCCAGCTCAAAGTCTACAAGCTGGGAACCCTGGGATCTTCCGCCGGACGTTTCATTCTCGACCTGGGCAATCTGGCCACGGCAGGTCCTCAGTTCTGGGGCGTGATGAGCATGGAAACCAATTTCGGATTCCTGGAACAGTACGGCGTGTTCATCTACGGCAAAGGCACGCTCCAGATCAACACCACCGGCAGCAAAAAAACGGAAAGCATCACCCTGCCGGGCTTGGCCGATGACGGAGGCGACCTGACCCGGACCTATGAACTGGCACCTTACACCTTTTCCATCGAGGTGGTGGGCCAGCTTAAGGTCAGGCCTCCGGGAATGGGCTCCGACCTGTTCAAGATGAACGGCGGGTTCTATCTCAAGATCAACCCCCAGCGGTTCGAAATTTTCGCCACGGCGGAACTCTCTTTCGGAGCCGGTGACAGTCAGGTCACCTACGGCGAGGCCACAGGCCTTCTCGTGATCGTCACGGGTCTCAAATCCGGAGAAAATCCCGGCGTGGCCGGTCTTTTTACCGTGGGCTCGTCGGCAGACATCGGACTTCCCGATGTGGACATCTTCACCGCATCCGGTTCGGTGTCCGTGATGTTCAACACCACGCTCCAGGACCAGACCTTCGACATTCCCGATTCGTTCCTGCCTTTGCTTGACGAAGGGGAACCCACCACCCTCAATATTTATGCCGCAGCTCCGGGGCTCGACGGTCTGCCCGGCGCATCTTCCACCGGAGAAATCTATGTGGTGGCCACCATCAAGGCCGAGCTGGTCATCGGCGGCGTGATCCATCTGAGCGGGTTCATCCAGATCGAGGCAGCCATCGGCAGTCGGACCTACATGAAAATCACCGGTGCGGTGAGTACGGAAATCGCTTACCTGGGCAACATGTCCGGCTTCCTGATGCTGGCGGTTTACGCCGACGCAGACCCCGATCCCGGTGTTATGACTCCCGCCGTGGCCGGACGGGTGTTCCTGACATTGAGGAGCAGCGGCATTCCGGGCATCGACCTGGAAGGCGACTTCCTGCTGGAATTCAATTCATATGGCCAGCCTTTGACTTTTGAAACGTTCGTCACCGATGATGATGGTGCCTTTGTCCGGGAAAACGGGAGTTTGAAAGTCGCTGATGACGAGATCAACGCCGGACCTTATTTTACACTGAAAATGCACGGACGGATGGTGGCCGCCGGATTCATGGAACTTGAAGGCAATTTCGAGTTCACCCTTATGCCGGACAGCATCAGCATCAAAGCCGATGCCCTGATGAGCCTGTCTCCCCTGGGAACCCTGGCTGTCAAAGGAGAGATGACCCTGGACAGCAAAGGGCTGTTCTTCTATATCGTTATCGATCTCCAGAGTTCGGATTTCTGCAAGGACATCGGACTTTGTTTTTCAGGGACGGCTCTGCTGTACCTGAACACGACCGATACGGCCAAGGATGTCGTCATCAGCGGAAAAACGATGACCATCGAAAGGGGATTCCGCATCGTCATCAACGGCAGCGTGAACTTCCTGGGATTTGTGGAAGGCAGCGGCCGCGTGGATATCCTCATCTCCGATTCCAAGTTTGAAATGATTTTCGCGGTGAGTTTCAAACTGGGCGGACTGAGGTTTGACGCCGCAGGGGCCGCCGGAGTGTACACCGGCTCCGACCCGGGTCTTGTTCTAAGCCTTTCCGTTTCAGCTTCCGTGGACCTGTCGGTGTTCAAGATCCAGGCATCCGGAATCCTCAGCATCAACACCACGGGCAACAGATACCTGGGCGTGGCGGCCCATTCCTTCTATCTCTCATTGTCCGGGTATGTGGAAATTCTTGAAATCTTCAAGTTCGACGCCGGTTTTACAATCAACGTCCGAGGCGGGGCCTGGAGTTTCACCTACAGGGCCAACGTGGATTTCTTCGGTATCGCCACTCTGGGCAGCGACGGCTACCTGGATTCAAGGGGCGGGTTCGACATTAAATTCTACGGAGCCCTGCGGCTGGGTTCCAGTTCCTTCGGGCTTCACGGCAACTTCTTCTTCCAGGTGAAGTGCGTGAGCACCATGGACAACACAGGCAACATCATCAGCAGTTGTTTTACCCTGAACGGCAGCGCCACGGTGAGCGCGAAACTTTTCGGCATCACCCTCGCCGAACTGGGGCTCAGCTTCAATTTTATGGCGGCGGGCCAGGGCCGGGTTCCCATCACCCTGGCCATCACGGTGAGAATCAAGATTCTCTTCATCACCATTAAAAAGACGGCCCATTTTACCATCGGCTATGTGGAACTGCCCAAACCTGTCTATCTGGCGGGCAACGCCGATGGAACGGGCCTCAATGCCCAGCAGTGGAGCGATTCAGGCGGCGTGCTTCAGCTGAACGTGGGCGACAGGGCGGTTTACCGGAACATCTCCGAAGATGAAGACAACGAAGCCTATGAGGTCGAGCAGACCGGCGGAACGGCCGGTAAAGCCACCATCAAGGTCACGGCCTACGGCAGAACACGGTTTTACGACAACGTGACGGGCATCGTGGCAAACGCCGGTGATGGCAACGACAGCCTGGTTCTGAAACAGGGCGTTACCGTGCCTGTGACATTGACCGGTGGTACCGGTGAAGACCGGCTGGTTTCTGCGGGTAACGGTGTGACATCTCTTGATGGCGGTGCCGGAGACGATTACCTGGAATACACCGGTTCCGGTGTGGCCACCCTCAACGGAGGAACCGGTGACGACTACCTTGTACGAACAGGTGCGTCAGCGGCGACGCTTCTGGGCGGTAGCGGCGCAGATCAGATCTTCGGTGGAACGGGCGTCGACACCATCAATGCGGGAGACGGAGATGACCAGATCACCGGCGGCGGCGGAGCCGATATTATAACCACAGGGTCGGGAACAGATCTGATCCTCCTTGACGCCAGTGGATTCGGAACGGTTATTGATCGTAACGCCACAAGTGAAACGGGCAACTACCTCGAAATCACGGCCAGTTCATCGGCAGACATCCTTGACGTATCTTCACCGTCGATGAACGCCCTTGAAGTGGCCCTTTCAGGCCGAGGTGTCATTGCGGCCTGGGGTGTGATCTCGTTGACCCTCGATGCTGGTGAAGGAGCGGATACCATCACCGTTTCTGCGATAGGCGGCTCGAACCTGAAAAATCTTACCGTGTCTTTCGGCAAACGGGCGGTCCAGAACGGAACCATATCCTACATGGACGACCACGACGACAATCCGGCCACGCCTGATATTAAAGTGGATGCCCCCAACATCACCCTTTACGACGACAATGCCAGAGACGTTCTTTATATCGTGGGTACCGGATCTGACGACAGCTTCTTCGGTTCGGAACAGACGCCTGTGGCCACTTCCGCATCAAGCGAAGCCATGACCGAAGTGGCCATTTCCCAGGTGGGTGTCCTTGAATACAGCATCGCCCAGAGCGTAAGAAACGAAGGGGACCGGGTGGTGATCAACGCCGGTGACGGCAACGACAGCCTGAATTTCAGCGGCATGACCGATGCGGACACTTCGGACACCGTGACGTACCAGGATCTTATGATCATCGAACTCATCGGCGGAGCCGGCAACGACACCCTGGTGGGCAGCCCGTGGAACGATACGATAGACAGCGGTCTGGGCAACGACACCGTCACCGGCGGGGACGGCCTGGACACATTCTATGATGCGGGCGGTTACGACACCTTCATCGAAACCCAGAACAGGGACATGGGACTCTTCAACAACCGTTTTGTCACCGGCGTCATCGTGGGTGACAGCGGGGCCGCGTTTGCCAAAGCCACGCCGGACACCGCCGCAGACCTCTCTCTTAAAATGGACGAGGACGACCCCGACCTGACGCTGAAGGACACCGGCGACCATTACAGCTCAGGGGCCATTGTGGAAGACATCTCGAATCTTTTCGAAGAAGCCCTGATTTCGGGCGGTGCCGGCAACAACACCTTGGTGGTGGGCGACATGGACAACACCATCTACGTGGGCCAGGCCTTTGTCAGTGTCACGCCCTGGACCGGGAAAGTCACCGTGGACAACCGGGACAACAACGACCTTTACAAAGAATACATCATCATCAACCTGAGCGGAACCAGCAACAACCGTTTCAGCGTCACCGACAGCGGGACGTCGGGCTTTGACGAACTGATCGTGAACGGGACCGCCGACGCCAATGATTTCACCCTGGACGCGGCGGGCAGTGGTGCCTTCAGGACAGGCACCCTGGTGATGGCCAATGCCAAGAAAACATCCAGAGACACCCTGGTCTACCGCCGCATCGACCGCCTTGTCATCAACAGCCGGGCCGGAAACGACATCTTCCTGTCCAACGATACGGCCATTGTCACGGTGATCAACATGGGCAGCGGCGACGATGAAATCGTGGTGGGCACCGTGCCACTGATCCCCGACACCGGCAACAGGACCCTGGAATACCCCGAAGGCGTGCCCGTGGCCGATACCAGCCGTATGACCAACGGCAACAGCGCGCCGCTGTTCGTGCTGGGCGGAAACCAGAACGACCGCATGGAAGTGAACCACAACCGGGCCAAACTCTACCTCCACGGGGGATCGGGCAACGACACCTTCCTGTTGAAAACCTTCCTGGTTTTGAAGGAGAACAGCGAGAACCCGGATGAGGTGACCAACCTGTCCACCCTGTTCGGCGGGACCGGGTCCAACCGCTACGACTATGTCCAGAACGCGCCGGTGGAGATCAACGGCGGACCGGGCATCGACACCATCGTGGTCATCGGAACACCCATCGGCGACACCTTTGTGATCACCAGCACCTACATCGCCGGTGCGGGAAGGATCACCAACTTCACCAACATCGAATCCGTGGAAGTGGATTCGGCGGGTGGTGATGACACCATCTACATCCTTTCCACGGCCAAAAATGTGGAAACCATCGTCAACGGCGGTTCCGGCGACGACACCATCCATGTGGGCGGCACGCCCCCGCCCATCGTGTTCGATCCACCGGCCTACACGTATCAGCCGCCTTCGTTCCAGGTGGCCCTGCCCCCGGAACTGGTTTACGTGGATTATACCTGGAATTTCAGCCTGTTCTCCTTTGACGTCAGCTGGTTCGACGCCCTTTTGAAGAGTCCGGCCCAGGTGGTTCAGGAACGGCTGAGCGCCATGATGGCCTGCTGGAAAGCCGTGTTCCCTTATCTGGTTTTCAAGGGCATCAGCTACAACGGCATTCTGGCACAGGCCAGATACGACAGCTTCTGGTATCTGCTGGGACTGAGGACCCAGGTCACCGTCACCGATCTGGTGGTGAACTTCAGCATCGGTCATTACGAAGAACGGTACAAGACCATCCAGCCCCCCGCGGTCACCGTGGACCCCGCACCCTTTGTGTTCCAGGCAGCCGGTGAGGGCGATGTGACGAACATCGAGGGACGCCTCACCATCAAAGGCGGAGACCAGTATGAGGACGAAGGCGATGAACTGATCGTTCACAACCAGGATGGATCGGCCGCCCCCGGTGTCCTGACCACACGCATGACACCCCGCATGGAACAGGTGGGCGAAGACCAGAACGGCAATCCGCTGTTCACCCAGGCTGTGGATGAATCCGGCACCCTGATCTACGACACCTTCGTCAGTCTGGAGGGCATCGGGCTGCCCAAGGGAACGGGTGTGGACGGCAACCGTTATTTCGGCATCGAACTTCAGGGACTGGAAACTGTTGAACTCCGTCTGAGTGACAACGATGCCCTGGCTGACGAGTTCTCCATTGCTCTGGGTGACGTCCACATGTTCGTCAACGGCAGGGACCGGATCACGGCCGGCGCGGTTTTGGATGAAACGGACGTGACCCTTGTGCTGGGGGCAGGCCATGACACGGTGTACGTGGAACAAGCCGGTGGCTCGGTGCTGATTCTGGGCGGCGAGGGCAATGACAGGGTCTATGTGGGAGACGACGGATCTCTGGGCGGCATTCTGGAACGGCTGACGTTCTACGGAGACGCCACCACTGACGAAACCGTGGTCCATCTGACGGCGGCGGAACATGCCGAACGACTGGGCATGGATCTGGCCGAATACGACCAGTTGCTGGCCGATGTTCCCGACGCATTTATCAACAGCGCGCCCGACTACACCCATTCCTACGGCGGCAACTTCTACATGCCGCCGGTCACCGCCGCTATCATCGGGACCGACGGTTCGGCGTCACGCTACGTTTACGTGAACGCCGTGGTCATCGGTTCCGACGGAGCCGTGATCGAGGATCTGGTTCAGGAAATGGGCGTTCAGGAACGGGGCGTTCATCGGCACGGTGTCCAGCGCACCAACACCGGCGGCCAGCTGCTGTATCTGGACGACGCGGGCAAGGAAACCACCGTGGACACCGGAACACCGTCCATCGTGACGTCGGCATCCGGCCAGCTGTTGTACTACACCGAAAGCGGAGCCATCGTGTTCACCGACACCGGCGTTCCGGTGATCGACACCGACGCTTCGGGCAGCCTGGTGTACCTTGACGCCAATTTCGCCAAAGTCTTTGTAAATACCGGCCACGCGTCGTACATCACCGATTTCGATTCCGGTGTTCTTTTGTATGTGGATGGAAACGGCTACAAAACCACCACGGTCACAGCTATTCCGGCCCTGATCCCGGTTTACCGGACATCGTACCGCCCCTACACCGTGGCGGTGGATGCCTATGTGGATGTCCAGGGCGTGGGCGGTGACGACTCTCTCTACATCAACGGCAGCGCCGATTCCGGCAGCACATCGGTCACCGTTTCCGGTGTGGAACTGGGCGTCGGGGTTTACAACGGCGCAGGCCAGCCGGTTTATGTGTCCGGCCGGATTGTGGCCACGTATTTCGGCGGGGAGCAGAAAGTCGATCCCGAAACAGGTGCGGCCCTGGTGTACAGCGATGACGCCCAGATTGATCCTTACACCGGTGCGGAATACAAATCCGGAGATCCGGTACTGAACCCCTTTACCGGTGAAATCGAACGCGACGCCCTTGGAAACATCCTCGTCCATGCGGCCGGAGATCCCCTGGTTCACATGAAAGGCGACACGGTTCTTCATATGAACGGTGACGTGGTCCGTTACGAAGGCGGCGAACAGGTTTACGATGAAAACGGCAATGCCGTGATGAACGGCGACGGCAGCCCCTTCCTCCATGTGGCCGGTGAAGCGGTGATGCATGACCGGCGTGATCCGGTGCTTGACAAACACGGTGTCCAGGCGGTGTACAGCGCCGGTGACCCGGTTTGCTACTACGGCGACGAGGCGGTACAGATCGGCCAGCCCGTGGTGGACATCTACGGCTCCATCACCCTTGACGACGAGGGCCGGGTGGTTCTCTACACGGCGGAAACCGTAACCGAAGACGGCGATACGGTTTATCATGGCCGGCGAGATCCGGTTTACGTTCTCACAGCCGGAGCCGATCCCTCTGTTCTTGAAAGCTGGACCCAGGCACTTCACAGCCAGGGTGATTTGAAATACTACTACGGCGACGAGGCGGTGACGTATTTCGGCGGTGAGCCGGTATACCTGACAGCCGCGGATCAGGCCATGACAGCAAGGGCCATGACCCAGGTCACCGTGACCGGTTCCGGCGCGCAGGCGGTGACCGTGGCCTACGATCAGGTGGACCATGTGACCGTCACCACCGGTTCGGGAACCGACACCGTGGATGTGATCAGCACCCACAGCAGTTCAGTCGCCGCCGGCTTGGTTTTGAACACAGGTTCAGGCAGCGACACGGTTTATGTGCGGAATGTATCCACACCCACCGTGGTGAACACAGGTGCTGGTGACGACACCGTCCGCCTCTCTGAAATGGATATCACCGGCACAGGCGCAGGTGAAATTCGCCAGTCACGGGTGGACGGCCTGGGAGCACGGGTCGATGTGGACGGTGGTTCAGGTGTGGACAGCGTGGTTCTGGACGACAACGGCGACCGTGACGACAATATGGGTGCCATGACCGATACCCTGATCATCGGTCTTGACACCGCCGGGGTGGGATACCTGAACCTTGAGACCCTGGACATCCTTCTGGGCGGCGGCAGCGACACGTTCACAGTCTATGCCGTGGCTGACCGGACCCTGACTTCGGTCAACGCCGCAGCGGGTGACGACAGCCTCATCGTGGGCGGCGGAAGCCACAGCCTGGCCGATATCGATTATGTTCTGGACATCGAAGCCGGAGCCGGTTCAGACAGTCTCACGGTGGATCATTCCGCCCATACCGGGGCGGACCAGTTCGGAATTCTGACCTCCGCAAGCGTCGACGGTTTCAGCATGGGCGGCCGCATCACCTATGCCGCGGTGGAACGCATGACCCTGGCCCTGGGGCAGAGTGAAGACGTTCTTTTTGTGCAGAGCACCATCGCCGGCCCCACCACGGTGAACGCAGGTGCCGGAGCGGACACGGTGAATGTGGGCACCACCCTGGGTGCCATGACGTTAAACGGCGGTGACGGAGACGACCTGTTCAACATCAATTTCGACATCAACGGCGACCAGACTTTTGAAAACGGCCTGGGCGGCGTCCTGAGCCTGCACGGCCAGAACGGCAGCGACCGCTATGTGACAGGCCTTGCAGGTGAAGGCTCAGCCCTGATCCGCGTTTACGATCAGGCCACCTTGGGTGACACGGGCATCGATTCCATGGATATCTACGGCACCGACGCCGATGACCACTTCCTGTTCAGGCCGGACATGATCGCCACCCTGGAAGTGGACGCTGACGGCGAGGCCATCATAGGCGGCAACGTCGAGCGCATCGACTACGACGAACAGATCAACGGCAGTATCCGCATCTACGGACGGAAAGGCGACGATACCTTTGTCTTTGACGACAACAGTTCATCCATGGTGGTCTATGGCGATGAAGGCAACGACACCTTCCAGGTGGGACAGGTGTTCAAGTCCCCCAGGGATGAAAACGCAGGCCTTGTGAGGGACGACTGGTTTCCCACCATCCTTACCACCAAAGGCTATCTCAGTTACGGTATCAGCTTCCCCGTCACGCTGTACGGCGGCACAGGCAACGACGGTTTCACGGTGTACAGCAACATGGCCGAGCTTTACCTGTACGGTGAGGAAGACAGTGACACCTTCCGGGTGATGAGTTTCGTCAAAGTGGACCCCGACGATCCCAAGGCCCCTTACACCAACATCAACGGCGGCCAGGGTGCGGACTTCGTGACCTATGTGGTGAACGCGCCGGTGAGGATCGACGGCGGAGACGGGCTGGATACCTTAACCATCGTGGGTACCGAATACGGCGATGATTTCGTGGTGACGGCACAGGGCGTTTACGGTGCGGGCCGGTTCATCGCCTACGCCGGAGTGGAAGAGGTGATGGTGGATGGCATGGAAGGCAACGACACCTTCTTTGTGGCCAGCACCAGCGCCGACGTCCACACCGTTCTCATCGGCGGCCTGGGCAGCGACACCTTCAACGTGGCGGGCGGCAACGACGGCGAGGCCATCTCCGTGGTGAGCAACGATTACAAGGGCCACAGCGGCGTCATCGTCCAGGACATCACCGACAGCGATCTGTACCGGGGTGTGGAAGTGTCCGATCTGTCCGTCGATGTGATGGACAACGACGAAGCGGGTGTTCTGGTTTGCGCCTCGGCGGACAACCTGACGGTGTTCGAGGATACCATCACGGCGGCGGATCCCAGGTCAGCCCTCCAGGTGATGGAATACTGGGTGGTCCTCACCCGTTCGCCCCTTGAAAGCGTGACCATCACCGCCACACCCAGCCTGCCCAAGGAATCGGAACAGAGGGCCGGAGGGCAGGGCATTCTTCTGTCAACCCGGTCGTACACCGCCGGAAACGCCAAGGGCGTGACGTTGCTGTTCAACCGGACCAACTGGTTCATTCCCCAGAAAATTTACGTGACCGCCGGTGACGACAGTCTGGCCGAAGGGGAACGCTGGATCGACATCACCCATACTGCAGTCCAGGGCGGAAACGCCACAGACGGCGGGGAATACGACAATGTGGGCATTCTCAAAATGAACGTCCGCATCATCGACAACGACGCGGCGGATGTCCTGGTGTCCGCGGATTCCGGGTCTCTTATGGTGGATGAGGCGGGCGATATCGCCGGTCTGGAATACACGGACTACCGTGTGGTTCTGACCCGTGCGCCATCTGGAACGGTGACGGTGGCCCTGGGAACCGACGGTCAGGTACGGCTGACGGATGTAGCCGGAACGCCCATCTCCAGTCTGATCTTCACTGCGGCGAACTGGAGCACGCCTCAAACGGTCCGCGTCCGGGGCGTGAACGATCTCAAGGTGGAAGGCCTGCATTACTCCACCATCACCCACACGGTCACCAGCGATCTGGCGGTTTATTTCAACATCAGCGCCGCCGACATGGTGAACAATCTCGCTGCAGCGGTGAACGCGGTGTACAACAGCGATTATTCCGCAAAAGCCAGTGGGAACACCCTTGAAATCGAAGGGCCTGAAACGGATATGGCCCTGGCTCTCACCGGCATTACCCATGCCGCCACGGGCAACGCGGCCATGACCACCATCACCGAAGCTTCCGGCAACCGTCTCCAGGTGGTGCTCACAGGCGACGTTAAAGCCGGTGAAACCTGGAACCTCACCGTTCACGGAGAAACCTTCTCCTATACGGCAGACCACGCCGCCGATCTCAGTCTTGCCGCCATGGCCGCACGTCTGGCCTCGGTGATCGATGCAAGTCCTGTGTATGCGGCCCAGGCGTCCGGATCGGTGATCATCATCCGCGGCCCCACGGAAAATCTGGCGGATCATGGTTTTACCATCACCTATCCCGCCGTGGGCGGGGCCATCACAGTGGACACTTCCGCAACCGTCACAGGCTGGTCCAGTCTCCGCGTAGCCCTTTCAGGGGCCTTGAACGCCGGAGACATCTGGACCCTCACTCTCTCAGGCACCGTATTCAGCTACACCGTCCGGCCCGAAGATGTCACCACCGGGCTGTCCAGGGTGGCCCTTGGGCTGATCCAGGCTGTCAATACCGTCACAGGCGCAGACTATCTGGCCGTTCCCGATGCCCTTTCATCCAGTGCCTTTACCGTGAAACGGAAGGACGGCGATCTGTTCGACGCTTCGTTATCGGGCGGATCAGCGGATTTTACGGGTGACAGACGGTCCATCGTGTCCTTTGTCTTCACCGGAACGCCGGAGCTTGGTGAGGTCTGGTTCATCACCCTTGACGGCACGGTTTACAGCAGTAGGGCAGGCGCGAACCACGAGAACACGGACATCGGTTCCGTTGAAATCGCCGTGGCCGACGATGAAACCTTCGAAGTCCTGGTCATGGGCGGTGACAGTCTTATGGTCACGGAAAAAACCGATGTGGTGGTCATGGGTTACGGCCAGGTGACCGGAAACGTGACCACGGTGACCGACGGCAGCGGCAACGTGACCACCAGCTTCGACGCGAATTTCGGGCTGTCCGTGGTCGATGAATCCGATTACAACGACAGCATCTATTACGCCCAGAACATCGACTACTCGGGCTGGAGCAAAAGCGGCAACAGCGATATCGAACGGGCCACGGAGCTGCCCCACATCACCATCCGTGGAACGGGTGACGGCACGTCGGATTTCTACGAGTTCACCATCGAGAAAGCCGGAACCCTGGTGATTTTCGATGTTGATGACGGTTATGCCTCAGGTGACGACGTTGTATGGCTCAGCGTCCTTAGGCTTTACGACGCCGAGGGCAATGTCCTGACTCTGGATGTGGCGGGGGATGTGTACTCCAACAGCATTCTTGCCGGAGCCAGTGGAAGCACTACGGAAAACGACGCCTATCTGGCCAAGATATTCAACACGCCCGGCACGTATTACCTTGAAGTCGCCCATGACAACCGGGAGGGTCTGATCGCAGGCGAATGGAAGGGCATCACGGGCATTCCCGACGGTGCGGATTACACACTCCACGTGTCCTTTGAAGGTCATGCGGTAAGCGACTTCACCTACACCGCCACACCGGTACTGGAAACGGCCGACGCCGAAATCGCGTCCCAGAATGTGGACGCAAGCTCCGGCTGGTACACGTTCTACAACCCGGAAATCGTGACCCGCGACGATACGGGCAACATCAACTACATCACGCCCTACACCACGATCCAGGGAACCGGTGACGGCTATTGGGACAATTACACCTTTGAAATTACCGACACCATGCTTGAGCCGGAATCGAATTCCACCATCAGCCAGAGCAGTGATTCCGCCACGTATTACCTGAGAGCCAGTGTCACGGTGACCGGGGCCACGGCTGAGGGCGACCAGTGGATTCTCACCCTGGACGGCCAGGCCTTCACCTACATCGCCACGGCTTCCGACACTTTGACCACCGTGGCAGGTGAACTGGCGGATCAGGTGGACGGCACTTTAAGCTACACCGCATCGGCCGCAGGCCCGGTGATCACCATTGCCGACACACGGGGCTTCCGTTTTGATGGTCTGGTCCATGTGGTCAGCGAGGCCGCCACCGTGACCCGCACCCTGGGAACGGCGGTGAACAATGTCTTTTTTTCAAGGGCCCAGGTGACGCTGGCGGGCCAGGTGAAAGCCGGAGAACACTGGAGACTGGTCATCGACGGCAACACCTTCACAACGGCCCGTGCCACACGTTCCACAGACAGTCTGGCCGATGTGGCGGTGCTTCTGGCCGCTGCCGTCAACGGGCAGTCCGTCAACGGCTACACCATGACGGCCGTGGCTGCGGCCGGTTCTCCGGTGGTTGTCCTGTCGTCTCCAAGCCCCACCGGATTCACCCTGAAATTTTCCCAGGAAGGCGTCAACCTCCAAGGCCTTGCCTCCATTCGCGGGGTGGTGGTTACACCGGATGAGCTGTATGTGACGGATGCAGATCTGGACCTTGAGGGTTCAGTGAAAACGGGAGAGACCTGGAGTCTGACCCTGACGGTCCGTTACAGTTTTTCGGCGGAAGCGGGTGATACACTCCTGAACGTGGTGAATGGCTGGGGCGTGTCGGGTGATTTCACTGTGTCCCGATCCGTTGGGACCATTCGGGTTTCCAATAACGAGGAAACGTTCAGGGCCCGTCTGATGGTTTGTGATGCGGAGAAAAATGTCCAATACAACCAGGAAAACGGCGGCACTTCCCCTGTGGACTTTACAGGGCTGCCTTCAAGAACGGACGGCCAGACCTGGACCCTGACGTTGAACACCCTTTTTACAAAAACCGTGGCTGACACCGAGACCCTGAACCATGTGCGAACCGCGCTCCAGACGGCGGTAAACGCCAGCGACGATTACACAACTGCCGCCACGGTGTTGGGTTTTTCCGTGACCCGTGAGGACGGCGCGACTTTTGACGTGGCATCGGCCATCACCGCTGTGACAACGGGTCTTGTGGATGACAACGATCCCTTGATGAGCCAGCGGAGCGTCGATGTTTCAGGGGCCGTGACTGTCGGAGACATCTGGGTCCTCGCCGTTGCCGGGAAGGATTACAGCCATCCTGTTACAGTGGGTGAGGATCTTAAAACGGTGGTGGACGACCTTGTCCATGACGTGGATACCGATACGGCCGTGGCTTATCAGGCGTTTTCCGTGGATAACGGGAACGGCGGTTATACCGTCACGGCGGTGAACGAAAACAACACCACCTTCGATCTGGCGTTCAGAATCATCGACGCCGACCCGGCAGCGGTGGTTGTGGACGGAACCCATATCCGCAGGCGGACCGTCGAGCTGGGCGGAGCCTTTGCGCCGGGCGAAATCTGGTCCGTCGTCCTCGAGGCCGAAGGGGGTGCCCCCGTCACTTACAACCACACCGTGACCGATCCCGACAGCTTCGAACAGATTTCAGCCGACATCGTATTGGATATCAACAACGACACGGTATCGGGCTTTACCGCGGAGAGCACCTTCGATGCAGCCGGAGCCGTGATCACCGTGAGCCGGACCGACGGAACGGAATTTACCCTGACGTTCAATGTCAGTGCCGGAACCGGAACAGGCACTTTGGGGGACGCGTTCTGGATCGAGGAACTGGAATTTTCAGGCGTATCGGTCGAAGACGACGTGTGGATGCTCACCGTGAACAGTGTGAATTACACGGAAACCGTGGACGCCGGAGAATCTCTCCTTGACGTGGTGACCCATCTGTTCCAGAGCCTTCCGGCCGATTTCAGTTATCAGACTACCGGAACAGGTCCGGTCACGGTCGTCCTGACCCTCACAGGGGATACGGATTTCACGGTATCGGCGGCCGTGGATCATCCGGTGGCTGTGGCGGATCCTCTGGAAACGGTGAAGAACATCCATCTTTCAGGAACTCCTTACGCAGGGGAACGCTGGACCCTTGTCCTTGACGGCAATCCCCTGTACACCGTGGCAACCACGGTGAACGCAACCATCGACACCGTCGAAGAAATCGCCCGGGATCTCGTGACCCGGTTCAACAGCGACACCGATATACCTTCGGCATTCGCCATCGGGTTACGGAACGGTGACCGCACCCTTTCGATCTTCCGCCCCGGTACAAGTCCGTTCACCGCAACCCTCACGGTGACTGCGGCCACCCAGGGAATCATCACGGCAGATGTGAGTCCGCGGCTCGCCTGGTCCCAGAGCGTGCAGCTGGTGAACGCTGCCGATGAAGCTTCGGCCTCCGGCGTGTCGGGAACATGGCAGCTCCATCTGGGCGGCACGGTGAACGAAAGTTCGTATACGGCATACAGCGGCGGAACTTTTGGTGATACGGCCGAGGCCCGACTGTTTGAGTTCCTGATGGACGAGATCAACACCAGCGGCCGGTATCCGGGTTACAGCGCCGCATGGCGGTCTATTTTTGACCACGGTGCGGGCATTAATGTTTCAAGTGATAACGGGGAAGTATTTACCGTGGTGCTTGTTATGGACGGAACGACGGTGTTCAGCGGGACCCACACCAGCGACACCGGCTCTCTGAGGGTGAGTTTTACCGATGCTGTTGCCGATGGAGCGGATTTCATATTCACCCTGAACCGCTACAGCTACGAAACCTTGGCTGGAGAGACCACCCTTTCGGACATCGCGGCCGGCTTGGCAGCAAATGGCGGACAGTACGCCATTCCGACCTGGTATTCGCCGGTGATCGCAGGTGACCGGGTGCTGTTTGCACGGCCCGACGGTCTGTTGATGGATGATGTCAGGGTTTCAAGAACCATCACTCATACAGCCATTACAGCCATCGACGTGGATGGAAGATCCCATTACTTCACCGAGGGCAGCGGTGAGGTGACCATCCGGCTGATGGCCAGTGAATCCCTCAGTAGCGGCGTCATTCCGGAAAATGAAACCTGGATCCTGACCCTTGACGGCGTCGAATACCGTTACACGACACAAAAAGGCGACAAGCTCATGGATGTTGCTGAAGGATTTGAGGATCTGTTTGCATCGGTTACGGATTACACCGTGGACGCTTCGTCCCAGAGCGGCAGCGCGGTTTTCAGGATCCTGACATCGCCCAAACAGACCGTGACCGTGACGGTGGAGCAGGGTGACGGAACCATCAAAGGCACCTTCGACATCGATCAGGGCACCGTGGTGACGGGGTACATTCCGGTGCTTGTTCTGAACGGCGGCATGCTCAGTTTCGCCAATGTGGCTTACACCCTCTATCCCATGCTCCAGCTTGTGGACGGCACAGGGAATGTTCTTGCAGGAAAAGCCGCCAACACCTATCCCGGTGACAAGGGCAGCACCAGCGCCCTTGATCCCCTCCTGGAATACGCCTTTAACACAGCGGGCTTCTATACTGTCAAGGTGGGTTACTATCTGGATTTCAACACCGCAGGGCTCAGCACCAGCTCTTTCTACATTCCCCTGGGCTATGTGGCGGGCATGAGGCCGGGGACCCTGGACGATGTTGAAATGGGTGTTTACCCCGGCCAGTCCTACAAACTCCACATGTCCGTTCAGCGTCACGATATATCTGCCACGGCGGTGGATCTGGTGGGCATGAACCTGACGGTCACCGAAGGACAGGGTCAGGGCGGGTCTTACACCATCACCGCTTACGACGACAGGAACGGTGTGTTCACCGTGACAGGTGACGCGGAGGTGGATGCCACCAGTGTCTTCATGATCACTTACATCATGCAGGATGAATTCAACACGTATGAAGCCCAGGCTGCGGAGGCTCTGACGGATTCGTACCGGGTCGTTCTTTCTCATGCCATCCCGGTGGGCGAAGAGATTTACGTCAATGCGACACCCGTGGCGACGAGGACCTACAACGCCGACATGGCCTTTGATGACGCGGACGGCAACGGGGAAAACAACGCGGTGCAGGTTTATGTGAAGACCCGTCGGGCTGTGATCGGGATGTCCGGTCAGGCTGTGAACGGCGAGATCTGGGCCGTCATGCTCGATGGCAAGACGTATCGTCACACGGTGGACGCCGTTGATACATCGTCCGGAAGCCCTTTGCTTTCCGTGGCCGAAGCCCTGGCCGATGCCATCGATGACGGCGGGTACGATGTCGCGGTCACCGAGGCGAATGGCACGGTACGGATCGCGGTCAATGGTGCCATCGCTTTCGGTGCCCAGTTCTCGGACGAAATGAACGTGGCCGACGGCAGCCTTTCCATCACGCCCCAGATCGTGTTCGATTCAACCAACTGGAACATTCCCCAGACGATTGATGTGGAAGCCGTGGACGACGACGTGATCGACGGCAGCGATGTGAAGGTCTTCGCGGCTCTGGATCAGCAGGCGGACAGCATCCGCGGCCCCCTGACCATTGACGGCGGCATCGTGGCCCGGGCCGACGATTTCATGAACAATCCTTTCATGCTGCCGGAAGAAACCAACTGGCCTCTGGCAGACGGTTATATCATGAACGCCGGTGAAATCGTCATCGACGGCAAGATATATGCCACGCTCACCGACAGAAATGCCACGCACTCCGATCCGGACACCGGTGAAACGGGTATTGCCGGATTTGATCCGAGAATGAACGATGCGAACGCCCTATATGAATTCACCCTGATCACCGGCAACGGACGCGGAACGGTTCTTACGGTTCTGAAGATCGATGAGTCAGACAGCTGCACCGTGATTTTTACCGTGAGCTGGGATGAGGCCCTGACCGCCCTTTACGAAGAAGCCCTGGCCGTGGATCCCGGCCTTGACCGGACATCGTTCATGGAAAGCCTGGTGCTGTCCATGACCACCACACGGAGCGTGGAACTTGTAAGCGACGCCGTGGAAGGTGAAACCTGGACCCTCGGGGTTCATGATGTGGGCACGGCATCGGATTATGTTTCAACGGTGACGGTTGCCGCCGGAGAGAGTCTGTCAGAGGTTGCCGCAAGACTGGCTCAGGATCTTCACACCGGAGCGGATTACATAGTGACCGTCAGCGGTGCGAAGATTGTCCTTGTCCAGGTTAACGGCGGAGATTTCACCGTGGCCCTGAACCACAGCGCAACCCGTGTGTCCTCGGATTCAACAGGTACACGGCAGATCACCCTGAGCGGTCAGCCAGCGGATGCCGTATCCTGGACGGTGACCCTTTCAGGTGATGTGTACTCCTACGATCCCGATTCGGACGATACCCTTTTCGACATAGCGGCAGGGCTCGCGCTAAGGATTATGAACGCCGGAGAATTCATGGCGGCGGCGGACGGAGCGGTCCTCACGGTATCGAGCCCTGACGCTGATCCCTTTGACCTTGAATTGACGAAGGGAACCGAAGCAGGACCGGTGCCCGCCACGTCCCAGACCGTGATCGTAGATGTGAACGGCGAAGCCATACCCGACGAGGTCTGGACCGTATCCCTTTCCACGGAGACGGTGACACTCAGTTATACTGCAGACGCCGACGATCAGATCAGCGATGTGGCGGAAGGCTTCTACCGGCAGCTCAAGCGCCTCACAGGCTTTGACGTTGCCATGGCCGGAAGCGTGATCAGCCTCACCGGAACCGGCGGCGACGTGTTTGCCGTGAACGTGCTTCAGAATTCCGTATCCCGTATTTCAGCCACCTCCGCTCATCATGCCCTTGATTTTTCAAGTCTGGGTCCTGTGGCTGAGAATGAGGTCTGGACCCTGACCCTCGGCAAAGCTTACCACGTTTACACCGTGCGCCAGGGCGACACGCTTGAGGATATCGCCAAGAGTTTCGAAACCCTGTTGAACGATGTGGACGGGTACACGGCGGTACTTTTCTCCATCGAGTCCGGGAATGCCACGGTCCAGCGCCTTTTGGTGTGCAATACCGCCGGAGCGCCGTTCAGTCTGGTGCTGCAGAATACCGGTGGGGCCTTGTCGGCGTCCAATACCTATTTTTACGGCCCCGTGAACCCCAATGTGCGGGTCAACGAGGCCCTCCAGGTGGACGTTCTGAACGTGTTCAACGGCAACAGCCCCTCGGACGATGAAGCCACTCTGACGGAAAGCCGGCTGTACGGCCTGGGCATGGGCCTTGACACGGTGATCGGCGGCGAACGGTTCCACGGCGGAATCACCTACGACAATCTCGAAGAACTGGCCATCAACCTGGGCCGAGGAAACGACACCCTCGTCATCGAATCCACTCACCGGGGCCTGACCACGGTATCCTGCGGTGCCGGTGACGACACGGTGTTCGTCGAATCCCTCTACGGATACACCGTCATCAGCGGCGGGGCAGGGGATGACACCGTGGTGACGGGCAACGCCAGCGGTTACGCCGATCAGCTTTCAGCACGGCTCACCGTGGCGGGCGGGGAAGGGGAAGACACCGTCACCGTCAACGACAGCAGTGATACTACGGACAACGCCGTGACCGTGACGGAAGACAGCATCGGCGGTCTTGGCATGAACAAGGCTCCTGAGATTCAGACCCTCTATGTCCAGGCCGGTTCAGGCTCCTATGTGCTGGCCGTCGGGGAATGCGGTGTTGAAACAGGTTTAAGGAACACCGGACGCATCACACGGTACTACGGTTTTGCCAAGGTCCGCCTGGATTACGGGATGAGCGCCGAGGACATGGCCGTGGTGTTCAACGATCTGTTCGGCTCAACGGGCATCACCGTTGTCAAAGACGGTGAAAATTACTTTACCTACACTGTGACTTTCGGCGGTGATATCAGCGGCCGTGACATCGCGCAGATGGTGGTGCTTGAAGGCGAGCTCGCGGACAGTCTGGCTCTGAAACCCCTGAACGCCGACAGCACCGTCGTGCTTGAGACCGCCACGGTGGCCGACGGCACCACAGGCGCGGATCACGGCAACATCACCATGCTGACGGTGAACTCAGAAACCGGATCGTTCAGAATGCATGTCACGGGCATCGAACGTGACGGCGTCACGGATTTCTGGTCATCCTTCGTCGGTTTCGACGCCACTGAGGACCAGATTCTCGAAGCATTGAGGCCGGTATTGAACCCCAACAACGATGACGACGCCCTGCCCCACACACGGAACGTCCGGGTGCTGGATCTCGGCGGAAGTATCCTGATTTTCTTCACCGGCGAATACGCCGATGCGGCCATAGATTTCATCGACACTTCCATGGATTTCGACGGGGTGATCCTGGTAAACCACAGTGAAACCGGCATAGGGTACGGCAGCCTTGAGAATCTGAACATCCTCATGGGTTCAGGTGACGACCGGGCCGATATCCTTGGAACGTCGGCCGCCACCACGATTAACGGCAACGTCGGTAATGAGATGTTCTTTGTGGGCAACGGCGGAACCCTGGATTCCATTGACGGTGACCTGACGATCCACGGCGGTGAAGGCCATCATGCCCTGTTTGTATCCGATGCCGCCGATCCCGACGGTGATGAGGATGTTCTGATCACCCGCAACACCCTGTCCGGTCTTGCGGCCGGCACCCTCCGCTTCGACGCCACCGGTGATTTTATGGGCGGCATCTGGATCCGTGCGGGATCCGGGGCCGATGAACTGACCGTCACAGGCGTTCTTGAAGATGAGCTTCTGATTCTTGATCTTGGCGATTGTGATGACCGTGCGGTGTTTGAGCCGGCCGTGGCGGACAACGGATACGTTATCGTCAGTGGCGGAGCGGGAGATGACGAGATCCGTTCTTCAAGCGAACGGCCCTGGAATCAGGATCTGGCGATGGCAGGCGATGACGCGGACATCCGGTTCGGCGGCCGGGTTCTCACCATGTACCAGGGCCTTTCGGTTCCTGTGGTTCGCATGGACAATATCATTCGGCTCAGCTCCACGGTGGGTGAGGGCGGTAATGACATTCTTGCGGGTGGAGACGGAAAAGACACGATCCTGGGCGGTGCGGGAGACGACATCCTCACAGGCGGTGACGACGATGACATTCTTGTGGGCGGCGGCGGCAACGACGTTCTTGAAGGCCAGGCCGGTGATGACGCCCTGTACGGTGATAACGCGGAATTGCATCCCCGAAACGGCAGAATCCTTTCCGTGATTCCTTCGGATGCGGATTCCGGTGACGACGTCCTTTCAGGCGGCACAGGCGATGACCGGATGTTCGGCCAGGGCGGAGATGACAGTCTTTCGGGTGACGAGGGCCGTGACACCCTGTTCGGAGACCATGGACTGATCACCGTGAATAGCGGCGTGGTGACTTATGAAAGTACGTTGGGCCGCGATGCGGGGAACGACACCTTGTCCGGCGGAGAAGGCGACGACACCCTGCTCGCAGGCGGTGGTGACGATACGGCCTCCGGCGGCAGCGGCAACGACACCCTGCTGGGGGATTCCGGTTCCGTGACCCGAGACAGTCTGAACGGTTTGGACCTGAGCGTGGAAGCAGATAATCTGGAACAGGGCTTTGACCTTGTATCAGGTGATGACGGCGACGATGTGATCTTCGGCGGCGCGGGGAGCGATGTGCTTTCTGGCGGCACGGGCAGTGACAGGATGGCCGGGGACAACGGTTACTCGGATGCGTCAGGTTTTGCTTCAAATGTTGAAACCACAGACGGAAACGACCGGATCACAGGCGAAGGCGGAGACGATCTGCTTCTGGGTGGCGGCGGTGATGATGGTCTTGACGGCGCAGCCGGCCGTGATGTTCTGGTGGGCGATGCCGGTTCATGGTCCCTTGCTGATGACGGAACAACGTCCATTCGCACGGCAGAAGCCGGGAACGGCGGAGCGGATCAGCTCACCGGAGGTGAAGATGATGACATGATCCTGGGCGGCGCGGGCAACGATGTCCTTGAAGGCGGTGCGGGAACGGATATTCTTCTGGGTGATCATGGATCGATTGTCACGGATTCCGACGGTCGGGCGGTTCATGTGTCAGCCTTTGATCCCGGCACCGGCGGAGGGGATGACCGCATCAGCGATCAGGAAGGCCACGGCCTGATCATGGCGGGTTCAGGCTCTGACGTCATTGAGGCGGGCGATTTCAGCGGTATCATCCTGGGTGGCCAGGGCGAATATGCGGAAAACGGTGGCGTCTCAGAGGTCACAGCCGATGCCACGAAAGAAGACGGAAACGATCAGATTTTCGTGATATCGGGCGATGCCCTGATCATGGGTGGGAACGGCGATGACACGATAACCGGCGGCACCGGCAACAATGTGATCCTGGGTGACAATGGAGCCGCGTCATTCGATGCGGACCGCAACCTGACGACCCTTGTCACGGCGGCCGATGAAAACGGCGGCGATGATGTGATCGAAGGCGGCCGCGGAAACGACGTGATCCTGGGCGGCGGTGGTTCGGATGCGGCTGAGGGCGGAGATGAAGACGACCTGATGATGGGTGACGGAGGCCGCGTGCTTTTCGGTGCCGAAGGCCTGGTCCGTTATTTTGAAACCCGTGATGACAGTGCCGGAGGGTCCGATACACTGAACGGCGAAGACGGCGGTGATATTGTTCTGGGAGGAGGCGGAAACGACACGATCCAAGGAGGTTCCGGCAACGACACCCTGTTTGGCGACGGGGCAGAAGGCGTGTTCAGCAGCGGAAGAGCACCCGAATTGACTGTGGTGGCCTCTACGGCCTCTGATGCACAGGGCGGCGACGACACCCTTCTGGGCGGTGGCGGGGATGATATGATTTCAGGCGGTTCAGGTTCAGATACCCTGGACGGACAGGATGGCGATGATCTGCTGTTCGGCGATGAGGTGGCTGTGGATTTCGGCACGGGCCGTGTGACGGAACCGATTTCAAGGGCTGACGAAACAGCTCAAGGCTCCGGCGGAGATGACATCCTCCTGGGCGGAACGGGCGACGATATCCTTTCAGGCGGAGCAGGTCATGACCGTATGGAGGGCGATGAAGGCCGTGACACCATCACAGGCGGTGAGGGCGACGATGTTGTTCAGGGTGGAGCAGGCAACGACAGTCTTTCAGGCGGCACGGGCGATGACCGGATTCTGGGCGAGGCGGGTTCTGACACGGTTCAGGGAAGCGACGGCCGGGATCTCATCGATGGTGGTGCCGGTGTGGACCGGATCATCGGCATCCGCGACGGCAACAAGGCCGAGCGCATCGAAATCATCAAAGACAACGAGGGTGAAGATGTGCAGGGCGATCTTGCAGTGGCCGCACGAATCAGAAAAGTGACGCTTTCTGCGCGTCCAGGTCTTTCCGACAGAGGTCCTTCGCCCCGTGATCAGCTCCGGTACACACCGCCCTCTGAAACCACCGGGGTGTCCCTGGAAGAGCTCTGGATTCCAGTGCCAACGTCTTTGTTTGTGAAACCCCTGGGCGCAGGCCGCTCAACACCGGAAGCCCCTGTAGCGGAACGTCCGTCACCTGAAAAGAAAACAGAAAAACCTGTTGAAACACGGGATAAAACGGAAACGAAACCCGTTCGCACCCAGGCCAGAAAGACCGTGAAGGACAAGACTCCGGACCTCAAGAAAAAGAAACGCTACGACGCCCGAAAAATGAAGGAACTCCAGCGTATGATGGGCGATTTCCAGGAAGGCCAGGATGACCGGAACTCCTTCTTCTCTCTCTGGTTCCGTCAGCTTGTGGAACGCGTCATGGGCGACATGAGCGACGCCGAATACCAGGAATTCCTGAACTGGTTCAAAAGCCAGAAGAACACCGGAAAACCCGCAGGGAAATAATTTTGTAACGTTTTAAGAAAGCCTGTCGTAGGTCGGGTTGAGGTACGAAACCCGACAAATGACCCGATCCATTAAATTCAAAACGGATATATGACCTTTGAGACCGCTCTGTTTAGAGTGGTTTTCATAAATCTGTTCCGATTGCGCGAATGAATGAACATCGAACATCCAACGCCCAACGTCGATGCCCATGTAAAAAGTCAGGAGCTCAACAAAGGACATAATTGTAATAAACA
>DYJE01000007.1 GCA_020723285.1 Desulforapulum autotrophicum | reverse complement strand
CTTTCGGTCTGATTTTCTTGTACCAAACGGGTTTTTTATATAGAATTCCTGAATTCAAATCGATCCCTTTCAAATTAGGCATTATGTGCTTTAATAACAGTGTCTTATGGGTTTTTATAAAATTTTAACCGGACAGCAGTGATTTTAATGATGAATTCTTTTTTAATACTAATTATATATGTCGGTATTCTGATTCTACCGGATAAAATAAATGTTTGCGTAACTGATGCTATTCTATTTATCAGTGTTTTTAATAGTTCTTTTTGAACAATTTTTTTTGGATATTTATTCAGTAGTGTCCGGTTTTGTTTATTGAATAACCCTGAAAAAGATCTTTGAGATCAAAGTCATAATCATCAAATTCAGGGTTGTTTGACTGTTCAAAACCCATAAACTCGTTATTAATCTTGATTCTAAGTTCTCTGATTCTCTCAATCGAAACCTTTTCGTTGTATTGTTCACGGCAGTTAATGGCCATGAGGCGATAAGAGATCAGACCTCCGAAAATCTGAACAATGAGGCAATGTTTGCTTCGAGCGATCAAACGACCGACTTTCAAATTTTTTCTGCAATTTTAAAAAGATTCAATAATCCATCTGAGTTTATAGATGGTTGCGCCCTGTTCCGCTGAAAGGTATCTTCGATCTGTGGCAACGAAGTATTCAGCACCTTCAACGTTGTAGCCAACGAGGCGTACAGGTTTATCCATTTAATTGATTCCTTTTGTTCCGAGGAAAACCTCTGCGTCACTAATTATGTAACCATTAGGATCAACAGGTTATTCTTTATTAACAGTTTTGTCGGTCGACACTTTGATTCTGCAAACAAAATGTTTCCTTTCGTTCTGAAGGCAGTCAAAGTTTTTGTGGGATTGATAGCCTCGATCCATGATACCTGTTTGACCAGGTGAAAGAATCATGTTGATAAAAGAACGTTCAGAAACGTTTCCATCCATGAGCCGGACTTTTGAGGGGATGCCCTGATTCACATTGAAACCAAAGTGTCCCTTGGCTTTCTTTGAATTTTTTCTATAATCGGCCCAACACTTGGATAATACAGCGTTAATCAGGCTTCCAACAAAAGCGACCAGATCTCCAAGTTCTGCATATTGCTTGAATAATACCATGGAGGCCTGCTTATTTAACTCCTTGAAAACATGTTGTAGCTGTTCAAGAACGCGTTGATTTATCGATGCGCAGAAGCTGCTCCGTCCTATACCACCCTTGGGTGTTATGCAAGCTTTTGCAAATTTATTGTGCTTGAGATCCTGAACAAGATCACGTGCCGTTTCATGTTCTTCAAGATGAAAATAAATCAGAGCGTTAACTGGTCATCAAAGGCCATCTTTAACGGGCGATCTCCACGGTCTGAAAGTGTTCAAACAATTTGTAGAGCCATTTTAAAAAGTTCTGCTTATAGTTTATAGGTCATTGAATCAATTTTTTTTGCAGGCAATGGCAGGCTCATTTTTTTACCACTTTTTATTAAACCGGCAAATAAATATACCAAAAAGAGAAAAGTATGCTAAGAAACTTAGCATGGAAAAAAACAGATACCCGAAAACTAAAACCTGAAATAAAAGAACAATTTCGGAAGCAAATCATCCAACTTCGTAAATCAGGAAAGAGCAATAAAGAAATCGCTGAAATAGTGAGCATTTACCACACCAATGTAAGCAAGATATATACAGCCTATAAAAAGGGGTGGTTTGAAAGCCATAGAATCTAAAACTCGCGGTCGAAGAACAGGGACTTGCCGGACACTTGATCCGTCTCAGGAAAAAACAATTGAAAAGAGCCATGACCGATAAAACGCCTGATCAATTAAAATTTCCCTTTGCTCTCTGGACTCGTCGAGCAGTTAATGATTTGATTCGACAACATTTTTCAATCGACATGCCCATCAAGACAGTCGGAGAGTACCTTAGTCGATGGGGATTTACCCCTCAAAAACCCTTTCGCCGGGCCTATGAACAGAACCCTAAAGCTGTTCAACAATGGCTTGAAAACGAATATCCGTCCATTGTTGAGATGGCTAAATAGGAACAAGCCGAAATCAATTGGGGAGTTGAAACGGGTCTTTGCAACACCGATCATCAGGGACGCGGCTATAGTCCTAAAGGACAAACCCCTGTTATCAGCCGCAATGCCAGGCGTGAGCGTGTCAGCCTGATCTCCGCGATTACCAACCAGGGGAAAGTACGGTTCATGCTTTACGATAAAGCTATGAACGCGCAAATATTCATAAAATTCTGTAATTGCCTGATCAAAGATGCCGGGAAAAAAGTTTATTTGATTCTCGATAATTTGCGTGTTCATCACAGCAATATTGTCAAAGATTGGGTTGAGAAGCATAAGGACCGGATCCAGTTATTTTATCTGTCCTCTTATTCTCCTGAGCTGAACCCCGATGAATATCTGAATTGTGATCTTAAAGATGGGGTCTATTCCAAGGTTCCTGCAAGATCAAAATCCGAACTGAAAAGTCATGCGCTGTCGCATTTACGAATGCTTCAAAAAAAACCACAGAGAGTGGCCAAGTACTTTAAACACCCTAAAATTGCTTACGTGGCATAATTGGCATGTTTAATTGCCGGATTAATATTATAGTTAAATAACAAGGGGTCAATTTAATCAACTGAAATGCCGTGTAATAAATGCGTCAATATAAAAATATGACGTGCAAAGACCTAACTGGACATCACTGATTTTTATTATAAATTCAGATTTAAAATGCGAAAAGTACTCGATTAATTTTATTTATAAAGTAAGCGTTTCAACGCATTTGTTATTGGAAGAAAATCATCAATTGAATAGCGAAAAATTTCTGAAATTTTAATATCTACTTCTTTACTATAAATGTATAAAAATATAAGTGTCGCAAATGAATAACTTATTGTAGTTGAAATTGCTGCTCCACTTGCTCCATAATTTGGAATTAAAATATAATTTAAAATTATGTTAATCAACAACGCGGGAATCATTGCTTTCATTGAAATCCATGGTTTCCCCTTACCTGCCAAATCCTGGTTTAAACATTTAAAAATTGTCAGCAAAAGTATTCCAGGAAGTAATAACCTTAAAACACTAATACTGTCGTAGAATTTTATTCCAAACATCCCTAAAATAATATATTTTGCAGTTAATATTAATATTAAAGATGTTATAGAAACCAAAATAATTGAAACACGTAGTAATTGAGCTACTTTTTTTGAAAACAGGTAGTCATCTTTGGCGTTGGCACTTCTAGCAAATATAATTGTACTTAACAACATAGGTATGTACCACAAATATTGAGTAATAGCTACGCCTTTAGAATATATACCAGTTTCGTAAGGAGTCGACAATTTATCTAATATTAGAATATCTAATTGAACGTTTAGATTTATTATTAATAAAGCAACAGCATATATCATACCTAATGCAAGTAGAGATTTGACAATTCTAAAGTCTATTGAAAAACTAAAAGATCTAATAAAATCATTTTTAAATAGAAGCAAGAAAAACATTAATGCTGGTCCAATAATTGCTGAAATTAATACACCACTAACATTTAATTGCAAATATACTACGAAAAATAAAATTGATACAAATCCAATAGCCGCTGGTAACCAGTTAATTTTATTAAAGAATTGAATTTGATTTTTTCCAAGATAAATACCTGAATTATAAGTCGTAAATAAATTAAATGGTATCGGAATGATTGAAAATATTATCCAAATAATATTATTGCATGAATTGCTAAAATATTTAATTAGAAAAAAACAAATAAACATACTAATAATAGATGTTATAAACCATATTTGAGAAACACTTGTTTTTATATCTTTCTCTGAATATATTTTTTTTCCAATAAAATATGTTGTGGATTGTTGAATACCTAATGATCCTATTGACATAAATAGTGCTGGATATACTGACAGAACAGCAATAATACCATTTGCTTTTGGGCCCAGCCATCGTGCTGTAATTATTGCTCTACCTAAACCAAATATTATAATTGCAAAATTTGATAATCCTACATTCATTAAATCTTTAAAAAATGATGCCATATATAATAATTTTCTTATTTAAAACACTTATAATTTACTAAGAATAAAGTTTAATGCGAATATATTTATTTTTAATATCCAAGATGTTTTATTTCTCTTCCTATAATTTCAATAATCGAATAATTATTGTTTTTTTCATTTTTACAAAAATGAGCTACTTGTCCAACAGGAATGAATTCTTTATTATTTGAAAATGATAATTTAATGCACATTCTTATTATTATAAAATGCAATATTTTGGGCAATAAAAGGAAAGGCTGACGCTCAGATTTAACAAATTTATTTACATATATTAAGATATTTACCCATCTTGGGGATATTGATTTGTTTGCTTTTGATACAATAATGTTAGATAAATTATTCCCAACTTCAAATCCTGAAAATTCGGAAATCTGTTTCAAAAACATTTTAGGATCAGATTTCATATCTTCGTAAAAAAAACAACCAATTCTTTCTTTCCCAATTCGTGATGAAATATATTTTATATAATTACCGTAATTTAAATATGATTTTAAGCTAAAATTCAATGGATGCCTTTTATGGTTTAAGAATTCCCTCCAATTTGCCGACCCGCCTGTTTTTATATATTGCAAATATAGGCTCTGAAGCATATCATGCTGATTTCTTAATACTATTATATAATATGCATCCGGGAATATTTGATTCAAACGGTCAAAATAAATTTTTCTATTTTGAGCGTTATCCCATGGTGAGCCGCAAAATTGTTCATCAGAAATCAGCAATCGTTTGCGATATTTTCTAATATTGTATGTTTCTCTATTAAATATTTCATATGCAATATTGCTATCAAATTCCAATTCATTTGAATGCAATACATATGTCAAAAAACCTTGTGCGTAATCACGTAATTCGATGTACCCAATTTCGTCTTGATATAAAGGAAAAAAATATTGTTGCATAAAAGTTGAGGCGGTTTTGTGTAAACCTATGTGGATTATTGTATTTTTATTCATTAATCACTCTTTTCTCATCATCAATTTCTTTTAAAAATTTTTAATTTGCCTACTTCTTTAATTTTGGGAGCATCATATGCAACTTTAAAATTATTTGAAAGAATTATTGATTCGCATTCGGTAATCAAATCTGTTCTAATAGCAAACCAAGTTTTGGTCATTTCTAACAAACGTTTTAGTAGCAACTCAAGTTCAAGTATATCCATATCTTTTTTTAAATGATGGTAAACGCCTAAAAAAAGAACAATATCGTATTTTTTATTTAATTTATGCCTATTAAAAAAAACTTCCGGAGGTACAGCAAAATTTGCTTCATTAAAAATTGTTTCAATTGGCACATCACGAAAAAGACGGCGAGCAAAAAAAACATCATCAATATCTCGCTCAAAACCATGAATAATATTTGCACCATTTCTCGCTAATTCATATGAGACTAATCCATCACAAGCACCAAGATCAAGAATTGAAGCGTTTTTGCAATATGGAAAAAGAAAATCAATACCTTGAAATCGATCGAATATTGATCCTGTAAAGCTTTTCTTGTCTGAAAGATTAACGCTAACTGCATTTAAAGATATTTTAATCATTCTTTTAAAATAGTAGCCAATAGATTTCACCAATTCACTATTTCGCATTTTTTAACCTTTATAAAGTAACCTCATGCTAAATCTGAGGCAACATTAGCTGAACCGCAAAAAGCAGTATTAACATGTAATTATTTGAACACCAAATATTTGTCTTTTATTAATAGTATTTAAGATATTTTCAATTGTTTATCAATTTATTTAAACAATAATTCCAGCTTATTATTAAGATTTTCATATCCTCTCTCAATCTGCCATGCATCTTCAATTATTGTCTCACCTTCAGCAACTAAACCCGCCAATAGAAGAGCCATACCAGCCCTTAAATCATGAGCTTTTACAGAGCAACCATGTAAATCTATTCCCCCGTGAATTTTTAGTAAATCCCCCTTAACGGAATATGCCATTCCCATTTTTGAAAGTTCTTCAGCATATGTGTAACGACCAGGAAAACGTAGATCAACAATTTTTGACTCACCTTTTGAGCATGCTCCATAAACTGCAAAAAGAGGCTGCATATCTGAATTAATTCCTGGATAAGGACCTGTACTTATTTCAACTGGATAAGGAGAACCACCTCTAACAATTAATGTATTATCACCACGATAAAATTTCATGCCACTCTCACGCAAAAATACAAGAGGGACTTCCAAATGTTCAAATGGAAAATTAATAATTTCAACATCACCGTTTGTAATGACCGATGCAATTGCCCAAGTAATTGCTTCCATATTATCAGGTATAACTGCATGCTTTACACCGCAAAGTTTTTTAACACCCTCAATTTCTATGCATTTTTGCCCGTATACTTTTATTTTGGCCCCCATTTTTATTAACATTGATATCATATCAAGTATCTCTGGTCGTATGTGTGGATTCCATACTGTAGTTTTCCCGTTAGCAAGAGTTCCACAAATAATGGCGTTTTGCGTAGCGCCGGTTGAACGTATTGGCAAATTAATCTGAACGCTTTTAAGTTTACCATCTGATTTACCACAAAGGAATCCTTCTTCTTCCCATATATTTGCACCCATTTTCTTTAAAATCATTATATGGAGATCATATTTCCTGTCACCTAAATTACATCCTCCAGGAAGAGGTACTTTTCCTTCTCCAAATCGAGTTATCAAAGCACCCAATATCAAAAGTGTATTCCTTATACTTCTATCTTTCCAATCCAAGGTTGTTGATAACAATCTTTCCTTATTCTCTTTTATACAAACATATTGATTATCTTCGACACATATTTTACCTAATTTTTTTAGCATTTCAAGGTGCACATGAATATCGAGAAGGTCATTGGGGAAATTATGTAATTCTACTGGCTCATCAGATAATATGGAGGCAGTAACTAAATGTAGTGCACTGTTTTTTGCCCCGCTAACAGTTACGCTACCATAAAGTTTTTGCTTGGATACTTTAATTATACTATTTTTCATTAGGAGAAACACCTCTCTTTATATTATTAAACCGGCAATTAAAAACATTAACACTGGGCTGCATAAGCAATCTTCGGGTGTTTGAAGTAATTTTTGACACGCCCTGGTAGCTTCTGAAGCTTTTTGAGGTGCGAAATCGCCTTTGCTTTCAATTCATCTGCGGTCCTTGCAGGGGTTTTGGAATGCACCCCGCCTTTCAAGTCGCAATTCAAATATTCATCCGGATTCAATTCCGGCGAATAAGACGGCAGAAAGAACAGCTCAATTTCATTCTCAATTTCATTCTCATGTTCTTTGACCCATTCCCTTACAATATGGCTATGGTGGACTTTCAAATTGTCGAGAATCAGAAATACCTTCTTGTCTGAATCCTTGATAAGTCTCTCCATAAACTTGATAAGAGTCTGAGAATTCATCTTATCCTTGTAGACCATAAACCGTACCTTGCCTTGATTTGTAACCGTCGATATCAGATTTACCCGTTTACATCTTGAATGCACCTTGATCTCTGGAGTTTCACCGCGTGGGGCGTAACTACGACCGTAGTAGCTGTCATTGCACAAGCCGGTTTCATCTCCCCAATGGATTTCAGCGTTTTCCTTTTTCGCTTTGGCGGTAATTTTTGGATAATCTTCGGTCAACCAAGCTTTTACAGCTTTGGGATTCTGGCTATAGGCTCTTTTCAAAGGTCTTTGAGGTGTAAAGCCCCATCTTTTCAGGTATTCGCCAACGGTTCTGATCGGCATTTCAATGTTCCAAAATTCTTTGATGGCTTGCTTAACGGCTTTCCGTGTCCACAATGCGAAAGGGAATTTTAATTGATCAGGACACTTATCCCGCATAACCTTTTGCATTTCCTTTTCCTGGCTCTGGGTAAGCGTCCGGAAGCTCCCTTCTGTCCGGCCACGCTTTTTGATTTGAATTGCCGATTTACCGCCATCAAGATAAGCTTTATACCATGTGCAGATTGTTGTTGCGCTAATTCCTGTAATTTCAGATATTTCTTTATACTTCTTGCCAGTTCCCCGAAGGCGGCCTGGTTGCGGAGTTGCTGCTGAGTCTCGGTACATAGTTTGCGCGCGTCAATTTTTTCCATGACTCACGCTATAGCATATTTGACGTTCAATTCCTAATAAATACTTAGATATTTTATTGCCGGGTTAATATCGACATGTATATTTAAATGAGCATTAAAATCCTGATTTTTAGCTAATTTACATTCGATCAAAAATGCATAGAATTATTATTTCTAAGCTGCTATTTTATCGATAAAAAACCCACCTTATCATAATAACTTATATAAATTGACGATGATTAAAACTATAATCGAAAGGTTATTTGAGGAAAAAAAATGTATCTTATCTGTTTATACGTCTTAAATTTTACCAGATGAAAATTTGACTGAAGGCTCTATTATATCCTTGAACTTTTTAAGTATTATTGTAACTCAATAAATAAGGAATTTCTTAAAAAATATTAGAGATTAATATTGAATGTTCTTCTTATTCGTTCTACAATTCGACTTGCTGCAATTTCGAAATTTTCAATATGTGAGTTAATAATAATTTCAGGGTTTTCTGGGGGTTCATATGGCGATGAGATGCCAGTAAAATCCTTGATTTCACCTTTTAACGCTTTCTGATAGATACCTTTGGGATCTCTTTTTATACATTCTTCAAGTGGACAATCGACAAATACCTCTATAAAAGAGTAATCACCAACTATCTCTCTTACACGGTCCCTGTCCTTTCTAAATGGGGAAATAAAAGCTGTCAATGCGATGATCCCTGCGTCCACAAAGAGCTTAACCATTTCGCCGATGCGTCGGATATTTTCTTCCCTGTCTTTTTCTGTAAAACCAAGATCACCGCAAAGTCCATAGCGGACATTGTCACCGTCAAAAACGTAAGTTGAACACCCCATAGAATATAGTTTTTTTTCAACTAAGTGAGACAATGTTGATTTCCCTGAAGCCGATAAACCTGTAAACCAAATTACAGCTCCTTTATGTCCATGGAGTTTCTCTCTATCACCCCTGCATATCAATGATTTAAAGCAAGATACATTACCGCTATTTAAACCGGATGACATAATATTCCTTTTCAACCATTAAATTATAAATAAATGATTTTGATACTTTTTATCAATTTCATGGGTAGTTTGACGGATTTCATCCATGGAATGTGTTTAAAACTGAATATCCCGTATCCTCTAATAAACATTTTAAAGCCATGCGGGCATTCCTTTCACCATGAACAAGCTTGATATTGCCGGGCTTTCCAGGAACGGAGGCAACAAAACGAAGAAGTCCGGCCTGATCGGCATGGGCTGAATAACCGGTCATGGAATGGATTCGGGCTTTGATGGGGATTTCCCGGCCGTTCAGACTGACGTGGGCGTTCTTTTTTCCGGCGTTCTCTAAGATGGTCCGGCCTGGGGTGCCCTGGGCCTGATAGCCCACAAAAAGGAGGTCGTTCCTGGAGTCATCGAGGTTTTTTTCAAGATGTGCCACCATGCGGCCGCCGGTGAGCATGCCGCTTCCGGCAATGATGATGCAGGGTCCGGGCATGTCGATGAGTTTCTGGTGGTGTTGATGATTTTCCACAGCGTAAAGGTTTCTGAAGTCAAAGGGGTGGTCTCCTTTTCGAAGGAGATCACGGGCTTCCTGGTCCCAGAATTCGGTCATCTTCGAATAGATGGCCGTGATTTCAAGGCCCAGGGGCGAATCGATGAAAACCGGGAAGGCCGGATCAACGGTTCCCATGGATTTCAGCCGGTCGATTTCGTAAAGCAGCTCCTGGATTCTCCCCAGGGCAAAGGCGGGAATAAACACTTTCCCCTGATCGGACAACGCGGTTTCAAGAATGCCGCCGAGATCTTGGGTCCTTCGGCTCCGGTCCCTGTGATTTCTGTCGCCGTAGGTTGATTCGAGAATCAGTAAATCACAGGCGTCCGGCATGTCGGGGTCGGGCAGGATGGGGGTGTCCACGTTCCCGAGGTCCCCTGAAAAGATGACGGAAAACGGACCGTTCGTTTTATCGGGGAATTCGAAACGGATGAAACAGGAACCCAGAATATGCCCGGCGTTTCCCAGTTTGAAGATCACCCCGTGTTTCAGATCGAATGTTTCATTGTATTCAAAACCCCAGGCAAGTTCGTCGATTCTGTCCTGAATGCGCTTTTTATCCTTCTCCGAACGGTCTGAAAATGACAGGCCGTCTTCCAGCATGGGCTGAAGAAGTTCGCGTGTGGCGAAGGTGCAGATGATTTCACCGTCAAATCCCGCCTCGATCAGATCCGGTATTCTTCCAATGTGGTCGATGTGGGCATGGGTGATGAACAGATAGTCGATTTCAGATGCCTTGACAGGCATCTCTGACAATGCGGACGCCTTGTCATGGTTTGCCGGAAGCCCGCAATCCACCATGATGGAAATCTTATTTGGCAGCGTGATCAGGTGGCAGGAACCTGTGACGGTGGTTTCTCCGCCGAGGTGATGGAGGTCAAAGGGGAATGGCATCATGTTTGAAATTCGACAAATAACCCGATCCACTGAATGATTTAAAGGGGCAGGTTACGCGGTTCATTAATTATTTTGGAGTTTGAGCAACCTTTGTCCGTGTGTCGCATATGAGGATGGAGTCATTTGTCGGCTTTCGTTCCGAGAAGCCGACCTACGATGGATTATTCAATGATCATAGGACAAAATAATCTTAGGAAACGGTATTGAATTTAATTATGCATACCTTTACGGTGACGAACGCAATAAAGTGAAGAAGAGCTTAAAATCCTCTCAAGAAAAGAAACCTTTATCATCCATTTCCTTAATCAGAACTGCTTTTTTCCAAAGCGCTTTCAGTTCACTGACATCACTGATATTGTTGATTTTTTCAACCCATTCGGAAGAAACGTGGCCGAACCTGAGCGCAAGGACTTCGATAATGTTTTCTTTGGTTGCCGCAATGATTCCCTGTTGCATTCCCTGTCGCATTCCCTGTCGCATTCCCTGTTGAATGCCCTGTTGCATTCCCTGTTGAATGCCCTTTTCCCTGATATATTGAGCCAGCATCATCGTCTCCTTATGATGTGTCATTTCATGATAAAGCGCCTGTTGTTCTTCCTGTGTTATCTCTGCGTACACATCGATAAAATCCACATATTTATCAAAAAGAACGCTTGACGCCAGTTCGTATAGCCCCGTGTATGCGTGAAGTATGACCGCTGCCCGTTCGTCTTTTGAATAGTTCATTTTCGGCAACAGTATCTTGACTAAAGGGTTGTTAAGATTGTAATAATCACGCGCTTCAAAGTCAAACAATTTGAAAAAAACATATTCGAAGTGTAAAAACAGACGGTCATTGAATGTCGTCTCCAGACAGCGGAGAACATCTTTACGCCACTTTCTTCGGTCGGTAAACAGCACCGTGGGGATCACGGTGGCTTGCGGGTAGGCCTCCATCAGATCCGTTGTGTATCGCAGCAGCTTGTATATCGAAAACTTTGACTTATCCTCTTGAAATTCAACTATCCATAAAAGAAGCTGCTGTTTTTCAAATGAAAACAGAATAGGCATATCCAGAGCAAAATGCGTGTCTGACAATGCGTTTTTTTTGGGTTCCTGACGGATAAATTCAATGGCCTTGACCTTGCCCAAAAGGTGCAGTGCCTTGGGGAAAAACAGCTCAAGAGCTTCTGTGGGAAAGTCGAGAAACAGATTCTTGAAATTGTGATCGTGGGATTTTTTATCCAAATGCTTAATCCAGACCGTCAGAAATCTGCCGGATATAGGTTTTCACATCCGTCAGGCTTTCAAGAACACTGCCGCAGATGACCAACGCGTCGATGGTATCGTAATCATGGGCAAGAAAATTTCTGAAGCCCGCTATCTTTGCAAAGGAAAAAGCGAAGCCGGACTCAAGAATGCCGTTTTCACCCAGAATGTCGAACGCTTCGGAATAATACTGGGGATGGCGTAAGCCTTTTTTCTTGATGACCATTTCGGCAAGGACGATGCATGTATCGGCCATGAGATAAAGGTAGTGAAGCATGGCGCCGCGGTATACCGGATCGGAGTCGAAACGGTCATGGCATGAGGGTTTCAAGGTGTCGATAATCTTTAGATATTCGCCTATGCGACCGATTTTTTGACGAATTCTTTCCATTACACACCCATGGCCATGAATCGTTGGCGTTTAAAATCGATAGCCCGATGAAGGAGCTTCTGCTCATAGTCGAGGCGAACGTCTTCATCCTGATCATAAATGACATGGCCCGTGGCCACCACATCATGAAGCAGAACAATATTTCTGCAGCGGTTCATGACGAGGATATCGATGTCGTTTTTTTTTAAAGTGCGGCTGAAATCCAGGTACAGGGCCATTTTGATGTCGAAAGCGTTTTCTGCGTTTCTGTCCTTTAAAAACACGGCGATATCGATGTCGCTTCGTTCTGTTTCGTCATTGCGGGCACAGGACCCGAACAGGTAGGCGAACAGGACGGTTTCGCTGTGCTTTTCAAGGATGTTTTTAAGGAGATTGCGGTTGTAGGTGGGGGAGGTTGTGTTCACATTCAAAAAATAATCTCGGGTTGACGTTCTGATCGTTTTAAGGATCGGGTCAATTGTCGGGTTTCGTTCCGAGAACCCGACCTACGATGGGTTGTCGATTATTTGCTGTGCCTGATAAAACATGGCCTCAAAATTATTTTGTCAATGCTATCGAAAGACCCCATGACAATCAGGCTTTGTTGAAAAAACCGACGTACCAGTCCATGGCTTTTTCAAGGCCGGCGTCGATGGCATAGGGAGGGGCGTATCCCACGAGACGGACGGCTTTGGAAATATCGGCCTGGGAATGGCGCACATCGCCTGGCCTGAAATCACGGTAAACAGGCTCTGTTTTTTCAAGGATTGGAACGCGTTTGATCAGTTTGTCCTGGATATGGTTGTAAAGAACGTTCAGGCTGGTCCTATCCCCCACGGCCACGTTGTACACCTGGTTCACAGCGTCAGGGTTGTCTGAAAGGGCGCAAAGAACGTTCATCATGACGGCGTTTTCCACAAAACAGAAGTCCCGGCTTGTTTCGCCGTCTCCGTTCACATACACCGTGTCCCTGTTTAAAAGGGCGGAGACCCATTTGGGTATCACGGCGGCATAGGCCCCGTTGGGGTCCTGGCGGGGGCCGAACACATTGAAATAACGAAGGCCGATGCTCTCAAATCCGTATGTTTTCGCAAACACATCGGCGTACAGTTCGTTGACATACTTGGTCACGGCATACGGAGAAAGGGGCTTTCCGATAGTGTCCTCCACTTTGGGAAGCGCAGGATGATCCCCGTATGTGGAGCTTGACGCCGCGTACACGAAGCGTTTCACCTTCGCGTCCCGTGCGGCCACCATCATGTTGAGGAATCCCGTGATGTTGGCGGCGTTGGTGGTGAGAGGGTCTTCGATGGACCGGGGGACTGAACCTAAGGCGGCCTGGTGGAGAACGTAATCAACCCCGTCACACGACGCACGGCAGTCACCAAGGTCCCGGATGTCGCCTTGTATAAACCGGAACCGGTTCCATTGGGATTCCGAAACAAGGGATTTGACTTCGTCCAGATTCCTTTGGTGGCCGGTGGCAAAGTTGTCGAGGCCCACCACCTTCTGGTCCAGTTTAAGAAGGTGCTCAAGGAGATTTGAGCCGATGAACCCGGCCACGCCGGTGACGAGCCAGGTGTACGATGTGGATGTCAGATGTTTTTTCAAGGTGTTGAACATGGGTTGTTATCCATTCATCATGTGTTTCATGATCCGCCTGAACACGAGAATCTTCTCTTTGAGAAGGTCTTCGTATTTTTTTTCGGAAGTCGTCACTCCTGCGCCTGATATTCCCTAAAGACGGCCGTCCACGTCACAGGCTGGAAGAACGTATTTGATGTCGTAAAGCACATGGTTTTGTTTACCAAGCTTCCGGATGGCTTCAGTCCCCATGGCTTTAAATTCGTCATGGGATACGGCGAGAATCACCGCGTCGTAAGTCCCGTTTTCCGGTTTTTCAATGGGGCGGATGCCGTATTCGTGAACCGCTTCGTCGGGGTTGACCCAGGGATCGTAAACATCCACCTTGGCATTGTATTCGTGGAGCTCCTTGACCATATCCACCACCCGTGTGTTTCGAAGGTCCGGGCAGTTTTCCTTGAACGTGAGCCCCATGATAAGGATTTTCGCCCCTTCCACGTGTATCCGTTTTTTGATCATCTCTTTCACCACCCTTGACACCACATATTCCCCCATGCCGTCGTTGATCCGCCGTCCGGCAAGGATCACTTCAGGATGGTAGCCGATTTCCTGGGCTTTATGGGTCAGATAATAGGGGTCCACGCCGATGCAGTGGCCGCCCACGAGGCCCGGTCTGAAAGGAAGAAAGTTCCATTTCGTTCCGGCAGCCAGAAGGACCTCTTCCGTATCGATGCCCAGCTTGTTGAAAATGATGGCCAGCTCGTTGATCAGGGCGATGTTCAGATCCCGCTGGGTGTTTTCGATGACTTTGGCGGCCTCGGCCACACGGATGGAGCTGGCCTTGTGGGTTCCGGCAGTGATGATGGATTTGTAGAGGCCATCCACGAAATCAGCCACCTCCGGGGTGGAGCCGGACGTCACTTTGAGAATGGTGGTCACCCGGTGTTCCTTGTCTCCCGGATTGATCCTTTCCGGGCTGTATCCGGCGTAAAAATCCCTGTTGAACACAAGACCCGACGCTTTTTCAAGAACGGGAATGCACACTTCTTCCGTGGCACCGGGATACACCGTGGATTCATAAATCACGATGTCGCCTTTTTTCAATACCTTTCCGATGCTTTCACTGGATTTGACAAGGGGCGTCAGATCCGGCCGTTTGTAGGCGTCGATGGGGGTGGGCACCGTCACGATAAACACATTGCAGGCCCTCAACGCTTCAAGATCCGTGGTGTAGTGAAGATGAACCGCTTCTTTCAGCAGCTCAGGCTCCACTTCCAGAGTGGAATCGTTGCCGCCTTTCAGTTCACCGATGCGGTCCGTGTTGATATCGTACCCTGTGGTGGGAATGGTTTTACCGAATTCCACGGCCAGGGGAAGTCCCACATATCCCAGTCCGACGATGGCGATTTTCACGTCTGATATATTCATGTTCGTTCGGTCCTTATTCCGGTTGTTGTCATGCCCGTGGGCAGAAACGATGGTGTAGCACAGAATTTTCAAAAAAACGAATTAGTTTTTCATGTGTTCCTGATACCAGCCGTAGGTTTGTTTCAATCCTTCGGCAAGATCGATCCGCGCTTTCCAACCCTGGCCTTCAACCCGTGTCACATCAAGGAGTTTCCGTGGTGTTCCGTCGGGTTTGGAGCTGTCCCACACGATTTTCCCTGTGAAACCCACCACCTCACGGATCATCTCCGCCAGCTGACGAATCGTGACATCCGTTCCGGTGCCGATGTTGAACAGGATGGCGTTTCCGGCAAGGCCGGGATACGTTTCCTTGTTCATCAGAAACACGCAGGCCCTGGCCATGTCATCCACGTGAAGGAATTCCCGTAGAGGTGTTCCGGTTCCCCAGAGCATCACAGAATCTGCCCCGTTTTCTTTGGCTTCATGAAACCGCCGGATCAGCGCGGGAAGGACATGGGAGGTTTCAAGATCGAAATTGTCGTTGGGACCGTAAAGATTGGTGGGCATCACCGGGATGAATTCCGTACCGTACTGCCGGTTGTAGGCCCAGCACATTTCGATACCCGCGATTTTCGCCACGGCGTAGGGTGAATTGGTGGGTTCAAGTGGACCTGTCATCAGGTGTTCCTCTTTCATGGGCTGGGGGCAGAGCCGTGGATAAATGCACGAGGATCCCAGAAAAAGGAGCTTTTGAACACCATGGCGGTAGCTGCAATGGATCACATGGTTCTGTATCATCAGGTTGGAGTAAATGAATTCCGCCGGATACGTGTTGTTGGCCAGAATCCCCCCCACTTTGGCTGCGGCGAGAAACACGTAATCAGGTTTCTCCCCGGTGAAAAAACGATCAACGGCCGCACAATCCTCAAGGTCAAGCTCAGCATGGGTGCGGGTAAGAATCTGATCGTAACCCATGCGCTCAAGTTCCCGGACAATGGCCGAGCCAACAAGCCCCCTGTGACCGGCCACATAGATTTTCGCGTTTTTTTCCATGGGGGTCATTCCTTGAAATCGTAAGTCTCAAAACCGTGGGTCTGGCACAGATGGTCTTTTCGCGCCAGGACAAGATCCCTTTCAACCATTTCCGAGACCAGCTCGTCCAGGGTTGTCTTTGGAACCCAGCCCAGCTTTTCCTTGGCCTTTGTGGGATCACCCAGCAGGGTTTCAACTTCCGTGGGTCTGAAATAGCGCGGATCGATGGCCACCATCACCTGTCCGGTTTCAGGATGAACGCCCTTCTCATCGATGCCCTGCCCTTCCCAGATTAGCGGGAGATCAAGTTTTTCCGCAGCGATCGTAATGAAATCCCGGACCGTGTATTGTTTCCCGGTGGCAATGACATAATCGTCCGGTTCATCCTGCTGGAGCATCAGCCACTGCATTTCCACATAGTCCCTGGCGTGTCCCCAGTCCCTTTTCGCGTCAATATTGCCCATATACAGGCAGTCCTGAAGGCCCAGTTTGATTCTGGATAAAGCCCGGGTGATTTTCCGCGTCACAAAGGTTTCACCCCGCACGGGAGATTCATGGTTGAACAGGATGCCGTTGCAGGCGTAAATTCCGTAGGCTTCCCGGTAGTTCACCGTGATCCAGTAAGCGTAAAGCTTGGCCACGGCATAGGGACTCCGGGGGTAGAATGGTGTTTTTTCCGTCTGGGGGATCTCCCGGACCATGCCGTAGAGTTCCGATGTGGACGCCTGGTAGAACCGTGTTTTCTTTTCAAGTCCCAGCAGCCGGATACCTTCCAGCATGCGGAGGGTCCCCAGGGCGTCGGTGTCGGCGGTGTATTCCGGGGATTCAAAAGAAACGGCCACATGGCTCTGAGCTGCCAGGTTGTATATTTCATCAGGCTGGACCTGCTGGATGATCCGGATCAGGTTGGTGGAATCCGTCAAATCACCGTAATGCAGGATCAGACGCCTGTCCCGCTCATGGGGATCCTTATACAGATGATCGATCCGCTCTGTATTGAAAAGCGACGCCCGCCGTTTGATGCCATGGACGATGTAACCTTTATTCAACAGAAATTCAGCGAGATACGCCCCGTCCTGTCCTGTGATTCCTGTAATCAGAGCTTTTTTCATCATTTGCCCTTACATGGTTTTCCGCTGGTCCAGTGTGACGATCACGTCATTTCCGATCCCGGCGTTCAGAATTTTTTCTATGGAATACGACTGATTATCAATCACCGTGACAATGATCCGGTCAAATTCCAGTGTTGGAATTATTTCAAGCCCTGCTGTTTCAATCCCGTGAAACATCCGGCCTTTGTGGATATCGTCGATCACGGCAACAATGCTGATGCCCAGTTTGTTCACTTCCTGGGCAATCATTTCCGACACAGCGCCAAGACCGTAAAGGACGACCGTTTTCACGCCCGTCTGTGACAAACCGCAAAGCATGTCATGGATAATGCCGTAGGATTTTTTATAAAGATCAAAGGAATACTTGATATAGTCGTAAGCGAGCCGTGTTTTTTCAGCGGCACCTTCCGGGGTGAGCATGTACTTCACCCTGTCCCTTTTAATGGTTTTCGCCTTGAAAAAACCCTTGGCTGTCAGATGCTTGACAAAGGAATTGACAAGTCCTAAGGACACATCCATTTTCTCTGCAAGGGTTCTCTGGCTGACGGTGTCGTCGTGGGCAATTTCTTCGAGAATCTGAAGGGTTTTTACGTCGCGGCTGTCCATGGTTCTATGGGAGATCGGGTTGAGGTAAATGTGACGGGACGGCTGCCTATTTTTAAAGAAAGCTCCGCCCGGTGGATTACATGAGAGAAAAAAACATTATTGATTTATCAAGTCCTTAACCCGCGATTCATCCGAAAAAGGCAACAATACATCTGTTCCGGTTTTTAAAAACCGGTACATTGATCGTTGATCAGTCTGTTGGAAACACGGTGCTAATAAATTCGGGTAACCTTGAAAGGGGATTGTAAAAGCGGCGGTGCCATCTTCCATAACCCTGTCACATAAAAAGGTGGGTCAGCCAATCCCCAAAAAATGGCCCATCCGTTTCTTTCGCTGATCATGATACAGGATTTCGTGATTGATTCCTATCGCCCAACCGGACGAGTTCAAAAATTGAACAAAGTGATTAACTCACATTTTTCATCGCTTTTCAAGTTATTTTTACGGAGATTTCAATACGCGGTTTTTTAAATCTCACGAATAATAGCGTGTGTACCAGGCGACAAAACGTTCAACGCCTTCGGCTACCGACGTCTCCGGCCGAAAACCCACATCGGCCATCAGTTCGTCAATGTCCGCATATGTCGCGGGAACATCGCCGTCCTGCATGGGCATCATGTTTTTTACGGCTTTTTTCCCAAGGGTTTTTTCGATGCAGGCGATAAAATCCCCGAGTTCCACCGGGGTGTTGTTCCCTATGTTGTAAATTTTGTAGGGTGCCTGGTCATTGCCGCTGTCGGTGCCTTGAGGGATTCTGTCCATCACCCGGACTACCCCTTCGACGATATCGTCGATGTACGTGAAATCCCGTTTCATTTTTCCATGGTTGTAAACATCGATGGGTTTACCTTCAAGAATGGCCTTGGTGAACTTGAAATAAGCCATGTCGGGTCTGCCCCAGGGACCGATGACCGTAAAAAAACGTAATCCCGTGACCGGAATATCGTAAAGATGGGCATAGCTATGGGCCATGAGTTCGTTGGCTTTTTTCGTGGCGGCGTAGAATGAAACAGGATGATCCACCGTGTCGCTTGTGGAAAAAGGGATTTTTTTGTTGCAGCCATACACGGAACTGCTTGAAGCGTAGACCAGATGGGCTGTCCGGGATCGTCTGCATCCTTCCAGAACATGAAGGAACCCGGTAAGATTGCTGTCCCCGTATGCGTATGGATTCTGAATGCTGTAACGGACACCGGCCTGGGCCGCGAGATGAACGACCCGGTCAAACCGGTGATTGAGAAACAGTTGCTCCATGGCCGGCCTGTCCGCGATATCCATGGTGATGAAGGTAAAACCGGCAAATGGCTCAAGCTGCTTCAGCCTGTCCGTTTTCAGCGACACATCGTAGTAGTCATTGAGGTTATCGATGCCGACCACCTCATGGCCGTCAGAGAGAAGCCTCATGCTCAGAAAAAAACCGATAAACCCCGCCGCACCTGTGACAAGTATCTTCATACGCCCTCCACCTTATCAAATTCTGCATTTTACCAGCCAACGTTGTCTGGTTCGAACATATTCGATAAAAAAAAGCAAGAGCGGACTCGGACATTCCAGTGATATTACGCTTCGTGTTTTTTCCCTTTGATAAGAACATGGACTTCCACCCGGCGGTTCATGGGTGTATCTGAGTGATGCGTCACGTCGCCGTGCCCCCCTTCACTGATGATCCTGAACGATGACGCGGGCAGACCCGCCCCCATCATTTCTTTCACCACATTGGCCGCCCGTTTCGTTCCCATGGCCATGTTGGCCACGAAACTTTTCCGGTCATCGGTGTCCTGGTCGGGAAAGCCCGCCACCTCGATCACCACGGGATAAGGTTTGAGCAGGGTTGTGAGTTTCGTTAAAAACTGTTTGTATTCAGACGCCACATCGGCTTTACCAAGCCCGAAAAGTATGGGAAGCCGTACGTCCAGTTTGAAACCTTCTTCAGAAGTGGCGAGACTCACCCAGTTTTCAAGATCGACGGTCTTGATTTGATGTTCCAGAATTTCGGCCAGGTCTGAATGTTCCGGGACCACCGCATGGACCGAAGTTTCACTCATCCTCTCTTCATGGGCCGCTGCATGGGCTTTGACAGGGGGCCTGTGTTCGGTTTTAACGGCAAATGACCCATGTTTTCCGGCCCAGGGCGGGCTGCCGCCATCCCACACCCACCACGAAGGTGCAGGATTTCCGTAAAGTTTTCTGACCTTGGAATCAAGTTTTTTCAATGTCTTGACATGCTGTTCATAAAGAGCGTCAAGCCTCGCCATCGCCCGGGTGTACCGGTCCATCTTTTCATCGATGCGGAGCACCGCTTCAGTCAGAACTTCGGGAACATCCCTCTTCTGATCCGAGATGCCCTTGATTTTCACGTCCAGCCATTCCCGGTCCGATTTGAGATTAACCAGATCGAGCCTGTATTCATGAATCCGGTCCATGTATTCCGCCACGGCTTCTTTCAGGTGACGCTGCTCTTTGAGAAGCAGCATGCCCGGCTGATCCTTTGGAATCTCTGCCCAGGCGGAATAACTCAGAACCATCCCGAATATGAGAATCATCAGCGCAACTGACGTGACGAGCCGGTGTCCGCTCATGGCTTCACCTCTCAAGACCCTTGAGGATAGAGGGGATGACCGTAATTCACCACCACTTTGACTTCCATGTACACTTCAAAAATCCCGTGCTCCAGCTGACGGTACTCCATGACCTCAGCCCCTTTCAAAAGGGCCTGGGTTTCCTGATGAACGACTTCGTAATCCACCTGACCACCCCCAAGCCGTCTATAGCTGTCCACGTAGACCCCGTAGATCTTCTCCGCCAGTTTCACATACCCGTTGGCCCGCGCGGCGCTTTCACCCAGGATGATGGCCTGCCCCTTGCTGATGGCGTCTTCCGGTGCGATGCCCCGGCCCACGGCGTGAAGGGTGACCACGGCTTTTTTCCTCGCCTGATCTTCTTCGCTCTCGTCAAACAGTCCGGATTTTTTTTCAGAGGCCACTGCCGGAGGGTTCTCGATTCCACTGTTATCAGCACCAGCTCCCCCCTTGTCCAGCGTGGCGCAGCCCGCAAAAACTTGGAGCATGAAAAAAAGAACCACCGCCCCTACCTTAAGATTTTCCATGAATTCCTCCCTCCAACACAGGACACCGGACATTAGAAGTGGTTAACGTGGTTGGCATAAATCCGTTACGGATAGAAAACAAATGAATGATCGACGATCATCCAACGCCCGACATCCTGCATCGAATGAAGGAAAGGGCATTGCCATGAACCTTTTATCGTCCCGGATACCTGAAAACTTTACCTGGATTGAAATGACAGAAAAAAAAGAAAGGAAAAAATCCGGATTCACGGCAGCATGAATCCGGAAGGAAACAGCCTATCAATGTTCACTCATCGAACTTCCACACAAAAATAGTCCGGACCACCTCACGGTCAAGGGCCAGTTCCGTTTCTTCGAATTTAACGCAGAATACCGGCTTGTTCTGGGTCATGGTCACGATCACTCCGGGAGACAGACCAAAAGAAATCAGCTGTTCCAGTATGGCATGGCTGGCGGGTTTGATGTACGTGACTTTCCCGCTTTCACCGGGGGCCAGTTTGTCAAGGCTCACCACGGCCTGCCCCACTTCCCGCACCCGTTTCCGGCAGCAGGCTCCCCTTGGAATGGGCTTCCCGTCAGGGCAGAATTCGGGATGTCCCAGAAGTGTGCAGATGGCCTCTTCCACTTCCGGCTGGAGATTGTGCTCCACCTCGCAGGCGATTCTTTCTTTTTCACCCGCCTTGTGCTTGAGGATGCTGGTGACCAGGATTTCTGCGATCCTGTGTCTTCGCACGATCTTTTCCGCGATAGCCCGTCCTGCCTCGGTCAGCAGAAGGGTTTCGCCGTCTCGGATGATCATCCGTTTCGTGACGAGCGGCGAAAGATCACGCTCACCGAAATCAACGGCACAGAATGCCCTGACGTTCATCATGGCGTGCTGGCCGTTTTCTTCGGCTTTCCACAGGGACTCCAGAATTTCTTCATGGATTTCGCTGATATCGTTCATGGCAGTTCTCCTTTGCTCGGCCTTTTTTCAACGTTCATGTGAACGTCACGCCGAAATACCGGCAGACGTGGTTGATGATTCCGCCGATGAACAGGGCGTAGATCATGACGGAAAAAATGATGGAGGCCGCTGTTTTCAGTCCCCTTTCCTTGATCAGAACAAGGGTGGCGTTGATGCAGGGGGAAAGAAAGGTCATAACCAGCAGATTGACCACCAGCTGAACATTGTCGTAAGCGCCCCTTAAATGCTGAATTTCCGTGGCGCCGTTTTCACGGCGGATCAGGGTTTTGATGAAGACCTGGACACTTTTCTCAGGAAGCCCCATGAACGAACAAACCACGGGCCTCATCGCTTTTTCCAGATAATCAAGGCCGCCCATATGTTCAAACAGAAACACCAGCATGGACGCCACCACAAACACCGGCAGGGCCTCCTTGATGAAATGAACGGTCTTGGACAGTGCCTGACGCAGAACCTGGACGATTCTGGGAATCCGGATGGGCTGGATCTCCATGATCAGCGGTGATCGCGCGCCGAACAGCACCTTGTTCGACACATACCCCGCCACGATCAGCTGAACAAAAATCAGTCCGAACACCGTAAGGGTGGCTGTGACATGCATGCCGCCCAAAATGATCAGCATCACCGCCAGAAGCGGGGCGCAGGGCAGTCCAAGGAGCAGAAGAAAGCACATGATGTTCTTTTCTTTTTCCGTATCAAGGACCCGGGTGGTCAGAATCGCCATGGTGACGCAGGAAAACCCCATGGTCAGAGGAATGATCCCTTTGCCGTTGAATCCCATGGTCTGAAAAACCCGGTCAAGGAGAATGGCCAGCCGGGAAAGATAACCCGAATCCTCCAGAATCCCGAAGGCGATGTAGAAGCAGAACAGAACCGGCGTCACAAGGCCCAGGGCCAGAAACACGCCGGTGGGAAGAATGCCGAAATCGGGATCGATCATCATGGATTTGAAAAGCTCGAAGGGAACCGGCTCCAGGACCGACGTGATCCAGGGAATCAGGTGGTCTCCAAAAATTCTGACGTTGATCAGATCCACCAGCCAGGTCGCCCCGAAAGTGCCCACAAACCGGTACATCAGAAACAGAACGGCGAAGGCGATGGGTATCCCCGTCAAAGGCGTCATGCAGAGGCGGCCGATTTTCGCGGAGATCCTCCGGTACTCCGGGGTTCCACGGCTCTGGACCACACGGGCGATGTCTTCGGCTTTTTTGCTGTAGAGGCGAACGGACCTGAGTGCAAAAGGTTCCGGATGGTTGCCGCTCAGGGCATCGGCCATGGCGTAGAGAGCCTGGACCTTCTCAGGACTGTATGACGCCCTTAAATACCTGCGGACACCGGGGTCGTGAGTCAGGATATGAAGGGCCAGGGCACGGGGCGACATGTTCACCGGTTCAAGGGTGGATCTCACCATTTCCACAAAGTGTTCAACGTCGTCGGAATGGACGTTCGCGGCCATGGGGCGTTCCATGGCGTCAAGGGAATAAAGAACATCCTCGATCCCGTCCCCGTTTCTGGCCACGGTTTCACAGACAGGTATGCCGAGGATGGACGACAGTTTTTCACGGTTGATGCGGATGCCTTTGGATCTGGCTTCGTCGCTCATGTTGAGGACGAGAAGCATGGGAAGCTCGTATTCCGAAAACTGGAGCACCAGGGAAAGGGCTCTTTTGAGGTTCTTGGCATCGGCCACGATGACGATACGCCCGGCCCGTGCCTGAAGAGCGCCGGGGAGAAGCATGTCTCTGGCCACCCTCTCTTCCAGATTTTTACTGAACATGGACAGAAGGCCGGGGGTGTTGTAAACCAGGGTTTTCGTCCGGCCGGCATAGCCTTTCTCGACCTTCCGTTTGAGAGAACGGATCTGTTCGTCTTCCGCCTTCCGTGGACAGAGCTTCAGAAAAAGGGTGGACTTGCCCACTTTGGCGTTCCCCACAAGCACCACACCGCATGAACCGTCAGGGTCTTCCGTCCACAACGGCGCAGTCCTGCACGTTTCCCTGCACGTTTTCTCACAGCCCCCGCACCCGGAATGTCCGTTCATCATGTCCCTTCCCCTCATTCAAAAATCACAAGAAAACCGCTGTTCGATATACCTAATTTTGTCATCATTAACAACAAAAATCTCAGCTGCAAATATTTTGGCCATTGACTTAACATGTGATAAACGTTAGTGTTTTTAAGACCAAGGAGACAACATGAAAGAAAAAGACAGCGAACTTTCCGAAAATCTTGAAGATTACCTTGAAGTGATTCTTGATCTGGAACGGACGAAAAAAGTCGCCCGGGGCAAAGAGATCGCACAGAGGCTGAACATCCAGCCGGGCTCCGTCACCGGTGCTTTAAAAACCCTGGACAGCAAAGGCCTGATCCACTGGGAAAGGTACGGATACGTCACCCTCACGGAAAAGGGCCTTTGCATCGCGGAAAACATCTCCAACCGTCACTCCATCCTCAAGGGTTTTCTCATCGACATCCTTCAGATTGATGAAACCACAGCGGACGCCACAGCCTGCCGTATGGAACACGCCGTGGATGAAACCACCATGGCCCGGCTTGTCCAGTTTATCGAATACCTGGGCGAATGTCCCCAGGCCGGTGCCAACTGCACACAGGCGTTCAAAACCTACCGTGAAGCCATGGCGGCGAAAAGCTGAAAAAAAAGACCGCCGTGAAGCGGTCTTTCGATTATTTCAATGATTCCGAGACGGGAAACGTATCGGTTTTTTGAACCCGGCTGCGATCATTCCAATGCCCCCAACGCTATCCGTTCCGGGTGTTTTTAAGGGACGCCCGGATGAAATCCACGAAAAGAGGATGGGGTTTCATGGGTTTGGACTTGAATTCCGGATGGAACTGACAGCCCAGATACCAGGGATGATCCTTGATTTCCACGATTTCAACAAGCCCTCCACTGGGAGAGGTTCCGCTGATCACAAGACCTTTTTCTTTCAGAACCTCCATGTATTCGTTGTTGAACTCGTAGCGGTGGCGGTGGCGTTCGGAAATATCCTCGGCTCCGTAGGCCTCGAAGGCGAAAGTGTCCTTGTTAAGACGGCAGGGATAGGCTCCGAGGCGCAAGGTCCCGCCTTTGTCGGAATCCACGTCCCTTCGTTCCATTTCCCCTGTGCGTTCGTTCAGCCATTCCTTCATCAGGTAAATTACCGGGTATTTGGTCTTCCGGTCGAATTCGGTGCTGTTGGCGTGGGCGAGTCCTGCGATGTGGCGGGCGAACTCGATCACGGCGATCTGCATGCCGAGACAGATTCCAAAATACGGTACGTTGTTTTCACGGGCATACCTGGCGGCCAGTATTTTTCCTTCCACACCCCTTGGGCCGAAACCACCGGGCACGAGAATGCCGCTGAGGTGCCCCAGGGTCTCACGGCAGTTGGCTTCATCAATTTTTTCCGAATCGATGAACTGGAGCTTCACCCGTGCGTCGTTGGGAATACCGCCGTGATACAAGGCCTCGTTCAGGCTTTTGTACGATTCCGTAAGGTCCACGTATTTGCCCACGATGCCGATGGTCACGGTAAACTGAGGACGTTTGAAACGGTCCACGAAATCCTGCCAGTTTCCAAGCCGGGGAGCCCGGGTCCAGATGTGGAGTGATTTCACGATTTTCTCGTCAAGCCCGTCCTCGTGGTAGATCAGGGGCAGTTCGTAGATGCATTCCACATCCTTGGCCATGATGACGGCGTCCTTGTCCACGTTGCAGAACAAGGCGATCTTGGCTTTCATGTCCGCCGGAATCTCACGGTCGGTCCGGCACAGAAGAATGTCCGGCTGGATACCGATGCTCCGGAGTTCTTTCACACTGTGCTGGGTGGGTTTGGTTTTCAGCTCGCCTGCCGTGGCAATATAGGGCAGAAGCGTGAGATGGATGTAAAGCACGTTTTCCTTGCCCAGATCCGCCCTGAGCTGGCGGATGGCTTCGAGAAACGGAAGGCTTTCGATGTCGCCGATGGTGCCGCCGATTTCGATGATGGCGATGTCGGAACGGCCGCTCATCAGCATGATGCAGCGCTTGATCTCATCGGTGATGTGGGGGATGACCTGGACGGTGCCGCCCAGATATTCACCCCGGCGTTCCTTGGTGATCACCGAATTGTAGATCCGGCCTGTGGTGAAGTTGTTGTCTTTGCCCAGGCTCGCGTTGGTGAACCGCTCATAATGCCCGAGGTCCAGGTCCGTTTCCGCGCCGTCATCGGTGACGAACACTTCGCCGTGCTGAAAGGGGTTCATGGTTCCGGGGTCCACGTTGATGTAAGGATCAAGCTTCTGAATGGCCACCGTGAGCCCACGGGCTTCAAGAAGGGACCCGATCACAGCCGAAGCAAGCCCTTTTCCAAGAGAGGATAACACCCCGCCCGTGACGAAAATAAACTTTGTGCTGTTGCCCATACGATTCCCCCTGTTGATTGATATTGGCCGGGCGGTCATACGGGTTCATTCCCGCCGCCCGGACGATGACATTCTATTTGCCTAAAAAAAGATCCCCTGAAAACACGGCGGCCCTGCCCAGCTCTTCTTCGATGCGGATCAGCTGATTGTATTTGGCCACCCGGTCACTGCGGGAAAGGGAGCCGGTCTTGATCTGCCCGCTGTTCACGCCCACGGCAAGATCGGCGATGAAGGTATCGGCGGTCTCCCCGGACCTGTGGGAAATGACGGTGGTGTACCCGGCGTTTTTCGCCATGGTGATGGCGTCAAGGGTTTCGGAAACGGTGCCGATCTGGTTGAGCTTGATCAGAATGGAGTTGGCGATGCCGTCTGCAATGCCTTTTTCGAGGATTTTCGGATTGGTGACAAACACGTCGTCGCCCACGAGCTGGACGTTGGTTCCCAGTTTTTCCGTCATTTTCGCCCAGTTGGCCCAGTCGCCTTCGGCAAGGCCGTCTTCAATGGAAACGATGGGGTACTTGTCGATCAGGGCGGCGTAATAGTCGATCATTTCCGCGGACGTGAGACTGCGTCCGTCAGATTCCAGCACGTATTTTCCGTCTTTGTAGAACTCGCTGGCGGCGGCGTCCATGGCGATGACGATGTCGCTGCCCGCTTTGTAACCGGCGGCCTCAATGGATTTCATCACATACTGAAGGGCCTCTTCATTGGATGAAAAATCCGGGGCGAACCCGCCTTCGTCACCCACGGCGGTGCTCATGCCCTTGCCGGACAGGATTTTCTTCAGATGATGAAACACTTCCGCGCCCATGCGAACCGCGTCGGCCACGGTGGCCGCGCTCACGGGCATGATCATGAATTCCTGGATGTCCAGCTTGTTCGAGGCGTGGGCTCCGCCGTTCACGATGTTCATCATGGGAACAGGCAGGGTGCGGGCGTTCATGCCGCCCAGATAACGGTACAGCGGAAGGCCAAGGGCTTCCGCCGCTGCACGGGCCGTGGCCATGGAAACAGCCAGAATGGCGTTGGCTCCAAGCTTCGATTTGTTTTCCGTCCCGTCAAGGGCCAGCATTTCCATATCGATGTCCATCTGGTCTGCCGCGTCCATACCGATGAGTTCCGGGGCAATGACCTCGTGGATGTTTTTTACGGCATTTAATACGCCTTTTCCAAGGTAACGGCTTTTATCCGCATCACGCATTTCAAGGGCTTCGCGGGTTCCGGTGGACGCTCCCGAAGGAACGGCGGCCCGTCCCACAGCCCCGCATGCCAGGGTGACATCGGCTTCCACAGTGGGGTTTCCCCGTGAATCAAGAACTTCCCGCGCAACAATATTCAATATTTCGGTCATTTCATTCCTCCGGAAACTGTTCCGTATAAAAAACGGTCCGTATTGTGTCTGTTGCAAAACCAAAGGCGTTCACCCGGTTTTGAACACGAAAACATAAACATCTAATATATCAGGTCTTTCGACAGGGCATGGCACTCTTAAAGACCTTCACCATGCCCGGAGCCGGACCGGTTCACAAAGCCTCGGACAGCCGGTTGATTGAACCAACATCAAGTCTATCCTTCCGGTATTGTTTGATTTTCTAACAGGGATGGTTCATTGTAAAACCATCAGATCCGGCGGTTACGATGAGTTAACTGATACCCCAAAGAAGCAAGGGTGTAAATATCTTTTTCGACGGCATTATTCTTTCAGAAGTCAGACCCTCTTTCCTTTGAAAAACACAGGAACAAGCCCCACGGCAAACCAGATCAGGTCACGGACAAGAAGCTCAATGCCTGCCGAGTCCGGATTCTCCTTATTAAAGGAAAAACAACCGCAGTCGAAGGTATGGCCCCGGATCAGGTTCACGGATATGGCGATGATAAAGGCCAGAAACAGGATTTCAGCCAGTACGGCGGCGGAGCGGGGCATCACGCCCAGAATCAGGAACAGGCCGGTGAACAGCTCAAGATACGGCAGGACAATGGCCGTAACGTTGATGGTGACGGCTGGAAAAAGGCCGTACCCGTAGATGACTTTGGCAAAGGCGGAGGGATCGGTGATTTTGTGGAAACTGGCGTAAACGAACACCACCCCCAGACAGAGACGGGCGGCCAGATCGATCCACGGGTTCCGGATAAATAAATCAGCGGCTTTTTTCAACGGGATGTCCCTCCTCGGCCCATGCAGGATACCCGTCTACAAACACCCGGACATCGGTGTAGCCGTCTTCTTTAAGATACCGGGCCAGCGTGTGACTGTCTTCACAGGACCGGCCCGAACAATACGCCACAATGGGCCGGTCCAGGGGGACCTTTTCCATGAAACCGGCAAACCGTTTCCCATAGTCGTTGACAAAAAGGGACACTGCGCCCTTGATGTGGCCTTCGTTGAAAAGGGCGTCTTCCCTGGCATCCACAAACAGGGCTTTTTGATCCGAAAAAATGGCAAAGGCTTCGTCCACGGTCCGGATTTCGATGTCATGGGATACGGGCTGGTTTTTGACCCTGGCGGAAACCACCCCCTGTTCGGGATTCCAGTCTCCCACAAGAGCAATGCCCGACGGTGAAAACGCATTGACGCAAAATCCTGTCACGGCAGCCAGAACAATCATGATCCCCAGGTCTTTAAAAATTTTCACACAGATTCTCCGCATCATGATCTTCCGGGTTCGGCCTCACGCCGGAGAAGCTCGACCCAGCTTCGGATCAGTTTGGGCAGATCCCCGGAGTTCACCGCCTCTTCGATTCTCCGTTTCCGTTCACACCGTAAAAGACCCTCCGCGCAGTCTTTCCGCCGGGGGTCTTTTTTTAAAATCGATGAGTAGACCTTTTCCGCCTCGTCCACATACCCCTGGGCCAGGTAAAGGTCGCCCATGGTTCCGGTAAAAAAAACATGTTTCGATTTCATGGCGTTTTACCCGGTTCCTTGTCTGCCACAGGAGGCTCCTTCAGGCCATCACCTTCCGAAACCCCTGTTTCTATAGTCTTCCGGGAGGATTCCAAGCCGGATTCCTCAGCAGGACTGCTTTTATCATCGGCGTGAAACTTGACGATGATTTCGTTTTTCTTGATCATGCCCAGTTCTTTCCTGGCCACCTGTTCCAGGTATTCCTGGTCGCTTTTCAGGCGGGTGACCTCGCGGTAAAGCCCCGTATTCTCTTCCCTTAACGCCTCATTTTTCTCGATCTGAGTCTCAAGTTCGACCTTTTTCCTGTTCAGATCGAGAATCCCGTTGCGGTAAAAAACGATCAGCAGAAGAAAAACGACTAAAAACACACCCACAGCAGGGAGAACAGCTTTTTTATACCGGGTGAAATCCAGGTTTTGTTCCATGTCTCTTATCAGTCATCCTTTGTTTTCTTAGCAAAAAGGCCCAATGCCGTTTCCAGTTCCGGACTTCTAAGAATCCAGGTCAGCAGAATGTAAGCCAAAACACCTGCGGCGATGCACAATGTCAGCTTGACGGCCATGTATAGAGTGCCGCCATTATAGGGCCGAAAAAAATAAATCGCAAGGATATGAACGAGCCCCCCCATAACCAGCGAACAAAAAAGGCTTCTCAGGATGGAAGCGGCCACGGAAAACCCGCCCAGAGGCCCCAGCTGACGGCGGATCATGGCCCCAAGAATCAAAAAATTGACGGCGGATGTGAGGGACGTGGCCAGGGCCAGACCTCCGTGTTTGAGCGGCCCCATGAGCAGGACACTGACGGCGATGTTGAGAACAATGGAAAACACGGCGACCCTGACCGGTGTTACCGCGTCTTTCCTCGCGTAGAACACCGGCGCGGCCACCCGGACCGCCGCCACGGGACAGAGCCCCAGACTGTAATACAGAAGGGCTTTGGCCGTCATGGTAAGATCAAAGGCCCCGAATTCCCCCCGCTTGAACAACACCGCCACAATGGGTTCTGAAAGGGCCACGAGCCCCGCCGTGGCCGGCAGGGTGATGTAGAACACAAACCGGACGGCCTGGGTGAATGTCTGTTTCAGGGCGTCCATGTCCCCTTGGGCCGCCTGTCGTGAAAGGCTCGGAAGCACCGCCGTTCCCATGGATATGGCGAAAAGCCCCAGGGGAAACTGAAACACCCGGTCCGCGTAATACAGCCAGCTGATGCTGCCTTCAAGGAGAAACGACGCCAGTATGGTGCCGGAAACCACATTGACCTGGTAAACCCCGGCCCCCACGATGGAAGGAAGCATCAAACGTCCGATCTGGCGAACACCCGGATGAACAAAAGGCGAAGGGGCCCTGAACCTGAACCCTTTGCCCCACAAAAAAGGGATCTGGAGCCCCAGCTGAACCACGCCGCCCGCGATGACGCTCGCGGCCAGGATCATGATTTGCGCCGTTTTGTCTTCGGTAAACCGCGCTCCGGCCCACATGCCCAGAATCATCATCACGTTAAGGAGGATGGGGGCGATGGACGGTGCCGCAAAATGACCCATGGCGTTCAGGATTCCCATGCACAGGGCCACCAGACAGATGAAAAAGACGTAAGGGAACAGGATGCGGGTCAGGGTCTCCGTCAGCCGCATTTTTTCGGGGTCATCCATAAACCCCGGCGCCATCATCATCAGGATATACGACGCGAAAACAATGCCCAGAACCGTGATGACCGCAAGGATCAGGGACAACACCTTGAACGAGGACCCGGCCAGACGAAACGCCTCGCCCTGCCCTTCCCTTTCAAGGGTTTCGGTAAAAACAGGAACAAAAGCCAGAACCAGCGAGCCTTCGGCCAGAAGACGCCGCATGAGATTGGGAAGGCGGAACGCCGCGATAAAGGCGTCGGTGATCATGCCGGATCCGAAAAACCACGCCATCATCATATCACGGACAAAACCTAAAATCCGGCTGATCAGGGTGAAAAACCCCACGGTTCCCGCAGCTTTGACCATTTTTTTGTTTTCGGACATGGTGAAAAGGCCATCCTGAACAGACTGTTTGCGGAATAACAAAACCGGTGACATCCAAGCATCCATTCCCCTTAGTCTTTTTTTAGTGAAATGTGAAGCGGAATATGGTTTTTGCAGTATCGGTTTGGCAAGCGTATACGTTTCGGAACTTGACATGACCACGGACCATGTTAAACTAAGTTCATAAAACCAAGTCTAATTGAGGTGACATGATGCAAACGTACAGCATTCACGAGGCCAAAACCCATTTATCCCGGCTGGTGGAGCAAGCGTCCAAGGGTGAGCCGTTCGTCATCGCCAGGGCTGGAAAACCCATGGTCAAAGTTATTCCGCTCAATGCACCGGAGCCTTCCCAGACCAGACGGTTCGGCTTTATGGCTGGACAAATCACTGTGCCGGATGACTTTGATCGGATGGCTGAAGTGGAGATCGTAAAGATGTTCGAAGAGGGCTCATGAAGCTGTTGCTTGATACTCACCTGCTGCTATGGGCGGCACAAGGCATTGAACATTTACCGGCTGATGCTCAGACGCTGATGAGCGACCCTGAAAACGAATTATTCTTCAGCGTTGCCAGTCTCTGGGAAATTGTGATTAAAAGTGGCCTTGCACGCGAAGATTTCAAGGTCGATCCCCGAGTACTGCGACGCAGCTTGCTGGACAACGGCTACCATGAATTGCCTATCCTCAGTCAGCATGTGGTTGCTGTCGGTTCCTTGCCTACAATCCATAAAGATCCCTTTGATCGTTTACTTGTGGCCCAAGCCACTGTTGATGGCCTATTGCTGCTTACTGCAGATATACAGGTGGCCAGATACCCTGGTCCGATGAAGCGTGTCTAATCATGGCAGACATTAGACTTTCGCCCATCGAACCAGCCGCAGGTTCTGTAGTACATCAGATCTTCAAACCACAGCCGGGCATAGGACCTGTCCGTCAGAAACCGTGAAAAAAACCGGTGCGGACGCCGGGCCAGATCGAGCAGCGGTCCGGCCAGTTCGGAAGGATCCCTGAAGCATTCCCAGTGGCACTCTCTGCACGGCCGTTCATGGGAAGCCCCAGGAAAACCGGAGGCGTCAAAGGGACCGTAATCGTCCTGACCCCTGAACCCGCACGGATAGGTGTGGCCGCTTTTCGCGTCGATAAAAAAAAAATCAAGTCCGCCCCGGCAGCTGTAGCCATTCACAGTGTTTCCACCGTCCGCCTGCTCCGTTTCCATGATCAGGGCATACAGCGACGTGCGGGGGGAAAAAATCCGGATCCGGTTCCTGAACTCAGGGATGGTGTCGAACAGCGCCCGGTACAGCAACGCTTTTTCAGCGTTTGAAAAACGGACCACCCTGTCCGTGGAGCTGGCGCTGTACACGGCGGCCAACTCATCGTCCGGTGAAACACTCATGGGATAACAGCTGTTGACAATGGTGAATCCCATATCGATGACCGCCGAATAAAAATCCCTGAACCCGTCCCGGTAGGTCCGGTAAAAGGTTTCGCCGTCGCAGCCGGGGGCAAGGGCCATGGTTTGCCGGGTGATGTTCCTGTTGATACCCAGGTTGGCCGACGGGTAAAGACCGTTCCGGTGAAATATGGGCAGGGCTTTGCGGATGCCCGCGATCACCCCCGGAAGCCCGCGCATGGTTTCATGAACTGCAGGATCGGCGGAATCGATGCTGATCCAGAAATTACGCACCCCGCTGCCGGCCAGGGTTTCGGCCAGATGTTCCATCCTCGCTTCAAAACCGGGTGAATTTGACCCCATGAACAGAAAACCGTTGGTGCCGGTCCGGACATAGGGAATTCCCGCGTCCACGGCATAACGGATCAGGGGAACCAGGTCTTTCAGATAAATCAGAGGTTCTCCGCCGGTAAAGGATAATGACCGGATTTTTTTCCGGACCGCAGCGTCGATAATCGCCAGCACCCGGTCCGTTTCAAGCCTCGTTCGTGGAAAATCCTCGGTCACCCGCATGCCGCACTGGGGACAGCGGGCATTGCAGCGGTCGGTCAGTTGAATCACCAGCTGGCCCGGCACGCGCTGCCGGGCCAGACTGGATACAAGATGCATCAGCATTGTTTTTTGTCCTGGTTGTCTGTCCATTCATATCATCCAGCTTTGAAAAGAACCGCCTCTTCTCTCGGTTCAGGCTCCGGAAATTCCAGTAGCTTCCATGTGGCGATGTAGGCGCTTTCAAACGACCGGGTTTCCATGTACTCGCGGGCGGCTTTTCCCATCTCGATGCGACGGGTTTCGTCGGTGTAAAGAGTGGTCATGGCCGCCACCAGAGCCAGACGGTCATCGCCTTTGACGGCAAGACCGGTCGTTCCTGGGATCATGTTTTCCACCGGTCCGCCCTGGTCGGTGACGATCACGGGAAGTCCGGACGCCTGGGCTTCCATCACCACATTCCCGAAGGTGTCGGTGGTGCTGGGGAACACGAAAAAATCCGCCGCAGCATACGCGGCATGAAGGTCCTCTCCGGAAAGATAGCCTGTGAAAAAGCAAGGATAATCCGCAAGCTCACGACTCATGTCTTCCCGGTATGGCCCGTCCCCCACCACCAGGAGCCGGATGTTGGAAAGGCTCCGGCACACGTTCTTGAACGCCGCGACAAGGACGGCGAGGTTTTTTTCACGGGACACGCGCCCCACATAAAGGGCGGTCACACCCTCGCCGATCCCGTACCGTTCAGCCATAAGGCCATTCCGTTTGGAGGGATGAAACGAAGTGATGTCGATGCCCCGTTCGATAACCCTGATCTTCGACGGTTTGATCCCCTTTTCCGTCAGCTCCAGTTTGGAATTTTTCGAGGACACGTAGATCCAGTCCAGCTGGTTGTAATACCAGAGGGTGTACTTCCAGGTCAGGTCCTCGATCATGGCGTCGCCGGTCAGGTACTGTGCGTACTGGGGGAAGGCCGTGTGATACGTGCCGATGATGGGACGTTTCAGAATCCGTGATATGGCCAGGGCCGCAAGGCCGATGGGACCTGGGGTGGCGGTGTGGATGTGGGTGAAATCCATGCCGTGGCAGTAATTCAGCATGTCAAGAAATGGCGGGTAGAACAGCCGCAGGCCATTGTAGGCGGGCATGTCGAAAACCCCCACGGGTTTAAAATGGGCCACACCGTTCACGTCGGCCCTGTCTTTTTCATCACAGGTGATAAGGGTGAGCTGCTTGTTGTTTTTCAGGGCCACCGCCACCTGGCGCTGAAGGGTCAGAGCCACGCCGTTCACGTCGTAGTATGTGTCGGTGAAATGGGCCATGCGGACCGTTTTTCCACCCGAATTCTCCGAAACATCCCTAACGCCGCAGGCCAAGGCAAGTTCAGCGGCCACGCCCCTGTCCTTGTTGAACTGAGAAAAAGCCACGAAATATGGGGCCATGAGTGTGTAAAGACTTCCCACCGATCCCAGGGTATGAAAGATGTCCGGAAGGTTGGCTCCGGCAAAAGCGTTAAGCAGCCTGTCCGCCGTGGAAGACAGAACCTTGTTGGAGATGTGATTCACAAACTCGAACCATCGCCGGCCACGGGCTTCGGTGTTCAGCCCTTCTTCCCCTGAACCGATGATATCCGGCCGTTCTTCCATCAGGCGCTGGGATTCCCGGCGGATCAGGCCGGTGATGGAACCGGTTTCATCGTCTGTCCGCCGTTTGCGTTTTCTGTGGCTTAAAAACGAATAAATCCTCGACATCACTGAAAGTTCATCATCCGGCTCAGCCTTCAGGGACCGGTCGAGAAACCGAAGGAGCGGGTCGCTCTGCACATGGCGGGAGACGTTGAACCGGTCGCAGTAAAACTGATAGGCGATGCCGTAGAGGTTGTGGGCCATGGTCAAAGGTGTCGCGGATTTTCCCACCACGTCGGACCGCCGTGTTTCCATGTGACGGAAAGCTTCATTCAGGTTGCCGGTTCCCGGAATCCGGGTGTAGGTCCGGGCCACGTTGAGGCCGCTGTGGTCGTCCGAGCCCCCGATCAGGTTTTTATTCCAGATGTCCGGGAACAAGGGATCGATGCGGTGCTTTTCAGCCAGTTTCAGGATGTCCGCCTCGGTCACTGCCGTCAGGGATTTTTCAAGGATACCGTTCTGAAGGGCGTTCCGTGATCCGTTGATCTCGAAATTCCTGAAGATCAGCATCATCTTTTCCACATGGTTCAAGGTGAGCCGGTCGTTCACAGCATAAAGGGGATGGGCCACGGCGTGAAAGATGTTTTCAAGATTGAGATACGCTGCCAGTTCGTAGATGTTCGGCCTTACTTTCTGGATGTCCTCATGCTGGGATTCGCTGATGCGGTAGGCCAGGACATGGACCTTGCACCCGTCTTCCGGAAAATACGTGGTGATCTCCTCACTGATGAACGTTCCGGGCAGATGGGCGATGGACAGGGCACCGTGGATGGTGTTGTGATCCGTGAGCGTCACATGAGTCATGCCCTTGCCCATGGCGATGCGGTACACCTGCATGGGCCGGGTAAAGCTTTCCGGGCAGTTGATTTTCTGTAGAATCCACTGGGACGGGCGTTTCGAAAAACTGGAATGAACGTGAAGGTCCATTTTGATCATATCGTGCATCTCCTTGAAGGGTCATCCTTCTTAATCGCTGAGGTCATTATCTTTAACCGGAAATCTACAGGCTCACTGTTAGAAGGCCGTGACAGAAATGTTAGAAATGTATGAATCCGGCCCGGTCCTCATTTTTCGTTCAAGTTTGGTGAGCTTTATCCGATGGATGCATGAAACATCCCAGGGCCCACCGGATGCACTGCCGCATGATGATCTTCGTAATCCATCGCCTGCGTGACCGAAACCCTGATGCAGGGTTCAGCCCAGAACACCCTAAGACACGGTTATCCAGAAATTGAACTCATTTGGGAGAAAAAAATGAAAGAAAAAAACTCGTTCAGAATCGGCCTCAAACGAAAACTGCTGCTTCCCCTGCTGCTGACTGTTCTTGCGGGAATGTTGATCGTCGTGATTACGTCCTACTACAAAATCAAGGACCACATAATAACCCTTTCCATATCCCAGCTTGAAGCGGTCACCACATCGACGTCCACAGCCATATCGGAATTCGTGGCTGTCAACAAACGTCTTAACCTGGCCTGGAGTCAGAACAACTTCGTCCGGGAAGCCATAGTGGGCGGTGAAGGCAAAGCCGAAGAAGCCACGAGGCGGCTCAAAATTCTGCAGGAGCAGTTCCCAGGTTATGACAACATTTTCATCACCGACACCTCGGGCCTCCTTGTTTCAGCCACCACTGAAAACTCAATCGGAAAAGTCAGCATCGCGGACCGACCGTATTTTAAAGAGCTGATGGCTTCCGGCAAACAGGTCCTGTCCGATGAAATCATCAGCAAAGCCACAGGAGAAGCCATCTTCGTGGTGGCCAGTCCGGTAAGACAGGATAACGGCATCGTGGGGGTCATCGGGTGCTCCGTCCGGCTCAAAGCTGTTTCCGAAAAAATAACGGACCCTGTGACTGTTGGAAAAAGCGGATATGCCTTCGCTCTGAACAAACACGGTGAAAACATCGCCTATCCGGACAAAAGCCAGTTGTTCAAAGTCAACGCAAAAACCTTCCCCACCATCAAAGCCATCATGGACAAAAGAAACGGCCACCTGTTCCACACGTTCAAAGGCGTTGAAAAAATTTACGTTTTCAAGGAAGACAAAGAAAAAGGCTGGATCTCGGTCATCAGCGCGCCAACGGCCGAGGTCTTTGAAACCGCTTCAACAATCAGAAACACCATGAGTCTCTACAGCTTTATCATTCTCATGGCATTATGGATTATCATCCGGACCCAGACCGAACGGATCGTCATGCGTCCCATCCGGAAACTCAACGAGCGGATGAAGGACATCGCCACCGGTGAGGCTGATCTGACCCAACGAATCCGGAATCTTTCCAATGATGAAGTGGGGGACCTCGGGAACCTGTTCAATGTTTTTGTCGAAAAGCTGCATGCCCTCATTTCCGACATGGCGGATAAATCGGACGGTCTTGCCAGATCCGCCGGAAATCTGGCCGCCATCTCCGAAACCATGACCTCAAAATCGGGTGTGATGAGTGAAACGGCTGAGAAAACCACGGAAAGCGCCGGAAGCATGAACGTCAATCTTCAGGCCGTGGCCGCCGCCATGGAGCAGTCTGCCGCGAATACCGCCATGATCTCCGCAGCGGCCGAAGAAATGAACGCCACGATTCTGGAAATCGCAAACAATGCGGGCAAAGCCAGAACCATATCCGACGAGGCGGAAACCAAGGCCGAAAAAGTCACCGGCATTGTGTCGATTCTTGAGGCTTCGGCTCTGGACATCGGCAAAGTCACCGATGTCATTGCCGAGATTTCCGAACAGACCAATCTTCTGGCCTTGAACGCCACCATCGAAGCTGCCAGGGCCGGAGAAGCCGGCAAAGGGTTTGCGGTGGTGGCCAACGAAATCAAGGAGCTCGCGAGGCAGACAGCGGAAGCCACCGGGGAAATCACCCAGAAGATCACGGGTATTCAGAACGCCACGTCCCAGGCCTCCGGTGAAATCCGTGAAATTTCAAAAGTCATCGAAAATGTCAACGCCATCGTGACCGGCATAGCCGCAGCGGTTGAGGAGCAGTCCGCAACCACGCGTGAAATCGCATCCAACGTGGCGGAGGTGGCCAAAGGCATCCATGAAACATCGCTGAAATCCGCCGAAGCCAGCGACTTGTCGTCGGGAATCACGAATCTCATGGATGAAATGGCACAGGAAACCCAGGACATGGCTGAAAGAAGCAAGGATGTTTCAAACAGCTCGGTGGATTTTTCCGAAATCGCCGGAACTCTGAGAATGGTGGTCAAAACCTTTAAAATATAACTCCGATTTTCCTGGTGGTGTTGATTCTCCCGTTCCGGGTCATCGATCTGGAATCGGGAAAATCAATGTTTTCTGATTATATTTCCCTTCATTTCACCGAAACTGTGCCGATATGTATTTATGAGGCAGTCATCTTTGGCCGGACGTGCGTTTTCCTTTGTTGTAATGCGTGTTGATGCGATGCCTTCGTATCCATAAACCCTTTAGCAAGGAGGTTAAATGCAGACCATTATTATGGCCGTGGATGACGAAGAACATGTTCTGAGTTCCCTGGGTCGTCTGTTCAGAAACAGCCGCTATCATTTCGTTCCGTTTCATTCCCCTGTGAACGCCCTCAATTCATTAAAAAAAATCAAACCCCACATCATCATATCGGACCAGCGCATGCCGCTCATCCATGGATCCGATTTTCTTTCCAGGGCGAAAACCATTTCCCAGCGCAGCCTGCGGATCATGCTGACAGGCTATACACCACGAGACATGACGGACGATCACCACATCGACCGGGTCATGATGAAACCCTGGGACAATGACGAACTGGAACACCAGATCATGGCAACGACGATCCACCACGACAAAATTTTTGTGAAGGTCGCCGAAAAATCCTTGAAAGAATGCCATCACGTCTGTGGCCTGTGTGGTCATGATGAAATCAGCCATGAACTCCGGTTTGATCAGTTCACGGAACACATCTGCTGCGACTGCCATGGAAAATTCATGACTTATGCAGGGTCGCCCATGGAATCCATGCTGATCGGCCAGATGATCGGAAATGTCATTTAACCCCTGATCGCGCCTGGAAGGCCTCGTGAGAGGCCTTCCGGACACGGAAAAGAGTCGGGCCATGAGTCTTGTTTTTTTTGAAAAAAACAGCGTCACCATCAAACCGGAAAAGGATATCGTCGCCAGCACATGCGGCGAATTCAAAACGGAACTGATCGCCCTGGTCCATAACGAAATGACTGAACTTGTCATTGATTTTGAGGATGTGGAAATGGTGGATTCCTCGGGAATCAGCGTGATCATTGCCGCATACAATTCGGTTGGGAAGGTGGGGGGCAAGCTGAAGATCGTCAACACACCCCATGACGTGTACAAACTTCTTAGAACCATGAGGTTGAACGATCATTTCCATATCGAAGAGAAAAAAACAAGGCCGAACCGCCCCGGTGCAGTCCCGCCTGATTCATAGACGTGTTCATTCCATCTCGAACACTGCGGTCACGGGGTAATGATCGGAAGGATAAATGCCGTTGTACGAGGCGTGAACGATCCGGCAGCCCGTGTTTTTCATGCCACCCCGGTAGAGAATCCAGTCGATGTGGCCTCCCAGGTCTTTGCCCGTAAACCCGTGGAAGGTGGATGTGTGGCGGTTCGCGAAAGGGTCGATGAACCCTTCTTCCATGAACGTCTCATACGTCCGGGTGCCGGGGCTCGTGTTGAAATCTCCGGTGATGAGGGTGGGAAGCCCTGAAGGAAAGCCGGCAAGAAGATCGATTAACACACCCGCGCTCCGTTCCTGAACCGACTCCGCAAAATCAAAATGGGTGTTGACGTGGATCAGTGACCGGCCGCTGTTTTCGAAATGCCCGATGGTGCACTGCCGGGGCCAGCGGCTTTCAGGAAACTGGCTCGGGACCTCGGGGGTGTCGCTCAGGTAAAAATGTTTGAACGTCCTCAACATCCAGGATTTCCTGAAAAAAATAATGTTGTCCTGCCAGCCCGGAGGCGGCGGATCTTCCGATTCCACCCGGTCTCCGATATGCCCGTAGCCGCCTAAAATGCCGGCCAGATACTCTGTCTGAAAATCATTGGCTTCCTGAACCCCGACCAAATCCGGAGCATGGTCCGCAAAAAGAGAGGGATAGGCTGTTTTCCTCCTGTCCCAGGCGTTGGCCCCGTCCTCGGCCAGGCCGAACCGGAGATTCACTGTCATGACGGTAAACGTGAAAGGCGTTGTCATGGTTTTTTGTCCATATGTTTCTTTGTCCTGCTGGTGGCTGTGGCGCTGTAAGGATCATCGGGCCAGTAATGTTTCGGATACCTCCCTTTGAGATCCTTTTTAACCTGTTCATAGGTGTTTTTCCAGAAACTCGCAAGATCCTTCGTCACCTGCATCACCCGTCCCGCCGGAGACAGAAGCTGGACCGTCACCGGCACACGTCCGCCTGCGACCCTCGGCGTTTCGAGGCATCCGAACATTTCCTGAAGCCGCACATTCAGAACCGGCGAGGTGTGAAGTTTATTGTCCACCACCCGGTAATCCAGGGGAATGCGGGAACCGCTGGGGACCGTAAGATGGGTGGGGGCCAGTTCGTCCAGTTTTTTCCGGGCGTCCCACGACAGAAGGTTCATGACGGCCGAGGTGAGATCGATTTTCTTCAGCTGATTGAACGACCGGACGCCGTCGAGGAAGGGTTCCAGCCAGCGTTCCAGACTTGACTCAAGGGCCTGCTCGCCGAGATCGGGAAAGTCCTCCGAAGCAGAGGCATGCCGGACAAACAAGGCCCTTGCTCTCAAATCCAGAAGAGACGGCGTCCAGGGAAGAACGTCAAGTCCTTCCTTTCGAATCCTGTCCATCATCAGCACCCTGACCGCCTGGGGGTCGGCGTGATCCGAAATCTCGGACCGGAGCACCAGATTTTCGTAAGACTGCCGGATCACCGACAACACGGAACGGGAGCCGCTGTCCCACTCCAGAACCTGACTTCGCGTGATGGCGTGGCTGAAATCGTCTTCTATAAGTTCCATGGAATATGGGGCTGCCAGAAAAACTTTCGCCCGTGTCCGCCGTCCGTCGAGATCGACGCAGATGATCATGGATTCCAAGGAAAGCGGATCAGATTCCGAAACATAAACCGCCGAACCGGACGCCATCTTGAACACGCCGTGAGCCCCTTTCACCGCCATGGCGATGCGCTCGGGATAAGCCCAGGCCAGAAGTCTTCCGGCGTTTTCCGGCTCTATGGTCGACGGCGTGATGCCCAAATCCCTTTCAAGTTTTTCGGCATTCCGAAGAACCTGCGTGACCGTTCCCCGGTTGACGGCAAGGCCTCTTGTCTCTTCATCTCCGGTGATTTCCCCGTTTTTCGCACCCCGCAGCACAGCGAGTCGCAAACGGACATCCGAAGGACGCTCACGGTCACTTGAAAGTATGAAATCTCTTTCCCCGATCAACGACGCAAGATGGCAGGCGAGAGAACCCATGCCCATTTTCTTCGCTGACACCAGCATATGCCCCCACCGGGGATGAAGTCCCAGCGCAGAAAGCGACTTTCCGTGGGCGGTGATCCGGCCTCCACCGTCCACCGCCCCGATTTTTTTTAAATGGTCCTGCGCCTGGACATACGGCCCATAGGGTGGGCTGTCGAGCCATGAAAGAGTGTCGGGTTCGCGAACGCCCCAGAGCGCCAGTTCAAGAACCAGTCCCGTCAAATCAGCCTGAAGGATTTCCGGGGTGTTGAACTCGGGATGAAGGGCGTTGTCCTCCTCGGCCCACATCCGGTAACAGACGCCCGGTGCCAGCCGTCCCGCCCGTCCCCGTCTCTGGTCTGCCGACGCCCGTGAAACAGGCCATGTTTCGAGGCGCCCCATGGAAGAGCCGGAATAATACCGTGGAACACGCATGAAACCCGAATCGATCACCACCGTGACCCCCTCTATGGTGAGGGAGGTTTCGGCAATGGACGTGGCCAGAACGACTTTGCGGAATCCCGTTTCCGAAGGCCGGACCGCCGCGTCCTGTTCTTTTTTATCCAGATTGCCGTAAAGGGGATGCACACGGACAAAAGCCCCGTTGACCATGCCTGACAGAAGGTCGTTAAGCGCCCGGATCTCTCCGGCTCCGGGAAGGAACACGAGAATGTCGCCGTCGTGATGTTCAAGGGCCTTTACCACCTGGGCCGCACAGTCCTTGACGTTCACGGCGGAAGACCGTTCCGGGGCCTTCCATTTTCTGTAAATGGTTTCAACGGGATAACAGACCCCTTCAGAGCATATCACCGGGGCCTGACCCAGAAGACCGGCCACGCTGTCCGTGTCCACGGTGGCGGACATCACCAGGATTTTAAGATCGGGCCTGAGGGATCCGGCAATATCCAGACACAGCGCCAGCCCCAGATCGGTCTGGATGTTCCGTTCGTGAAACTCGTCGAAAATCACCAGCCCCACACCGTCGAGTTCGGGATCGTTCTGGATTTTCCGGGTGAGGATCCCTTCAGTCATCACCATGATCCGGCAGCCGGGTCCGGCGACCCGCTCGTTCCGGATCTGATATCCCACAGTTTTCCCCAAGGGTTCGCCCAGAAGCTCGGCCATACGCGCCGCCGCCATCCGTGTGGCCAGACGCCGGGGCTCCAGCATCAGGATTTTCTTGTCTTTAAGGAAAGGTTCATCGAGAAGGGCAAGGGGAATTCCGGTTGTTTTCCCCGCACCGGGGGCCGCCGCCACCACGGCGCGCCCCTTTTCTTCAAGGGCTTTGCGCACGGCGGGGATATGCTCGAAAATGGGCAGATGCCTGGTGGAATCGTCGGGGTTTTCCATGGCGGTTCCGCCTTCGTTATCCGTCAATCCGGGCGATGAGGTCTTCCAGGTCCGAAAGGACCCGGTCCCTTGGAATCTGGGTCCAGCCCTCGTCCCTTAAAAAAAGGATCTCGCTGTGAAGGGCTTTGAGGGTCTTGTTGTAACGGGCGTCCGAGGCAAGACCGGTTGTGGTGGCCCCCTTCAATTCCCCGCTGTCCCTTTGCTGGGTTTTGATGTCGTTGTACGCCTTGTTGATGGTTTTCCTGCCGCTTTCCACCGCCTCCCGGATTTCCTCGGAACCTTCCTCGATGATCTTCCGGGCTTTTTCGATTTTGCTTTTGCTGGTGCCCAGTTCCCTGGCCATGCGCTCCACGGACTCTTTCTTTTCCGCTCGGGGCTTCGGAGAATCCGCAGGTTTTTTGGCGCTGATCTTGTCCAGAACCTCAAGGCAGCGCAGGATGTTGTCGTCGGTCAGGTTCCGCCGGTTCCGCTGGATGTGGAAGGCGTAAAGCACGGCGTCGTCCTCGTTTTCAAATTCCTTAAACAGCACCGGCACCCGCGTGACCCCCATGTCCCTGGCCGAAATATACCGCGTGTGGCCGTCCACCAGAATTTTCTGTTCCTTCCAGACAATGAGGGGAAACCCGGCGTCGAACCCGTTGGTCTTCATGTCGATCCTGATGGCGCTCAGGGTGTCGTCGTTGATGGGGAAAAAAATGGAAAATGGCCGCTCGATGCGGATGTCGGCAATGTCGATTTCCGTGACTTCCATGAACATGGTCCTTTATTCTGTTTGAAAAGACGATCTGTAAACTAAAAACAAACTCTCGCGGGTCGCGATTGAGGCACGAAAGCCGACAACGGGCTCCATCCTTTTCACTCGGCGTACTCCATCTCCATCTGACATTAGGCCCTCACCACAATGTGAACATCGCTCTGAAACGGCTGTCCGATTATTTTATGGATCGGGCCTATTTGTCGGGTTTGCAGAACCCGACCTACGATAACATTGCCGTTTTACCCACATTCATGGTTTGTCCACCCGCTGATAACATCGACTGTGGACCCCATCTACCTCCCTCACCCCTGAAGAAGCCGTCTTTCGAGAAGGGTGGCCATGTCCCGCCTGCCGTCGGCGATGACAAGGACGTAAACATGCTTTTCGATAATCCGGTAAATCATCCGGTATGGCTTGAAAAACAGCTCTCGAAAATCCCTGATGCCAAGACCCAGAAGTTCTTTTGGAAAGGCTCCCCGTTCAGGGGATTCAGAAAGGCTGTCCAAAATTTTTTCAATGTTCTGAAGAACATGGTCCGCTTTTCCCGGTGAATCATGGCGGGCAATATTCGCGTAAATATCCGAAAGGTCACGGGCGGCATCGTCTGTCAAGAAAACAGACCACGTCATGAAGGAGAGACCTTGCTGTCCCGAAGTTTACGGATGACGTCGCCGACTGGTTGCACCTTGCCCGATTCAATCTGGCTGTTTCCAAGGGCAAGCATTTTGAGCAACACAAGGGTCTCCTGGGTTTTTTCAAAATGCTCAATCCCCTGAATCACCGCTTTGGCTTCTCCGTTCCGGGTGATGACAAGCACCTCCTCATGGTCGGATAAGCGGCTGATGATTTCAGCCGCATGGGCTTTCAGGTAGCTGATCGGTTTGACCTGGCTCGACAGTTTCATGTCAACATCTCCATAATATATGTGCAAACGATGACTGAATATAGTCCTTAAACAGGTCATGGGTCAAGATCTTGTTCACTGAAGCCGCTTCACCTTCATCATGTTCGTCGTTCCTTCCACCCACACCGGATGACCGGCGGTGATGACGATAAGATCGCCTTTTTTCACCCAGCCGGTTTCAACGGCGGAATCGGCCACTTTTTCGATCATGTCGTCGGTGTTTTTCGGGACGTCCACAAGGCCGGGGTAGCAGCCCCAGTAAAGGGCGAGTTCACGTAACGCCCCTTTGTCCGGCGACAAAGCCACAATAAGGGAGCTGGGCCTGAACCGTGAAATCTGTTTGGCCGTGAACCCGGATTTGGTGGAGGCCACGATGGCCGAAGCGTTAAGGTGTTCCGCCAGCACGCAGGAGGCGTAGGCCACGGACTGAGACACCGAGCTGTCGGTATTCCTGAGTTTCAGGTGCCGGGGGTGCGGGTATTCCACTTCGGCGTTCTGAATGATTTTGACCATGTATTCCACCGCCGCAAACGGGTAGCGGCCGCTGGCGGTTTCCTCGGACAGCATCACGGCGTCGGCTCCGTCCAGAACCGCATTGGCCACGTCGTTGGCTTCGGCGCGGGTGGGCCGTGGCGAATCCACCATGGACCTCAACATCTGGGTGGCCACGATCACCGGCTTTCCTTTTTCATTGGATTTCCGCACGATCATTTTCTGGAGTTCGGGCACTTTTTCAAGGGGAATCTCAACCCCAAGATCCCCTCGGGCCACCATCACCGCATCGGTGGCGGCGAGAATGGCGTCGATGTTTTTGATGGCCTCGTGCTTCTCGATTTTCGCCACCACGGGAATGGCTTTCCCGGACTTGCGGATAATGGTTTTCAGTTCCTTCACGTCCTCTTCCGAACGCACAAAAGACAGAGCGATGTAATCCACATCCTGTCCGATGCCGAAAGCCAGGTCTGCCCGGTCTTTTTCCGTGAGGGACGGGGCCTTGATGGTTCCGCTGGGCAGGTTGATGCCCTTGTTCGATGTGAGAGTCCCGCCGATGATCACGTCGCATTCGATGTCGGTGGCGCTGGTCGCCGTAACCACCAGTTCCATCATACCGTCGGCCAGAAGGATGATGTCGCCCACCTTCACTTCCGAAGGAAGGGGTTTGTAGGACACCGAAACCCGGTTCCCTTCACCCATCATGTCGTCGCTGGTCAGGATCAGCCGTTCTCCCGCCTTGAGCTGAATACCGGGGTCCAGAACCTTGCCCACCCTGATTTTCGGACCGCACAGATCCTGGAGAATGGCGATGGAGCGTCCCATGTCTTCCGCCACCTGACGGATGGTCCTGATTTTTTCGAGGTGCTCCTCGTGGCTTCCGTGGGAAAAATTCAGCCGGGCCACGTTCATTCCTTTTTCGATGAGGGTTCTGATCTTGTCGGCGCTGTCGCAGGACGGGCCGATGGTGCAGACGATTTTCGTTTTCGGAGGACTCAGTTCCGTGTTTTTCATGGTTTTCATACTCCTTGATTTAGGCCGGGGTTCGGCAGATGTGAAGAATCAGATCTTCAAGAACGAGTTTGGGTGGTTCGCCGGTGCTTTTCAGCCGGATATCGGCTTTGCAGGTCATTTCCACGGCGTTGTACAGATCGGGCAGTGTGTATCTTCCCGAATTCACGACAAGAAGATACACAGGATAAGGATTGTTGGGATTTTTGGCCAGGATCAGGTCTGTTTCGGCTTTGACTTTCTTTTCTTTCTTCGTATCCTTCCGCGTGTCATCCGTCTGATCCATAGCCTTTGCCAGACGGGCTTCACGGGCCTCCACGGCCTTCTGATTTTTCAGGTCGTATTCTTTGATATTCGGCATGATGGAATTTTTGAAGCTGTTGAAATCCATGCCGTTTCTCCACTTCCCCTGGGGCAGGGACAGCACGAAATCCTTGGCCACCAGAAGACGCCGGAGCTGATTCGCGATGGTGGCGGTGATCTGGAGAGGAAAAGCCCCGTTTGCAAGCAGGTTCGACGTGAAAAACAGGGCTTTGGAAAGATCCCGCTCGGCAATGGCCCCGGACAGCTCGTAAATCGGGTCCTGCTTGCTGCGCTGGAGGAGCTGGCGGGCGTCTGCGGCGGTGATGTTCCGGCGTTCGCCCACAAAGGCCGCAAGTTTTTCCAGGTTTCCCGTAAACGTCCGGATGTCGAATCCGGTCATTTCAACCAGGGTGGCATAAGCCGAGGGCTCCACGGTTTTTCCCGTTTTCCTGAGCACCGCCGCCATGGCGTCCTTCAGCACCTGTTCCTGGCTGTCCTTGTCCGCCTTCCGGTCCCCTTTGGGTACGGAACAGTCCACCACAAGGCCGTTGTCCTTGATGGCGGTGTACAGGCTTTTCCGCTTGTCCACGATATCCGTGGTGATGATCAGATGGTGGTTGTCGGGAAACCCTTTGTCGATGGCCTCTTTGAGGAGTTTCAGCGGATCTTCGGTTTTCTTGAGGCTGATGCCGCTTTCGTTGATGAAGGCGATCACGTCCGAGAGAAAAGCCCCGTTATCGTCGAAAGACTCGTCGTATTTCAGGTCTTCCCGGCCCTTTTCGGACAATGCGTCAGCAGGCTCCAGCTGCGCCTGGGACAACAGGGACCCCATCATGACCGCGGCTTTTTTTTTGTCGCCTTTATCCCAGGCCGTCCGGATCTTTTTGAACGCCGCGTCCTGGTCCTGTCTGCCGTAAAAAATCCGGGAATCGAGAAGCCCCACCACTTTGGCACCGGACATCATGGAAAAGGTGTTCAGCCGTTCGATGATGTCCGGCATGCTTTCCTGGTCTTCGTCCGCCGCCTCGTAACCGAAACTTCTCTGGGCTTTGGGAACCAGGGTGTCGAGAACCGTGCTGAACGCCGTCTTGTACAGGTATTCCTCGCCATAGATCAGGCAGACCTGGGCCAACCCGTTTTTTGCCTGGGCCAGATGTTTTTCCAGTTCTCTGTAGTGGATTTCAGCCATTTTCCCCGCCCGGTTCCATGGGTGACGGGGTTATGGTTTCTCCACCCGTCATTTCATTCCGAACCCTCAATCCTTTTTCCGGGATATGAGCTTGACCATCAGAACGACGGCCGACACGCCAAGAACCAGGGCCACGCTCTGGGATACGGACAGCAGCCCGAAAATGTCTGCTCCGCGATAGTCTCCCCGGAATGTTTCAAGAATCGCCCGTGCCACCGCGTAAATCACCACATAGGTGAGAAACACCTGGCCATCGAATTTCTTGAACCGTTTGTAATTCAGGATAAAAATAAAAATCAGCAGATTGGTAAACGATTCGTAAAGCTGTGTCGGATGGAGGGGAATATTGAGGGGGGCCAGAGAGTCCTGATTGGTGAATGTGACAGCCCAGGGCAGCGTGCAGGCTTTCCCGTGGCAGCATCCGGCGGAAAAACACCCCAGACGACCCAGAAAATGGCCGAAGGGAATGGCCGGAGCCAGAATGTCCGCCGTTTTCCAGAAATTCAGTTTAAACTTGCGGACATAGGCGTAAGCGACCCCCACCGCGCCGATGAAACCGCCGTAAAAGACGAGTCCGCCTTCCCAGAGTTTGAAAGCATCCAGAAGTTTGTTGGGGTAAAAATCCCGCCAGTACACGATGACGTAAAAAACCCGTGAACCCACGATGGCGGCCACGAGAATCCAGAAAATCAGGTCCGCCACCTTTTCGGGATCTTCACCGGCAATCCGGGCCTCCCGTTTTGATATGAAGATGGCCGCGAGAAATCCAAGGGCAATAAAAAAACCGTAGGTGTGAATGACAAAATGCTTGATTTCCAGCAATACGGGATACATAGATTTTCCTCATGCTTCGTGTCTCGGGTCAAACAGCAAACCGCCCGATCAATCCATTGGGGATATTAAAAAATCTTCCCCTGTTCGGGCATTTTATTGAACAGAATGTGGTACACAAACACACCCACACCAATGCAGATGGCGCTGTCCGCCACATTGAACGCGGGCCAGTGCCAGTTTCCCACGTAAACATCCAGAAAGTCAACCACCTTGCCCATGCGGACCCGGTCGATGAGGTTCCCGACGGCACCGCCGAATATCAGGCAAAGTCCTCCGCCCAGCACCTTATGGGTTTCTGGAATCCCGGCGTAGATGTAAAGGATGAACCCCACCGCCACCAGGGAAAACACAAGAAAGAACAGCACCCGGACAAAGCCGCTGTGCTGGGCGAACAGCCCGAAGGCTCCGCCGGGGTTCAGCACGTGGGTCAGGTTGAAAAAGCCCGGAATCACGGGAATGTCCCTTCCGAATTCCAGACTGGCCACCACCAGGATCTTGGTGAGCTGGTCGAGTATGACGGTGATGCCTGAAATGATCAGCAGGCGGAGGATTTTGGCCTTTGTCATTGAACTCCTGTATGTTTTGAAAAACCCGATGGGCTTTTTATGGGTTGTATTTATTCAAACAATCTCAATGCCTCCGGGGACCCTTCCGGGCAATGCTGTTGGCTTAAGAGATGGGCACGGCTTCGCCTTTGCCCATCCTACGGTTAACATGCCGGATTCCTGTAGGATGGGCAAAGCGTCAGCGTGCCCATCAGAAACAAACATGCTTAAACCAACAACATTGGCCCTGCCGGGGCCAAAACATTTTCGACGGCCGAAATGTGATTCGGCGTTTTAGCAATCTTTCTTTTTTATTTCTTCAAGAGCCTTGCAGCAGCGCTCACAGGCGTTTTCAAACACGGAATTCGCCCCTGTGGTCACGTCGTAAGTCCAGCATCTCTGGCATTTTTCACCCGGAGCCTTGCCGATGACGATTGAAAGGTCTTCGATCACCGGGCTCACATAGGCGTCATCGTCCTTTGATGAAACAAGGGCAGCCGAAGACACAATAAAAATATCCTTGAGGATGTCTTTGTAAGCCGTGAGGATTTCAAGGTTCCTGCCTGTGGCGCAAATGGCCACCGAGGCATCCAGGGGATGGCCGATGAGTTTCTTCACACGGGCCAGTTCCAGAGCCTTGGTCACCTCGCCCCGGACGGCCAGAATGGCGTCCCAGACCTCGGCCAGGGTTTCATTTTTCCATTCGGGTACAGGAACCACCTGAGCCGCCATATGGATGCTCGCCTCTTTGCCGGGATATGCGGGCATGTGCTGCCAGACCTCGTCGGCGGTGAAGGGCAGCATGGGGGCCATGACCCGGGCGATGGCGTCGGTCAGGATGTACATCACCGTCTGGATACCCCGCCGTTTCAGAGACTTGGGCGGAAGGACATAAAGGGGATCCTTGGCGATGTCCAGATAGAATGAACTCAGGTCGATGGAACAGAAGTTGTACAAAGCGTGATAGATGGTGTGGAATTCGTAATTGTCGTAAGCTTTCACCGCCTTTTCCACCAGGAGTCCCAGCTTGTGCAGCGTGAACTTGTCAATATCCGACAGGTCGGTGTAAGAGACCCTGTCCGTGGCCGGACTGAAATCGCTGAGGTTCCCCAGCATATACCGGCAGGTGTTCCTTATGCGGCGGTAGGCGTCGCTGAGCTGGGACAGGATGTTGTCGGAAATGCGGATATCGTCCCGGTAATCGGAAGAGGCCACCCAGAGCCGGAGAATTTCCGCGCCGTACTGGTCGATGACCTTTTTCGGGGCGATGACGTTTCCTTCGGATTTGGACATCTTGTGGCCTTTGGCGTCCACCACGAACCCGTGGGTGAGGACGGCCTTGTAAGGCGCTTTGCCTGTTTTTCCCACCGCGGTCAGAAGGGAGCTGTGGAACCATCCCCGGTGCTGGTCGCTGCCTTCCAGATACAGATCCGCCGGGCGTTCCAGGTAGGGCCGCTGGCAGAGCACCGCCGCGTGGGTGACGCCTGAATCGAACCAGACATCGAGGATGTTGGCGTCTTTTTTAAAGGTGTTTTTACCGCAGGATGCGCACACCGCGTTTTCAGGAAGCAGGTCTTTGGCCGCCCAGTCGAACCAGATGTCTGCGCCGTGTTCCTTGAACAGATTGAAGATCTTGTCCACGGATTCGTTGGTCACATGGACCTCGCCGCAGGACTCGCAGTAGAACACGGGGATGGGAACACCCCATGAACGCTGGCGCGACACGCACCAGTCCGGACGGTTTTCGATCATGCCGTAGATCCGTTCCCGGCCCCAGGAGGGAATCCATGCCACGTTGTCGATTTCTTTCAACGACTTCTCCCGAAGCCCGGTCTTGTCCATGCTGATGAACCACTGGGGCGTGGCCCTGAAGATCACCGGTTTCTTGCAGCGCCAGCAGTGGGGATAGGAATGACTGATGTTCTCCTGTTTCACCAGGGATCCGTTCTCTTCCATATGGGCCGCGATCTCTTTGTTGGCCTTCAGGATGAACTGGCCGCCGAAACGTTCCAGGTCGTCCACGAAACAGCCACCGTCACCCACGGGCGAATAGGGTTCAAGGCCGTATTTCAGGCCGATGATGTAGTCGTCGGAACCATGGCCCGGCGCGGTGTGGACACAGCCCGTCCCGGTTTCGATGGTTACGTGGTCTCCCAGAATCACCAGGGAATCCCGGTCGTAAAACGGATGTTTGCAGCGCCTGTTTTCAAGTTCACCCGCCGCCATTTCGGCGATTATGGAATAATTTTCGATGCCGAATTTCTTCATCACGGATTCCACAAGATCCTTGGCCAGGATGTAAACGCCGTCGGCACCCACATCCACGGCGGCGTAAATGAATTCGGGGTTCAGGCAAATCCCCAGGTTGGCGGGGAGTGTCCAGGGCGTGGTGGTCCAGATCACGACAGACACATCCTTGCCGGCAAGGGCCGGTGAAAGCTCAGCCGGTTCACCGTTCAGCCTGAATTTCACATAGATGGACGGCGAGGTGTTGTCTTTGTATTCGATTTCAGCTTCTGCGAGAGCCGTCTGGCAGCTGCAGCACCAGTGGATGGGCTTTTTGCCGATGTACATGTCCCCGTTCACGGCAAACTCCCCGCATTCCTTGGCAATGCGGGCTTCAAAGTCGTAGGCCATGGTAAGGTAAGGGTTGTCCCATTCGCCGATGACACCGAAACGCTTGAATTCCTCCCGCTGGATGTTCACGAAGTTTTCGGCGTATTCCCGGCATTTTTTACGGATTTCGCTCTGGGTCATCTGCTTTTTCTTTTCGCCCAAAGTTTTGTCCACGTTGTGCTCGATGGGAAGGCCGTGGCAGTCCCAGCCCGGAACGTAAGGCACGTCGAAACCCGCCATCTGGCGTGATCTTATGATGATGTCTTTGAGAATCTTGTTCAGGGCGTGGCCGATATGGAGGTTTCCGTTGGCGTAGGGAGGCCCGTCGTGAAGGATGAATTTTTTCCGCCCTTCGGACGACTGCCTGATTTTACCGTAAAGTCCGCTCTCGTCCCAGGCTTTCAGCTGCTGGGGTTCCCGTGTGGGGAGGTTGGCCTTCATGGCGAAGGACGTTTCGGGAAGGTTGAGCGTATGTTTGTAATCCATGATGCCTCCGGATTGTCTTTTGTATTATCGGTTCCGTATCATAAAATTCGCCGAAAACCGTGGATAGTGTGCGTTTCCAAGTCATAAAGCACCCAAATTTATGCCAGATGCAAGACATGTGTCAACGCTTAAAACGATTATTTTTTCCGCCGGACGATCATGAACGCCCGGTCGAAATCCGTGTCCGGCAGGGTGTACGGGCGGACATCAAGTTCAAGGTCCGCGGCCTTCACCGCCTCGCCGTCCGGGGTTTTTGACGAAAGATTCTTGAACAGGTCTGTCTCGTGCTCAATATCCCGGCCTTTCATGGCGATGATCCGTCCACCTTCTTTTAAAAAAGGAAGGGCCATGGGGATCATGAGGTCGAGGCCGGAAAAAGCCCGGCTGATCACCGCGTCATACTGCCCCTGATGCCCGTCGGCCACGCACAGTTCCTCGCCCCGGCCTTCCACGGCCCTGATGTTTTCAAGCGAAAGCTCCCGGATCACCTGTTTGAGAAAATTCACTTTTTTCCGCGAGGCATCCACCAAGGTCAGGTCAAGGGACGGAACGAGGATTTTGAGCGGGATGCCGGGAAAGCCGCCCCCTGTGCCCAGGTCGATCACCCGCTCGCCGCCTTCGAACAGAACGGCCGCCGAACCGGAATCCACCACATGTTTCACCGCCACATCATGAGGGTCGGTGATGGAGGTAAGATTGCTGGTCTTGTTCCAGAACAGCATGTCTTTGACGTGCTTCGCCATCTGAAGGAGCATGGCTTCCGAAACCCCGACCCCCAGCGCGGCCAGACTCTTCCGCACAAGACCATTCCACGCTTCCGATCCCAGAGCCATGCTTCCGTTACTGTTTTCCTTTTTCTTCACGTTCTCGCCCGCTTTACCCTTCTCGCCCATATTCATTGCCAACCTGCTTGCCCAGCTTTTCAAAAGCTGGCCGCCGGAGGCAAAATGGTTTATTATAAAATTTTGGCAACCTTAATCATTCATGCACTCCGATTGAAAGGCGAAAACCATGCCCAGTTCCTCACACCGCAATCCCGGCGTCACCGTGGACATCATCATAGAAATCAATGGGGGAATCGTTCTTATTGAACGGAAAAACCCACCCCACGGCTGGGCCCTGCCCGGAGGATTCGTGGATTATGGGGAAAGCCTGGAGCATGCGGCGGTGCGGGAGGCGAAAGAGGAAACATCCCTTGATGTCCGCCTCACAGAGCAGTTCCACAGTTACTCGGACCCGTCAAGGGACCCGCGTCAGCACAACGCGTCCACGGTGTTCATCGCCACAGCCCAAGGAACGCTGAACGCGGCGGACGACGCGAAAAACGCCGGTGTGTTCCTGAAAGACACCCTGCCCTCTCCCCTGGTGTTCGATCATGGCCGGATTGTGGATGATTATTTCAGGTATATCGGCGGCGAATCGAAAAACAGCATTTTCCCGCCTTTCGAAGGCTGAAAAAAACCGGGCCAGACACTCACGGACTATTTCACCATGAAATTTCCCTGAATCAACGGAAGCTGGGCCTCTTCACTTTCCGGCTCGCTTTTGTCCTCAAGCTGGGCTTTCACTTCACCCTGGGTCAGCACCTGACCCTGTTCGTTCAGAACCGTGTTGTTTTCAAGGATGATCAGGCCCGATTTTTCCATGACCCGGTTTTTGAACGCCCAGCGGCGTTCGATCTCAAGCTTGTGAAGCCTGTATTTCCAGAACAGCCAGAATAAAAGAAACAATACCGCTCCGCCCACCACAGCGCAGAGCATGATGAACAGGTAAAAGGCGGTCCTTTCGCCCACATGGCCGATGACTTTCAGGATCACATCCAGCTTGAAGAGGATCACGGAAGCGAGGCCGATGACAAAAAGACCGGCCAGAACAGGAACCTGGTTCATGAACAAAATGAAATTCTTCGCCGAATACCTGAGGCCTTTTCCCTGGGCCGCCACTTCCGGCAGTTCCGTGGATTCGGTGATGTCGTCGTTGCCGAACAAATAGAAATTGAAACCGATGATCACCAGCCCCACCAGAAACACCAGGACGATGGGGGCGATGAACGAGACGAAAAAGTACTGTTTCCAGGGGAACGCCCCTTTGTCAGGCCCGATGGACCCGATGAAATGAGCCACGAACACGACAAACTCGATGCCTAATACAAGAATGAACAACGTGTCGAAATATTCCTTGATTTCGGTCTTCTCCAGAAGAGAGGCGATCCCGACGCGTCTTTTATCTGTGTTTTCCTTCATAAACCTTCCTTGACCACACAAAATTCCCAATAAAAACAAAAAGACCCCGCAGTATCCGCAAAGGGCCGCCGTTTCCGGGTTTGAGGCGAAATGAGCCGAGAATCATATATGATCCCGAAAACCATATGCAAAACGTATGTCTTTAAAAAAAAGTTTATTACACGAGATCCATCATATCTGTCAAACAATTGGTTCTTGGCATGAAAACTTTCCTTGCAATAGAAGGTCCGTGCTGGTAATGGGATATGTAAAACACATACGGCCACGGGACGCCACGCCCCGTGGATGACAAAACCCTTGGAAATGACTGTGCCGGACACATCTTTCGAATCGCCAGAAACATATCGTCAACGTAAAAAGGCCTGACGTCAAGGCCCGGAGCTGAACCATGTCTTTAGACCAGAACCATCCCGAACCCCAGGAAACCAAAGAAGAAAGCTTTGCCGAACTTTTCGAACAGTACAGCTCATCCGCCGATCAGGACATCCGCCAGGGTGACCGCATCGAAGGAAAAATCATCTCTGTGGGCGGGACAAGCGTGTATGTGGACACAGGCACCAAGAGTGACGGTGTTGTGGAAAAGAACGATCTTCTCGATGAAAACGGGGAATTCCGGTACAACGTGGGCGATGTTCTCGAACTCTATGTGGTGAAGGTGACGGAAAGCGAAGTGATCCTCAAACGGTCCATCTCCGGCTCCAGCGAAGATCATGTACTGAAGGACGCCCATGCGTCCAGGACCCCGGTGGAAGGCAAGGTCAAGGACGTGATCAAAGGCGGCTTCCATATCGATATCGCCGGCAAACGGGCCTTCTGCCCCGTCAGCCAGATCGACGTGAGCTTTGTGGACAAACCTGAAAAATTCCTGGGTGAAACGTTTCAGTTCTTTATCACCCGATACGAGGACAAGGGCCGGAACATCGTGGTTTCACGGCGGGAATACCTCCAGATCGACATCGAAAAGAACAAGAAGGAATTCTTCAAAAACTTAAAAGACGGCGACATTCTGGACGCCACCATCACCAAGCTCATGCCTTACGGTGCTTTCGCCGAACTGATCAAAGGTGTGGAAGGCATGGTCCATGTGTCCGAACTGTCCTGGACCCGGGTGGAGAAACCCGAGGAAGCGGTTCAGCCCGGCGACAAGGTCAAGGTAAAAGTCTTATCCGTCAAAGAAACCGAAGGCGGCAAGGCCCCGAAAATCTCCCTTTCCATGAAACAGACCGCGGCGGATCCCTGGACACTCGCCGGTGAACGTTTCCACACCGGAGAGCAGGTCACGGGCACCGTGGTGCGGTTCGCGCCCTTCGGAGCCTTTGTGGAAATCGCCCCCGGCACCGAAGGTCTCGTCCACGTCAGCGAAATGAGCTACACCCGGAGGGTCATCAAGCCCGAAGACGCCGTGGCCTTAGGTGACAGCGTCCAGGTGATGATCAAAGACATGGACACCCATAAAAAACGGATCTCCCTTTCCATCAAGGATGCCCAGGGTGATCCCTGGAGCGGCATCGGAAACCGCTACCCTGCCGGCAAAGCTGTCACGGGAACCCTCGAAAAACGGGAATCCTTCGGGATGTTCATCCGTCTTGAACCGGGCATCACCGGCCTTCTTCCCAAGTCGAAAATCAGTCAGGCCCAGGACAGTGGTTCATTTGACAAACTGAAACCCGGCGATTCCATCCAGATCACCGTTGAAAGCATCGACCTTGAAAAACGGCGGATCAGCCTGGCCTTGTTGAACACCGAAACCCAGGAAGACTGGAAACAGTTCACCGCCCCGGACACGAAACAGATGGGGACCATGGGCGAACTGCTTCAGAAAGCCATGAATAAAAAATAACCGGCGTCGTTCACTCCGTAAAGTATTGGCCGGATTCCCCTTGCGAATCCGGTCTTTTCCTCTATAGATATACAAGATACTTAAGAAACATAACGTTGCGGGAAATAAAAAGCATCCTTGAAACCCTTGAAGGCATCCGCCGCTCAGGGATGCTCTCATAAAAAAATGCATCTCGATGGGTTCTCTGCCCCATCCTGTTTAATACCCGGTGTCGGCCAGGCTGATGTGCATACCCTCCCTGCCCCCGCCATCCGGGTCGTCGAACCAGACGCGAGCCTGAAGCCTTTTTTTGATTTAACCCAAAGATTTAAGGTGATACCATGTTCTTTTCGATGATCAAAGCGAGACGCAGCATCCGACAATTCCTGTCCAAACCCGTGGAACCCGACAAAATCGACATCCTGATGGAAGCAGCTTTGAGAAGCCCTTCGTCCAGGGGCTACAACCCCTGGGAATTCATCCTGGTCCAGGATAAGGCCATGCTTGAGCAGCTGGCCGCCTGCAAACCCCACGGCGCGACCTTTCTCAAGAACGCCCCCTTAGGCATCGTCGTTGTGGCCGATCCCAAGGTCTGCGACGTCTGGGTGGAAGACACCTCCATCGCCGCAACGTACATCCAGCTCGCCGCTGAAAGCATGGCCCTTAAAACCTGCTGGATCCAGGTCAGAAAAAGGGATTACAAGGAAGGGCAATCGGCGTCAGAGCGCGTGGCGGAACTCCTCCGGATTCCATCACACCTTGAAGTGGCCTGCATCATCGCCGTGGGTTATCCGGCGGAAAGTCTGCCGGGCCACACCCGTGACACCTTGAACTTCAACAAAATCCACGACGGAATATACGGCAAAATCCGGCCGTCCTGATACCCCATCCATATCATAAGACATAGTCCCGGAGCCGGTTGATGCCGTTTCCAATCTCAAAAATCTGAATCAGATCACATTGCTTTTACAGTCGATTATGGGCCTCCCTTCAAACGAGGGTAGGCCCATAAGCCTATACCCTTGCATGACGTTTTTTTCGTTTCCCAACGATCGCTGAATGTCTTCTTCCGATCCCGGAGCATTCAGATCGAACCCAAAAAATTCGCCAGTGAAACATGTTCGATACCGAGGTGCGTCCCACCGGCCACCGCATCCATGGAAACCACCTTCTTGGGGAAATTGTCAGGAATCGCCAGAAGATTGCCGAACTCCCTGTTCCTGACCGTTTCGTCGGGGATAAGATACGCCACCTGAATATAAAGACGTTCCCCTCCTTTTTCGCAAACGAAATCCACTTCCTTTCCGCCGAGCTGACCCACCGTGACATCCCAGCCCGCAGCCTTCAGGTGCATGAACACCACGTTTTCAAGGATCTTGTTGATGTCAGTGGAACGGTATCCGATCAGCGCGTGGCGGATGCCAAGATCTTCGAAATAGTATTTTTCCCCGATCTCGAATACTTTTTTCCCCACGATATCAAAGCGTCTCGCAGGAAGGACGAGCAAGGCATTTGACAGATAGATCAGGTAGTTGATCACCATGTTGTGGGAAAGGGTTATCTTCTGTGACTTGAGGTACTCGCTGATCTTCCGGGCCGTGACCAGACTGCCCACGTTATCTGCAAGAAACCGTGTCAGCCGTTGCAGGAATGACACATTACGGATGTCGTATCTCGAAACGATATCCTTGAGAAGAATCGCGTCGACCACATTTCTCAGGTAATCGAACACCACCGTTTCATCCATCGGAAGATGTTTCAGGTAGGGAAGTCCGCCGAATTTCAGGTAGTTTTCCAGGCTTGAATGGCCCGGTTTTGCACCGTGGAAAGTCAAAAATTCATTATAGGTCAGTCCGTAAACCTTGATCTCCACATACCGCCCGGACAGGTACGTCGCAAGCTCCCCGGAAAGCATTTTCGCATTGCTGCCGGTGACGTAGATATCCGCATTTCCTTCGGCCTGAAGACTGCGCAAAGCGGTTTCGAACCCGTCGATATCCTGCAACTCGTCGATAAAAAGCGAAAGGGTGTGCCCTGTCCTTCTCCGGGCTGCTATATAATCCATCAGGTCACCGGCGGTCCGGATCTCTGAAAACTCGTAAAGCTCCTTGTTGATATAGATCAGGTCCCCGTCAGGGTCCAAAGCCGAAATCCGGTCCATCATTTGAAACAACAGATAGCTTTTCCCCACCCTTCTCTGCCCGACGAAAACCTTGATGATGTCTTTGCGGACATACTGCATGACCCGATCCATATACAAGGGCCGTTCTATATACTCCGGTATATTCATGACACCACCATTTTCTTTTATTTATAATCAACATATTTTTATTTCAACCACATGTATTGATTATAATCAACAAAAATGAGCTGCCCTGGATAAATATTATCGGTGCATATTCTTGTCAGAAACAACCGCTCACAGCTATACCCCGTGAAAAGGGCGTGACAGCAAGACGGGCGGCCTTGCCCTGTGATTCTCCGGCTGCGGGAGCTGTCCCTTGACGGTATTCGTCCCAGGCTTTCCGGGCTTTCTGGGGTGTGGTGAAGATCTGGATTTCCGAAACAAGCATGCCACCTGCGAACATGGCGAAACCGTCGCCGTAACGGCGGTTGTCGGTGGCCACGGCGATGCCTGCGGCAAGGTTCACCAGACCGGCCAGGGCGTGGGTTTGCCAAGAGCGGCCCCGGACTTCGCGTTCGGCGGCATTGCGGAGCAGGTCTTCGGCGTCTTTCAGTTTGATCTGGCGTTCGGTCTCGTTGCTTTCAGGCAGATTTTTCAGACGGTCGGCCGCTTTCCAGGTGTCCATGGGGTCCATGATCATCCCACAGACACCGAGAAAGGACGAGGCGGCGTTCACCACAGCGTCATGGCGTTCCTCCTTCTCGTCCTTGCCGTCTCTGGACCGGGCGTCGGCGGTGTATAAAGCGGTCATGCTGCCGAAAGCGGCGGTCCAGCCGTACTGCCATACTTTGGCCGGACGCCCGGCTTCGGAAAGCCGGGTCTCGATCCAGCGGATTTTTTCAGCAGTATCCGGTACAGCATCCTCAGCCATGACCGGACTGCAAACCGCCATCAGCAGCAACCCGGCCAAAGCTGTTCGAATCCATGGTTTGAGATTCATCGTGGCATTCCTGTCATCGCGTTAAAAACCGATGTTGAAACCCAGGGCGAACACGGTGGTGTCGTTGCTGGTTTTGATGGTCGCTCCCGGAATCTGGGAATTCGTGAGATCCTTGTCGTCCCAGAAAGTTTTGGCCAGACTCACGTTCATCACCACGCGGTCCATCAGGGTGTAGGCGACCCCGCAGCCGAGATGCCAGTTGTCCGTGTAAAGCACTTCGTAGGACCCTAAATTCGCCTGATAATATCCATCCGCATCTTTCCAGTCAAAATAGGTGTACGTTGTTCCGGCACTGACGAGAAGATTGGGAAGAACCCTGTATGACGCGGTGATCCCGGCGGACATGGCATCACCTGCGAGGTCCGCGATGTTACGGCCTGCGTCATCCTTGCCCCAGTCACAATCCTTCTGGAACCAGTAACTGGCGTTGACTTCGGTGTACAGCTTGTCCGACAGATCAAAGCCAAGGCCAAGGCCCAACATGCCGGGGAAATCCCTGGCGTTTTTCTCTCCGTTGGTAAATTGACCGAGATCGTCCTTATTCACCTGGGTTTCAAGGTCAAGGCCCACTTTGGACTGGTACTGAAGACCCAGGTTAACCGTCGGAGTGAGGTTTACGTTGACCCCGGCGATAAAGCCCAGGCCCTCGTCCTCTTCATCCACATCCACATCGAGTTCCGTGGGATAATACGTTCCACCGCCCAGATCGTTCAAACCCGTAATCCCGGCCTTGATGTTGTTTCTGACCATGATATAGCGCAAACCCAGGGCCACGGAGACCTTGTCGTTCAGGGTGTAAGCGCCGCCCACTGTGAGGGTGTTGTAGATCGATTCCGCCTTGATGCTCTCCGCTGTATAGGCATCAAAGACACCATTGATTGGGTCAACGGCGATGAGCGTGGACATCCCGATCATATCTGTGGTGATGGACCCGTCGGGATAATCCACCACAGCGCCTCCGCCGGGGATGTAATAACCGCCGAACAGCGCCCAGTTGTCCTTGTTGTAGGTGATGTAGACGTTGGGAAGCAGCCAGTCCGTGCCGTCCTGCTCGTGGCTTTCAGCGCCCATGCCCAGATCGTAGCTGTGTTTGGGTTTGCGGATCATGGTCTGGTTGCCGATGTTCACCTGGAACCCGTCGGGCAGAAGGCTGACGGCTCCGGGATTGTAAACCACGATGTCCGCAGCGTCGGTGGCGGCGTTCCTGTTTCCTGTCCTGATCCATTCGGCGCTCATGTTGGACAGGTTGTCGATGTTGGCGTAAAGATCGCCTGTTCCCAGGATGAAAAAAACCACTGCGGCAAACAACCTTCGGATTCGCATAATAGCCTCCCTTGTCAACGGCATGTCATTTTGTTGTGTTATGGTTTGTGACTGCAAGATGATAAACGGTATGTACTGAACCTTATTCAAAGTTCCGCGACCTTGTCAAGCATAAACTGACTGGTCAGTATAATCCCATCAGAAAAAGCGATGCACCGGCCATTGACGGGACTTGGCCAGTTTCAAAAGCCGCGGTGTAGGGTTGACCGCCGCCGGAAATCCCACAGCTTCCAGAAGGGGAAGATCCGCATGATGGTCGGAGTAGGCAAAGGATGAAGATAGGTCGATGTCCTGTTCCAGGGCAAGGGCTTTCACCTGTTTCGCCTTCTCCTCTCCGATGCAGATGTCTCCCTGGGGATACCCCGTGCACCGGCCACAGTTATCCACCGCAAGACCGGTGCACAGAGCAAAATCAGGCTGAACGGCCCGGACCGCCGGTTCAAGGATCTGGCAGGTGGTGGCGGAGACAATAACGATCAGTGTCCCATCGCGGACATGGCGCTCAAGGAGGTTCATGGTTCCGGGAATGAATGCGCGGCAAATGACGTTTTCGAAAAGTTCCCGTCCCCTGGCCTCGATGTCCTTCAGTGCCACATGGCGGTAAGTCCTGAGATACGCAAGGTTGTGGATGCGGGGTGACACAAGGCCCACATGGTACAGCACATCCGCGGCGGCGGCCAGCAGAAGCCGGGGATAAAACATCCGTGACGGGACTCCGGTTTTAAGGATGTGACGTAATTCGAGGCTCTGGCTGTCTCCGGTGATCAAGGTCCGGTCAAAATCAAAAAAAGCCGCTCGTTTCTCCACCGTGACAACTCCCTGTTATATTTGTACTGACCAGTCAGTTTGAACTTGACACACCTTAGGCGCTTTCCTATAGTGATGTCAATCAAAAACCTTCACCCAAACGAGGCATCCATGTCCACCCTGGTTATCACCTACGATCTGGGCACCACCGGCTGTAAAACCTGTCTTTACCGGATTGACGGGGGTCTTTCCCTTGTTTCGTCAGCCATGGCCCAGTATCCCCTGTTCATGACCGAAAACGGAGGTGCGGAACAACGGGTCGAGGACTGGTGGAAGGCCCTTTGCGAAACCACACGAAAGACCCTGACCGCCGCGTCGGTCCGTCCTTCCGACATCCACGGGATTTCTTTCTGCTGCCAGATGCAGGGTTCGGTATTTGTGGATGAACGCGGACACTCCCTGCGAAATCCCATGGTTTACATGGACGGCCGTGCCGTAAAACAGATGAAAGAAAACCTGGGCCACGGCCTTTTTCGCATCAGCGGCATGAACGCCGTGAAAGCTCTGAAAACCTTATATATCACCGGAGGAGTGGCCGCAACGCCCAAGGACCCTTTATGGAAATACCACTGGGTCCGTGAAAACGAACCGGAGGTGTTCAGCCGACTCCATACCTGGATGGACGTGAAAGACTACCTGATTCTCCGGTGCACCGGTGTCTGCGGCATGACCCGGGATTCGGCCCACGTCACCTTTATCTACGACACCCGGCCCGGCAAGGAAGGATGGCATAAAGGGCTCTGCCGGATGTTCGGCGTGGATACGGCCCACCTCCCAAACGTGGTCAGCGCCACGGACGTGGTGGGTCATCTCACGGAAACGGCGGCCAGGGATCTGGGCCTTGTTTCCGGGCTTCCGGTTTTCGGCGGCGGGGGCGACGTGTCCATGGCCGCCATCGGTTCAGGATGCCTTGCACCGTTCGACACCCATGTGTACGTGGGAACCTCGGGCTGGGTCTCCTCCAACGTGGACAGACGGCTTCTCGATATCGGCAATTTCATGGCCTCCATCTTCGGGGCCATTCCCGGACGGTACAACTACATCGGTGAACAGGAAACATCCGGGGCCTGCCTCCAGTGGGTCCGCGACCACCTGGCCCTGGATGAAATCGGGGTCTACCTGAAAGACCGGAAAGACCTGCCGGAACAGCTGGACGGGTTGTACGCCCTGCTCAACCAGGCCGTTGAAGAAACCGGTCCCGGCGCGGGCAACCTGATCTTCACGCCCTGGCTCCACGGCAACCGGGCACCCCGGGAAGACACCCACGCACGGGGCATGTTCTTCAACCTCGGCATGACCACGGGAAAACGGCAGATGGTCAGGGCCGTGGTGGAGGGTGTGGCCTACCACAAACGATGGATCCTCGAAGCCATGGAAAAGAAAATTCCCCGGAACGACAGCGTCTGTTTCGTGGGCGGCGGCGCGCGGTCCAGTGTGTGGTGTCAGGTCATGGCCGATGTCCTGGGACGAACTGTCAGGACCGTCAAGTACCCCCAGGATATCGGAACAGCCGGAGCCGCCGTGGTCTGCGCCGTGGGCCTTGGACTCCTCAACCGTTTCGAGGACGCCAAGCCCATGATTCCCATGGGGGAAACCTATCAGCCAAGACCGGGAACACGAAAGGTGTACGAGCGCAATTTCCGGGTGTTCACCGGTCTTTACAAGGCCAACCGGCATCTTTTCCGGGCACTCAATGAACCGGAGCGTCCGTGATGTGTTAAAGGTGGTTGATTTTAAGCAACCCTCTGTTGTAGATATGGAATTTAAAAAAAAATCCGGATGAAACCGCCTTCAATCAAAGACTTCATCATGCGGTCTTAGATTCGGCAAAGGTCGGTCATCGGAGATTATACTCATCACAACAGACGGACAGGGGTTCCATGGTAATCAGGCTGATCAACAAAACCAGGCTCGAACATATGACCAAGCAGCAAAGCATCCTCGAAGCGGCCAAAAAAATCTTTTCCGAAAAAGGTTACCATCAGACCACCATGGACGAGATCGCCCTTTCCGCCCAGGTGGCCAAAGGCACCCTCTATTACAATTACGCCAGCAAATCCAAGCTGTTCGCCGCGACGGTCACCGAGGGCATGGAAGAAATCATGGCCAACATCAGCCGTGAACTGGAATCGGAACTGCCGTTCATCGAGCATTTCAGACTGCTTTTATCCTGCACCATCCGTCTGTATCTCCAGCACAGCGAAGTCACACGGATCTACGTGAACGAACTCTCCAGCGGCATCGACAACGACGCCCTCACGGAAATCAAAAACGTTCGGAAAAAATTCATCGGCTTCATCAAGGAAACCCTGGCCACCGGCCAGGAACGAGGCTACCTGAAACCCCTGAACCGTGACCTTTCCGCCCTGGCCCTGGTGGGCATCGTGGACGCCCTGTGCAACGACCGCCTGGACAGCCCCACAGGTTCACCGGATGACCAGGCCGCCGATGACATCATCGACACCGTTTTCACCATTCTCGCCACGGGCATGGTGAACGGTTGATAAAAACAACACCATAACCCATCAGGTATTTTAGCAAAACCCCTCGTTGCTCATTCCCCGGCCCTTGTCCGGCCGGTCATTTTCTGAGCGGTTTCACGCATAGCCACAACAGCCGGATTTTGTATCTTCCGGTCCACTGTCACGGCATAAAGATGCTCGAAAACACCGGTGGCTTCACCTGCAGACTCCACGTTGTACTGGGAGATCACGTCATCTGCAATAGCTGTTGCAGCGGGAAACAGGCCCACGCCCCTTCGCCCGAACGCTTTGAGCAGAGCGCTGTCTTCGAATTCACAGACCACATCGGGCCGGATACCCTGCTGGTCGAACCATTGCTCAAGGGACCTACGCAGCACGGTGTTGTTCGTGGGCAGAAGCATCGGGGCCTGTGCAAGGGACTTTGGAAAGTCCTGACGATACCTGGCCACCAATTCAGGGCTCCCAAAAAAAGAGACCGGAGATTCGCCAAGAAGATGGCTGAACACCCTGACCTTCGCATTGGTACTGGACGGCGCGTCCATCAGCACCACGTCCAGCTCGTGCATAGCCAGCGACACCAGCAGTTGTTCCGGTTTTCCCTCTTTGCATATAAGGCGGTAAACCCTGGGTGTCTCAAGCAGAGGCATGAGAACTCGCTCCGCGACAAGCTTCGGAACCACATCCGCAATCCCCACCGTGATCCGTATCGGTTTTCCGATGGGCCGATCCTTGAACGTGTCCATCATTTCCATGCCCAGACCGAAAATCTCTTCCGCATACCGAAAAGCGATCCGGCCACTGTCGGTCAGCACAAGGCGCCGTCCCGATTTTGAGAAAAGATGATGACCGAGAACATGTTCGAGCTGGTGGATCTGTTTGCTGAGGGTGGATTGGGCAAGCCGGAGATTCATACTTGCTTTGGAAAGGCTTCCTTCCTTTGCAACCGTATAGAAATAAAGCAAATGCTGGTAATTGACCCATTCCATAGCCTGAATCCCTTCGATTATATCGAACTATTGATGCCATATTATCTATTTGACGAAAGTATAGGAGGACGATTATTTTTTCAATAAAAAACACAACAGGAGGATCCCAATGAAACGAATCGCGTTATTTTTGATTACCAACTTAGCCATTGTCCTTGTCTTATCGGTAAGCGCCCGTGTTCTTGGCGTCGACCGGTTTATCACCCAGAACGGTCTGAACATGGGAACGCTGCTGGCCTTTGCAGCCCTCATCGGATTTGGTGGTGCGTTCATTTCACTTTTTATGTCGAAAACCCTGGCCAAATGGAGCACAGGTGCCCAGGTCATTACGCGCCCCGCGAACGCGGATGAAGCCTGGCTGCTGGACACGGTGGCCGACCTGGCATCCAAAGCCCGTTTGCCCATGCCTGAAGTGGCGGTCTATGAAGGTGCGCCCAATGCTTTTGCCACTGGCCCAAGCCGGTCAAACTCACTGGTGGCCGTATCCACAGGCTTGCTGCAAACCATGAACCGGAGACAGGTGGAAGCCGTATTGGCCCATGAAGTGGCCCATATCGCCAACGGGGACATGGTCACATTGACCCTCATTCAGGGCGTGGTCAACACCTTCGTTGTATTCCTCTCACGCGCCGCAGCCTATGCGGTGGACAGCTTCATGCGCAGTGACGAGGAGGAGTCCGGCGGCCCCGGCATCGGATACATGATCACAAGCATCTTTTTTGAAATCGTGTTCGGTATCCTCGCCAGCATCGTGGTGCTGTATTTTTCACGAAAACGGGAGTTCCAGGCCGACTCCGGTGCCGCAGCCCTCATGGGTGACGAACGGCCGATGATTGAAGCCCTGAGGACCCTTGGCCGGATCCAGCACGGGGAACTTCCGAAAAATATCGCGGCAAGCGGTATTGCTGGCGGGGGTATATCCATGCTGTTCAGCAGTCATCCCCCCATTGAAACGCGCATCGCCGCCCTTGAAAAACGATTGTAGCACTTAACACGGAGGAGTTACCATGGCATGGATATGGGCGGGATTCATTTTTTCGGTTTTGCTTATGCTCATCATCGACCTGGGTTTTTTTCACAAGCATCCCAAAGAGGTGAGCGTAAAAGACGCCATTGGGTGGAGTCTTGTCTGGGCCACCCTTGGCCTGCTGTTTTCCATCTTTGTGTATTTCGGATACGAAAACAAATGGATGGGGCTGGGAGAATCCGTGGACGCCGTGGACGGTTTTGTCAATGGCGGGTGGACAGCCACCATGAAATACCTGACGGGGTATGTGGTTGAAAAATCTTTGAGTCTCGACAACATCTTTGTCATAGCCATGATCTTCGGTTTTTTCTCCGTTCCGAAGATCTACCAGCATCGGGTTCTTTTTTGGGGCATCATCGGAGCACTCGTTCTTCGTGGCATGATGATCGTCGCCGGAGCCAGACTCATTGCCGAATTTCATTGGATACTTTATGTTTTCGGTGCGTTTCTTATCGTGACCGGCATTAAAATGCTGTTGCTCACCAGTGAATCCGACAATCCGGGCAACAACATCCTGGTCCGGTTTGTCAGGCGGCTTGTTCCGGTGACCGAACGGTTTCATGGCGAACACTTCATTGTGAAGGCCGGTTCAAAGCAATCCGCGGAAGCGGATGTACCCGGAGGAGTCGCGCTGACGGACAGGGTGGTCGAAAACGCTAAGCCCGGCCAGCTGCTCCTTACGCCCTTGGCACTGGCCCTGATCATCGTTGAAACGACGGATCTCATTTTTGCGGTGGACTCCATACCGGCCATCTTCGCCATCACCGCCGATCCATTCCTGATTTTCACCAGCAATGTTTTCGCCATCCTCGGGCTGCGTTCCCTTTACTTCGCCCTTTCAGGAATGATGGATAAATTCCGGTATCTCAAGGTATCCCTTGCGCTTGTACTTATGCTGGTCGGAGTGAAAATGCTGTCCGCCGAATGGCTGAAACACGTTCTCGGCCAGTATTTCAACGTGTATCTTCTGGTTGCCATACTGGCGATTTTAACCATCGGAATTGTAGCCTCCCATTGGGCCGGCAAAGGTGATCATCGTTAAAGAATAAATTATTGGAATCCGTGAAACAATCTTCTTGAAACCCTGGAAAATCTTTCCCAGTGTTTCAAGACAGTGGGAATTTTTTTCTTTCATGATCTTTTCCCTGTTTTTTCAATCACACCGTTCTCCAAACCCGGAGTTCATGCTTCAGGGAGCATCGGTTAAGTTACCCCCGTTAATTTACCCTTGATGCTGTAGGGCGGGCTTTCGCCAGCCATCATGAGTCGGGCGTGAGTCCCAATACTATTGACTTATAAGATGGGCACGGCTTCGCCTTTGCCCATCCTACGAGCAACGGGCAACAGACCGGAATCCTGTGGGCAAAGCGTCAGCGTGCCCATCAGAAACAAACATGCTTAAACCAACAACATTGGGCGTGAGCCCGACCTGTCAGGGCTTAACATCATTTTGGATGACGGACGCTGTAATTCGTGGATCGGCTCATTTGTCGGGTTTTTCAAACCCGGCCTACGAGAGTTGGCCACTGGACGTGCGGCGCTAACCCGGTAACTTATTCCGGGTGTCGCAGGATTTTTTATGCCCGGCACACAAGATAATGGCCTGGTCATTGCAATTTGAACGGCCCGTCATCATGGTGTTGACTGTTGTGCCGTATCGTGAGATGAAAGCCATGGTGTTCATTCAGCTTCGCTGATAAAGGAGAACGAAAAATCCTTGAGACCGGAACGCCCCAGGTGATCGGATGCCCCCTTTCACCCGGCTTTTAAGAAGGTGTCCCCATGTATGCCCCGGACGCTTCCCCTTACGTTTTGTTCTCGCGGAAAAAATTGCGGGGATGACACGCCACGATCCTGACCCGGCCACCGTATCCAGCGGACCGGACGCCCATCCGTGTATCCTTAATTTCAATCCTGCAAGGAGTGTTTTATGTTTTCCCAGTGTGCAGAAGATACAAGGCGAAGAAACCGCTATAGCGGGGAATTCAAGGCCAGGGTGGTTTTCGAGGCGTTAAGCGGAGATAAAACGTTAAGGGAAATCGCCGACGATTACAGGCTCCACCCCAACCAGATCAAAAACTGGAAGTCCCAGCTTAAAAAAAAGGCGGAAGAACTGTTTGAAGACAAACGGGGGAAAAAGCCATGACATAAACGGACTATAAAAAATATCGGGATCAAAATGAACAAGCGGCCCAGGGATGCCCCCCCGGACCGCTTGCAGAAGATGTCCGGATGTATGCCCCAGACGGATGAATTATCTCGTTTTGACCCCGCTTTGTCAATCTGTTTTTCGAAGAGCGGGAACGGTGTAACTATCCTCTTCCAAAGGGATTTTTCCCTTTGTCCTTTTTCCGCCCTCCCCTCTTCCCGAACAGGAAACATCATGAACTCATGAAACGAGCGGAGGTGCGCCATGTCAACGGTCGGCCAGATTTCCATCAGTGACTATCTCAGCAGCCTGACGTCCTCGTCGGTTTCGGAATCCGAAACCACCGAAGACGACGGGGCAAGCATCAGCAAAGATGAATTCATCACCATCCTCATGACCCAGATGCAGAACCAGGACCCCTTGAGCCCTATGGACAGCGAGGCTCTCACGTCCCAGCTTACGGATTTTTCCATGCTGGAACAGCAGATCGCATCCAACACCCTTCTGGAGGAAATGTCCGCAAGCATAGGCGACCTCACACAGATCACCATGCTGGATTACATCGGGAAAAGCGTCACCACAACATCCGGTTCCATCACCGTGGACGGGGAAGACGTGACGGAGATCACCTATTCCCTCTCCGAACCGGCATCGGTTGAAATGGCCGTGTACGACAGCGAAGGCAACGAAATCACGCGGGTTGACGGCGGAAACGCCGAAGCGGGCACATATGTTCTTGCCTGGGACGGCAAAGACAGCACCGGCGAAGCCGTATCTGACGGAGTTTATTATTACAAACTTATCGGAACCGACGCGTCGGGAAACAGCGTGGACATCGACTCCTCCGAACACGGGGAAGTCACCGGCATTTCGTATGAGGACGGAACTCCCCGGCTTATCATCGGAGGCAGCGCCGTGTCCTTTGATTCCATTGTGGAAATCACCGAAGCCGTAGCCTGATCCCTGTCATAAACCGGAGGGATCAGGCCGAAATCCTGTTTCTTAACAATATTAATTTGGTTTTGTAAAGATAACCGGGGCCGATTGGAAAACACGATTCGAAGTATCGATGTAGGTCGGCTTGAGGAACGAAAGCCGACGGGCCTCCGAAGATACACATGCGGAGGATGTTAACAGGGCGGCCTGAACGGTTGTGCTACCATTGCTGAATTTAAAGGATGGTGCCATTTGTCGGGTTTCGTGCCTCAACCCGACCTACTATAGGCTTTCTTCAAACGTTGCAAAGTCCAATTAAACACGACGGTTTTTGTAGTCGGGCGTTAGCCCGACCTACAGACGAAGAAGCCATCGAGATCACCCAAACCAAACACGGAGGACATCGCCATGTCACTGAGCAGCGGATTATACACCGGCGTGAGCGGGCTCACGTCCACAGGCAACACCATGCAGATCATCGGCAACAACATATCAAACGCCAACACCATCGGCTACAAGAGCAGCGATTACTGTTTCGAGGATCTGTTGAGCCAGTCCATCTCCACCCAGTCCGGATCCAACCAGGTGGGCCGGGGAGCGGCCATCAGCACCGTGGCCCTCGACTTCACCCAGGGATCTTTCGAAAACACCGGGAGCGCCACGGATCTTGCCATCGGCGGCGACGGATTCTTCAAGGTGGTGGACCCGGACAGCGGCTCGATCTTCTACACCCGGGCCGGAAACTTCGAGTTCGACAAGGAAGGCAACCTCGTCACGTCCGACGGATACATCGTCCAGGGCTGGAGCCTCGATGAAAACGGCGAACCCCAGGGTTCCCTGACGGACATCAAGCTGGCCTCCTTCACGTCTCCGCCCAGCGAAAGCGACATCGTCACCATCATCACCAACCTGGACTCGGACACCACCAGCAACTCTGCGGACCTTTCCGCCGCCTGGGACGGCACCGCAAGTCCCCAGATCAGCTCCACCGCCTACGAATACCAGACCACCCTTTCGGTGTACGATTCCCTGGGCAGCCAGCACGACATCACCGTCACCTTCGATAAAAGCACCACCGGTTCGTCCACCTGGGAGTACATCGTGACCTGCGGCCCGTCGGAAGACAACCGCACGGGATTCGCCGGAACGACCTATCAGGGTCTCCTTGCACGGGGCACTCTGGAATTTTCCGAAAGCTCGGGAAGCATCATCGACATGACCATGAGTTCCGTAGACCCCACAACCGGAACCTGGACGGCGGAAACTGTGGATGTCAACGGATACTTTGAATTCGACGCCAATTTTTTAGGCGGAACCACATCGAACATGGGCGTTGAACTGGATTTCGGGACACGGTACGACGGAACGGTCTGGGACAACAGTTCCCTTTCCACGACCCAGTACGCCAAAGCTTCCACCACCACGTATCAGAACGCCGACGGATACGGTTCCGGAGATCTCGAAGACATTGATGTGGATTCGGACGGGGTCATCACGGGCATCTATTCCAACGGTGAAAACATCCCGCTTTATCAGCTGGCCCTGGCGGATTTCCTGAACCCCCAGGGGCTGTACAGCGTGGGCGGCAACCTGTTCAGGGAAACCCGTGACAGCGGAACGGCCATCACCAACGTCCCCGGAACAGGCGGCCTCGGCAGCATTTCGCCCAATTCCTACGAACAGTCCAATGTGGATATCGCCACGGAATTCGTCAACATGATCACCATCCAGAGAGCGTATCAGGCCAACTCCAAGATTATCACCACATTGGACGCCATGCTTTCTGAAACCATCGACATGAAACGGTAACCTGTAAGGAGGCGGTGATGACAGGCATCGGATCGACCCTCAGCATCGCGAAACTCGCCCTTTCCGCCCAGCAGTACGGCATCAGCGTCACCGGGCAGAACGTGGCCAACGTGGACAATGAAAGCTACACCCGCCAGACCCTTGCCATGACCTCGGGGACTTCGGTTAAAATCGGGTCCCTTGTTCTCGGCAACGGGGTCAGCGTATCTCAGGTGAAAAGCGTCAGCGACAGCTACCTCGAAGCGTCGCTCATGAACAAGAAAGCGGATCTGGCCTGTTCCGAGGAAAAGGAACTTTACCTCACCGCCATTGAAAACCTGGTCAGCTCAGACAGTGAAAACGGGCTCAGCGCCCTTCTGTCCGAATTCTGGAACGCCTGGAGCGACCTTTCAAACAACCCCGCAGGCGACGCAGAACGGGTGGTGGTCTACGAAACCGGCAACCAGCTGGCCGAACAATTCAACGCCCTCTCCCAGAATCTCAGCGACATCCGGGTGAATCTCGACAGTGAAATCGGCACGGCGATTTCAGAGATCAACTCCATGGCCGCCCAGATTGCAGAGCTCAACGCGGACATCGTGGCCATGGAAGCAGGCGGGGGATCTGCCAACGACCTGCGGGACCAGCGCAGCGCCCTTTTGAATGAACTTTCAGAATCCATGGGCATCACGAATTTTGAAGAAAGCGACGGCTCCGTGTCCGTCATGACGGCCACGAGCTACCCGCTGGTTTCCGGAGACAGCGTCCACACCGTCAGTTTTTCTTCGGGCCGGATTTTGTGGAACGGGACAGACGCAAGTGTGGACATCACGGACCGCGTATCCAACGGACGCATCAAAGGCTGGCTGGAAATCCGCGACGAAAATCTCCCCGAAATCCAGACTGAGCTGGACGGGCTGGCCGAATCGCTGATCTACCAGGTCAACGAACAGACCTCCGTGGGCGTGGGCACGGGCTATCTGTCAGAACCCGTGACCGGAAGCTATGCCACCGCTGCCAGCGGTCTTTTCTCCACCCTGACCTATGCGGACCGCCTCGACACGTCCGCCGATTTCGTTCTCTGGATCAAAAACGACAGTGCAAGCCCCGCCACCTTCACCGACGTTGCCGTGGACCTGTCCACCCTTTCGACCTCCACAACTTACACCCTGACCGATCTGGCAACGGACATCAACGCCGCCGTGACGGCGGCAGGCGGCGGAGTCACGGCCTCGGTGGCCGACAACCGTCTTGTACTCACCCCCGATTCCTCACAGCACAGCTTCGCCATCGGCACAGACAACGGCGTCAACTGCGGACTTGCCGCCATCCTCGGCCTCAACACCTTCTTCACGGGCTCCAATGCCTCAACCATGGCCGTCAATGCCGACATGTCCGACACCGACCGGCTCCAGACCGGTCAGGTGGATGCCGCAACCGGTGACATCACGTCCGGCGGCAACTCCAACGCCCTGTTGACCGCCGCCCTTCAGGATGAAGAAATCCAGTCCGTGCGCTACACCTTTGAACGCGGAAAAGCCACAACCTCCCAGAATCTCACGGGAACCGCCGCATCCCTGTTCGAAAGCCTGACGTCGGAAATCGCCATTCAATCCAAAATCACCGGCATAAAAACCGAAAACTGCCAGGAGCTGGTCAGTTCCATCCAGGCCCAGAGGGACTCGGTGTCCGCTGTCTCGCTGGACGAGGAAGTGATCAACCTCACCCAGTACCAGACCGCCTACAGTGCGGCGTCCAAGCTTCTGTCCATCGCGGACGAGATGCTGAACACGCTGCTTTCCGTCAGATAATAGGGAGGAACCTGTTATGAGAATCGCCACACGGACCCTTTACCAGTCGGGAGTCGACCAGATCAACAGCAACCTTGAACGTCTGACCAAAGCTTCGGAAGCCGTGTCCACGGGAAAAAAAATCAACCGGGCCGCCGACGACCCCACCGGCTACGCCCGCCTGCTGTCCACAGACACGTCCATCTCGTCCCTCTCCCAGATCAAGAAAAATATCGTCACCGGCACATCCTGGCTCAGCAACACCGAGACGGTTCTGGCGACGGTTCAGGAAACCCTCGTCACCGTAAGGGACACCGCCATCCAGATGGTCAACGGCAGCATGAACGAGGTGGACAGAGCCACGGTGGCCGAGCAGATCAACGACATCATCCTGAACCTCAAAACCGTGTCGGGAACCATGATAAACGGATCGTATCTGTTTTCGGGAAAAGCCACAGACACAGCCCCGTTCCAATTCGACAACGACACCTGGCCGTCGTCGGTTTCTTACCAAGGCTCAAGCGAAAGCTTTCAGATCAGCACCGGCAGCCGGTTTTACGCCGATGTGAGCATTCCCGGCGACCAGGCGTTTTTCAGCACAACCGTGCGGGTGGACAGCACCAACCAGCATCTGGATTTTCGGGAATACGCCGATTCCGCCGAGCTGACGGCCATTATTCCCGAAGGAGACTACACCGCCCGGACCCTGGCCCAGGCCATGGAAAACGCCATGGAGGAAGCGTCGGCCCACCCCAGCCGCATCACGTCCATCGCCCATTCCGGCGGCGGAACGGGAACGGTCACGACCGCCACCCCTTGCACACTCACCCAGGTTTCCACCAGTCCCTTCGGCGTTTCCTGGGACGGCTCAGGCTGGACCCTCACCGGCAACGGCGGGTACACCTCGGCGAACATCATGGCAGAAAGCGATGACAGTAAGGCCCTCATCGACCTCGACAATGACGATGTGGCCGATCTCACCGTGGCCGTTGAAGCCTCGACCCTCCCCTTTTCCGTCAGCTTTGACATCACGGCCCAGCCGGCCGTGGATTATTCGGTATCTTACGATACAGTCACCGGGGCCTTCACCATCGCCGACACCGCAGGATCTTTGACGGATTTTTCACTGCTCTTTGCATCGGGCTCTCACAGCAGCACAAGCATCGGCTCAGACACCGGGTTCGCTCCATCCGCCGACGTCAGCGGCGCTGCGGCCTATACCGGCTCGGGAGATGTCACCTGGGGCGTGTTCCAGAGTCTCATCGACTTAAGGGACGCCCTGTCCGCAGACGACACAGACGGCATCAACCGGTCCATCACCCGCCTGAACGCCCAGTACGATCATCTGACGGCCCGGATTTCCCTTTCGGGCATCAAGGAAAATCTTCTGGAAACACGGGACAGCGTCATCGACACCCTGCTTCTCAACCTGGAAACGGAAAAAGGCGGCACCGAAGACACGGACATGGTCAAAAGCATCTCCGAGCTTTCAGCCCGCCAGACAGCTTACGAAGCGGCGCTTTCGGCGTATTCGAACATCACGTCGCTTTCCATACTCGATTACATGTAAAAAAGGAGGAAACCATGGGAATATCCGCCACATCCGGCCTCGTGTCCGGCATCGATTACGAGTCCATCATCAACGCCACCATCGAGGTGGAAAAACAGCCGATTTATGATCTCCAGACCAAACAGAGCGATTACGAAGCCAAAATCTCGTCCTACGGCTCCATCAAATCCGCTCTGTCGGCGCTCCAGGCCGCCGCCGACACCTTGCAGGACCCTACGGAATTCATCTCCTATTCCGCCTCAAGCAGCGACACCGACGTCCTCAAGGTCAGCGCCGACGATGACGCCAACACAGGAACATACAGCATCATGGTCAAGCAGCTTGCAAAAACGGAGATCATCAACAGTTACAGCGGCTTTTCCGCGTCCGACGAAAAGGTGGGCAAAGGGGTGATCCGCATCGGAACCGGAGACGACGACCTCACGTCCATCACCATCGACGATGAAAACAACACCCTTGACGGCATCGCTAAGGCCATCAACGATTCGGATTCCGGGGTATCCGCCACGGTGATCCAGCTCACGGATTCCACCTGCGCCCTTTCCCTCACAGCAAACAGCACAGGGGAATCGATCCGGTTTTCCATCGACGTAGACGAAGACGGCGTGACAAACGATGAAAACGGTCTGTCCCGGCTGTTTTCCGATCCGACCAGCCAGACCATGGACGTGACCCAGGAAGCCCAAAAAGCCCTGTTCACCTTCAACGGTCTTGAGATCGAACGCAGCGAAAACACCATCGACGACCTGATTCAGGGTGTGACCCTGACTCTGGTGGATCCGGATGAGGAAAACACCCTCACCGTCACCGTGAAAAAAAAGTACAGCGGCATGGAAGAAGCCATCCAGTCCTTTGTCACGGCATACAACAGCATGGTTTCGGTGTTCGGGGAAGAACAGTACATCGATACGGACAGTGGAGAAACAGGAACCCTTTTCGGCGATTACAGCGCCACCCTCATGAAAAACGGGGTGATCAACCTTCTTAAAACCAAGGTGGACGGAGTCACCGATTCGGTGAACAACCTGTCGGCCCTGGGCATCGAACTCGGGGAAGACGGAACCCTGTCTTTCGATTCCGACACCTTTGACGACGTCATCGAAGACAACGAAGAAGCCATCATCTCATTTTTCACCAGCGACGAGGAAGGCAACAAAGGTTTCGCCGTCAAACTTTACGACTACCTGGAAGCCTACACCGAATCCGACGGTGTCATCGAAAGCCGCCTGGACTCTTACCAGGAGTCCATCGACGACCTGGACGATGAAATCGAGGCCAAACAGCTTCTCATTGACAAACGGGAAGAGCGGCTCTGGGATTACTACAACGCCCTGGAGTCGAAACTTGCGGAACTCGAATCGCTCCAGACCGCCGTGGAATCCATGATCAGCACCGTTTCAAGTCTTTCATATTCATGATAGTGAAAAAAGGAAAAAGCCATGAACGAATCCGTCAGACACCACATCACCCACACCCTCGCCCCCCTTGCCAGCCAGCTCAAAACCGGCCTCACCGGTCCGCCAGCGCACAGGGCCTCTGTCATGAAAATCGTCGATGAATGCGAACAGCTTCTCAAAGACATGGCATGCAGGGAAGACCTGACGCCCATGACCCTGAACCAGCACCTGATCCGCCTTTCAAAGGAAATCGGGGAAACCCTCGCCCTTCTGACCCAGCGCAAATCCTTCGCCGCCCATGTCCTCCGATCAAGAGGGAACAGGCGGAAACTTGAAAAGGCTTATCACCCAGAGTTCCGGCAGCGATGATGACATGGATACAGTGTCAAAAATCATGATGCGGCCCCGAACCCGGATCCTGATCACATCAGAGCCCGGACCCTGAATTCTCGCCGGGAGTCTTTTTTTTCGCGTACTTGTACCGGTACACCAGACGCATAAGCCAGGCGTCGAGCCAGGTGATCGGGCGGCCGCCACCGAAAAAGAACATGTCCACCACGGCCCGGCAGTTCTTTTCAAGAACCTGGACCACGGCATGGGCATCGTCAAAATCACCGGCTGCGCAAAGCCCTCCTGCGTCCTTGATCAGCACGGCGTTTCTCAGTGCAAGGCCCTTGATCACCGTACCTGCAAACGAGGGTTTTCCGGAATCCCTTTCAAGGGATTTCGCGTCAACCCCCACAAGCTGGGCAAAATCATCCAGAAGGGGCGGAATGTTGATTCCGGCTTTGGCACAGGCCAGGGTGTTGGGCAGTCTTGAAAAAATCAGAACCATCACGCCCTTTTTACGGCTGTGAATATCACGGTGACGCTTGACCCAGACCGGAATCGCAAAATCAAGACCGTCCATGGGGCACGCGGCGATGGCGATACCGCCGTCTGTGGCAACGGGATACAGCAGCTCGTCATCATATCTCATACTAAAACCCTCACCATTGCCGGGGATGACACCTTCCGCGATCAGCATGGCGCAAAACGTTTTCATGGTACGGGTGTTCTGTCCATCAACAGCCATCTGCCGGCCTCCGGGTATGCTGGTCAATAAAAAGGGAATATATGGATTCCCGTGTGGTTTGAGATTTTCCGGACAACCGTGCCGCAGCGTCCGCCACCACCCGCTCACAAAGGTCTTCAAGAACCTGCGATACCCTGAACGCCTCGTCCATGTCCCGGCCCACGCACACTGCCCCGTGACTGGCGAGAAGAACGGCGTTGCCGTCGCCGATGACCGCAGCCGCCGAACGGGCCAGCTTCTTTGTTCCCGGAAGGGCGTATGCCGCTGTCCGGACGCTGGGGCCGAGTGTTGTTTTCTCTTCTTCGGATACCGTAAAAAGGGTTTTCCCGGCACAGGATAATGAGGACGCCGCCGTCTGATGGGTATGGATAATGGCCCGTGCCGTGGGTTTCAATTCATAGATCGCCCGATGCAGAGCCTTTTCCGACGAAGGCTTGACAGCGCCCTCATGCCGGAGGTCCGTCATGAACACCCGGACGATATGTTCCGGCCGCATCCGTTCATAAGCGATGCCGCTGGGCGTAATGAAAAACGAATCTTCATCGGCACGGACGCTGATGTTTCCCCAGGTTCTGGCCACAAGCCCTTCACGAACCAGCCGCAGACCGGACTCCACCACCAGCTCTCTGGCCTGTTCCATGGACAGTCTGTACAATGCGTCCCTGCTCATCATCTTACCCCTTCGATCTGTGCGAACACCCGGTCGAACCGTGTGAGGGCGTCGTCGATGATGTCATCCGTATCCGCCGCCGAGGTGTACAGACGGCTTCCGGCAAGGGTCACGAGACCTTCGGCCATGTACGCCGCCCCCATGTGGGTCATGATGTCTTTCCGGGCGTGGATCTCCTTGAGTTTCGACGGAATCTCCCAGAACCATCTAAGGCTGATGTCGAACAGCATGGTTCCCACAGTCTCCAGATGGCAGATGGAGCCTTGGTTGTAAGCCACAAAAGGCAGGCCGTATTTGGCCATGATGGCCTGAAGACCTCGGGTGAGTCGGTCTCCGGCCAGACCTGCCTTTTCGCAGGCGTTGGTCTTCTCAATCTCCGTCACCGTGTAATATCCGGCGGCAGAGCTTAAAGGATTCGCCGCCATGGTTCCGCCCACATGGGCCTTTTTGGACGATTTTCCGCCAAGACCTCCGGCCAGACAGGCCATGTACTTCTCTTTTCCGCCAAGACCTCCGGCGGAAGGGTAGCCGCCGGCCACCACCTTGCCGAACACCGTCAAATCCGGAACCACGTTGAAATACCCTTGCGCGCCGTCGATGCCCAGCCTGAACGCCGTGACCACCTCGTCGAATATCAGAAGGGCTCCGTACCGGTCGCACAGGTCCCGGACATTTCTGTTGTATTCGTAGGAAAGGGGACGGGTGCCGCTTTCCGGCCCCAGAGGCTCGACAATCACCGCCGCCGTGCCGCCACGCCAGCGGTTTGAAGCCAATTTCTTTTCAAGGGCCTCAATGTCGTTGGGATACACCTCCTGGGTGTATTTGAAGCAGGATCTGGGAATGCCGTGGGATTCCAGAGACCCGGTGCCGGGAATCCGCATACCGTAGGACAGCTGGTCGCTCCAGCCGTGGTAGGCCCCCCCCTGTTTGATAATGAATTTCTTTCCCGTGGCCAGCCTGGCCACCCGGATGGCTGCCATGTCCGCCTCGGTGCCGCTGCCCAGCATCCGAAACATGTCGACGCCGGGGAAACGGTCGCAGATGAATCTGGCCAGCTTCAGTTCGTATTCATGAAACAGCCCCGTGACCGGTCCGCAGGTTTCAAGGAGTTTCACGATCTTTTCCCGGATTTGAGGGGGATTGCTTCCAAGGACCGTGGGGCCGCCCGCCTGAAGAAAATCGATGTACCGGTTTCCGTCGATGTCGTATAGATACGCCCCTTCCGCTTTTTCAAACGCCAGGGGGAAAGGATAATTAAAGGCCAGATTGTGCTGGACACCGCCGGGAATCACGCTTTTGGCTTCGTCGATCATTTTTTTCGACGCTGTGCAGCGCTCCTCGAAATATCGAAGATATGCCTTCATGGCCGCGGGTTTCAACGTCCGGATGGGTTCGCGGATCAGGTGGTTCAGCCGACGGTAGATATCGTCCACATCATGGTATTCTTTAATCGCGTAACCGGCTTTATTCATGGGTTCTCCTTTCGCATGGAGTCTTTTAATGTCCGTTTTGTCTGAAAGCACACTGATTATACGTGGAGAAAATTCGGCGCGTCAAGTATAAACTGACTGGTCAGTCTAATTTTATCTCTCCGCCGAACCGCCATCCTTATGAATTAAACATCACATCAGTATCAAAGGCTTGACACCCCTCGATCATCAATGATATTTAGAATGGTTTTTTTGAGCGGAAAGCTCATTTATCCTTGCTCCTGACACTTTGAGATCAGGGGCTTAACATCCATAAGGAGGTACCATGAGACGGTATGAAACAGTTTTCATCGTTGATCCGGATGTCTCGGAAGACGATCGCAAACAGCGCTTCGACAAAGTCACCGATTTGATCGCCACCATGAAAGGGGCCATCATCGAAATGGACGACTGGGGAAGCAAACGCCTGGCCTACGAGATTAAAAAGAAAACCCGCGGCCATTACATGAGAATCGACTACTGCGGAACCGGCGAACTTGTTGCCGAAATCGAAAGAACCTGCCGCATCGATGACAAATTCCTCAAGTACATGACCATCATTCTTCAGGACAACGCTGATCCCGAAAAAATCAAGGTGGAACTTGCTGAAACTCGGGCAAGAAAAGCCGCAGAAGAAGCGTCACGGGCGGAAGCCGCCAAGAACGAAGAAAAGAAATTCGCTTCCGATGACGATGATGACGATGATTATGACGACGAAACCGATGACAGTCGCGAGGAGGAAGAATAATGGCATTCACACGGACAGCCGGAAAAGGCCAGGGCCCCAAACGTGGCAGAGTCAAACGCACATTCCACCGCAGAAAGGTCTGCAAATTCTGCGCGGACAGCACCATGGAAATCAATTACAAGGATGTTCGCACCCTGAAATACTTCATCTCCGAACGGGGTAAAATCATTCCAAGACGCATCACCGGAACATGTGCAAAACACCAGAGAAGCCTGAACACGGCCATAAAAAGAGCGCGGACCATCGCTCTTCTGCCTTTCGTGGGCAACTTTGAAGCCTGATGTGATCAAGACCAGGTAGGGAGACAGCGAAAAACGTGCATGCCATGCCGCAACACAGCGTTCCGAGAAGTGTCATGACAGGAATCGTCATCACGTTCCTTCTGATTCTCGGTGCGGTGACCGCATGGCTGGCGCCCCTTCCCGTCCTCTACTACAGAATCAAGCTCGGCCGGCACCTGGGAATGATCATCCCGGCCGTCATGACAGGCATTCTGACGGGCCTTGGCGGAACTGTCACAACGGAGCTGTTCATCATGACCGGATGGATGCTTCTGGGTTACCTGATCGCGGAATGCTTCGAAGCAGGACTTTCCATCGAGAAAACCATCCTGTATCCCGGTTCGGTTGTCATGGTGACGGGCTCACTGGCTTTGTTCTTTTACAGCGGCGTTCAACAGACGGGGATCTACGATCTGGCCTTTCAACAGGTCAGGGATATCATGACCCTTCTCGCAGAATCCGGCATCGTGCAGGAAACCTCTGATGAGGTCCAGCGCATGGTCACCTGGATGCTTCCGGGAATGATCGGCACCATGGTGGTGTTCATCGCCTGGGTCAATGTGATCCTCGCCGTGCCTCTGCTCCGGAAGCACAAACTGCCCACCCCGCAGTTCGGTGGGCTGGATCGCTGGAAGGCACCTGAAAAGCTGGTCTGGCTGGTGATCTTCGGAACAGCCGGTCTCCTTATCGAGCACAGGCCGCTGTTTCTGTTCAGCATGAACGTGATGTGCCTGGTTCTGATGGTCTATTTTTTACAAGGGATTTCCATCGTATCGTTCTTTGTCAACAAAACACGCATTCCGCCCGTTCTGAAATACTTTCTTTACTGGCTGGTTTTCTTTCAGTTCCCGGTCAACCTCCTGGTGACCGGAGCGGGCCTTTTCGACATGTGGGCGGATTTTCGAGTCCGAGTCCCGAAACTGATGCGGAACGATTCGAACGAATAACAAATGACTGTGTCCCGATCAACACGGCCCCATCAGACAGGCCTGTTGACAGACACTTGAAAAAACTGAAGGGTTATCCTTTAGCGGAGGTTAAAATGGCAACGAAAATCATATTGACGGAAACGATCGATACCATCGGTATCATCGGCACCGAGGCAACAGTGAAAGACGGCTACGCCCGGAACTATCTCCTTCCCAGGGGCAAAGCCATTCTCGCAACGCCGCAGAACAAGAAAATGCTGGAACAGCAGAAAGCCCGCCTCGAACTCCAGATCATCAAAGAGCAGGAAGCGGCTCAGGAACTGGCCAAGAAAATAGAAGGCGTTGTTTGCAAACTCACGGCCAAAGTCAGCAATGAAGGCCGCCTCTACGGCTCCATCGTCATCAACGACATCGTGGAATCGTTGAAGGCCCAGAATGTGATGGTTGAAAAACGCATGGTTCTCCTTGCCGACCCCATCAAGGAAGTGGGCTCCTATAAAATTCCCATCCGCCTCTACAAAGATGTTGAGCCGGAAATCGTTGTTGAAGTTTCAGGCGACGAAAAAAGCGAATAATAGCGAAAACTGCCATAAAAACAGTTACCCGGCTCCTTTTCTGGGAGTCGGGTATTTTCGTTTTATTCTTCACATAAGACGAGCTGTCCCAAAACACATCCCCCCCTTCCCCGCTCTCGCAGGCCAAAACTCCTGTCCCGCAAAACATTTTTTATCCGTTATCATAAAAAACGTTTCACAGCCCTATGAATCATGGTAATTTGTTACGGTTTTCACAAAAATTCCGGCAATGCCACACAACAAACACCATGATGCTTACAGGAGTCCGTTTTGCCGCACTGGAGGTACAGGGAAGAACTGAGCCGCGCCAACAAACTCAGGCGATCCTATTACGAACTGCTTCGTGATGACCTGGATCAGCTGGTTCTTTCTTACGGCCTCATCGACTCACTTAAAAACTTCAAAATGAAGGATGTCCCCTTCCCCTTTGTGGAACGCAGGGAACTCAAACCAAGAGCGCGTATACCGGGCATGGAATACGATCTGGTCAACAGCTTTCTTCTGATCTTCGTGGAGGATGTGGTTCCGGCCGCGTGCAAAAAACATATCCGTTTTTTTGACGTGAACAAAGTCACCAAAACCAACCTCATTGCGTCGGACCTGCTCACCCTCAAAGACAATTTCGACCGGAACCAGAGATACCTGGACTCCGTGAAATTCAAGAATTTCATGAACAGCCTTCTGGACGTGGACTACGCCCTGTTGATCCAACGGGACGAATCGGTCAAGGGCAAAGACCGTTACGGCATATCCCATTACCATGTCCGTGTGGACTGGCCCATTGCCGACGCCGCTGAAGAACTGGCCCGGGATCTCCGGTACATCCTCAAGGACCTTTACGAACGCGGCGACAAATACGCCGAAGATGTCCAGAAGAAATTCTTCGAATATTACGGCCTCCCGGTCATGGCCGGCGGACGGCGCACTGCAGCAGGCGTTGCGGCCCAGTATCTCAAGCGGCTTCCCTGCGTCTCCACCGTCTACGTTTGCAGCAGCGAATCCCGGTCCATTCTTCGGTTTTCGGAAAGAGGGCTGACCAAAACCGTTCTTCTGCGGCTCACGTTGAGTGAGATGCTCGACATCGCCGAAGAAAACGGCATGAACCTCGACCGCTTTTCAAGAAATTTTCTGGTGGACTACGAAGAAAAAGACGGCGTCTGTCTGTTCCAGGTCACTTACGACCACACCCCCCACTCGTCATTTCCGAAAAACGGCAAACTTCGCGGACTCAAACCCGACCAGGGCTGGCTCACCGTTCACGGTCAGCACATCCTGCCCGTCCCCGGCAACATCGCCATGGACCCATTGAGTGTCAACATCGTTTACGCCAGCTGAACTTCCATCTTTTCAATCACCTGAAGGAGAAATCCTGAACCCTTTGACCAGATCCATGGTTCTCAGCGTTTCGGAAAGATTGGATGCGTTTCGATACCGGCGTGTTTCCATCACTGTCTTGTACTCAATATATCTCCCGTCGCCTGTGATCCGGTAGCTCATGGTTGAAATGGAAAAACCGTGGTCTTTCAGAAGCTGCCGGAGGTTTGTCTCCGGCAAAGGGTTGTCTCGGTCAAAAAGAACCGAGTAATGAATGTATTTTTCTGTGGGAATACTGCGTTCGATCCAGCGGAATGCCGCGAGAATCCCCACGGTGAGGATGGTGGCCACCACGGCGGGGAAAAAAAATCCGACTCCGAAAAGAATGCCGATGGCAGCGGTGATCCAGATGGAGGCGGCGGTGGTCAGCCCCCGGATTGAGAATCCCTCCTTATAGATTACCCCGGCGCCAAGAAAACCGATACCGGTCATGATACCCTGAGCCATGCGGGTGGGATCTGTCTTGACGGTTTCCAGAGGAACGCCCGGCAGCCATTTCCACTGGTACATGGTGACGAGCATCAGAAGGCTCGACGCCAGACAGACCAGCGTATGGGTTCTGAACCCGGCGGGACGCCCCCTGAAACTCCGCTCGAAACCGATAAGCCCACCTGCAATGAGACCGCCTGTAAGGTGGGTCAGAATGCTTCTGTATTCCACATAATGTCCGCCCAGTGTCAGATCCATGCCCCTTCCCCCTGCCTTGGAATCTTATCCGGCAACCAATCATCGTTTGCTGCCTATGTTTCAAATGAAATTAGCCCACACTATTTCATTGAATCAGGCTGTGAACAGCCCTTTGTCATACCCTTCCTTGCCGTCGTATTTTTCGCTCTGCTGTTTCATGTATCCGTAATAAGCCAGAATATTCACATCAAGCCCCACGGACTGAAGAGCTTTGACCACATCGTCTTCCGCGGGTGGGCACCCTTTCACCGGTACCGCATCCCGGATGTTTTCGTTTTCCTTGTTGGCCTTGATCATGCAGTTCCCCAGAAGCACGGTTTTTTCATAGCCGGTCCGGGCCTGCATTTTCTTTCCGTTCAGAATCTCCACACTGGGAAGCGGCTGGCCTTTGAACGCGGACAACACCAGGATATTGCTGAGGTTGGCGATGGGAGAACATCCGGAGCAAAGGGTTTCATCGTATTTGGGAAGCGCCGTGCCGGTAATGCCCATCTTGGAGAAAATGCCGGGGCCTGTGTTTTCCGGTGTCCAGGACCAGTCCCATTTCAGGGGTTTCACATGGTCGGCGATGGGTTCGCCCACACAGGTGTAATCCCCAAGGTTCCAGGATCTCCCGTGACGTTCGGCGTAATGCCGAATATGATCGATGTCGTCCCCCGAATAACCGATGGTCCGGGCAGCGGCGAGATCTGCCGCAAGAATGTCCGTGGAGGCGATGACGATGTCTTTCCTGAAGGCGTTTCCAAAGTGAAGGGCGCCTTTTTCAAGGGCGTAAATCCCGTCCACCAGGGTCAGTGCCGGTTTCACATAATCCGCAATATGGGAAAAAGCGTATTCCAGATTGGAATCCGGGTTGTGGCAGTGGCGTTTGGACTTCAGTTTCAGGCATCCCTTGAGATTTTTCAGCCCCAGGGAAACTTTGGTCTGCCCGTGGGTTTTAAGGACGGGGAAATTGATGAAGAAGTCCTGTTCCACAGCTTCCCTGGCAATGTGAAGCTCCATGCCGTCCTGATATTCGAACACCTCCGCCTCGCTTTCGTTCAGATCCACCAGGGTGACCCCGTATTTTTTTGCAAGTGCGGTATACCCCAGACCTTCGTAAGCCGCCATGGTACCCATGCCTTTTTTGATGACCACCGAACCTTCCCCGATGGAAATCTTCGAACAGCCGAACTCCTTCAGACAGAGAACCAGATCCTCCACCAGCCGGGTCGTAGTATAAACACCGAAAGGCGCGATGGGATACTGATCGTCCCATGCCACCAGATTGGGCTTGATCATGACCCGGTCCGTTGATTTGAGACGGCCGAATCCTCCTGCGAGTTCGATGGTTTTTTTTAGGGCGTCCGTGTCCGGGGCATATTTCCCGAGGGCAACGACAGATGTCATGGGAATCTCCTTTCATACGTGTTCGAATGTTCATGGCACATGGCAACGGATAAACTCCGGTTACGCATGTTTCATAAACCATCTTATGCAAAGTTGGAATTAAAATTCGCTTAACAGCACAGATGCAACATGATCGGCAAAAAGGAGCCCTTTTCGTGTCAGAAAGACACGGTTATCGTCCGAGTCAAGGAGGTGGCTGTCACGAAGCCGTGACAGGGGATCTTCAAAATCAGCCCTAAAGTCGGCCAGGAACCGGGCATTGAACTTTTTAATATCAAGACCCTCACGCATGCGCAGACTCAGAAACACCGCCTCGGTGATCTGCTGGGTCCGGGACAGATTCTCGCGGCCTTCTTCGGGCGCTTCGCCGCGCTGGATGTGTTTCAGGTATGTTTCCAGATTCCGGACGTTCCAGGACCGCTTCGGCACTTTGGGATCATAAGCATGGGCCGAAGGGCCGAAGCCCTGATAAGGCTCGAAATTCCAGTATTTCATGTTGTGCCGGGACCGGGTTCCAGGGGTTCGTGAGAAATTGGAGATTTCATAATGGTGGTATCCGGCCTTTTCGAGGATATCGATCGTGTGGTTGAACAGGAGGGCTCCCTTGCTTTCACTCAAGGGTTTGAACTCCTTTTTCCGCCTGGCCCTGTAAAGAGGCGTGCCCTCTTCGTAACTCAGCATGTAGCAGGACAGATGAGCAGGATCGTACCGGAGCGCTTTTTCCAGATCTTTTTCAAGATTTTTCACGTCCTGCCCCGGAAGTCCATGGATGATGTCTATGCCCACATTGTCGAAGCCCTTGGCCATGGCGGATTGAAGGACATGTTCCGCTTCTCCCGCCGTATGAATCCGTCCTAAAAACCGAAGGTGGTCTTCCTGAAAGGATTGCACGCCGACGCTCAGGCGGTTGACGCCCAGGCTTTTCATGGTTTCAAGATTCCGGACCGCCACGGTGCCCGGATTCATTTCAACGGTGATTTCCGTGCCGGGGGCAAGGGTGTAGCAGATGTTTACCGTTTCGAGAAGGGTTTCAAGCTGGGCCATGGTGAGGAGGGACGGGGTGCCTCCTCCCAGATAGACCGAATCCGTTAAACGTTCAGCCTGGGGGATGGTTTGGGCAACCCGTTTGATCTCAAGAACCAGGGCGGTAACGAACAGATCCGTAAGGCCAAGGTCCGTCACCGAATAAAAATCACAGTAACCGCACTTTTTCACACAGAACGGAACGTGAATGTAGATGCCGTTCATCAGATGAACCGCCTCATGATGTCCTCGATGACCGTGTCCACATTGGCCGGAGTGATGCCGTTGGCACGGCACGTCTCTTTGATATGATCCATCCTTCGTGCGTCCTTCGCGTCTTCCGCGTTTCGGATCATGCCCAGCCGCCGCCCCACCTGCACGTAAAGCCTCTCTTCTTGCGGCAATGCTAAAAATGACCGAATGATATCGGTCATGCGCGCCTTATCCTGGGGATAGGTGCCCTCCACATCCTGGAACAGATTGAGCACATGATCGCTTTTCACCGTACCGGTGATGCCGTCAAGGGTTTCAAGAAATAGCAGAATTTCCTCCGCCACACCAAGGTCCGTGCACTTGCGGAAAGTCCCGTTTGCATGATCGCTGAACAGCGGCACATGGGCGGGGATGGCCAGACTCCTCAGCCGGATGAATTCCGGATCGATCTGGTTCAGGGCGTCCGCTGTTTCAAGGGCGTGTTCACGGGAAAGGTCCATGCCGCCCAAACCCGGCATCACGTATTCCGAAAGTTCGATTCCTGCCTTTTTCACTTTGAGGCCCGCCGTGATCTGCATGGCCTTGGTGGTGCCTTTGCGAACACGTTCAAGGACCTTGTCCGACGCGGATTCCATGCCGATATGGATTCTTGAAAGCCCGGCTTCGGCAATACGCATCATATGGTCATCTGAAATACGTGAAACCGTATGGGACCGTGCGTAAGACGTAATTCTCTTGGCTTGGGGAAAACAGGCTTTGATATGCCGGAGTACCGTGATCAGGTCATCGGGTTTCATGATCAGACTGTTGGCGTCCTGAAGAAAAATGGACTCCATGCCGTTCTGGATGAAATTCATGGCCGCGTGAAAGGCGTCCATGTCATGTGCCCCGCTGTCATCAAGAACCGGTGCGATGCTGTCACGGGTGAACGGCCCGCTTTTCCGGATGGCCGACAGTTTTTCCACATAACTGTAAACAAGGTCGATGTCCTTGAGGATATGATCCACGGGCCTCAGTGAAAATTCCGCTCCTTTGTAAACCGGGCAGAAGGTGCAGTGATTCCAGGGGCAGTTCCGGGTGAGACGCAGAAGGAGGCTTCCCGCCTCGCTGGGCGGCCGGATGGGACCCTGTTCAAAACCGCAGTAAGATGAATTGCCGGATGATTTTGCCATAAAGTTCTCCTCCCGCCAAAATGTGTTTCATGCCTCCGGCGGCCCTTCCGGGGGACCAGATTTTAAAAATCTGGGCAAATGGGTTTGGGGTTCAACAAACAAGCAGCCCGTGGGCAAAGGCGAAGCCGTGCCCATCTCTTAAACCAACAGCATTGCCCGGCAGGGCCGCCGGAGGCATAGAGGCTCTTTAAAAATAAATATGACCAAGTCAAACCCATGCTGTTTTTGGAATATAAACACATATGCGGCAAAGGCAATGAAAAGCTCTTTGACAATCTCTAAACGCTTGGACTATATTTGACCGCAAAAAAAAGGGCTTTGGGTTTCCATACCAACTTCACACCAGAAAAAGCGTAGAGAAATGAGAGAAATAAAGCAGAACAAACGTTCATTCTTCAAAAGCAAGGCGTTGATCGTGCTCGGCGCTTTCCTTGTGGCCGTTGCGGCTGTGATCGGAATTGCGGCTTTCAGCCTGTTTCATTATGCCCACAGCCCGTCAGGGGACGATAAAACAGGAAAAATCATCGAGATTATTCACGGGCAGGGATTCAGCGCCACCACAGCCAGACTGGTGTCTGAAGGGGTGATCGTTTCTCCGGCCCGGTTTAAAATCTATGCCGCCTTTTCAGGGGACGATAAAAAATTAAAAGCCGGTGAATACAAATTTTCATCGTCCATGACTCCGGCTGCCATCATTTCCGCCCTGGTGAACGGAAAGGTCTATCAGCACAAACTCACGGTTCCCGAAGGCTACAACATCCATCAGGTGGCCCAGACCGTGGAGGATGCCGGAATCTGCTCCAAGGACCGTTTTTTGGAGGCGGCCACGGACACCTTCACCGTGATCGCCATGGGCATCCCCGATCCGGCCAGGACCTTTGAAGGCTATCTTTATCCGGAAACCTATTTCTATCCCAAAAACACGGACCCGGCCATCATTGTCAAAGACATGGTAAACCGTTTTAAAACCGTGTTCAAAGCCGAATGGGATCAACGCGCGGCAGCTCTCGGCATGACGCGCCATCAGGTGGTGACTCTGGCGTCCATCATCGAAAAGGAAACCGGAGCCGCCAGCGAACGTCCCCTGATCTCCTCAGTGTTTCACAACAGGCTTCTGAAAAACATGCGGCTTGAAACAGACCCCACGGTGATTTACGGTATCGAGAATTTCGACGGCAACCTGACTCGGGTCCATCTGCGGACGCCGGGGCCCTACAACACCTATATGAATAAAGGCCTTCCCATCGGCCCCATTGCCAATCCCGGATTCAAATCCCTGGAAGCGGCTCTCTATCCTGTTCAAAGCGACTACATCTTCTTTGTTTCAAGAAAAGATGGAACGCATCAGTTTTCAGCCACTTATGAAGAACATATTCAGAACATCCGGACGTTTCAGCTGAGACGGCGTCAGCCCCAAAACCCTGCACCTGCTCCGGAACCGGTCCAATGACGCATACGACACCTGAACAGATGGCGGGTCAGAGGCTCCTTGTGGGGTTTGACGGGGTATCGTTCAACGAGGACCTGAAGTTTCTTATCGAAAATCTCCGGGTCGGCGGTCTTATTCTTTTTGCAAGGAACATCGAAACACCGGATCAGGTACGGGAACTGTGCCGGGCGTGCCAGAACTCTGCACAGGAATCGGGTCTCCCGCCGCTGTTCATCGCCGTGGATCAGGAAGGGGGGACGGTTGCCCGGCTGAAGCCGCCCTATTTTACGGAATTCCCCAAAGGCAATCCGGGAATGGCGAACGAAGAGGATGCGGACCGATTCGCCGCGGTCACGGCCGGGGAACTCAAAGGTGTCGGTTTCAACATGAACATGGCGCCGGTTCTTGATGTGGAGCCGGAAGGCTTTTCAGGCGTCATGGCCAAACGGGTGTTCCGGGGCGGACCGGCTTATGTGTCTGACATGGGTCGGGCGCTGATCCGCGGGTTTCAGGACCGTGGCGTCATGGCCGTGGCCAAACATTTCCCTGGGATCGGCCGGACGACCCTGGATTCCCATCTCTACCTGCCTGTGCTTGAAACCGGTTTCGACGCTCTTTCAGCCCATGATCTTGTCCCGTTTAAAGCGGCCATAGACTTCGGTGTTGCAGGGATCATGATGTCCCATATCCAATACAACGCCCTGGATGATGCCTGGCCCGCCAGCCTTTCGATGAAGGTGGTCAAGGGGCTGCTTCGGGATCAACTGGGATATCAGGGCCTTGTCATGACCGACGATCTGGATATGAAAGCCATCCGGACGCCCATCGAGGTGTCCGTGAACCGCATCATCGAAGCGGATGTGGACATCGCCCTGATCTGCCACAAAGGACCGGACATTGAAAAAGCCTTCAACCTGTTCATGAACGCCGGACCCGAAGCCAACGCCGTATCCTATCAGCGGATCATGGATCTCAAACGCAGGTTTCTTGCCGTTTGATGTGTCACAACCCATCACAGGTCGGGTTTTTAAAACCCGACAAATGCCCTGGTCGTTACGCTACCGGTGTTTCATCCCCGCTGGCGACTTCGCCCGTGAATATACATCATCGTTCAGTTCGTTTCTCTCACCCCGGATCAGGCGATGATAACCCGCAGCGGCGATCATGGCCGCATTGTCTCCGCAAAGATCCATGGGGGGAATATGGACGGTGAGGCCTTTTTTCGCACCTTTTTCCATGGCCGCGTTCCGCAGTCTCGAATTGGCCGCAACACCGCCCACGATGGAGATGTGACGGCATCCGGTTTCAAGGGCCGCGTGAATGAGTTTGTAGACAAGGACATCCACCACCGATTCCTGGAATCCCGCGACAATGTCCGGGATATGGCTTAGGTAATCGTCATGATCCGCGATATAGCGCCTGACCGCCGACTTGACGCCGCTCAGACTGAAGTCGTAACTTTGCTTGTCAACCCATGCCCTGGGAAAAGATATGCGGAACGGATCGCCGGTTTTTGCCAGATCGTCAATGACCCGGCCACCGGGGTATCCGAGGTCCAGCATTTTGCTGACCTTGTCGTAGGCTTCGCCCACAGCGTCGTCCCGGGTCTGACCCATGAGGGTCATGTCTGTGTGCGACGTGACATGATATATGCCGGTGTGGCCGCCTGACACGAGAAGGGTCACACAGGGAAACGATGGCGGAAGGTCTGAAAGAAACGCCGAAGTGATATGGCCTTCCAGATGATTGACGCCCACATAAGGCAGGCCGCGACCGAAAGAGAAGGCTTTGGCAAAGGAAAATCCCACGAGAAGCGCGCCCACCAGTCCTGGGCCCTGGGTGACAGCCACGGCGTCCAGATCGGAATACGTTATTCCGGCTTTTTCAACGGCGGATTCCACCACGGGGACAATGGCTTCGACATGTTTACGGGCGGCTATCTCAGGAACAACGCCCCCGTATTCATGATGGACATCCACCTGGGACGCCACCACGGACGACAATACTCTTCTGCCATCCTCAACCACAGCCGAGGCTGTTTCGTCACAGGACGTTTCTATACCTAAAACGAGCATAACGCATTCCGGAAAAGGTGGATCAGACCCACTCGACCTGGGGTTCGTCGTTTTTACGACCGGCGATTTCTCCCACGATGAAGGCCTTTTCATCCATGGCGTTCATCATTTCAAGAAGAGGCTGGGCCGAGTCTTCGGGCACCACGGCCATGAGGCCTATGCCGTTGTTGAATGTCCGTCTCATTTCGTGGTCGGTTATGTTGCCGGCATCCTGGAGGAATGTGAAGATCGGAGGAATTTCCCAGCTTCCGGTTTTCATCACTGCTTTGCAGGATTTGGGAATCACGCGGATGATGTTGTCGTTGATGCCGCCGCCGGTAATATGGGCGAACGCGCAGACCGGATGGGTTTTGATAATGCCGAGGATGATGTCCGAGTAGATTTTTGTCGGTGTGATCAGTTCTTCGCCCAGTATTTTCCCCAGCTCCGGAATATGACTGTCAATTTTCAGCTTGAGCACTTCAAAACAGATTTTACGCACCAGGGAATATCCGTTGCTGTGAAGACCTGAAGAGGCAATGCCTATGATTTTCTGGCCCATGCGGATTTCAGAGCCGTCGATGATTTTGTGATCGTCCACGGCACCCACGGCAAAACCCGCCAGATCGTATTCTCCTTTCTGGTAGACATCGGGCATTTCCGCCGTTTCACCCCCGATGAGTGCGCAGCGGGCCTGTTTGCAGCCTTCGGCGATACCGGTAATGATGGCTGTGGCCGTTTCGTTTTTCAGTTCGCCCATGGCGATGTAGTCGAGGAAAAAGAGGGGTTCAGCGCCCTGCACGGCGATATCGTTGACACACATGGCCACGAGATCGATACCGATGGTGTCGTGTTTGTCCATCATGAAGGCGATTTTCAGTTTGGTGCCCACGCCATCGGTGGAGCTGACAAGAACGGGTTTTTCCATTTCCGAAAGGTTGGGTGCAAACAGGGCCCCGAAACCACCGATACTTCCGATAACCCCCGGACGTTTGGTCTGTTTGGCGATGTTTTTGATGGAATCCACCAGTTTGTTGCCCTTGTCGACATCAACCCCGGCATCCGCGTATGTCAGCGATTTACTCATAAATTTTTTGTCCTCTATGGCGGCGCGACTCTCAGAAACACCCGATTTTTCAGTGGTCCGCCTTGCTGTTCGATCATGATAAAAAACGATAAAAGCTAAACCGATTCCAGGTAAATGTCAAAACAAATTTTTTGACATAAACAGGTTCTTATTGTAGGTAGATAAAGGTTTTTTACATACTTAATGATTCAGAAAAGTTGGATGATATGCGACAGATCAACGTGGGGATTATCGGTTTTGGAACCGTTGGAACAGGTGTTGTCAAGCTGCTCACTGAAAGCCGGGAACTGATCAGTTCACGGATCGGAGCTGAATTGCACATTAAATACGTGGCCGATCTCGACATTGAACGGGACAGGGGCGTAAAAATTGATAAAAGCGTTCTGGTTACGGATATCGACACGGTGGTTTCCGATCCTTGCGTGGACATTGTGGTGGAACTCATCGGCGGGGAAACCATCGCGAAAACCGCCATCATGAAAGCCATCGAAAACGGAAAGCACGTGGTGACGGCCAACAAGGCCCTGCTGGCCGGAGCCGGAAAAGACATTTTTTCAGCCGCAGCCCGTGCCAAAGTGGATGTGGGGTTCGAAGCCAGCGTGGCGGGATGCATTCCCATCATCAAGTCCATCAAGGAATCCCTGTCGGCGAACCACATTCATTCGGTTTCAGGCATATTGAACGGAACATGCAATTACATCCTCACCAAGATCACCAGCGAGGGGACCGTGTTCAGTCAGGCCCTTGAGGCCGCACAGAAGAAAGGTTACGCCGAGGCCGATCCCACTCTGGACATCGAGGGAATCGATGCGGCCCATAAGCTCGCGATCCTTACGGCACTCGCCTACGGCATGACCATCAATCTGGATGACATCTATGTAGAGGGCATCAAGGACATCACCCCGGAGGATATCAAGCACGCCGAGCACTTGGGGTACAGGGTGAAACTCCTGGCCATCAGCAAATTCGTGGGTGACGCCGTGGAAGCCCGTGTCCATCCCACCATGATTCCCTTTGACAATCTTTTCGCCAGTGTGAACGATTCGGTCAATGCCGTGAACGTGAATGGAGACGCCATTGGCGACATGTTCTTTGTGGGAAAAGGTGCGGGTATGATGCCCACGGCCAGCGCGGTGGTAAGCGATCTGATCGATATTTCAAGAAACATTCTGTCGTGCACCAGTCAGCGTGTTCCTCTGCTGTCGTATTGTGACGAGAGCATCAAAACCATTCCCGTCCTTCCCATGGATGAGATTCTGTCCCGTTACTATTTCAGGTTTACCGCCGTTGACCGTCCCGGTGTTCTTTCAACCATTTCAGGGATTCTCGGATCATACGGAATAAGCATCAAGTCCGTTCAGCAGGCGGAGGATAAAAACGAACGGCATGTGCCCATTGTCATCGTGACAGGTCCTGCACGGGAAGCGGATGTGAAACAGGCCATCACGGATATCAACAAACTTCCCATCACCAACGGGAAAGCCGTGCTCATCCGTATCGGGATCGAATCCTGGCCTGAAAATTCGTTCTGATGACGGGCATGTTCCGTATCAGGCTGTGTGTTTGAAATCGGCTTATATATAATAGGAAGACTATGGAAATCATCTGCTCAGATCTTGAAGGTGTGTTTGTTCCCGAAATATGGATCAACGTGGCGTTGAAAACAGGCATTGAAGAATTGAAGCTGACCACCCGCGACATCCCGGACTACGATGTTCTGATGAAGCGGAGGCTGAGGATTCTTGACGAAAAGGGGCTGGCCCTCAAAGACATCACCGATGTGATCGCCACCATGGATCCCCTGCCCGGTGCAAAGGAATTCATGGACTGGCTGCGTTCTGTTTCCCAGCTCATCGTCGTTTCAGACACCTTTCTTCAATTTGCGGGCCCCCTCATGAAAAAACTGGGTATGCCCACCCTTTTCTGCCACAGCCTGGACATCGATGACAAGGGATTTGTCCGGGGTTACAGCCTCAGGCAGCCCGACGCGAAACGACAGACGGTACTTGCCCTCAAAGGATTGAAATACAAGGTCATCGCCTTCGGTGATTCTTACAACGACGTGAACATGCTGAAAGAGGCGGACACCGGGATTCTTTATTGCCCTCCCCGGAATGTGATCGAGGAATTCCCCCAGTTTCCCGTGACTCATGATTACGACGCGCTGAAAATACTGATCGAAAACGCGCTCAGGGCATACGGGAATCAGGCGGTGTGACGGGAAGTACTAAAACCGGTGGGCGGTGTATGCCGGTGCCCTTTGAACACGAATAATCAGGAAGAATGCACATGGCCATTGATATATCCAAATTCAAGTCACGCCGGGTTCTGGTTATTGGCGATCTGATCATCGATGAGTTCATCAGAGGTCCGGTTGAATCGGTGTCTCGGGAAGCGCCCGTTCCGGTGGTGACCGTTTCCGAAGAGTACTTCGAACTGGGCGGAGCCGGGAATGTGGCCCGAAACCTGTCCATGTTAGGTGCCCAGGTTTCTGTGGTGGGGATCACCGGTGACGGATACGGATCAGGAATACTTCAGGATGCTTTCGACAAATACGGAATTGACGCCAAAGGGGTTTATCAGGATCCCAAGCGGAAAACCAGCCGGAAAACCCGGATCATTTCATCCTGTCAGCAGCTTCTCCAGATCGACCGCGAAACGTTTGTCCCCCTTTCAAGCCCGGCGGAAAGCGCCCTGATCAAATCCATCCGGCAGAAAGTGACCGATGTGGACCTTGTGGTGGTATCCGATCGCGGCAAAGGAACCCTGACCCGGTCCCTCCTCACAGAACTCTTCACCCTGACACGAACACGCAACCTGATCTCCATACTGGACCCCACAGGTTCTCAATACGAAAAATACATCGGGGCCACCATTCTCACCCCGAATATCAGGGAACTTGCGTCGGAAACGGGTATCCGCATCTCGGATAAAATGACGCTGTTCCGTGCGGGTACCGAGCTTTTAAAGAAAACACGGGCCGAAGGACTGGCCGTCACCTGCGGCAAAGACGGTCTTGTCATTTTCGGAAAAACGGCCCAGCCCTTTGTCATTGAATCGGAAGCACGTCAGGTGTTCGACGTGACCGGGGCCAGGGACACCATGATTTCCGTGCTCGGTCTGTCCCTCTCAACGGGCGGCTCGTTCAAAGACGCGGCCACGGTGGCCAATGTGGCCGCAGGGTTAGTGGTGGACAAGGTGGGCACAGCCGGGGTGACAGGAAATGAGATCATCCTTGAACTCATGGCCTATTCAGGTCAAGGGGCACCCTCAGGAGAAGACACGTTATTTTCAAAAAAACAGACGTTTTACTGATGGGTGAACCAAAACACAACAAGCACAGTGGTTCGCAGCTACAGACAAATTTAGGCGGACTTCATATCCGGGAAGATAAAGACTCGATTTCTTTTCACGTATTCGTTCTTCCCAAATCCTCGAAAAACATGGTGGTGGGCGTTCATGACGGCGCGCTGAAGCTCAAACTCACCGCCCCGCCTGTCGATAATGCCGCCAACACACTTTGCATCGCCTTTCTGGCCAAAAGCCTCGGTCTTTCAAAATCCAGTCTTGACATTGTTTCCGGACACACTAACAGGAACAAGCAAATCCGCATCTCTTGCCCCGGCAACAAAAGCCCCGAACAGGAAAAGGCCGATATCAAAGCGAAAATCCTAACCCTTTTCGCCGCTCCCGCCTGAATCTCACAGCCCGGGAAAAAAACAAAAGAAGTCCTTGACATAAACAGCCCCCCCCTATATAAGTACTCCACACTTGATGCGGGGTGGAGCAGTCTGGTAGCTCGTCGGGCTCATAACCCGAAGGTCATAGGTTCAAATCCTGTCCCCGCTACCACAATAAAATCAAAGGGTTAGATTGAAAAATCTAACCCTTTTTTTATGCCCTGTTTTCTTCTTTCCAACCCTATTTCCAACCTTTCTTGATTATTGAGGGTATACAAGGCTCTCTATTCATTTGGATCTGTTTTTTCGTTAAAAAAATTTCAGTTCACTATAGCCTTACTGCTTCACTGTTAATTTTTCATTGGAGATCTGGTTGGAAATTTTGTCTTTTTCATCAAGATTATGGATCAATGCGGTGGAGTCTAACCGTTCAACATCCCAAAAATGCTGATAAACATCCATGCACAGCCCTCGCATCCATGGCGACAGGGTCCGCATCCGTCAGCAGGGCCGCTTGTCCGGCCTGTTTCCGAAAGTGGTATATCCGCATGATATTTTTCTTGATCTGATCAGCAATCCTGCATATGATTCGGCCAATTTGACTACAGCCTGAATAATTTAAAAATGAACCAGAACCGGGCTTCATTGCAGGTTTTTTTTATGCGAGGCCCTTCTGGATTCCGGGGAAAAACTATGGATTTCTGGCGTGTCCCGCTCGATGCGGCGGACGTTTTCGTTACAAAGGGCGTTGTCCATATACTGGAAGAACGCTGCAAGGGATGCGGGTACTGTATTGAATACTGCCCGAAGAGCATACTCACCTTCTCATCCCGGTTTAATAAAAAAGGCTACCACCCCCCGATGCTCACCGGGGCCACGGACTGCGTGAACTGCCATTACTGCGAGATCATCTGTCCGGAATTCGCCATTTATTCCGTGGAGGCGTGAATTGTTTCATGCGCCATCGAACCCTTGAGATAACGAGGTAACATGAGTAAAGCCGTGCTGACAGGCACCCATTACATGACCGGCGACGAAGCCTGCGCCGAAGGCGCCCTGGCCGCCGGGTGCCGTTTTTTCGGAGGATACCCCATCACACCGGCCACGGAAGTGGCGGAACACATGTCGGAAAGACTGCCCGGCGTGGGCGGTGTCTTCATTCAGATGGAAGATGAAATCGCCGCCATCGGCTCGGTCCTTGGGGCCTCCTGGGGCGGCGTCAAAAGCATGACCGCCACATCGGGGCCGGGTTTCAGCCTGATGATGGAAAACTTAGGCCTGGGGCTGGTCACCGAAACCCCTTGCGTCATCGTGAACGTCCAGCGGGGCGGCCCGTCCACCGGCCTTCCCACCCAGGGTGCCCAGGCCGACATGATGCAGGCCCGATGGGGTTCCCACGGGGACTACGAAATCATCGCCCTGGCACCGTCCTCGCCCCAGGAGATCTTTCATCTCACCATCACGGCCTTCAACCTGAGCGAGACGTACCGGCTTCCCGTGCTGATTATGACCGATGAGATCGTGGGCCACATGAGTGAAAAGGTCACCATCCCGGACGAGAAGACCATCGTCACCGTGAACCGCAAAGCCCCCAAAGGGCGGAAAGACCGGTTCAAGCTCTACCAGCCCGGTGAGGACGGCGTGGCTCCCATGCCCGCTGCCGGAGACGGCTACAACGTCCATGTCACCGGCCTCACCCATGATGAACGGGGCTATCCCGTGATGACCGTGGACGCCCAGCGGGAAATGATGAACCGGATCACCGGCAAAATCCACAAGAACCTGTCCCATATTCTCCTTAACGAACGGTTCATGCTGGACGACGCCGACTACGTGATCGTGTCCTACGGCGTTTCATCGAGAACAAGCTACGCGGCCGTGGAAGAACTGAGGGCCATGGGTATCAGGGCCGGATTGTTCCGCCTGATCACGGTATGGCCGTTTCCGGGAAATGCGGTGAAAGAACTGGCGGAACGTGTCAAGGGATTCGTCACCGTGGAAATCAACCTCGGCCAGATCCATCTGGAGGTGGAACGCCATGTGGCGGGAAAAACGGCGGTGAAACTGGTGGGCCATACGGGCGGAACCATCATTCCCCCGGAAGACGTGGTCGCCGCCGTCAAAGACATTTCGGGCAAGGGGGTTTGACATCATGACAGGCAAAAAGAAACAGACGGACATCACACCCGCCCATCCCCTGGACGACCTGATCCGGACGGACCGCATTCCCCATATCTGGTGTCCCGGCTGCGGCATCGGAACGGCTTTTTCCGCCTGCCTCTCCGCCATCAAACGGAGCTGCGAAAACCTGAACAACGTGTCCATGGTTTCCGGCATCGGGTGCTCAGGCCGCGCGGCGGGCTACATCAAACTCGACTCGTTCCACACCACACACGGCAGGGCCATTCCCTTTGCCACGGGTCTTAAACTGGCCAAACCGGACATGAACGTCATCGTGTTCAGCGGCGACGGCGACCTGTTCGCCATCGGCGGCAACCACTTCATCCATGCGGCCCGGCGGAACATGGACTTGACCGTGATCTGCGTGAACAACCTGAACTACGGCATGACCGGCGGACAGGCCGCGGCCACCACGCCCCACAAGGCCAAAACAACCACGTCCATATCGGGCAATCCGGAAGATCCGTTCAACCTGCCCCTTCTGGCCTATGCCGCAGGTGCGACCTATGTGGCGAGATGGACCATTCTCCACACCCGGGACCTCACCGAATCCATTTCCGAAGCCCTTTCACGGAAAGGGTTTTCGTTCATCGAAGTTCTGGCCCCCTGCCCCATCAACTACGGCAGGCGGAACAAGGAGAAATCCCTGGATTCCCTGAAGCTCTACCAGGAGAAAAGCATCATCAAAAACGGCGCGGACCCGGCCTCGGTGGACCTGGATTTCCAGAACGGCATCGTCCTCGGGACTTTCGTGAACCGGGACAAACCGACGTTCTATGAGAAGTATAAAATGATCAACGGTTTGGATTGACATTTTTAAAATGGAGCCTGAATGCCAACGATCTCAATGTTTTATGGAATTTTAATCAGAATGTTCTATCGTGATATTGATAAACACCACACACCCCATATACATGCTGATTATCAAGGATCTGTTGCTGTGTATTCAATCCCTGAAGGTTCACTCCTTGCTGGTGAGCTTCCGAACAATAAGCATAAACTGGTTGTGGCCTGGATTGAAATTCATCAGGAAGATTTGATGGCGGATTGGAATCTGGCTGTTGACGGAAAAAAACCTTTCCCAATCAGGGGATTAGACCAATGAGAATAACAAAGATCATTCCGACAGAAAATTGGATATTGTCCATCGTTTCGGACGATGGACGGATCGGACAGTTTGATGTCAGCCCATTTCTGGAGTATGAAGCGTTTGAACCGCTCAAAGACCATGGTGAATTCATAAAGATTCACAATGGTGGATACTTCGTTGAATGGGATTGTGGAGCCGACTTATCGGCGGACACCATTGAAGCCCGATGGCAGATTGTCGGAAATGATAAAAAAACGAACATCGAACATTGAACACCCAACATCGAACATCGAATGGCAACGCCGTCGGGAACTTCACCGCTCTCGAACCTGCAACCCATTCACCATTGGATGTTCGATGTTCGATGTTCATAGTTCATAACTTATAAATGCCTTCTTCTCCTGATCCAAACAGGATGATTAAAGGATTCGACGTATGAAAAAAGAAGTCATCATCACCGGTTTCGGAGGACAGGGCATCGTCCTGGCCGGAAAAGTCCTGGGCAACGCCGCCGCCATCGGTGACGGCAGGGAAAGCACCCTGGTCCAGTCCTACGGCCCGGAATCCCGGGGCGGAGCGTGCAGCGCCCAGGTGATCATCTCGGACACCATGATCCACTACCCGTATATTCGCAGCGCCGATGTCCTTGTGGCCATGTCCCAGTCGGGTTACGAAAAATACATCGGCCAGCTCAAGGACGGCGGCATGCTTCTGTACGACCGGGATCTTGTCCAGCCTGACGATTCGATCAAAGAAAAATACGCCGTACCCGCCACACGCCTCGCCGAGGAACTGGGCCGGAAGATGATGGCCAACATCATCATGATCGGGTTCATCACCTCGGTCACGGAAGTGGTGACCCTCGATGCGGCAAAAACCACCGTGACGGAATCCGTGCCAAAGGGAACGGAGAAGATGAACCTCGACGCGTTCGGCAAAGGTTACGATTACGGCCTTTCCAGGCTCAAGGGCCTTGAACGGAAAGCTGCGGGAAAGACAGGAGCGATGTCATGAATCAAACAAAAGATCGCCTGCACAAGGTCATGGTCCTTGGAGCGACACCTTCCGGCATCGCCGCCGTGAACAAGCTGGGCGAGATGGGCATACCCGTCACTCTGGTGGACTCTTGCGCCGACCTTGACGCGAAACTGAAAAAAGAGGAATACCGGCTTTCTTCAGGACTCCTTCTGAATTACGCCCACAGACCCGGCCTCTTAAGAATCCTCCGGAATTCCAGAATCAACGTGGCCCTGCCCTCGGACGTGACGGAAATCACCGAAACATCCCAGGGTTTTTCCGTGTCCCTTAAACCCGTTCCGACATATGTGAACCGGGAGAGGTGCATCCTCTGCGGCCGCTGCGAGGACATCTGTCCGGTTTCGGCCGGCGACGGTGACAAGGCCGTGGCATCGAAAAACCGCATGAGGCTTCCGGGCCAGGCTGTCATCGACAAACGCCGGATGCCCCTTTGCCAGGCCAATTGTCCCCTGGGGGTCAATGTCCAGGCTTATGTGGCTCTGACCCGGGCGGGGAAATACAAGGAGGCCCTTGATGTGATCCGTGAAGCCAATGTCCTGCCTTCGGTGTGCGGACGGATCTGCACCCACCCGTGCGAAGCGGCGTGCAGGCGGGGCGATGTGGACGGATCGGTTTCGGTCCGGGCCATCAAACGGTTCCTCGCCGAACAGGAAGACCCCAAAGACGCAAAACGCTGGGCATCCGGCAGGCCCGACCAGACACGGCCTGAAAAGATCGCCGTCATCGGCTCGGGGCCTTCGGGTCTCGCCGCCGCCGCCGAACTGGCCGCACACGGTTTTTCCGTCACCGTCATCGAAAAAGAGAAGAAAACAGGCGGCATGCTCCGTTACGGCATCGGTGAGCACCGGCTGCCCCGGGATGTCCTTGACCGGGAAATCGGATACATCAAAAGCAGGGGCGTTCAGTTCAAAACCGGCTCCGCCGTCGACCTGAAAAAAGATCTGAAAACCCTCCTTAAAAAATACGATGCGGTGCTCATGGCCACCGGCACATGGGCCGACAGGAATCTGGGCATCGACGGGGAAGACCTTCATGGCGTTCACGGCTGCGTGGATTTCCTCGCGGCGTATCACCGGGGAGAAGCCGTGGCCCCCAAAGGCAAAACCGCCGTCATCGGCGACGGGAACTCCGCCTTCGATCTGGCGCGAACCCTGGTCCGCCTGGGCGCGGACACCACCCTTGTTTCCTGGTTTCCCAAAGACAAAGTCACCGCCGATGACGAGGAAGTCAAAGGCGCTCTGGAAGAAGGGGTGAAATTCATCTATTCTGCAAAGGCCGTGGCGTTCAAAGGAAAAAAAGACAAACTCACCGCCGTCAGCCTGATCCAGACCCGGCCGGGTGAACCGGACGAACGGGGCATCGCCTGGCCCGTGGCCATTCCCGACGCCGTCCCCTCCGATCATGACTTCGATCACGTCTTTGTTGCCGTGGGCCAGAAAGGCCCCTATGAAGCGGGCTGCGATTTTGACGTCACCGAAACGGGCGTGATTTCAACCGACACGTCGTTCAGGACAGGCGTAAAAGGCCTCTACGCCACCGGTGACGCCGTAACCGGCCCGGCTTCCGTGGTCCACGCCATGGCCCAAGGACGGAAAGCGGCAGGCGCCCTGATTCTGGACATCACCGGAGAAAAGCCCGAGTTCATGGCCCAGACCGAAAAAAGTGCAAGACCGGCCTGCTGCGATTTCCCCGAAATTCCCTCCGATCTGAAGGCCATAAACCGCGTGGAAGTGTCTGAACTTCCGCCGTCTGACCGGCAACTCAACTTCAGCGAAGTGGTGCTCGGCTTAAGTTTTTCCCAGACAGCACTTGAGTCGGAACGCTGCCTCCAGTGCGGGGTCTGTTCCCAGTGTCTGGAATGTGTGAAAGCCTGCGGCACCGTGGCCGCCATCGATCATGGCCAGACCGCGGATGAAATCAAGGACCATGTGGGGGTGATCATCGTGGCCGACCCCGCCATGGCTCAGGTGGTTCCCAAAATATCCGGGGACGATATGATCCGGGCTTACGGCGCAACGCCTGACAAAACAGATAAAACCGATGTTTACACCATGATGGTCCAGGGTTTCGCGGCGGCGGCATCAGCCATGGAGCTTCTTTCCGGCTCACTCCAGAGATCCCGGGGATACGGCATCACGTCCCTTTCCCCTACCCCCGGCCTTTCGAAAGACGTTCGCGTGGGTGTTTTCGCCTGCACCTGCAATGAATCCCAGGGCTGGCTTCCCGGCATGACCGATTACATCGCAAACCTTGAAAACACGGCGGACATTGTCCATGCGGAAGTCCTTTCCTCGGCCTGTGTGCCCGAAGGCGCTGCGAAAATGGTGAGAACCATCCGCGAGAAAGGCATCACCCGTGTGGTTCTGGCGTCCTGCGTCTGCTGTCCCCTGAACTTCGTGTGCAGTTCCTGCACCGACCAGAAAAGCCGCCTCAAAAACGCCCTATTCAACGGCACGGGCATCAGCCGGTCCATGGTGGAAACCTGCAATCTCAGAGGCGAGGTTCTCCGGCTTGTCAAAACCGATGGGTATTTGGCCGTTTCAGCGTTCAAAGGTCTGATCGGACGATCGGTGGAACGGGCCCGGAAACTCAGCAGCCACCCCGAATCACCGAGGAACTACAATTTCACCACCGCCGTCATCGGCGATTCCGAAAGCGCGTTCACCAGCGCCGCCATTCTCGCACGGTCGGGCTTTGACGTGGTTCTGTTCAGAAAAAAGGAAACGGACAGCCTGAAAACCGATGTGCCATCCTCACTCCATGTGATCAAGGGGGCCAAGGTGACCGAGGTTTCGGGCACCCTGGGCGATTTCAGAATCTCATTCACCGCAGGCGGCAGCGACCAGACGTTCCAGGCCGGATCCATTGTCATGGGTGAAAAAACCCGGAAAAACGTGCCGTTCAAACGGATGAAAGACCAGCCCGACCTGAAGAAGGAATTCACCATCGAAGCGGGCGTTCAGGAAAAAGACGTTTCCGGCCAGCCCTTCCTTTACCCCGGCTTCACGTCCATTCCCGGTCTTCTGCTATCCGATCCCCCCACGGTTCAGGGTTCGAAACATCAGAAAGGCGCGGCGGCGGCCATGCTCGCCGCAGCCATCATGCCCAGGGGACCGAGGCAGGGCAAGGGTTACACCGTGACCATCGACAAGACCCTCTGCAGGGGCTGCGGACGGTGCGTGACGATCTGCCCTTACAGCGCTGTGACCCTTTCAGAGAACGCCATCTTCGGTTATCACGCCGTGGTGGATGAAGCGTTCTGCAAAGGCTGCGGCAACTGCACCTCGGTCTGTCCCACCAACGCGGCGGACAGCCCTTACCGGGGGCAGGCGTTTTTTGAAGAAATCATCGAAGAACTTCTGGAGTTTAAATAGAAGGAAAGAATCGGACAGGACATCCATGAATCAGGATCAATTCAATTTCATCGTGTACGTGTGCAATTGGGGCCCCCACGCCGCCTATATGGAACTTCAGGACCGGGGGGCAGACATTCCCCTTGAAATCAAAATGGTCAGGGTCCCCTGCACCGGACGGATCGGCAAGGCCCTTTTGTTCAAACCTTTTGAAATGGGGGCCGACGGCGTCCTCCTCGCCGGTTGCCGTTCCGGCTCGTGCCGTTACGGCGTGGGTACGGAAAACGCGGCGAGCAACACGGAAGACACCCGGAAAATCCTGGAACTTTTGGGTATCCAGAAAAACCGTCTCCGTTTTGAAACCTTTCTGCCCGACGAACCGGAAAAACTTCTGGACTGCCTGAAAAGCTTCGTCAGGGATATCAAGGCCATGGGCAAAAGCCCGGTCCCAAGGAAACGTGCGGCCGAAGAAGCGGCCCCCCTTGCCATGGCGGACATCCTTACGAGGTACGATGTCCATTCCTGTCAGGATTGCGGCAAATGCACCTCGGCCTGTCCTCTGGCCCTTTCGGGCAAAGCCTTTTCCCCAAGGGCCGTGGCCCATGATGCCATCACCGGCAACCTTGATTCGGAGGCGTTCGTGGAAAACGTCTGGTCCTGTCTCACCTGCGGGACCTGTTACGAACGCTGTCCTTCCGCTGTGAACTTTCCCGAGTTCATCCGCGATGCGCGGCACTTCCTGAAGCAGAACCGGCATGACGGCCACGAAGTCCACGGCGGGTTTTTCCAGAGTCTCATGCGGACCATGACCGCAGAAAATCTCACCATGAACCGCTGGTCCGCCGTCCCTCCGGAAATCAAAACCGACCCCAGGGGAAAAGTTCTGTTCTTCGGGGGCTGCACCCCCTATTTCGACACGTTTTTCAACCGGCACCTGGGCGTCACCACCTCGTCCATCACCCTGGACAGCCTGAGACTCCTGAACTTTTTCGATGTTGTTCCCGCGGTTCTTCCAGATGAACGCTGCTGCGGGCACGACCTTCTCTGGACCGGCGACGTTGAAAATTTCAAACGCCTTGCCAGACTCAACGCCGACATGATGGCAAGCACCGGCGTTACGGAAATCATCACGGCCTGCCCCGAATGCTATAGGACCCTGGCCCACGATTACAAGGAGCAGGGCTTTGACTTAAACGTCAGAATCACCCACATTTACGACTTTCTCGAACGTGAAATCGGCAAGAACGCCGTCACGTTCAAAGACTTCGGCAAAGCCGTCACCTTCCAGGATTCCTGCCGCATGAGCCGGTTCGAAGGACGGCCGGAACTGCCCCGGACCCTGCTCTCAAAAATGAAGCCCCAAGGTTTCACCGAAATGCAGGACAGCGGAAAATCGGCGGTCTGCTGCGGCAACAGCGGCTGGATCGGCTGCGACAGTTACAGCAAGGCCCTTCAGGTGAAACGCCTGAAACAGGCGAAAGACACCGGCTGCGATACGATTGTGACGGCCTGCCCGAAATGCCAGGTGCATCTCGCCTGCGCCATGGAAAATCCGTTCCGGGACGCGCAGAAAGAACTGGGCGTGAAGGATCTGGTGAGTCTGGTGGCGGAGACGATTTGCTGGGAGTGACGAAAGATGAAGGATAAAAGAAAAGCTGAACGTCGAACATCGATGGACTCGTAAAAAGTCGCCCGATGGCTATGGAAAAAGGCCCAGAGGCAAGGCATAGTGTTTGGCCAGGCGCGAAGGCATACATATAGTATGTCGAGTGTCTGGCTAAACACTATAACGCCGCATATGGGACTTTTTACGACGCCATCAACATCCAACGCTCAACATCCAACATCGAATGGCGGATGAACGCCGGAGCGTGGATGGGGATATTGGCCGCTTGAAAGGCCGTGGGCTTGATGACCGATGAATCGTAGGTCGGGTTCTTAAAAACCCGACAAATGGCCCCATCCTCAAAATAATCGGTGGGCCGCGTTACAACGATGTCCGTTTTATGACGGAGATCGAGTGATTGACGGATGAGTCGCAGGTCGGGTTCTTAAAAACCCGACAAATGGCCCCATCCTCAGAATAATCGGCCAGTCGTGTTACAGCGCTGCCCGTTTTTATGAAAACCATGGGTTAAGGAAAGAGAATGGAATCGAACGTCATGTTGAAAAACGGACAAGGAGATGACAGACCGGCGCGGATCGGCGTCTATGTCTGCCATTGCGGGAAAAACATCGCGGACACTGTGGATTGCGGGAAGGTCGCCGACGCGGCGAAAGACCTGCCGTTTGTCGCGGCGTCCCGGGAAATCCAGTACGCCTGTTCGGAACCGGGACAGAACGAAATCAAGGAAGACATCGAAAACCTCGGGCTCGACCGGGTGGTGGTGGCCTCCTGTTCGCCCAGGCTCCACGAACCCACGTTCCGCCAGATGATGACGTCGGCAGGTTTGAACCCCTACCTTCTTGAAATGGCGAACCTGCGCGAACAGTGCGCCTGGGTTCACATGAAAGACCGGGACGGGGCCACCGATAAAGCCGTCGATCTGGTGAAAATGTCCGTGGCCAGAGTCCGCGGGCTTCAACCCCTCACCGAGGAAACCATTCCCCTGACCAAACGGTCTCTTGTGATCGGCGGCGGCGTCGCGGGCATCCAGGCGGCCCTAGACCTGGCGGACAACGGCTACGAGGTGGTGCTCGTTGAAAAGCGTCCCTCCATCGGGGGGATGATGGCTCAGCTGGACAAGACGTTTCCCACCATGGACTGTTCCATCTGAATCCTCGGGCCGAAGATGACAGATGCCGGTCGGCATCCAAACATAAAGCTTCTCACCCTGAGTGAAGTGACGGACGTCAAAGGTTACGTGGGCAATTTCAAGGTCAGGATCCGTAAAAAAGCCCGATATGTGGACGCATCCCAGTGCACGGCCTGCGGCGACTGCGCCAAGGTCTGCCCCGTGGTGCGCCCCGACGAGTTCAACGTGGGTTTATCATCCAGGAAGGCGATCTACTCGCCCTTTCCCCAGGCTGTTCCCTCGGCCTATGTCCTGAACCCGTCGGAATGCCTGGGTCACAACCCGGCGGTCTGCGCCAAATGCGTGGAGGTCTGCGGAAAGAAATGCATCGACTTCCACATGTCCGATGAGGAAATCGAGGAAACCGTGGGTTCCATCATCGTGGCCACCGGCCTTGAACCCTACGACCCCAGGGAACTGGACGAATACGGCTACACCCGGTTCGATAACGTGTTGTCCAGCCTGGAACTGGAACGCCTGGTGAACGCGGGCGGCCCCACCCAGGGCCACCTGATCCGGCCGTCGGACCGTAAGACGCCCCGTTCCGTGGGTTTCATCCAGTGCGTGGGGTCGCGGTCCGCCCGGAAAGGCGGCGAGTACTGCTCCAACATCTGCTGCATGAACACCGTGAAAAGCACCCTGGTTCTGAAGGAACACTACCCGGACATAGACATCAAGGTGTTCTACATCGATATCCGGGCTTTCGGAAAAGGGTTCGAGGATCTGTTCAAACGAAGCCGAAGGCTGGGCGTCAATTACCTGAGGGGGATTCCCGGTTCCGTGGAGGAAATGCCGGATAAAAGCCTTCGCATCGCCGTGGAGAACACAGCCACCGGTGCCATCGAATTCATGGACCTCGACATGCTGGTTCTGGCTCTGGGCGTGAAACCGTCGAAAAGCACACGGCGGCTTCAGGAGATGCTGGGCCTTCAGCTCACGCCGGACGGGTTCTTCCTCGAAGCCCATCCCAAACTCCAGCCCGTGGACGCGGCCACCCGGGGCGTGTTCTACGCCGGATGCGCCGAAGCCCCGAAAGACGTGAAGGACTCGGTGACCCAGGCCTCCGCTGCGGCGGCCCGTGCCATCCGCCTGATGCACAAGGGCGAGATCACCACCGAACCCATCACCTCGGTCATCATTGAAGACAAATGCAAGTGCTGCGGCAAATGCGCCGAAGTCTGCCCGTACAACGCCATCACCGTGGACGTGAAAAAGAAAATCCCGGCGGTGGTCAACGCCGCCGCCTGCGCCGGTTGCGGCACCTGCGCCGCCGAATGCATGTTCGACGCCATCACCATGAACCATTTCACCGACGAACAGATCACGGGCCAGGTGAACGAACTTCTCGCGGAAAACCCCGAGGACAAGATCCTCACCTTCGCCTGCAACTGGTGTTCCTATGCCGGTGCGGATTACGCCGGGGTTTCACGCCTCCAGTATCCGCCCAACGCCCGCCTGATCCGCGTGATGTGTTCGGGCCGAGTGGACGAAAAGTTCATCTGGGAAGGCTTCAGGAAAGGCGCCCCGGTGATCCTGGTGAGCGGCTGCCATATCGGCGACTGCCACTACATCGACGCCAACCACTGGACCGTGAAGCGTGTGGAAAAAATTCACAAAAAGATGGAACGCCTGGGCATCCGGAAAGAACGTCTCCAGCTTGAATGGGTCAGCGCCGCCGAAGGCATCCGCTGGGCCGAGGTGATGCGCGCCCTGGAACCGTTACGAAAAAGTGTCACTAAGAAGGAAATCGACGAGACCGTTGCGGTTCTTAAAAAACAGAAATAAGTGATGGGTTGTCCCAGAGACAAAATACGCAAGGGCAGACGGTATGTCTGCCCTTTGCTGTTTTTTAGGAATTGGCAATAATAATGATTTACATAAATTCCTGCCTCCGGCGGCCAGCTTTTGAAAAGCTGGGCAAACAGGTTGAAAACGTTCGCCATAAGTACAACTATCGCAGGTCGGCTTCTCGGCACGAAAGCCGTCACATCCCCCCCTCCTTATCATGCGACGCCCTGCCATTTCACTCGCCATCGCCATCCTATACGAACATCCCGATCCACTTTTCATATTCAGAACAATACCTTTGACACATGCATACATCAGGCTGTATTATGTATGCGGAGGATAAAACATGCCATTACTTCAAGTCAGAGATTGCCCGGAAGACCTGTACAGAAAGATATCCTATGCAGCAAAAAAGCAGAACAGGACCATCGCCCAGCAGGTCATCGTTCTTCTTGAAAAAGGATTGGGCCAGGAACTGCCCAACGTTGTGCGCCGTCGGCAGCTGATGGAAAAAATCAATGCCCGCAGTATAGCGCCATCCGTCAAGGATATGGACATCGTCTCCCTGATCCGCGAGGATCGCGACCGATGATCGTCGTCCTCGATGTAAGCGCGGCGGTGGAAATCCTTTTGTGCAAAGAAAAGAGTACTGTTTTTCAGGACAGTTACAACAAAGCCCAATGGGTGATCTCCCCAGACCTTTACGTCTCTGAACTATCCAACGTCGTATGGAAATGCCATAAATCAGGATGGATCACCCATGATGAGGGCCTGCAATTGGCCGAAGACGGGATGTCACTGATCGATGATTTCATGGATGTCAGGGACCTCTGGAAAGAAGCGTTGACGGAAAGCATAAAAAACAACCATCCAGTTTACGACATGGTTTACGCCATCCTGGCCAGGAGAAACGGCGGCGTGCTGATCACAAATGACAAGAAGCTCTCCTTCATCTGCACGAGACTCGGCGTGGACTGCATATTCTGAGCAGAGCACTCCGGCCAAAGCCTGTTTCCAGACGGTTGACGGCTTTCACCATCCATTTCCCATCGGGTTTGTAAAATCATCGCCGGTCGGCCTCTCGGCACAAAAGCCGACACATGACCCCATCCTTACCCAGTTTTCTTTCAAGAGGGCTCTTTGCATGGTTTTTAACGGAGGTCAGGCTTTCACCCGACCTGCCGCACCACGTTGCCAAATCCCATGGGTGTCATCTTGATTACAACAAAGACTCCAGCAGCGCCGGGTTGTCCGTCATAATGCCGTCCACCTTGCAGGTGTCTTTCTGCCAGAGCATGCCGCTTTCATCGTTCACCGTCCACACATAGACTTTGCAGCCGATGTACCAGGCTTTCTGAACCAGAAGGGTGGTCACGATCTCTTTGGGAAGGGCCAGGACTTCCGCCGGTCTTTTGTAATCCGAAGAAGCCATGATCACCGCCGGGGTGAAGACAAAGGAAAGGACGCCTTCCGTGGGGTAAATCCGAACGATGTCCATCAGCCGGGTTGCGGCAAGATCGCCCACAAGATCCACGGTGTCCTGGTCAAAGGCCCCCACGATCAGCCGGTTTTCCATATCGTAGGCTTTAATCAGGTTCAGCACCTTTTCCGCCACTTCAAGGCCGCTCTGTTTGATTTCAAGGACCATGGGACGACGGGCGATGACCGGGTCTGTGAACACTTCTTCAAGGGTGGGGATTTTATAGCCTTTTCCACGGCAGGGATAGGTGGCTCCGTTGTCCGTGGTATACCGATAGCCTGCGTCGAGGGCCTTGATTTCCGAAAGGGTCTTGTCCATGATTTTCCCGGTTCCGTTGGTGCAGCGGTCCACCGTGTCGTCATGGGACACGACGATCACCCCGTCACGGGTCATGTGAACATCCCCTTCAATGGATTCCGCACCCACGGCGTAGGAATTCCTGTACGCTTCGAGGGTGTTTTCCGGAACAAGGATTCCTCCACCCCGGTGGGCGATGTTCAGGAACCCTTCATGACGTTTCAGGAACACGTTGTCCTCGATGGCCGGTCCGTTGTCGATGGCGTCCAGAACGTTCCGCCAGGTGTCGCAGATGGAGGCTGGATCGATGGCTCCGAAACCTTCGGTGTCCAGAAGACCAGGGGCCAGAGTGTAATGCACCTGAAACGGCACATACTGAACCGCGTTGGCGATGGCTCCGTACCCGTCCTGGCGGACCGTGTCACCCACCATGGCCAGACTTTTGACCGAACCGTAAAGATCCTTGAGGATGTGTATCGCCTCACGTTTGAACACCTGACTGTCCTCGTAGGGGAAATCGTCTTTGGTGATGAGGGGAATGAAACGCCGGCCGCCGTTTTCAAAATGAAGGTTCATCTGTTCCCGGCATTTGAAACGGATATCCCCGGACATTCCCGACACGATCACCAGATTCCGGTTTTCCGATTTCAGTTCGGCCACAGCGCTGACCACGGTGTCATCCACCAGGGGCCAGTCGTTTTTCGCCCAGTTGAGGAAATCGATCCAGTCTTCGATGGAATTCTGGCCGCCGGTGGCGTGCAGGGTGTTGTCGTGATCGGTGTACACCACTTCAGGATTCCGGCTTTTATCGGCGCTCAGAACCCGGACAAGCCCCAGATCGTCGGAGACATAAGTTTGACTGTCAAAGTAAACCCTGGCCTGAAGCTGAACGTCAATGGGCGCAGCGTCGAGAATGGCCTTGGGCAGCCGTTTCCTCAGCTCCGGCAGTGTGGCATGACCATCCTCATCGGTATAGATCACATCGCTGCCCAGACGAATCCAGGCCGTGTCCCCGAATTTCCGCACACAGAATACCACCCCCAGTCCGTCGATGTTTTCAGACAGCAGGTATTTGGCGAACGAGGTGCAGTTTTTATCCAGCACCTTGTACACCGTCACCTGGGGCAGCACTTCCGGCCGGTTCGCCGCAAGGTCGTTGTCCGTGATCCCGTCGGACACCACCGCTTCCGTGGTCTCCGGGTCCTCGTCGCAACCGGGCAGCACGGCCATGAAGGCCAGCATGAAAATCAACACCCATAACTTACCGAATTTTTTGATACAGTTCATAATCCCCCTCCGTGGATACATGGATATAAAACACCGAAAACCCCGATATTCAGGGCCGATTCGGCACAATGACAAATCCGGCCGGTCGAGCCTGATCAACAGCCCGTTCAGACCTGGATGCGATGATACAAAACGTTTCTTTGAATCCGATGCAAGACATGATGAAGGAGACGATGCGCGCAAAACACGCCGTTTTTTCTTTGACAAAAGCCTGTCTTTCCGATCGTCCAATTCACCGTACTTGAATTGCCGGACGCAGTCAACTGTTTATAATCATTATTTATTACATCAAACTGGTCGACCAGAATCCACAGCGGACCGGGTGTTGAATAGGATCTTGAGGTTAGATTTGGATGAGATTGAGATAAGATTTAACAACAGGTCAGAATGCCTGTATAGTCTTTCATAATTGTTCCAGCTCAACCTTTAGGGTTTTAACTGCTTTGATCGCGTCTGCAAGTTCAACGATGAAGATATCATCCAGAAAAATGGTGTGGATCTTCACTCCATCACCTCCCATTGGCCTTCTTTCCGTCCCCCGACACGTCTGAGCAGGCCTGTTTTCTTCAAGGTCTGGATGCTCCGCTGGATTGACCGTTCGGTGACACCGATACGTCCGGCCAGTTCGGGAATGGTGATGGTGCTGTTTTCACGGCAGGCAGTCAAGACCACTCCAGACGTTTTCCCGACACGTTTCCGCCTCTTTCCCGACGTTTTCCCGACGTTTCATCAAGGGATTCGTCAGCCGGACGTTGAAACACGATCCGGAACCAGTCCGTGTCGGCCTGGATTTCCGGGGCCGGACTCTTCTGGTCGCGGCACATGTCGGACATGCGTGTGAGGCCGGAGCCGATCTTTTCCACCAGCCCCATGCGGTGCATCATGCCGAAAAGCAGGGGATTTCGCGGAAGACTGGTGCTTCCCAGTTTATCCAGAGTCATGCCGCCAACCAATCCGCCGGGGTTCACGATTTCAACCCGATCCTGAAAGATGTGAACCTGGAGGTCGCCGGGTTTCCGGTAATCCCGATGGCCCAGGGCATTGATCAAGGCTTCACGCAACGCGCCCTCGGGGATTTCAAGCTGTTCTTTTCGTTCCATACCGATGTGATACGCCGTGTTCAGATGGGCCAGAAGATAAGTGACCGCCGAGCGGTAGTTGGAAAACAGGTCGGCATCGAATATTTTCTGGTCAAGGACACGGGTCGTACTGGTCCCCTGAAACAGGCAGCAGTTTACTGAAGCCCCCGGCACGAACAACGAACCCTTACGAGAAAACAAAAGGGAACCGGCGAACTCATCTTTCCCTGTTTAAAAAGCCCGAGATTCTTCAGGATGACATCAGATTTCAGGGCCGGAGTGATGCGGCTGACCGCAAGAAAGGCTTCAAAGGTTAGGATGAATATAACTCAGAACATTTCGGAAGACATGATGGTCATCAAAAGGGGCGGGAAAAAATCCCGCCCCAAAAGTGTATCAAGTCAGGTCTGCCACACCCTGAAGCACGATGTCGAAAAGGGTTTCGATGTCGTTAAGGTCCAGACAGGAGAAGGCCACCCGGAGGTCACGGTCGCCCAGGGCGATGAGACCCACGCCGTATGTATCAAGGAGGTGAACCCGAAGGGTTTCCGCGTCGATGTTCTTAAGCCGGATGCACATGAAATAGCCGGAGTTGAAGGGGTAAACATCCCAGGCATCCTTGTACTTGGGATTTTTGAGGACTTCTTTCACCTTGTTGGCCCGGGCTTTGAGGGTGTTGAATTTTTCCTCTTTTTCCGCGGCATAGCGCGGGTCTTTCATAGACTTGAGGACAATGGTCTGGCCCAGGTGTGAGCAGTTGGACACGTTGCCGCGCACACAACCGGCTGTTTTCTTTTCAAGGGCTTCGTAGACTTTTTCAGCGTCACCGCTTATTTTCGTGCCGTAGGAGATAAAACCCACCCGCAGGCCCCACACGTAGTTTTCCTTAGTGGCCCCGTCCAGTTTCACGGCGAGAAGGTTTTCATGACGGTCGCAGAGCAACGTGAAAATGGATTCCTGCATGGCGTCCTCTTCGAAAAAGAGACCGAAATAGGCGTCATCGGTGACGGCGATCACCTGGGTCCCGCCTTCGGCCACCTTTGTAAGGATGTCGGCGATGGCCTTGCCTTCGCTTTTCGTGGCCGTGTATCCCGTGGGGTTCTGGGGAAAATTCAGGAGAACGATGATCTTGTCCCGTTTGGCCGCCTCTTCCTTCACTTTCTTTTCAAAGGCTTCGACATTGTATCCACCCTGGTCGGAGAACAGCTTGTACTTCACGATCTCCGCCCCTTTGCGCACATTGAGGATCATGTTGTAATTGCCCCACATCATGTCCGGAAGAATCACCACGTCGCCGGGGTCCGCCCACACGTCGGCCACCACGCTGATGGCATGGGTGATGCCGCAGGTCACGATGGGAAGGCTCGTTTTTTTTCCTTGAAGTGAAGGATTTTTTTCATACTGGGCGTCTTTCCAGGCCTGCCGTAACGCGGGAATTCCGAAAGATGGCGCATAGGTCAGGGATTCTTCAGGCGTGATGGTTCCCATGTCGATGGCTTCCATCACCGAAGGCAGGAACATGATGTTGCCCTCCTCCTTGGCAATGCCGATGGTGGCGTTCAGTTTGTGAGCCTTCTGCTTGGCTTCGGCACTCTGGCTGAGGATGCCTTTGGGAAAGAACAGGTTTTTCCCGATACTGGACAACATGTCATAAACCTTGGGGTTACCGGCGTTGATGTCGTCGTTCAGTTGTTTTGCCAATTCGTTCATGGGATTCTCCTTAAAGCACTCCTGCCGGAATTCTGTGGACCAAAAACCGGCCAAAGCCGCATATAATGATTTATTTCAGCACGTTGAACACACTCAACGTTTACCTTAAAAAAAACCCCCGTTCTTGCTGGAACAGGGGCATGTCATCACATTCACAAACCATTTTTCGTACAGATCGCCCGTAACCGTCATTTGTTTCACTACGGTGCAGCTCTGAATGAATTCCGGGATTATCCCTTGCTTCTCTTTGAAGCCTTGATCGGGTTGATCTTCTGCTTGGTTTCAACCTTGATGCTGGAAACATGGGTTGCCATATTGCAGTTGCCGGTTTTCCATTTGGCCATGGGGTCGGGAAGAATCTGGCAGTAGAATTTTTCCGAATACTCGTGAATTCTCGCGCAGCCTTCACACTGGGGAACGATGGTTTTGCAGACATTGCCCTCATAAGAACAGCCCTTTTTGGTCATAAAGGGGCATTCGACATTGTTTCTCACGGTAGTACAAAGCATCAGACTCACTCCTCTAATCAGATGATCCGGTTCGTAATCGCTTTAAAAACCAGGACCTGATGGTATATATTCATAATGGTGATAATTAAAGCCTGATAGTTATAATGGAACGGTTTTTTTTTGTCAAACCAAAATATGCTTGAAATCATCATCCGTAAAACACGGTATCCCAATTGACTCTTGATTTTTATTCCAAGACCTGAAACATAGGAACCGGGCTCACGGGACAGATTCAAATCATTAATATATCAAGGACAAACCGATGATCATCAAACAAGCCGCCGATGTGCTGAAAATTGAAGCCGAGGCCGTTCTGGGCCTTGTGGACAAACTCGACCAGCGTTTCATCGATATGGTGGAATCTATCTGCATGTCCAAAGGCCGTGTCATTATCTCCGGCATCGGCAAGTCCGGTCTCATCGGCCGGAAAATCGCAGCCACACTGAACAGTACGGGGACGAATTCCTTTTTTCTTCATCCGGTGGAAGCCATGCACGGAGACCTGGGCATGGTGTGCAGGGACGATATTTTCATCGCCCTTTCAAACAGCGGGGAAACGGAAGAACTGAACATCCTGATTCCCAGTATCACGGGCATCGGATGCAAGGTCATTGCCTTTACCGGCAATCCGTCTTCCACTCTGGCGTCCACGGCGGACCTGGTGATCGATGTGGGCGTCGAAAAGGAAGCCTGCCCCCTGGGGCTCGCCCCCACGTCCAGCACCACGGCACTCCTGGCCATGGGTGACGCCCTTGCCGTGGTCCTCATTGAAAAAAAACAGTTCAAATCCAGCGATTTCAAAAAATTTCATCCAGGGGGAAAACTGGGGCAGCGTCTTGCGGGGAATGTGGACGGAATCATGCTGACCGGAGACAGAATTCCTGGGGTCAGCGACCGTGCAAGCCTCAGGGAAGCCATTCTGACCATTGACCGGTTCCGTCTGGGTATTGCGCTGGTGGTGGATGATGCAGAAAAACTGGTGGGCGTTCTCACCGATGGCGACGTCCGGCATCTCATGGCTCTGGGGGAATGGACCCCGGACAGGCCCGTCGTCCGGGTCATGACACAGAACCCCAAACATTTAAAAACCGGAACAGCGGCTTACGATGCTTTGAACATGATGGAGCAGCACCAGATCACGGTTCTGCCCATCACCGATGACGAGGGCCATGTGATGGGGATTCTCCACCTTCACGACATCCTGGGCAAGGGCCAGTTCAAGTTCAGCGGGAAATAGAGGGCCTCACCCGGTCACGAGGGGCGTCATGCTTTCGAATCCGTCTTCGGTCACCACGATGGTTTCCTCAAACTGGGCGGACAGGGAACCGTCGGCGGTGACCGCCGTCCACTGATCATCTAAAATATAGAGCTTCGGACCACCGAGATTGATCATCGGTTCCACGGTAAACACCATACCCGGAACAAGGGGGACTCCTTTTCCCCGTTTGCCGAAATGGGGGACCTGGGGTTCCTCATGGAAATCCCGGCCGATGCCGTGGCCGATGAACTCTTTCACCACCGAGCACCCCTCGGCTTCCGCATACGTCTGGATGGCCCAGCCGATATCCCCGATGGTGTTTCCGGGTTTCACCATCTCAAGACCCCGGACCAGGCTTTCACGGGCCACCGCGACAATTTTTTTCGCGCCGTCCGACGGTGTTCCCACAAAAAGGGTCTGGTTGGCGTCGGCATAATACCCGTCAAGAATCGACGTGATGTCCACATTGACGATGTCGCCGTCCTCAAGAACCTGATCACCGGGTATTCCGTGGCATATCACGCTGTTCACCGAAACGCAGACACTCTTGGGATAGCCTTTGTAGTTGAGGGGTGCCGGAACAGCTCCGTTTTTCACCGTGAAATCATGGACAAACGCGTTGATATCGTTGGTGGTGATCCCTGCCCTGATGATATCTTCCACACGGCGATGGGTTTCAACCACAAGCTCCCCCGCCTTTTTCAGCCCTTCGATATCCGCTTGATTTTTCAAGCGTATTCTGTATTTTTTCCAATAAAGGCCCGCAAGATCCACAGCGATGGGAGCCCCTTTCCCCTCGCAGCATTTTTTGAACTTCTCGCCGCTTCCACAGGGACACAAATCGTTTCGTCCAACTTTGATGGTCAATTTTTTCATCGGATATGTTCCGTATTTACCCTTTCACCCCAGACTCCCAGAGGGCCGTCTTACATAGAAAAAAAACGGGGCCGTCAGATAAAAAACTTGCATTCGGCAAGATCCCGTCTTGAAGAAACCTGAAAATAGATGTATCGTTTCTTTCATCAAAAAATGTGCGCAATTATAACAGCAGCTTCAATGAAATCAAATACAAATCAGGCATCATTCAGGTGAAAAATGAAAAGAGCACCGATTGTGGGCGTCATGGGAGGCGGAAACGCCGATTTTTCGACATTGAAACAGGCTGAGATACTGGGCGGACTCATCGCCGAAAAAGGATGGGTCCTCTTAAATGGCGGGCGATGCACCGGAATCATGGAAGCCACATCCAAAGGGGCCTTCGAAAAAGGCGGCCTGACCATCGGGATCCTCCCGGAAAACCATTCGGAAGGCATGTCGGAATTCATAAAGGTCCCCATTGTCACCGGCATGGGATATGCCCGGAACACCATCAACATCCTGTCCAGCGATGTGGTGGTGGCCTGTCCCGGCGGCGCGGGCACCCTGTCGGAAATCGCCTTGTCCATCAAATGCAACAAACCCTTGATTCTTTTCGGTTTCAAGCAGGATTCCGATTTTGCGACCCTGCTGAACAGACAAGGGCTGATTTACGCATCAACCCCGGAAGACGTGATTCAAAAAATTGAAGAACTGCTCCGGATATGACCTCGGCCCCTGGAACGGGCTTCTGTCATACAACGGAAGTTCACCGTTCCCTGGGGCTTCATCACAACTTAACATGAAGATGACTTATCGGTACAAAATTGCATAAACTATTCTTATAGGAGCGAAAAAAACCTTGTAAACCCTGTAAAGAGGTATATAATACCCGCCGTTTATTTTCTTTTAGAATTTATGAGGAAATAAGCCATTGTTGTAAAAACAACTTTAACAAGGTAAGACATATATCATGACAACAGAATCGACTTCGATCGGGCCACGGAACGAAGATTCACCCTCTCAGGGAAATTCCGGAAATCACAAATCCTTTTTCAAATCAAGCCATAACGAAAATCCAACGGACGACAGCACCGAACAGGGGAAATGGAAAACCTATTACCGTTCGTTGATTGTCGCCTGTACGATAACCATCTGCCTTGCAGGCTGGCTGAGCTGGGAAAAAAACGAAGCCATCTGGACCATTCTCTGGACCACGCCCTTTGGCAAACCCATGATTCTCATCTGCACCATCCTGATGATCATCACCGTTTCCGAACTGATCTGGCGAACAGACCTGGTGTACCACTACCGTCCTATTCCCGGCCTTGACGACGACAAGCTGCCCACCTGCTCGGTGATCGTCCCCGCGTTCAACGAAGGTCCCCAGGTATACAAGACACTTCAAAGCATTTCCGACAACGATTACCCGAAACGCAAGTTCCAAATCGTCGCCGTGGACGATGGAAGCCAGGACGACACCTGGCACTGGATTCAGAAAGCCAAAGAAGACCTGAACGGACGCATCATCACCATCAAACTGCCCCGGAACCAGGGCAAACGTCACGCCCTGAACGCCGGATTCAAGAAAAGCTCCGGGGACGTCATCGTCACCATCGACAGCGACAGCATCGTCGAAACCGACACCATCCGGAATCTCGTGAGCCCCATGATCACCGACCGGAAAGTGGGTGCGGTGGCCGGCAACGTCCGGGTTTTGAACAAGGACGCCGGATTCATTCCCCAGATGCTGGACGTGGTTTTCGTGTACAGCTTCGACTTTGTTAGGTCCAGCCAGAGCATGGTGAACACCGTGATGTGCACTCCCGGCGCTTTGTCGGCGTACAAACGATCCGTGGTCATGCGTGTCCTCAAAGAATGGCTGAACCAGACTTTCCTGGGGCAGCCGGCCAACATCGGTGAAGACCGGGCTCTCACCAACCTCATCATCCGTGAAGGCTACAAAATCCTTTTCCAGAAAAACGCCGTGGTGTACACCGAGGTTCCCGTCACCTATGTCAATCTGTGCAAGATGTTTCTCCGCTGGAACAGAAGCAACATCCGCGAAATGTTTTCCATGACCCGGTTCATCTTCAGACCTTTCCGGAAGGAATCCATGCTGGGAGCAAGGATCAATCTTCTTCTCGGCTGGCTGATGCTGGTGAAAGCTCCGATCATGATCGTCCTCAGCTGGGGCCTTATCGCCTGGGAACCCATGACCTTCCTGCCCAATCTGCTGTTGAGCGTCGTGATCTTCTCAAGCCTCCCCGCCGGATTCTACGGTTGGAAATACAGCAGTTTCAATTCTTTCTGGTCGTACTTTTACGGATTCTACTCGTTCCTCGGCCTTGCATGGGTCATGCCCTATTCCCTTTTGACCCCGCACAATTCAGGCTGGCTGACACGGCAGATCAAGCCCAAAGCCAGGTATAAAAAATTTTCGTTCAAACGCAGTGAGCCGGTTATTTTCCCGGCCCATAACAACAACGAAGTCCAGCTTTAATCCTTACATTTTACAAGCAATCCAACCCGCGGGGAGTCCCCCGCGGGTTTTTTTATTCTGATTTTGTCGGCCGATTGGCCGACAAAATCAAAAAACCCCTTGCAAAAAAACATCTTTTTGATATTGAACACCGATCATGTTCGCATGTTTTGTTTTTGGCATGAAAACAACCATCATCTTTCAATCACAGGGTGACCGTTTCTTCCCCTGTTCTCAACCCAATCATGGAGATTTGACATGAAAAAAATGCTTCGACTCGTGTTTCTCGCTTCTGTCGCCCTGTGTCTTCCCGCCGTCTGTTTGGCCGACAGCGCAGGCCTGATCAAACAAGGCGACGCCCTGTTCTCGTATGACGGAACCCTTGAAAAATACCAGAAATCCATGGATTTCTACAAACAGGCTGTGGCCGCCGATCCCGGCAGCTTCGAAGCCAACTGGAAATGCGCCCGCGCCCTCCGCTATTACGCCAACAAAGCCCAGCAGACCGGTGCAAAAGACTGGAAAAAAACCTGCGCCACCCTGGGTAAGGAAGGCATGACTTACGCCCAGAAAGCCATCGACCTGAACCCGAAAAAACCCGACGGTTACTACTTTTACGCCCTGAACGTCGGGATTTACGCCGATGGCGTCAGCATCGTAAAAGCCCTCAAGGAAGGCTTGAAAGACAAAACACAGTCCAGCTTCGAAAAAGTCATCGCCATTGACAAAACCTATGAAAAATACGCCGCCCTGGTGGGCATCGGCCGTTTCTGGTCCGTGCTCCCCTGGCCCCTGAACGACAAGAAGAAATCCCTGGATTATTTCCGGCAGTACCAGAAATCCGGCCACTTCGGTGAAGAACCCGAAGGCGTGGTCTACATGGCCGAAGCATTGATCAACATGGGCGGCAAGGACAACAAGGCCGAAGCCAAAAAAATCCTCACCGAACTGAAAACCGACAACGCCTTTTTCAAGAAATACGCTCAGGACCTGCTGTCCAAGGTGTGAGCCTTAACGAAGTTTCATGCAACGCGATTCCTGTCAACCCATTTTATTTTTTGGGTTGACAGGGATGTCCGACGGGGTTTATGATCCCTTTCCATTTGAATGTGAAAGGACGCTTCATGACCCCAACGGACAACGGCACAATCCTCGGAAAACTCCTCAGCGATACCGGATTCCACATCACACCGGCTGAAGCCCTCGGCCTTGTTCAGCCCGAAACACGGAATCTTTCGGCATTGTTCCATGCCTCGGACACCCTGCGGCAAAAAGCCAAGGGCAGCACCGTGTTCCTCTGCTCCATCATCAACGCACGGTCCGGAAAATGCTCTGAAAACTGCGCGTTCTGTTCCCAGTCCTCGTTCCACGACACGCAGATCCCCATCTACCCCCTGCTTTCAACGGAAGAGATGGTGGCTAAAGCCCTTGACATGGAAAAACAGGGGGCCACCCATTATTCCATCGTCACCAGCGGTCACAGTCTGGGCGATGCGGACATCGACGCCATCTGCCGGGCTGTGGAAATCATCCGAACCCAAACAGCGCTCACGGTCTGCGGCAGCCTGGGCATGCTTTCGGAAAAAAGCGCGAAACGACTGATCTCAAGCGGCATGACCCGATATCACCACAACCTGGAAACTGCACGAAGCCATTTCCCGAACATCTGCACCACCCACAGTTACGAGGAAGACATTGAAACCATAAGGACAGCGGCGGATAACGGTTTCAAGGTGTGCAGCGGCGGCATTTTCGGGCTTGGGGAATCCTGGCAGCAGCGTGTGGAACTCTGCTTCACCCTGAAAGACCTGCCCGTGGACACGGTACCCGTTAATTTCCTGAACCCGGTGAAAGGCACCCGCCTGGAACATATGCCCCTTGTTTCCCCCATGGACGCCCTGGCCTGCATTGCTCTGGTGAGGCTCACCAACCCCCACCGGGGTGTCACGGTGTGCGGCGGCCGGGAAGTCACGTTGCGGGATTTCCAAAGCTGGGTGTATCTGGCCGGAGCCGACGGCCTGATGATCGGAAACTACCTGACCACCTCGGGCCGTGACGCGGCCATGGACATCAACATGACCCGTGACGCAGGACTGACATGGACCTGACATTCAATGTCCAGGGCGTTTTCACCTTTGATCCCGAGGACCCGATATACCGCGACCATTTCCCGGGGCATCCCGTGGTCCCCGGAAGCTTCATCGTCTGGGCCTTTGCCCGTGCACTGGAAAAAAGGGGTCATGCCCCGGAAAACATCCGGCTCGACCAGTTCAGGTTCAAACGGTTCATCAGCCCCGGCTCGTACCCTTACCGTATCGCAGCCTCAGATTCCGGCATAAAATGCACCCTTTTCCACAACGATCAGACTGTGGCCACAGGAACGATCCGGACATGAATCTCTCCTTTTCAGGAAAAACAGCCCTTTTTTGCGGCGGGAACTGCGAGCTGGCCCTTGCCCTTGCGCCCCTCGTCATCGCCGAAGGCATCCGTCCCGTTCTTTCCTGCCGAAGCGAGGCGGCCCGTGAACACATCGTCCAGTGTCTCAACGAGTATTCCGGGGCCTTCGACACCTGTTTCATGGACTTCGACTCGCCGTCATCGCTGACCGCTGCGTTCTCAGCGTTAGATAACAATCTGGATTATCTGGTTGATTTTGTTCAAGGGGATTACGAAAATCTGGTGGCGGCGGCTGATCCTGACAAAACCGGACGCTATATGGCCGCCCATGTGGCCGCACGGGCCGACATGCTGAAACGTGCGGCACGGATCATGATGCACCGGCGCTTTGGACGTCTGGTGTTTGTTTCCTCAGCCGCAGCAGGGCGTCCCAATCCGGGCCAGGGATTCTATGCCGCGGCGAAACTGGCCGCAGAAGCGATGTACAAAAATCTGGCTTTGGAACTCGGTTCCAAAGGGCTCAGCACAGTGACCCTGAGGCCGGGCTATGTGGAGGCCGGACGGGGAAAACCCTACATCGAAAAAAACCGGGAAGCCCTGCTCCGGCAGATTCCGTCGCGGTCCTTCGTGTCAACGCATGATCTGGCTTCAACCCTTCTTTTTCTGCTGTCAGACCAGGCCAGACACTTGAACGCCACAGAAATAACCATGGACGGCGGACTGAGCGCTGGGAAGCAGCGCCTGTGACCGATGAAGAGAAGGTGGGCGTTATCCACACGGCATATTTTTTTTTAAAGAGCCTCCATGCCGCCGGAGGCATGAATCTCAACCCATGAAACACAGAGGATCACCATGACCACACCTCTTTTAAACCGAATTATCACCGTTCTCTCGGACATTCTGGATCTCGATCCCGCGACGATAACCGCTGACAGCTACCTGATCAGGGATCTTAACGCCGAATCCATCGACCTTCTGGAAATCGCGGTGACACTCAATTCCGAATTCAAGACAGACATCGACGACGACGCGATCTTTCTGAAAAACCTCAGGATCTACCTGAATGAGGCGGGAGAATCCCAGGATGATAAACGTGCTTATCTGGCGGAGAAATACCCGTTCCTCGATCAGGCCCGAATCCGGGACATGGTGGCCGACCTTGAGGCGGGACCGGTTCTCAAAGTCAGGGATCTGGCCAGCTACATCCAGGCCAGAGTGGCTGACCATGAATGAGACTTATCCGCTGTCCATTCTCGATGAGATCCTGAGAAAGCGCCGGAGCGTCAGAGCCTACCAACCCGAAAAACCGGCCAGGGCGCTGATCAACGCCATGCTGGACAGCGCCCGTTATGCGCCTTCGCCTTCTCACACCCAGCCGGTCCGGTTTCTCCTCATTGAAAGCGAGATCGTCCGCACCGGCCTTCACCAGAAACTGGTGGACGGCAAAGACCGGTTTCTTGCCGCCATTGACCCGAATCAGGCGGTGAAAAGCCCTAAAAACCTGATCCGGTCTTATTTCCGGTTTGCCGAATTCATGATTTCGGCCCCTTACCTCTTTGCCGTGGGGACGGTGAAAACCCCTTCGTTTTCAGACAGGCTGATTGCCGCCGGTGTTCTCAGGGAAAACCCCAAAGGGTTCAGCGACGCGGACATCACCACCGGCCTTTCCTTGTCCGCCTTCATGCTGAAAGGTGCCGAGCTTGGGGTGGGCACCTGCATTCTCACCGCGCCCTTTGTGTATATCCCGGATCTGTCGAAAATGCTCCACCCGGATGTCCGGGTCACCTGTTTTGTCACGGCGGGTTTCCCCGCCGAAACGCCCACCCCCCTTTCCCGGATTCCCCTGGAGGACCTGTGCCTGACCGTCTGATCACAAACCCCATAAAGACAAAAAATCAGCGTTCCGTGGTGATCACCGCCATGGGCTTCGTCTCGGTCATGGGTTCCTCTGCGTCCGAAGTCCATGAATCCATTGTTGCGAACCGCCGTTATTTTACCCGGCCCGGGTCACATCCCGAGCTCGCCGAGGCTGCTGTCCGGTATTTCGACATCAAATCATTCACCGGGCGCTGCAAGGAGGCCCGCTATCTCAACCGGGGGGCCGCCATGGCCACGGCGTCGGCCCTTGCCGCGGTGCAGGCTTCAGGCCTTGACGGAAAACAGCTTGAGCACGCCGGGCTTTTCACAGCCAGCGGTCCGAACATGGATATTTCCGGTGAAATGCCAAACATCCGGAACGGTATCATCGACGAGCAGGGACTCAAGGCCCTGTTTCTCCTTGTATTTCTCCCCAACACCGCCACGTCGCTGATCTCCCGGCTCACCGGTATCCACGGGGAAAACATGACCCTGGGTTCCGCCTGCGCGGCGTCATTGATGGCTGTGGGAGAAGCGTTCAGAAAAATCAGGGACGGATACCTGGACATCGCCGTGGCAGGGGGAGGCGACAGCCGGCTGTCGCCCGGCGGTCTTCTCTCATACAAAAAAGCCGGGGCGCTCTGGCATGGTCACGAAGACCCGGACACCGCATACGCTCCCTTCGGACCGGACTTGAAAGGCTTCATACCCGGTGAAGGCGGAGCCTTTTTCGTTCTGGAGAGCCTCGATCACGCAAGTCAACGAAACGCCCGCATCCTTTCAGAAATCAAAGGTTATGGTGCCACTCTGGACGGACATGCCATGACAGCACCCTCTCCTTCGGGGTTTTACGCGGAAAATGCTGTCCGAAAGGCCCTTGACGAAGCGGGTATCACGCCTTCTGACGTGGATCTTGTCTCGGCCCACGGCACAGGAACCGAGCTGAACGACCGCATGGAAGCGGCCATGCTCTGTCGTGTTTTTCATCATAACCCGGCGATCGTTTCGTTCAAATCCTGGACCGGGCATCTGGCCTCGGCCTGTGGTGCGGCGGAACTGGCCCTGTGCCTTGCCTGCTCAGATCACCGCCTGTTTCCGGGAGTCCGGAACCTCACTGAATCCATCGCCCCGGATCTGGACATCCTCATCGAGCCACGCGACATCAGACCTTCGCATATCCTGCTCCAGAACTTCGGTTTCGGCGGTCAGAACTGCGCTCTGGTGGTGAAACCATGGAGCTGAACATCCGCATCCACTGCGGGCTTGAGCGTTTCATCATGATCGACCGGATCACACGGATCGATGGGGCCACGATCCATGCCGAGAAAACCGTTTCCCTCAATGAGGCTGAAACGTTCTCCGGCGTGGAAATCCTCGCCCAGACCGGGGCAATCCATATACGGCAGCATCTGGATTTCAGAAGACACGCCTTTCTCCTCGGCATCGCATCCTATACGGGGCCCTCCCGTGTATCCCCCGGCCTTTTCCGCCTTTACGGCGTCTGCGAAAGCCGGAGCCGAAACGCCTACGGATACCGCCTTGAAGGTCAAAACGACGGGGGGATCACGATCAGCGGACAGTTTCTTTTCGCTGTCACGGATTACGGAGACGATTTTCAGAAAAATAGTCTTGAACAGCATTACAGGAAGCTTTTCTCATGTTTGACGACAGGTACAGAAAAAAACTCGATCATCAGCGCCTGACGGGCCTGATCAGAAATCCCCTGACCATCGGGGAGAAAAACGGGCGGTTTGTCACGGTGAACGGCCGCCGCATCCTGAACTTCGCATCCAACGACTACTTAGGCCTTGCCGCAGATCCCTCGGTGAAGCAGCGGGTGGCAGAGCATTTCGCCGATCTTGGGCCGTCGTCCTCCTCATCCCGCCTGGTCACGGGGAACCATCATGCCATCCGTGACGCGGAAATGGCATTCGCCGGGTATTTCGGGTATGAAGACGCCCTTTTCTTTCCTTCGGGCTATCAGGCCAATCTGGCCGTCCTGTCCACCCTTTTCGGAAAAGGTGACGCCGTGTTCTTTGACAAGCATGTCCATGCCAGCAGCGTCAAAGGGATCACACTGAGTTCGGCGTCTTTTTTCGGGTACAGGCACAACGACGCCGGACATCTGGAGCGCCGCATCAACGCCCAGGGTCCCGGCCCCAAAGCCCTGGTCACCGAAGCGCTGTTCAGCATGGACGGAGATACGCCGGACATCTTAGCCCTCCGTACCCTGAAAGAAAAACACCGCCTGTTGTGCGTGGTGGACGAAGCCCACTCCTTCGGTGTTCTTGGAAAGGGAGGCCGGGGTATGGCAAGACCCTTGGCAGATGTGGCTGTGGGGACGATGGGCAAGGCTTTCGGACTTTTCGGGGCCTTCGTTCTTCTGCCCAAACTATATCGGGAATACCTGATGAATTTCGCAAGTCCGCTGATCTATACCACGTCCCTTCCCGAAGCCCAGGCGAAAAGTGCGGCGGACATCCTCGGCATGATCGAGGGGGCTGATGACAGGCGGGACCGCCTGACGGAACTCTGTGAGCTGTTCGTCAAAAAAGCCCGGGATCTGGGCTTAACGGTCAAAGGAGAAGCCCAGATCCTGTCTGTGACCGTGGGCGATGAACAAAAAAGCCTTGCGCTGTCGCGAAGGCTTTTTGACAAGGGACTTTTTGTATTTCCGGCGCGGTTTCCCACGGTGCCTCTGGGTCAGGCCATTTTGCGGATCAGCCTTACAGCCCTTCATGAAAAGGCGGATGTTCTGAGACTGGCAGAGGAAATCGCCAAATCCGGGTCCGGATGTTAATTCCTACTTTTAACCACGCCATTCTCACGATTGCTTCAGTTCGAGTCTGAATTCGATGTGGTTCATGTCTTCGGCGAATTCCTCGCCGAATTCCAGGCTGTCCTCATCCTCCTCTTCGTAGATCCAGTTGACGGTGATTTTCTGGCCCCGTTCACCGGCGTTGTCCAAAACTTCAAAAAAATTCATCAGGACTTTGGACGAGCTGCTGTTGAAGTAATAAAGCTCGATGTTGACCACCGTGGGTTCCTCGCGTTCCTCGGCAAGATACGTTTCGAGCCATGCGAAAACGGGATTGAAAAACTCCGACGTATTCTCCGGATACGATTCGCCTTTGATCATAAGTTCTCTTTTACCGTAATCGAAAGAAATCCCGGGGGTGAATTTTGTCGCATCAATTTTAAGATCATCCATAAAGCCTCCGTTCAGATATACAGTCTTATGGTAAAAAAGCAGTAGTCAAGATCCACATCGATAAAATCGAAATCCACGGGATGATCCGATTTCCTGGCCATCTCGATAAATCCAAGGCCAGCTCCCCGGCTGGATTCATCAGGGTTTTTCTTACGCATTTCCTTGTAGTACTGCTTTTTCTCATCGGGAGTCATGCGATTGATCTTGGAGATCTTTTCCGAGATTTTTTCCCTGTCCTTCACCTGGATCATGTTGCCGCTGGCCACATAGTACCGTTCGTCCTCGAATCCCACGGCGACGATTCCACTTCCGAGTTTGGCGTCGTCCAATGCCTCCAGCTGCGTTTTTTCCGTGGAATAATGCATGATGTTCTGGACCTGTTCCACGAGAATGGCAAAGGTCTTGGCCACCACGCTCCGGTTGAACGTTTCCTGCTGCATCTTCTGCTTGAGGGTGTTGCCGATCTCAACCATCAGATCCTGGCTCATGGGGCCGCTGTAGCAGAAAATAATCCGCTTATTTAAAAAACATTCCCTCAGGTTGTACAACCTCACCGGCATGACGATCTCCTTCTTATTAGAATTCAGTGTTGAATGCAACCATGGTCATATCATCCACCTGATCTCTTTCACCGCGATACGTCATCAAAGTCTCTTTCAACCGTTCACACTGAAGCGGCAGCGGCTGGTTCGAATGGGCGGCGATCGCTTCATTGAGACGGGCTGAACCGAAACGCTGGCCCTTTTCACCAGGCTGGTCCGGCACTCCGTCGGTTGCAAGATATACGGTCATTTGATTTTCGACGTCCAGGTGATGAACTGTGTATCGGTAGTCGCCTTTGAATGCGATATAGCCGAGGCTTCGTCGGTCGCCCTTGATGGTATGGATTTCGTGATTCAGCCCATACCGCAGATCAATACGGGCCCCGGCGTAAGACAACCTTTTCTTTTCGGTATCGACGACACAGACGGCCATGTCCAGTCCGTCATCTGAAAAGGATCCTGCCTGATCCTGTTTCAGTGTCTTCTTGATGCGTTTGTTCATTTTAGCAAGAATTTCGGCAGGATCATAGCATTTTTCTCCTTTGACGATCCGTTTCAGCTCCCAGTTCGCCACAAGGGTCATAAAGGCTCCGGGGACTCCGTGCCCGGTACAGTCCGCCACGGCGACAAGAACACCCTGATCGATGGTGTCGATGTAGTAAAAATCGCCACCGACAATTTCTCTCGGGGCGTACCAGATGAAATGATCCGGAAAAATGGCGGCGACGTCTTCAGGATCCGGAAGCATCGCCGACTGAATCAGCCGCGCGTAGGCCAGATTCTCCATGATCTTGTCGTGGGCCAGCCTGATCTTGTCCAGGTTTTCGTTGAGTTCCAGACGCCTTTCCTCAATTTTGGCCTCCAGCTGTTCGGTCAGCCGTTTCTGAACGACAAGGGATTCGTCACGGGCAGCCAGAAGTTTTCGTTCATTCAAAAGTTCATTCTCCTTCGCGATTCTGGCATACCGCTCATGTATTCCCGCAGTGTACTGCGCTTCGATGCGTTCTTTTTTTTCAAGGTTGAACCTGTGGGCCAGAGCAAAAGACAACAGCGCCACCTCTATCACTGCCCCAACGTAAATGGCTTTTTCCGTCAGAACATTCTGGGGAAGCCACGCAAACTTGTTCAATGCCATAATCACCCCGCCGGCCAGAATCATAGCCCATGCCAGAATAAAAATCCGGGCCAGGGCAAATCCGTCACGAAGGCGTAAAACAGTAATCACGGACCCGTAAAGGATGGTGATCACTGCGAAGATCATGGCCGTGGAAATCCCGATCCTGTAGGGTATGACATAGGCGGACAGCATCATGAAAAAAGAAATGACCGGAAGAACCATGAACAGACGAGCGTTCACGGGATAGGTCTTTCGGGCGTCTAAAAAACGGGATGCGAACATCGACGCGAAAAAGACAATGCCGTTCAGCGCAAAAACGATCACCTGATCGTTCCAGACCGTTGCCTGGGGCCACAGGTATTGAAACGTCAGCCCGTTCAGACTGGTGGACCAGAGGGTCATGAAAAACACGTAAATCACGTAATAAAGATAAGTGCTTTCACGGATGGAGAAGAAAATGAATAGATTGTACACGATCATGATCAGCATGGCCCCTGAATACAGCCCGAGGCCCAGCATATCGGCCTGAGACCGCGACGCCATTTTATCTTCAGGATACACGTTGAGGGGAATCTGCATGGAGCTTGTGGTTTTGACGCGGAAATAAAGGGTTATCGTTTCTTCAGGTTTGAACGTCACAGGCACCAGGAAATTCCTGTGCCTAAGGGGCCTTTCATAGAACGGGTATTTATCTCCCATACGCAGTTCCGTGACGCCTTCCGGCCTTGAAATATAAACGGCGATATCGTCAAGAACAGGGTATGCAACTTCAAACACGAAAGAACCGTCTGAAGGCCCGGTATACTTGACCGTTCCCTTCACCCATATCACCGAATCCGTGTAACCGAAATTCAGTCCGCCCCGGGTGTTCCTGACCCACTTTGTTTTTTGGAGGCCCTGTCCCACATCTTTAAAGGAGTATTCTCCGCGAACATCGACCAGATAATCAAAAAACCGCTGAACATACCTGGATTCACTGCCGCTCCTCAACATGATGACCCCATCGGCCGACGCATGGTCCGGGCTCTGCCAGCAGATCAGGGCTGTTATCACGATGATCCAGAAATTTTTCCGGTGACTGACCATACACGTCCTGTGCTGTTCCTTAAAACCGGGGTTCAAACGACCGCCACATCAAAAGCCAGAAGAGTCATGTCATCCATCTGATCCCGCGTGCCTCTGTGGACCTCCGAACTGGCTTTGATAATTTCGCACTGAACGGGAATGGGCAGCCGGGCATGTTCAGCGATAAGATCCTTGAGCCTCCGTGTACCGAATCGCTGGCCTGAACGCTCTCCGAGCTGATCCGTAATCCCGTCCGTACACAGATATACTGAAATACGCTTGTCAAGCCCCATACTCTGAACCGAATACCCGGAATCCCCCACCGACGCATAACCCACGCTTTTCCTGTCGCCTTTCAGGGTATGAACTTCACGGTCCAGGGTATAAATCAAATCAATTTTTGCGCCGGAATACCACAGTGTCCGGCTGCCTGTGCCCACCACACAGATTCCAATATTCAATCCGTCATCGATCCCGGTCCGCCGCAAATCCTGCTTCAAAGCTTTTCTGACCCGCCTGTTCAGGCGCGTGAGAATTTCTCCGGGATCATGACATTCCTCACCTTTCACGATACGCTTCAATTCAGAACCCGCGATGATGGTCATGAAGGCTCCGGCCACGCCACGCCCCGTGCAATCGGCCACAGCAACGATAAATCCATCCCTGATCCGATCCGCATAATAAAAATCCCCGCCCACGATTTCTCTGGGGGCCCACCACACCACAAGGCCAGGAAGCCAGGTTCTGATCTTTTCAAGATCCGGAAGAATGGCCATCTGGATCATTCGGGCATATCTGAGACTGCTTATCATCTGCTGGCTGGACTCGTTCACCTTCACCAGAGTTTCGTTCAGCTGGCTGGTCCGTTCCGCCACTTCCACCTCAAGGCTTTCAGCCGCTTTCTTCCGGATATAATAACATTCTTCTTTGGCTTCCCTGGCGAGCCTCTCATTGACGATCGCCTTTTCATTGGCGATACGCGCGTTCCGCTCTTCTTCAAGGGCCATGATCTGGGCTTCGATTTTTTCTTTTTTATCCATATTGAGCCTGTCGGCCAAGGCAAAAGATAAAAGCATGACCTGGCCCACAGAACCGATCTGAGCTGCATTTTCAGTCAGAAAATTCCGGGGAACGAATCCCGTTTTGTTCATGACCAGAACAATCGCACCGCAGGCCAGGGACAGCCAGCCAAAAGCGAAAAACCTCCCTGGGGGAAACCCTCCGTACCATCGGACAAGAACAGCGGGAATCCCAAAAGAGAACGATAGAATGGCCAGCATCATGGCTGTGATCACCCCCGGTTTATAAGGCACAAAGGGACTCATCAGCATGAGGACAACTGAAACGATAACCAGACCAAGAAACACCGTGTAGGTTTTCCCACTCTCCTTTGTCAGATTCATGAACTTTATGGCGGAAAGATTCCCTGAAAAAAGCATGGCCGAAAGAGCCACCACGATCACTCCATCGTTCCAGTTTGTGGCATCCGGCCAGAAGTACTTGAAGCTCAACCCGTTCATGCTGACGAAAAAAAGGCATTGTGAAAGGACATAAAGGGCGTAATACAGATAGTCGGATTCTCTCACCGACAGGAACAGGAAAAAATTGTAAAGGACCATGATCACCATGCTTCCGTAATACAACCCTTGAAACAGCATGGCCCGCTGTTTTTCATCGAAAAACACTCCGGGGTTGTACAATGTGATGGGAATCTGCATGGAGCTAGACGTCTTGATTCTTGTCAAGACTGAAACCACTTCTCCGGAAGCGATTTCCAGCGGCCAGGCAAACCCCGGCTCATCGATGGGCCTCTGCCTGAAAGGGTGTTTGTCGCCCATGACCCATTCCGAACGTCCTTGCCCCTTGGTGGCAAACACATGGACATGGTCGAGAAAAGGATATCCGATTTCAACAACAAATTTCAGGGACTTGTTCGAACGATTCTCAAGGATCGTCCGTGTCCAGAGTGCCGATTCGGTGTACCCCAGATTGATGGTCTCTCCCAGAGGTCGCGTCCATTCCGAATCAGCACTGCCCGAACAGACCTCTCCAATTTCAAGCTCCCCTGTTTTATCCTCCAGGATTTCTGTTTGCCGTGAAAGATTGAGTTTTTGCGTTTTATCGTCAACCCATACGGGTTCCGTCTGAAGCCCGGCATCAGCGGCCACCTGAGCAAAAACAGCGAACACCACGAACAGAACCACGGTTCCGGCCCTGATCGTTCCCAACATCTTTTTCACTGTGAAGGTCATGCTCTTCTACCCATTACCGCCAAAAGCCACCATGGTCATGTCATCCATCTGGTCTCTGTCGCCCCGATATCCATCGAGGGCTGCTTTCAATCGTTCGTACTGAATGTCGATAGAAAGGGCTCTATTCTTCTCAAGAACCTCCATCAACCTCCGGGTGCCGAACCGACGCGCTTTTTCCCCGCCAAGCTGATCCGTGACACCATCCGTGAACATGTAAAACGTCATGTCATTGGAAAAGGGAATTCTATGGCTTGGATAAGCATAATCAGCCGGGGACGATACATAGCCCACGCTGTTTCTGTCTCCATGAACCGTAAGCATCGCCTCGCCCAGGGTGTAAACGAGACCCAGACGGGCACCGGCAAACTCAAGGACCCCATCCTGTTTTCTGATAACACAGATACCGATGTCCAGCCCATCATCGGATATCGCCGTGGACGTATCCTGCTTCAGAGTTTTCCGGATTCTTCGGTTCATCCGCGTCAGGATTTCGCCGGGATCGTAACATCCGTCGCCTCTTACGATACGTTTCAGTTCGGAACTGGCGATAAGCGTCATGAACGCCCCTGGCACGCCATGCCCCGTACAGTCAGCCACAGCAACAATATGGCCGGGTTCAATGGCATCGATGTAGTAAAAATCGCCGCCGACGATGTCTCTCGGCTGCCACCAGACAAAGTGCCGTGCGAAATACTCCGACAGGCGTTCAGCCTGTGGAAGCATGGCCAGCTGAATCATTCGGGCGTACCTCAGACTGCTCAATATCTGACTGTTGGCTTCTTTCACGATATCAAGGGTTTCATTCAGCTCATGAGTTCTTTCCTCCACTTTCTGTTCCAGAGTTTCCTTGGCTTTTTTCTGCACTTCAAAAGCCTGTTCCCTGGCTTCTCTGGCTTTTCTTTCGTTCATCAGCGCGTTTTCGTTGGCGATTCGGGCGTTCCGTTCCTGCAGATGGGCCTGGTTCTGGGCTTCGATCCGTTCTTTTTTCTCGATGTTCAAACGGTCGGCAAGGGCGAACGACAGAAGAACCACCTCAAGAACAGAACCGTACTGCGTGGCGTATTCCGTCAATCCACTGCGGGGGATGACACCGACTTTGTTAAGGGCAAGGATAATGCCGCCCGCGAGCATGGCAAACCAGGCCACGGCGTAGAATCTGGCCGACGAATACCCCTCAAGCCAGCGCTGGATGGTGACGATCATGCACCAGACAATGGATACCACGGCCAGGGCCATGGTTGACAGAATCCCGATTTTATAGGGTATTTTAAATGATATAACCAGAATGAACGCTGACAGGCACGCCATGACGAAGAACAGCCGGTAGCTTTTCGGCCGCGACTCCCTGATTTTCAAAAACCCCACAGTAAAAAGAATGGCGAAAAACACCACGCCGTTCAGCGAAACCACCAGAACCTGATCGTTCCACCATGTGCTGCCCGGCCAGAGATAGTGATAACTGGTTCCGTTCAGGCTCGTAAGAAAAATGGCCATGCTGGCCACATAGATCACGTAGTACAGATAATTGATTTCGCGGACCGACAGGAAAACGAACAGGTTGTAAAGGATCATGATCACCATGGATCCGTAATACAACCCAAGTCCCAGCATCACAGACTGATCGTTTTCCATGAAATACCGTTCATTGTGGATGTATAGGGGGATCTGCATGCTGCTGGTGGTCTTGACCCGGAGAACAAGTGTGACGTTCTCCTTTGCTCCAAGTGATAGAGGAAACAAAAAATTCCTGTGCTCGACCGGCCTGCTGTGAAAGGGGAGCTTATCGCCCATCGTCAATTCTTCGAGGCTCTTTTCCTTCAATACATAAGCCGTTATATGATCAATCACCGGATAAGCCACTTCCACCAGAAATGTGAGGGCTTTTGCTTCTTCGTTGACCAGTTCGCCTTTAATCCAGTAAACGGAATTGGAATAACCGAACGTCAGGGCTTTCTTTTCGTTTTTTTTCCATAATCCGGCCCCTTTTTCTGACATTAACGATGTTAATTCCATATCACCGCGCTTATCTTCGCAGTAGTCGAATAAAGCGCCAAGATTCAGCGTCTTTGTGTCTGAATTGAGAGGTATGGTTTCAGCCCCTGTCGGCAGGACCATGGCCAAAACGAACCCCATAAAAAGGATGATGCATTTCGTCCTGCACTCCAATGACGTGAGAAAAAGCATGAGCAATGTAATTCCTGCGAGGGATTGAAGAAGAACCAGGCCGTTAGCGACAGGCACCTTGCCTTGCGCCGGAAAGTCAACTGAACAGAACCTTGATGAAAAGCTTATTGTGCCTGGATTTGGAATGATTACGAAGACATTATAATCGAAATGGATCTTTTTTTTCAAGACAAATCAAAAGACAAACAGAAAGATCAGAGCCCCTCACACAGCATTTCCGAACGATTTTGACATGTCAGTCTCGTGAAATATCAAAACGGATGCCCAGGGTTCACGACGAACCTCCCGCCGAATCATAACGATTTTACGATGACTTGCCGTTCACCACCGATGGGTCATGCCGAGGTCAAGGGACTCTGAATTTTTACAACCGCCATTTTTTTCTTTTTTTAGAAAAGGGTCTGAACATTCATGGCAAGTCCCATGTCGCCATCAACCTGAAGCTGCCCCGACATGAAAAGATTCACGGGATTGTCCTTTTTACTGATGATTCCGACCAGATTGTCCATGGTGAGCCGAATGGTGGCCTTGGGCGAATCGCTCCCGTTGAACGTAAAGGCGATACGGCTTGTTTCGCTGGGACCGGTTTTCAGTTCCGTGACAATCGACCCTTTAAGCCCTGACAGTTTTTCATAACTTTGTGCCAATCTTGAAATTCCCCCAAGCTTTTCAGGGTCCACGCCTTTCCCGAGAAAGACGGCCGCATTCCGGACCTTGATCAGCTGTTCGAGATCACTCATGCTCATGGTCACTTTCACCAATGGTTTTTCCATGTTGCCGTTTCCTACAGCAAAATCCCGTCCATTCCTGATTGTGAGACTGTAAGCTTCATCGTCAAACTGAAACGCAAAACCCATTTCTTTGCCCTGAAATGAATCCGCCAGACCGGCCGCAACCGAGTTATAGCGGATGACGCTGGATGCGATGTCAGGGATGAGGCCAAAAATTTCCTTCATTGAAAAACTCAGATTGATCATTTGTTCAGACATGGTTTCTCCTTTTTTTTAATCATTAAACAATACACGTCCGGAAACCCATTCATATTCCGGAATCCGCCAAGTTAAAACAGCTTGACTCGCCACAGTAAGTATAGTAGTCACTATATTTATCGCAGTAGTTGTTGTCAATATATATTTTTTCACTTCTATGTGCACAGCTTTAACTTCGGCCCGATCAATGAACTCAGGGCTGAGTCCAAACCCCAAAGAAAAGGAGCTGACAATGAAAAAAACCGGACTGTTGCCTGCACTTCTGATCATACTGTTTCTAAGCCAGGCCCGAATCGCATTATCAAAGAATCCCGACTCCAAAGAACCGGGCCGTGACAGTAAAACCGACCCCATCAACTCAGTCCTGAGCACAGGAAGCCGATATTTGCCCGTATTCATCTCAGTCCGTCTTGCGAGACAAATGACTCCTGAAACCGTTGCGGCCATCTCGGGAACCATCCCGGTTGACCGGGCCGTGGCCATATCCAAGGGGCTTGACAGGGACTTTCTTGCGGAGGTGACGTGCCATCTTGACCCTGTAAAAGGAGCCCCCATCATCGAAAGACTGCCTGAGGAACTCTCTGTGGATGTCGTTAAAAGACTGATTAAAAAAGGGGAAGCTAAAGTGGCGGGACGCCTCGCAGACCATCTTTCATCTTCAAAGCTGATCGCCTTGTCAAAAGGGCTGACGGTATCGGAAAGCACACGGATCGGTTTCACCATGACACGGAAAAAACTGATCGTCAGCGTCCTCTCCGCCAACAGCGATACCTATCTTGTGGATCTGTTAAGCGAATGCATCACGCTGGATTATTATCAGCTGATCGCCGATGTGGTCCAGGAAATGGATGCCGCCAGAAACGTCCGGGTGCTTTCCGGACTCCATATGGACAAAGATGCTAAAACCCGATTCCTGGGTCGGCTTTCCAGACATCTGTCGCCGGAAAAAAGTGCCGAAATTATAGAGCAATGCCCTGAACCCATCATCGCGGATGTTGTTGCGCAGCTGATCAGGGAAGGAAACGTTAAAATTACAGGGGCTTTTTCAGATCATCTGTCGCGCCGGAAACTGTATTCCGTTTCCGGCAGTCTCTCAAACAGGCAGAAAGTTCAGGTGGCGTATTGCATGAAAAAAAGAGCCCTGATCGCCGGGGTTCTTGGGCAATACCCGGATGACCATGTGGTGGAGCTCCTCAACGAAACCCTGGGGCTTGGATATTATGACCTCATTGCAGACATGGTGGAAACCATGAAGCCCGGAAGAGTGAAAAATATCCTTTCCGGCTTCAGCGACGCAGATTTTATTAAAATGATGACAAACTATGATCCTGATAAATTTGCAAAAATCATTAAAACCATGGATGCGGCGCTGATCAAGGATTTTTCAAAATCCATGAAAAATGAAAAAATAGCCATCATCGTCGATCACGCCCCACCGTCGGTGATCAACACACTATGGCCCTATTTCAGCGAGAAAAAAAAGCTCGAAGTCCTGCCACTGGTGGATCTTGACAAGCTGCCCAGGCTGTGGAACGGACTGGATAAGTCGGTCAGATTATCCCTGATCGATTTAAGCCGTCAATACAAGCCGCTATCGTCGACCATCAAAAGAATGCCGCCTCCATGAACCATCGATGAATCGAGCCCGGACCATCACCTGTTCCACATTGCCTGGGCATAGGTATCCCATAAACGGGATTCCGGTTCACTCTTTGACTTCTTTGCCGAATTTATCAAAGATTTTTTTAGACGTGAGATTACCCTTGCTGTCATAAAAAAATGTACCGGTGAAACCGAGCCGTTTCCCGGTATAGAAAAACTCTTTTTTCTTCAGGGTCGAATCGGGATTATACCAGAGGACGGTTTTATTTCGGCCATTCACGGAGTTGAAGGCCCCAGTGTGAAAAACTACGGTTTTGACAAGTTCATCACTGGAGTTGAAAAAATCCGTTGATTTGAAAACACCGTCCTTGCCGTCGTAAACCGGATCACCCTTGGAATGGGTGGTCATGACCGTATTGCCGCCGAATTCGTTGTCAAGACTGACCACCGTAACCTCACGATTAAACTCTTTCTGCTTGTCATCAATGATCGAGCGCATGTTCAGCTGACGGCGACGCTCTTTTTCAACCTGAAGGGCAAGTTCGCCACTTTCAAGCATTTTCACCGCATCAGGATCACCCATGCCCGCCGCTTTTTTGACATCGGCCAGTGCAAGCTTCAGTTTATTGACTTTGTTATAGGCAAGACCACGTCTTAAATAGGCTTCACGGACTTCCGGATTGAGCATGAGAACCATGTCGAAGTCCACGATGGCTTTGTAAAACAGATTGAGATCGTAGTAGGCAAGCCCTCTGTTGTAGTAAGCTTCAATATAGTCATGATTGATCTCGATGGCTTTGGAAAATTCTTTCACAGCCTGTATATACTGTCTTTTCTGGTAAAACGCATTACCCCTGTTTTTATATATTTCCGCAAGATTCGATGCCGATACCAGAGACGGAATCATGACAAAAAGAAAGACGGCTTTCTTAAACCATGGTAATAAGGAGATAAACATGCGGACCGTTGTTTTGGAATCCATAGGCCTTGTGGTATATGTCTGTAATTTATTAATATATTTTAAATAGAGTAAAATACCATGAATCTCCCCGATGAAAAAGAAAGAAATGTAACTGTGGAAAAAATTATTCGGCTGCTGACACCCTTGGGCAGTTCACGAAAACCCATGAAAATCTCTGATTTCCTGGAGCAGGAAAAAAACGTGAGCGGCAGAAAAAGTGAGGAAGATTACCGGAAAGAGCAGGAAGAGTGGCTGAAAACAATACATGATAAAAAAAAATGACGCCGCCCAGACGTTCGATCAGCATATAAAAAAGGCCGATGCATCGGCACCGGCCTTTTTAACTGTTTGTCTTTAACGTCTTGCCCGTTCTGCTTAACAGCCCCCTCCGGTCAATGCCCGTAGATATAAAGCGTTGTGGGCGTTCCATTCATCTGGAACTGCATGTCACTGATTCGCAGCTCACCCATGTAGCTTGCACCCACGGTGGAATATTCATTGTTCAGATAAAGATGGTAGCCATTGGCCAGAAAGGTGTTGACAGCCACGTTATCCGGCAACCCGAACCGGACAAACGAGGTATTGGCGGGAATGAAAATTTCACTGTGGAGACTGGGTTTGTATCCGTCCACGCCGGTTGTGGCCACATCGATTTCAATTTTCGCATCCTTCATGGAAACCTCCATGAAAGACGTTTCCCCGCCGCTGTCCATGATCAGCCAGCCGCCGCTGGTGCCACCACCAATTCCATCATCGTCACCGATACCGATGTTTGTAAACTCCTGGGTCATGGTGAGCTTACCTTCAAGAAAAATGGTGACCCCCGATTTCGCCGTAACCGCGGACAAGGCGTCATCGTTCAAAGTCTCTATGGCTGAAGCACTCAAAGGCATGCATAGGGCCGCGCATGCGAGAATCAACGTCAATGCTGTTTTTTTCATTCCACACCCTGGCTTTGACACTAAAAGATTATTGACATAAACATTGTTTATCTGATTACATTGTTAACAAATATTGTCCGCGTGGTCAATAAAAAATATTTAAAAATCCCCTTGAAATCCGGGCATAAGCATGCAACCATCCATTTTTCCGACAATCAGACTTTCAAGGTCCGTCCATGCTCAGACCCTCGCTTAACGACAATAAGAAAAATCTTTTTTTTATCATCGGCCTGTCTCTTGTTGTGCTGTACATCTATCATCAAACCTTTTCATTCGCCTTCATCAATTTTGACGATCCGGTGTACGTCACTGACAACATGGCCGTGAAAAGCGGCCTCAACCCGGAAAGCATCGTATGGGCCTTCAGCATCCATGAAGATATCTGCATGTACTATCAGCCCGTGGCCTGGCTGGCCCATATGCTGGACGTCGAGATATGGGGCCTCGACCCCGGCGGCCACCACATGACCAGCGTCATCATTCACCTGGCCAACGCGATCCTTCTTTTTCTGGCTCTCCGATTCATGACAGGCTCCTTTCCGGCCAGCGCCATGGCCGCCAGCCTGTTCGCCTTTCATCCGGTGAACGCCGACGCAGTTTCCTGGATTGCCGAAAGAAAAACCCTGGTTTCCGGTTTTTTCTGGTTTTCCGGAATGCTGGCATACCTTTATTACACCCGGAAACCCAAACTTATTCGTTACCTTTTCACATTATCCCTGTTCACTCTGGGATTACTGTCCAAACCGATGATGGTCACCTTCCCTTGCGCCCTTTTACTTCTCGACATCTGGCCTCTTCGGCGTTTGGATGTCTCCCATGCCTTGGGATACAGTGCCGCAATAAAACTGTTCAGGGAAAAAATCCCCTTTTTCATCATCACCGCGTTGTGGTTCGTTACACCGTTTCTTTCACCGACCCTTCTTTCCAATGAAACGCCAGCGTCCGTCATTCCCCACAGTCTCCGTTTCGCAAACGCCCTGGTGGCCTATGTGAAATACGTGATAAACTTCGCTGTGCCTGTAAATCTTTCGATCCTTTACCCGTTTCCCGAATCTGTTCCGCTGGTTCACAGCATTTCCTCGTTGCTTGTCATCGTCTCCGCCACACGTTTTTTTGCCCTTCGATACAAAAAAAAACCTTATCTGATCGTGGGCTGGCTGTGGTTTCTCGGTACGCTGTTTCCTACGTCGGGTCTGATTCTTGGCACACTGTGGCCGAGCATGGCGGACCGGTGGGCCTATGTTCCCTATACAGGCCTGTGCATCATGACAGCATATTCACTTGAAACCCTGGGGACACGCCCCAGGGCATCCCGAGCCGTGATCTTCATTGCTCTCACCTGTCTTGCCGGATACGCATGGATTCTGCACCGCCAGGTTGCCCACTGGCAAAACAGCCGGACAATTTTTCAACACGCCTTGTCCATTATCGATTACCATCCCCTCCCCCATCTCAACCTGGCGGCGGATATGATCAAAAATGGAGAATCCGAAAAAGCGAAATCCCATCTGGGAATCATCCTGAAGCATGAACCGGATAACAAAGAGGCCCATTACAATATGGGACTGGCCCTGTATGAAACAGGGGACTTGGAAAAGGCCCTTGTGCATCTGATCCGGGCGGTAAATCTGGATTCCAAGAATGACGCCCCCGTCCTTCTGACCCTCTCGGTGTTGAAAAAGCAGAATAAACTCCGTGAAGCCATGATGCTGTGTGAGGAAACGATAACACGGGTTAAAAGGAAAGACCGGATTGGCTTTCAGCACGCCCGTCTTCTTTATGAAACCGATCAGAAAGAAGCGGCGGAACTCAAGCTGGCGGAACTTCTTGCATCTTATCCCGCACACATCGATGGCACCATTCTGTATGCGGAAATCCTGTTTGTAAAAAAAGACAAGATAAAAGCCCGGGAGTTCTTCCAGCGGGCTCTTGTACTGTCACCCGGCCATCCTCTGGCGGCCGATGGCCTGAAACGCTGCGACCTGATCCGCTGAATCATTTCTGCCCGGCGGCAAGTGCATAGAACTCCTGAAACGGTTCGGTGTTTCGAATGGGATCGAAACGTGGATCATCCCTCAAAAACACCCAGTCACGGTATCCCGAATCCGCTGCGGCCTGAAGCCATTGAACGGACTCATGGGCCTTTTGCTGAACACCGTAAACCCCTGCGATCTTGAAGAAAGTCTTCGCCCTGGTTTCAGGATGGTTGTCAGCCAAACGCTGATAAAAAAGAACCGCTCTCGTAAACTGTTTCGATTCCGAATACATATCCGCTATGGACTCTAACGTCCCAATGGAATCAGGTTTTTTATCCAGAATCCCCAGATAGAGTTTTTCCGCCGTGGTGAAATCCCCCGCATCCACACACAACCCGGCATAGACACTTTGTTTTTCAGGATCACCGGGATGAGCGGCCCAGTCCTTTTCAGCTTTTGCCAGACGCTGAGCCCGCATGCCCTTTTCCTGAACCATGAGCGCCAGATTGGATTTTGCCGTCAGGTTGCCTGGCTCTGTTGCCAAAACTTTTTGGAAAAGTGCCTCAGCCCGGTCTGTCTGACCCTGGGCTGCGTATAAAACGCCAAGATCGTTCATAAGTTCGATGCTTCGGGGCTCAAGGACCAGTCCGCGTGAAAAGCACATCCCCGCATCGTTCAGGCGTCCCATGTCGAACAGCATGTTTCCCATATTCGCCAACGCCCGGACATTGTCCGGCCCGTATTTCAGAGCCAGCCTGAACTGTTCGAATGCGTCCCTTGTCATCCCTTTCTGAAGCCACAGAACGCCCATGTTGTTGTATGCATCTGAAAAATCATGCCTATCGGAAACAGCACCCTGAAAATAAGCCAAGGCTTCTTCAGACCTTCCAGCGGCCATGGCGATGTTCCCCAGATTGTATTTTGCCACGGCGTTGTCCGGATTGGATAAAATGGATTGCTTGAAATGGGCTTCCGCTTTATCCCTATCCTGTCTTTCAAGCATGGTGACCGCGATGTTATGATGCGCTTTGCTGAAACCTGGTTTTATGGCAAGAGCCAGCTCGTACTGCTGAAGAGCCTCAGCATACAGCCCTTTTTCATCATAGGCGATTCCAAGATTGTTGTGGGCAAGATAATTGTTTTTCGTCACCTTGAGCGCGTGGCTGTAAAGACGGATATTGTCTTTCCAGACCCCGGTCTGCTGAAAGGCCAGAACCGAAAGCGGAACAACAATGACACATGCGGCGATATAACGCAAAATCGATCGTCCGGTTAAATCCGCGATTCCCCAGGCAGATATGACGTAAAGCCCGATAAAGGGGACATAGGCGAAACGATCCGCGTATGCGGGCCAGACCGCACCCTGGACAAAACCGAGAAACGGAACGAGCGTCAGGCAAAACACCAGCCAGCCGGACAACAGATAGGGTTTTTTCTGTCTTGCCCTATAAAAAACGACCAGGATGACGGCCAATCCAGAGACCGAAAGCAGCGCAGCCCAGTTCGTTACCGAATCGGGGTATGGATACAAAAAAGCCAGATCCACAGGGTAAATAAAATTTCCAAGATACTGGAAATATGAAACAACGGCGTTTTTAAAACGCAATCCCAAGGGCACAACGTCAAGGGAAATATTTTTTGCCGTGACATGATCTGCAAGAAACGGCGTGATGCCCCACAATATCACAAAGACCATGAACGGGATTTTTTCAAGAACAAGCCGGGAAAAGGAAATGTTCTGAGCTGTGCCTGCCATGTCGCCGTGGCTCGTTCCGGCGATATTCATCCGCTTCAGGGGCCAGAAGTCCAATACAAGAAAAATAATGGGAAGGGTTACAAGGACTGGTTTCGTCATCAGACCTGCCGCGACAAACACACAGACGGCAAAATAACGCTTCAGGCTCATCCGCCTGACATACCGGGTGTAAGTCAAAACAGACAGCAGCCAGAAGCAGGCGGCCAGGAGGGTCTTCTTTTGTGAAATCCAGGCCACGGAATCAACGCACACGGGATGCACCGCAAACATGGCTGCTGCAAATGCACTTCTGAAACGCGAGCCGGTCATGGAAAGAAGCGTTAAATATAAAAGGATGGCGTTCAGGGCGTGCAGGAACGCATTGGACAGGTGATGCCAGCCAGCCTTGACGCCAAACAACTGACAATCCGCCATATGTGCGATATAGGCCAGGGGATGCCAGTACGTCAGGTCGTTTTCATTAAACGAAAACGCCCACGCGATCCCCTGGAAGGTCAGGCCCTTCCGGATGGTATTGTTTTCAGTGACATAGTCCTGATCGTCATAATTGATAAAGGAGGCTTGATACGTCTGAAAATAAATGCCGATGCACAGCAGCGCGATAATCAGACAGATTGCAGGAGTTGATTTGTTCATCACGATTCTTTCAGTCCCAATAAAAAAAGCGCCACGTGAAGCACGACGTGGCGCTGTAATGGTACACTAAGGTATTGCTGTCCTCAAGGACCTTTTTCATGGGAGTGAAGCTGGGTCGCCGTACCGTAGGGATCGGTCAACGGTCCGTTCAGACTGACGTTGTTTCGGTCAACACCGGGAGCCCAGTCCGGATCCCAGAGGGGGATATCTTTCAACCCATCGGTGTATGAAAAATCGATGGAGTTTTCAGGAAAGCCTGTAATCAGTTCATAACCGATATTGTTTCCTGTAAAGTTGATAACCATCCAGAACCCGGTGTCGCGGTCTTCCACGTTGAACACGTTGATGCCGAAACACTGGAGATAGGAGTCGCGGATCAGCTGGATCGTACCTGGAGTGTACGAATAGGGATCGCCGACGCCCAGGGATCTTCCGGCTGTGTGCGCCAGAAGCATGGGGTTGCATATGCCTGTGTAGCGCTGATAATTCGCGGAGATATTTCCCTGCTGGTCATTTGTTCCAATGATGATACGTCTGAGATTGTCCGCGGTTCCGTCGGTCAGGTTCCCGTCAAATTCAAACCGGATGATCTGTCCGTTCATATAGACAGGTTTGTCCGGGCTTTCACCGAACTTCATGTTGTCGATCCAGAGATCCCAGTCATAGTTGTTGCAGTTGGCCGTCAACGTGCCCTGGGGATCGCTTTCATTAAAACCGCCATTTCCCCAGGGCTCGAATGTGGCGCTGCCCTGAGGTGCCATGGTGTTGAAGTCCGATGTGATTTTGATGAAATTGAAATTGGCACCGTTGTTGTATTTCTGAATATCGTAAAAACCCTCGAAACCGGACATGCCTACATAAGGAACGTTGGTCTGCATATCCTGTGACGATCGGTAGTAATACCCCGCCTTGACAGAGTCGATGCTTCCATAGAGCTGCTGATGGATATCGAGAAAAATTCGGACCGTGTCATTTTCCTGATAAAACGATTCCAGCGTGATCCTTGAAAACTGAGCATCGGTTTTTCCCAGTTCATCATCGCTCATGATCTGTATTTCAGAATAGGATGTGTCGATGCGAATCAGGCACAACACGCAGCATAACGCAAAAATGCATATCAAACGGGTGGACTTTCTATCCATGGGTATTCCTAAATTAATCATTATTCCGCCACGTTCTGTCGATTGTCATTGACCGTTCCACCACGCTGCACTGTTGTAATTCAGCCCGTTGATATTGTTGTATGTATCATACCTTGGGGCAGGCAGATCGGGATCAGGATACGGTCTTGGGATGGAGTTGGGGGTGTTTCCGTAACCGTAACCCGGAACTTCCACATGCATCTGAAGATTGATCCCGTCGACGATCAGGATATCGCCGCCCTCGTTTCCGAGACGCAAAGACCCTGAAATCGGGGCGTCCATTGTCATGTACGCTTTTCCGAATCTTGGATTCCGTATGGGCCTGTAATGCGTCCCGTCGGTGAGGTAGTTGTCTTTGCCGTCACGCCAGCCCCGATCAGCCGTGAACAGCTCGCCTGATTCGGCCTCGTACCATTCGACCCGGCTGTCCTGGGTCGGTTCACCGGAAACGATATCGTAAGGAAAGGGAATGTAGTAGTTGTTGTCCACCGTCATGTTGATCCGCATGGGGTTCCCGTTTTCAACATCACCGATTCTGAACAAACCGTGGGCAGCCCACGAGTCGGGGTCCGGTTTCCAGCGGTTTGCCGCAAGCAGCTGCGCTTTGTATTGGGCGTCTCCGCCGGCGTATTCCTCGGCCCGTTCTTCAGACCAGAGACCGGGAACCGATGTTTCTGAAAGGGGTTTGGTGCTGTCGTATGCCGGCTCCGATCCTGTGAAAGATCCGCAAACCATCATGTTGGAGAACTCAAAAGGTTCCGTCAGGGCACTGGCCTGGGGCCGCATGATATCAAAAATCATGCTGCTGATTTTCATATTGAGCCCGATTTCACCCGCAACACCGGTGTTGTTTGACAGTGCACCAAGGTAAGCCGTCATCTGGTTGATGGAAATGTCGCTGATGGCCAGGGCTCCGATATCGATGGTGTAATTCTGGTAAGAGGATATCACATGATTGGCACCATAGGTCAGCTTCAAGGGTGTGAGCCGGATATTCCCCGCATCCACATCCATCACGGTCGTGGTGTTGTAAAAGCTGAATTTGGCGAAATTGTAATCCACGTCCCCGCGCGTCTGGCTGAAAATATCCCAGTCCATGTTGGTTGAAAACACGGCGGCTCCGGATATGCCGTCATGGATTTCAAGGTTCTGGAATGTCATGGAGCCCCGTCCGTTTTCATTGCCTGTCACCTCGGTGTGGGTGTCCAGGTACGTGGCTCCGGGGCTTGTGATGTAGAAATCGAAGTCTTCGATGACAAAGGTGGCTCCGTCCTGCGCGGTAATTTGACCCATTTCGTCTTCAGAGAGACTCTCCACGGCAAAAGAGGAAAGCGGGATGAAAACGGTTGATATTAAAAGAACCAACGCTGCTGCACGAATTTTCATGGTTCACTTCCGGGTCACTGGATTAAAAAACGGGCTTAAAAAACTACATCCGCTCTCACGATTGTTTATCGTTAAAACAGACGTAAAACTTTAAGTCCGTTGTCATGAGCTGTTCTGCCTTCTGTCATTTTAATGTGGAGGATATAAGAAGAGGCGATCGCCTCTTCTTATATTCGCATCCTTCAAATTAAACCATCTGAACCATCAATTAGTGGGCGTAGATATAAACCGCACCAGCTACAGTTGACGTACCACCATTTTGAATCAAGGTCCCAAGAGCATCTACACCAGCAGCAGGCGCAGCAAAATTCGCCGTGTTGGTAAGGCCCGTCATATCGCCATCCATGGAAATCGTCATTAACTTCGCCGATGCTGCCTGACTGACACTGGGAAGTCCGATGCGAACGAAAGATGTATTTGCAGGGATCGTTGTTCCGCCAACTGATATTCCACCAACAGGAGCTGTCGCGACATCGATAGTCAAGCTTCCAGTGAGAGTCGTTTCAGTGCTACCACTCTGGTCAACGTAAACACGGCCACCGGCGGCAGTGAATGCAATAGTATCATTTGCATCAACATCACCGTCGCCATCAACATCGGTCAATGCTTGCGTAGTTCCAGTTGCTCCGTCACTGTCATACCATGCCGTATCAGAAGCTTGCTGGGTAATCTTTACACTATCGAAAGTGATGGTCACCCCTTCCTGAGCCGTCAGGCTTGAAAGGGCTTCGTCATCCAGGGTGTCCAGAGCGAAAGCACTGAAGGGTACGAGCATCATGACGGCTGCGGCAAGAACTAATTTTTTCATTTGAATCCTCCTCATCGAAATACGTTAATAGTGGTTAGTGCACACATTTCCAGAGGCAACCCGGCTGTCCCTTGGGACCCATGAGCTTTCCGCGTCCCGAGGGTGTCAGGACTTGGCTTTAACACTGGAACCAACACGTTTTAAAACACTGAACATTGTTCTTTAATCTCACACAAAAAAAGTCGATCACGACCCGTCAGTGTGAAAAGATATACATTTTTACATCATCACTCTTTACAGTGACCGTCGATCCGTTCAAGGCAAAGTTGCACACTGTTTTTGAAAAATCCGTCATGCCGTTGGCGTTTCCGTCAGGATTGTTCGCAAATTTCAACGTCACAATGGCATCGCTCATGTTGATGTTGAAACACGCCTCGCCAAAATCGATGCATGACGCTGTTGTTCCGGCCGGGATCATCACTTCGCCGTCCACCACATAATTGGTCGGCAGCGTAAAAACATCAAAATCAAAGGAACCCCGTTCAACGTCAAGCTCGGTGACCCGGTTGCTGTCAAAAACGAAATAGGCTCCGTCGGCGGCGGCGGGTATTCCAAGACCGTCTTCGCCTCCGATGGATAAACGACCCATTTCCGTGGTGACTTTGAAATCTTCGAGAATCACCGTAACGCCACTTTGACCCGATATGTGGCTGAGCTCTTCGTTTCCCAGTTTTTCGATGGAGGATGCGGGTGAAAACGTGAGTAGCACAATGACAAGGACCACATGGAACAAGGCCAGCTGCTTGGTAATGGGTGCCAACGTCTTACTTGTCACAAGGCTTCCTCTCGTTCAGACAAACGGGTGATTCATGTTTTCATTCCTGCAAACATGAAATAACAATTAAAAATATAACGAACATTGTTTACGGATAAATTTACATATCCATCAGTCTTTGTCAAGCGTAAAATATCTTTTTTTTAACATCTGTTAATTTGCTGTTTTTTAAATCTTTTATTTTCATATCTCGCCACCTCGTATATATTGATTTGGGATGATTCAAGCTATGTTTCAAATATCATTACCAATATGGTTTCGGACATTCGGGTTTATTACTTTAACGAAATAAAAAATAATTTTTTTTCTAACAATTATTGTTTATCCAAGTAAACCATGTTACTGTTCCGCAAAAAACCATGGACTTTTATTGAAGGAAGATGCTTTGGCCAGCACAATATTGAAACAGTTGAGAGAAGATGAGAGAGAAGCCAGAAAAAGCCTGATTCTTGAGGCTGTTCTGAAATTGTTCGAAAAGAAACCTTTTGATGAAATCGGCATGCGGGACATCGCAGCGGAAGCCGGAGTTTCACCGGCCGCCATATACAGGTATTTCCCAAGCCAGGACGAGCTGTTCATGGAAGCGTTCATCAAGGATCTTTCATCGATCAAAAACGTTTTCCAGGAAACGTTCAAAGAGGCAAGCCAGAAATCCCTGCCGGTGGATCCCCTTGAAGAAATGGGCAAAGCCATTGTTCACCACCTGATTCATAATGAAGCCACGTTCCAGATGATGAGTTACCTGATGATCAAAGGCAACATGCCCTCGTATCTTCTCGCACGCTTTCAGGCTCTTCAGTCCGCCCTGATCGACAAAATCATCGAAGTGCTCACGTTTGCCGGAATCTCGGATCCGGATCGAACCATATCCCACGCGTTCATATCGTCGGTCATGGGAGTGTTGATGACGTTCAGAAATTATCCCGGAAAAGAAATCATCAATGCGGAAGAGCACATCCACCTTCTGGTGTCGTTGATCGCAAAAATATTCAAGAAAGGTCTTCAGCCGTAATCGGTAATAATATCATCCATGGACCCTGTATTTCTCAGCCCATCCCAAACGTCTTTAAAAAAACTATAAATTTTATTGACCGTACAATTTGACTTTGTTAACATCTCATAAACAATGTTTATCATCCCATAATTATTTGCTTCGTGTGACATTGGAGTCAAACCAATGAAAAAATTCGCTTTTTTGTGTTATATGGTATTCATCTGCCTGCCCTTTGACGCTCTCTGTCTTGAAAAGATGACCAACGAAGACCTGTCCACCATATCCGGCAAGGCCGTCACGGATAATCCCGCATTCAATCAGCCGGATATCGTTTTTCCGACAGATTCCATCGATCAATTCCTGACGTCGTTTTCCCAGTCCAACACGCCTTCCGGAAGTTCGGATTCGTTCAAAACCGTTGCCGTGGATTTTTACGGCAAGCAGACCATCGATGCATTCGGCAACACGTACCACGAAAATTTTTATGTCACCACAAGCGTTGACACTGTGTATTATGAAAATACTCCCTACAAAATAAACAACCGTGACGGATACGCTTCAGATCTTTACACGCAGTTTGTCTTTGACGGAATCATGAACGCCAAGGTCGATGTGCCGGAATACTTTGACAACAATCCGGACATAAAAACCAAACAGATCACCATATCCCAGGACCGCATCGATCTTCCCTCCGGCAGCACAGGCCATTACATTTGCAGTTATCAGGGCAACATCTACGAAGCAGGCCATATCCCTGAAACAGACACCTCATTTTCCGTGTTTCCCAACCGTCAGACCATCACGGTGGGCACCGCTGAAGGTGATGACCTTATGGTTCTGCTTCCGAGAGGAACAGGTCTTGAAACCGTGTGGCGTCCTGTCGTTAAAACCACCAACCCCCTGACGTCCGAAACAGAGTACCTCGTGATTCCCGAAGGGAGAAAATTCATCCACATCGGTCTCAATCACATGATTTCCCGTATTGATATGAACTTTACCCTTCGTTTTTCCCATTCTGAAAAGCAGCTGAAGGACATTTCAAAAGAGATTCTCGATCCAGCCGACATCGGTCAGACCCTTGGAACGTTCACCATGACCGGTGGTGAAACACGGATCAACGGGGGCGATGTCATCATTACCATCAACGACCGTCTTTGATTATCATGATATTATTCCCCACAAATCCATGAAATGAAAAACCTCCCCCTTTTTACTTTACATTCGTTCAATTCCTTGATATTGAATTTCAAAACAATGTTTACATAAATCAATTAAGTTCCTGGAGTTAACCCGATTCAAACGGTTCAACCCCATGATCCTATCGTCTCATACAGGCATAAGTTACTAAAATGTCTTATTTTTCTGTAAAGACAACGGAGCACGTTCATGCATGTTCTTATAGGTTTTTTAGTTGGAATCGCCATATTCAGCAGTTTTTATCCTCAAAATTCCGCTCCCAAAGGCGACTGGATCATCGCGAACTCCACAGACCCCAATGTCACATCCCATCACCGGATAAAACCCCTGTCCGAATTCCAGACGGACCGACTGGTCAAACAAACCTACGATTACAGTTGCGGGTCTGCGGCCCTGGCGACCCTCATGCGTTTCTATCTTGGAGAACATTTCACGGAAAAACAGGTCATTCACGGCATGCTCCAATACGGAGACCCTGAGAGAATCAAACAACGGCGCGCTTTTTCACTGCTTGACATGAAAAAATTCGTCAACGCCCTCGGCTATGAAGCCAGCGGATACAAAGGAAATTTAGGGGACTTGCAGGATTCTGAATTCTGGCCCTGCATCGTTCCCATCAAAATATTCGAATACAGACACTTCGTGGTCGTCAAAGGAATTCATGACGGCCATATTTTCATCGCTGATCCCTGGCGTGGGCACAGCAGCTACACGTTGTCCCAGTTCGAAAGCATCTGGTATGAAAATGTCATGTTCGTCGTATCATCAGGCAACAAAAAGGAATACCACGCCCTGAAACTCAGGGAGGAAGACCTGCTTTACATCGACGAGGACGCGGCCGTGAAGTCCATGTACATCGACCCCGTGGACAGAATCCCGCTGGACATCGATCAGGCGTCCAAAGAAGTGCCTGAAGTAAAACAGTATTACAAACCCTAATGAATTTATGAAATATCGGGTCCGTCTGATTTGGACCCCGAAAAAAAACGAACATCATCTGGTGGAGGAACGGTATTTTGGCAGCTCGATTAAAACAACTCATGATGGTTGTACCCCTGGTTTTTATGATTGCCGTATCGGCTGTCGCTGAAAACGAACCGCATGACAAGACGGCCGACAAAGCTGGATCGGCAAACGACTTTGGCGTTCAGCTCAAAGCCCTTCAGGACGAAGTCAGACGCCTTCGTGAGGAAACCGATGTCAGGAGCAAGCTTGAGGCCACTGTGGACGAAAAGACCGATCAGGAAAAAGAGATCCTCACGGCCGCAGGTCAGGACTACTCCCTGTCTCGGGAAGGAAACCTCGAAATCACTTACGGTTTCGTATACGCCCACAACGCCACGGATATTCTTGAAAGCATCAATGACACCACCGAAGTGGACCATTCGAGCAATCACAATCTCACCAACAACATCGGGTTCAAATACGCCCTGCTGGACAACCTGTCCATGAGCGCCACCCTGCCCTTTGTTTATAAAAGTGACCAGAGGTCCACATCCAACGAACGAAACGCCACGGACATCGGGGACATTTCGTTCGGCGGTATCTGGCAGCCCCAGAAATCAGACGGTCGAAGCGTCACGATCATGTACAACGGCTCCGTGGTCCTGCCCACCGGGGCCAGTCCGTTCAAAGTGGACATCAACAACGCCCTGGCCACCGGCTCTGGATTCTATTCCCTTTCCGCAGGCCTTTCGGCCAGCAAATCCCTGGACCCTGTGTTTGTTTTCGGAAGCGGCTCCATCTATTACCCTCTTGACGCCTCCAATCTCAGCCAGCGCCGTGAAGGATTGCTTCTGACAAAAGTGGCACCGGGAAAAACCCTCGGCCTGTCCATGGGCATGGCCTACGCCCTTTCGTACACCGTGTCCATCAACTCCAGCCTGAACCTGTCCTACGCCACGAAATACAAATATTATTATGAGGGCCGGGGCACTCAATCAAGCGGTGATTCCACCTCGGCGGTTTTAAATATCGGCACCGGATGGCGTATTTCCCCGCAAAAAACCGTCAGCACATCACTGGGTATCGGTTTGACGAATTCGGCTTCTGATTTTACGTTTTCCTTCAGCATTCCCTTTGACTTCAAACTTTGAGATGAATATGAGCCAGAGAACAAACGTCTTATCAGAATCAAAAGCCTTGCTTCCATGGCTGTCCAGGTTCTTGTTCGTTTCACTGATCGTCTTGTTTTTTTCCGAGCCCTGTTTTGCCGTTTTTCACGAACAGATGGCCATTAGCACCCGGGGTATATCCCTTGCAAACACCTGCACCGCCGATCCGCCGGGTCTCATGTCCATGCACTACAATCCGGCCGGTCTTTCGGCCCTTCCCAATGGCAAAGTTTTTGAACAGGGCCTGACACTTCCTGTTATCCTGATGACCAAACGCCTGGAAGCTGACCCGGACGCGGAACCCTTCCTGAACAAATGGGGGCCCAACATCACAGGGCCCAATGCCGTGGACCCTGAAAACCGTGACCCCCTGGCCGGAACGGAAGGTACCACAGGTCCTCTGATGTATCTGCCATTGTACAATGACACCATCCCTTTTCTTTTCGGACCCACCATGGGTGTATCTTCACGGAACCCCGACTCCCGATGGACATTTGCCATCGGTTCCTATGCGCCCTTCGCTGCCGGATTTACCCACGACGAACCCGACGATCCCTTGAGATTCCAGGCAAAAAATGTCGTTCAGCAGCATTTGTTATACGCGACCCCTTCCGCCAGTTATAAAATTGATGACACGCTTTCCGTGGGTTTTTCCGTGGGCTTCGGCCAGACCGCAACCTTCGCGTCCATGGACATGCGTTCACCCAGTGACATGATCGCCCTGACAAAAATGCTGGGTGACGCCACACAGGGCCTTGAAATTCCGATCATTTCCGAATTGACCCTCCCCTCTCCCTGGTTTGGCGGCGGCGTGGGGCCCTATGACAAGCTGGCCCAGGTTTCCCTGAAACTCAGAGACGACTTTTCACCCTCATACAATCTGGGTGTGCTGTGGCAGCCCAAAAAGTGGCTGGGTTTCGGTGTCACCTATCAAAGCGAGATCAATGTCGAACTGATCGGGCGGTACAGCATCCAGCACTCCCCGCAGTTTACAGCCATGATGAACTGGATGAGCCAGGGTATGATACTCCCTGTGGCCGCAGCTTCCCTCAACCTTCCCACAAACGGTGAAGACCAGTACGGCTACTGTTCATCCAATTCCTTCAGCTACCCTCAGCGCATTCAGGCCGGGATCAGGCTCCAGCCTGTTGATCAGCTGAAACTTCTTTTCGATCTTCAGTGGGCCGACTGGTCTGTTGTTCAGGAAGACCGGTTTGTTTTCGACCAGAACATCAGTCTCCTTCGTCTTGTCAACATCATGGGTTACGGTGAGCAGCCCAATGAAATGGTTCTTGAACGGCATTTTGAAGACACCCTGCACTGGAGTGTGGGTTTGGAACTGATGCCCTTGGACTGGCTGACCCTTAGAATGGGTTATGAAATGCGGCCCACATCCGTTCAGAGCGACCTTTACGACGGGCTGTATTCCCTTCCGGATCTTCACAACATCGGAACAGGCCTTGGAATCAAACTTAAAAACGGTGTCAACCTCGATCTGGCGTTCGCTTATATTTTCAACGATTCCTTTTCCGTTCCCAACGGGACAAGCAACCTGATGAACTCCGGTGACTGGACCAAGCCGGTCTACAACCCCTTCACCGGCCTGGATTATTATCAGGAAACGAAAATCTACATTTTTTCTGGCTCCGTCAGTATGCCCCTGGATATTTTTGTCGAGCAGACCAAGCACAGTATCGACGGGGTCAAAAGTGTTTTTAATAAATTAAACCCATTTGATTGACACACCGGTTGAAACCTGTTTTTCATAAGGAAACCATGCGCTGCATGGTTTCTTTTTTTAAAACCCTGAATACCGGGAGGTCCATGAACGTTCCATATTTCAGCATGATATACAGGTCCCCTTTTCCTCCATCAGGTTGCAGAGTGCAGACCGGCTTACTGCGGTATGCTTTGTCATACCTTCTGTATTTTTACGGACTCACCCTGGTCCTTTTCTCAGGATCAGCCGCGTACGGCAAGACGTCACACCCTTCTGCCCTTGTTGAAACAATTACACGGCTCAGTTCCATTCCCGCGACATCCACGTTTTATGCCCAGACATTGAGAACCAATTACCCCCTCATGGACTCCGTGGCCTATGCGGTGAAAATGACCGGAGATTCTAACGGTATCCGTGTTTTCAAAAACATGGAACGTGGCCCTTTGTACGAAAATATCAGCAGCTTGGGACTGGTGTTCAGCCCTTGCGGAAAGCGCACCGCTTACATCGCCAGACTGAACAACCGGTCCCATGCCGTGATCGACGGCCATCAAAGCGAAGCATACGACAGTATAGCCAATATCGTCTTCAACCATTCGGGTTCATCCGTGGCCTACCTGGCCAGGGATTTTTCAAAAAATCATTTTGTGGTCATCAACGGGGAAAAAGGAAAAAACTACACGGGCATCAACGGCACCGGCTATCCCGTTTACAGTCCCGACGACAAAACCGTCGTATACCCCGCGTTTTCAAACAACGCATGGATAATGGTTGTGAACGGGAAGGAAGGGCTGCCTTACGATGAAATACGTTTGCCGGGTTTCAGTCCCGATTCCAGTATCCTGTGTTATACTGCCCGAAAAAAGCAGTCCTGGTTTCTTGTTCGGAACGGGGTTCAAAGCCCTGCTTATGACAGCATCCTTTCCTACGGTTTCAGCCCGGACTCCAAACATCTGGCCTATCGTGCCGCGAAATCAGGCAAACATGTGGCCGTCATGGACGACACGGTTCAGGAAGAATGGGATGCTGTCACACAGCCCGTATACAGCCCCGATTCAAAACACTGCATGTACGCCGTCCGAAAAGGCGAACAAAGCTGTGTCATCACGGACACTAAAAAAGGTCCATGGCTCAAGGATATCGGTCCCTACCAGTACAGCCCGGATTCCAGTCATTTCAGTTATGTGGCCTTATCCGGCAAAACCTATTCTGTCGTCACCGAAGATGGCTCGAAAAAAGAATACGAATCCGTGTCGTTCCCTGCTTACAGCCCGGATTCATCGAAAATGGCCTACAAAGTCAAAATCGGCGCTTTGCAGCATATGGTGGTGAACGATGTGGAACTGGCCGGTTACGACACCATCGCAACCTTTCTGTTCAGCCCGGACTCAAAGCGCCACGCCTATGTGGCGCAAAATTCTTCAGGATCGTTCATCGTGACGGATGGAAAGGAATCCAAACGTTACGATAAAATCGGCATGATGGCTTTCAGCCCTGACAGCCGACATTTCGCATTTCAGGCCTGCCGGGGAGAACAGTGGATGCTGGTGGTGGACAATGTGGAATGCCGGGAATATTTCAAAGGTTTTCTCAAAAATGTCCCGATTCTGTTCAGTGACGCACAATCCTTAAAAACCCTGGCCATTCGTGCGGATCAAGGTCCTGAAATTTTCAGGATCGATGTAAGAATTGCCCCATGATCATTTCAATCACCCCACGACATTTTTCCTCTTCAGTTTTTTCTTTGTACTTCCGATAAAAAAAACAGCGAAGTACGTCTGTAGAAAACTGCCTTTGACATTCAGACACTCCTTTGTTCTTTGAAAATCATGATGACCATGTTCTTTTTTAAGCATCTCATTAAAAAAGGAACATGGGTAAAAGAGTGACGAAGCGCATGATGCCAAACCAGGGGTAACCCTGGGACGGAAAGCCACGGGTCCTTAGCCAAAGGACAGCCGGGTTGCCTCACCAACGCCAAACCAGGGGCGACCCTGGGACGGAAAGCCACGGGTCCTTGTAATCAAGGACAGCCGGGTTACCTGTTAATATTTTTAACTGACAATGAGACTGCCAAACCAGGGGTAACCCTGGGACGGAAAGCCACGGGTCCTTAGCCAAAGGACAGCCGGGCCGCCTCCTCTACGCCAAACCAGAGGTAACTCTGGGACGGAAAGCCACGGGTCCTTGTAATCAAGGACAGCCGGGTTACCTGTAGGAATAACCACAGAAAGGAGTTCGCCATGAGAAATCTTCGTTATTTTACAACCATCATATGTGCCATATGTCTGTTCGCCCTTCCTACATCGGGTTTTGCAAATGCTGTCCGCATGTCAGATGCAGAACTGGCTAATATCACGGCCCAGGCAGGATTTTCGGATCTTTTGGGCCTTGTTCAGATAAACCATGACCAAGCAACCGGAGCTTATTATTTCGGGGGCCATGGCGGCTATCTCAGCTTCACCGATATCACGTATCAAGGTCAGATCGGCATTGATCCCAAGGCAGTCACCCATATCGTCACCGAAAGCGGTGCCATGGGTTACGAATGCACCCTGGACGGACGGATTGTGGATATCCGCAATCTGGCCACCACGGTCCGCCTTGGGACCGAAATCGCTTCAGGCGCATCCCTCGGGACGTTTGGAGTGGGCCATATGACTGTTGATGTTCATGGCACTGTGCGTGTGACAACGTTTTAGTTGCCCGGCGTCCTCTTTTACCTTTCTCCGAAAGCCGGATCGGTTGTTGACGATCCGGCTTTTTCATTTGCGCTGTTATAAAAAAAACTGCCTTTGAAATAATCGGGCAATCCCATACTCACAGAGAGCCTTAAGGCCTGGTCTTAACCATGACAGGCCGCGGTGATACGCCAAGATTCTTTACATCAGGTATTCTCTTCTGTATAATTTATCCCCAAGTCAAAACAGAATGTCGACGGCCATCCAAGTTCCAACCCAGAATCATTCATATAAATGTGACGAACCATGCTGACCAATGAACTTCTATCGCAACGAATCGAGTCCATTTCAGTCCAGTTTATCCTTATGGAGCCTGAAGACACCGAACAACTCCGAAGCCTTGTGACCCTGTTCGATGATATCGCCGTCTGGGCCAAAGATAACGGCCAGACAGTTCTTGAATCCACGACCCGGGAGTTCCTTGCTCAGGCTGAACATCATTTTTCATCGGATGCGACGTCACGGGATGATTTTCTGTCATATATGGGTTCGTTTCTGTCAGACCTTCAGATCCATGCCCGCAACGATTACGATTTCAGCTCCATGACGTTCAGGAAACGATGGGAGGACTTTCTTGCAGAACCGCCGGAGCCTTCTGATACCCCACCCGCCCTGGAACCTGTCCCCCCGGACGGGGCACAGGTCCAGGGTTGTCTCCGTCATCCGGACGCCCTCCCGGCCCATCTCGATATGGATCTTTTCGCCGAATTCCTTGAATTGCAGACCCTGGTGATTGACCAGATCGAAGAAAAACTTCTGAGCCTTGAAAAAAACGAAGACCCCGATCTTCTTCAGGAACTGAAACGCCTGTTCCATACCCAGAAAGGCGAAGCGGGATTCATGAACCTTTCGGAAACTGAGCGTCTCTGCCATGTGACCGAAGAGCTCCTGGAGTCGGAAAGCCTGAAGGGAAAAATCGATCTCTTGTTTTCCGTCGTCGACTGGCTCAGGCGAACAAACGCCTGGTCCAAAGGTGAAAACGTCTCTCAGCCGGACCCTGTATCCCCCCTTATCGATTCTCTGGCAAAACATCATCTTTCAGCTTTGGATCAGACCCGGAACACAGGTAAAAAACCCGATGAAATCAAACAGACTGTAGCCGACACGACGACTGTTCCTTCCGAAACCCGCATGCGGCAGTCTATCCGCATTGACGCTGAACGCCTTGACAGGCTCATCGACATGATCGGCGAGCTGGTCATCGCAGAAACCATGGTGGTTCAATCCACGGAAATCCGTTCCATTCAATCCCAGTCGCTGATCAAGAACATCAGCCAGATGGATAAAATCACACGGTCACTTCATGAAGCGGGCCTGATGCTCCGCATGGTGCCCATCAAAGAAACATTTCAGAAAATGATCCGGCTTGTCCGTGACACTTCGAAAAAATCCGGTAAAAAGGTGGAATGCGAAGTGCATGGAGAAGAAACGGAACTTGACAAAACCCTGGTGGATAAAATGGGTGAGCCCCTTCTTCATATCATCAGGAACGCCGTTGACCACGGCATCGAAAGTTCGGAAGAAGCCCGGACCCGCTGCGGTAAAACACCCCATGGCAACATTCGTATCAACGCGTTTCACAAAAGCGGATACGTTCACATTGAAATCACGGATGACGGCAAAGGCCTGAACAAACACGCCATCATCGACAAAGCGAAACAGGTCGGCCTGATCGCGGATGAAACTGCCTTGAGCGACGCTGAAATCCACAACCTTATTTTCAAACCCGGATTTTCGACGGCAGAACAGGTCACGGATCTCTCCGGCAGAGGCCAGGGCATGAATGTGGTCAAGGACGTGGTGGAGTCCCTGAACGGCCAGATCGAGTGCCGGTCAGAGGAAGGCAAAGGCTGTGTGTTCATCCTCAAGATCCCCCTCACCCTCGCCATCATCGACGGAATGATCGTCCGGACAGGTCAGGATCGTTACATCATCCCCACCCTTTCCATCGTCACCTCGTGCACATTGGACGCAAGGAACATGACCTCCCTCATCAGCAGGGAAAAAACCATCCTGATTCAGGGGAAAATCATGCCGCTGATCGATCTCGGCGAATGGCTGGGATTGGAATGCAACCGTGATGACCAAGCGGCCCGACTCATGGTGGTGGTTGAAAGCGGTTCTCGCCGCATCGCCCTTCTGGTGGATGAAATCCTCGGCAAACAGCAGATCGTCATTAAAAATCTCGGTGAAGGATTCACGTACAGCGCCGGAATATCCGGGGCAGCCATCATGCCCGACGGCACCGTAGGTCTCATCGTGGATGTGGACAAGCTGGCTCAGCTTTGAATCGGCAACCCATCGCAGCAATCATCGCAGGTCGGCTTGAAGGCACGAAAGCCGACACATGGTCCCTTCCTTACAAAACGGCAGCCTTGAATGCATGGGACGCATCGGCAGTTTCAATGCATCGGGCATCGATGTATTGAAACTGTCCGATTATTCAAAGGATCGGGGCTTTTGTCGGGTTTTTGAACCCGACCTACGATGGGCTTGCAGCTATCGCGGGTCGGGTTGAAGGCACGAATCAGGTGGAAAGGGTGGTGATCAGGACGCCGATGTAAAACCGGGCGTGGCTGATATAGGTCGACATATTGGCCCTGTGGTTGGCAAGAAAACCGTTGTAATTCCCTTCAAGAACGATCCACGGAGACATGTGGGCCGCACCTTTGCAGGATTCGATGGCATGGTGGAGGGTTTCGATGCCGTCCCGTGTTTTCAGGCTCAGGTAGAAATCCTCTTGAATCGCCTCCAGCACGGGAAGCATGGCGGCGGCCAGACCTTTGGCGTAATAGAAACGGTCATCCGCTTCGAAGGTGCTGACCTGAGTGGCTGGAACACCTTCAAGACGGACCAGTTTGTTGTCGCAGTCCCCCAGGCGGGTACGGTATTCGATGAGCAGGGGAATCAGATTGTCCGGACGGGTGTAGAACGATTCCTCGCCCCTGGCCAGCTGCTCCTTGTATTTTCTCAAATTGTCAATGGCACGCTGGTATTCGCGCTCGGCGGAGGGCCACCAGTAGCTTCCGGGGTCAACCGTCAGACTGTTTACCGCATCGTTTAAGTACTTGTTGTACGACACGTTGCTGCCGGTACGGGCAATGCGTTCCGCCAGAATATCCGCAGAGCGGCGGGTGATTTCCCGGACGCCCAGCTGGTAGTTTTCCGCGTTGTCCCTCCCCAGTTTCGTGATCCAGAGATCGTTGGGACGCCAGCCCCAGAAGCTGTGAAGCTCACTCTCAAGGGGTTCGACCAGAGCTTCCACAAACGCCACCCCAATCACTTTCCGGGTCATGACCTTTGTGGGGGCTGAAGCCTCATGACCGCCAGAGCCATGGCCTTCGGCCGCTTCACCTTCAGCACCGTGACCGCCCGAAGCAGGTTCTTCAACCGGATGAACGGCGGTGGGGACATCCCGTGTATCGATGGACGCCGACTCGTGTTCACCCAGAAACTGGCTGTGGAAATAGCCTGATTCCAAACCGGGGTTTTCAATTTTGTCCTGAACCATATCCAAGGCTTCGGACGACTTCATTTTTTTCTCCCCTTCAGACTCTCCGTGTTCGTCACCTGCTGCAAACCCATGGATCATGCCGTCGGCTTTTTCCATCAGGGGGTATTGTTCAACGGTTTCCCTGTATTTGGACTTCCCATTCTCACCTTCGGTGAAAAACGCGATGCCCGCTGCACCGAGCCACAGACACCCCATGACAACCACAATACCTATCACAATACGCAAAGAGGCATAGGTCCCGAAACCGGCCTTTTCCGAATTTCCATTGTTTCCTTTCACTTTGTTCTTGCTCATCACCGCTCCTCACTGTCGTTGGATGTCCAAATGGGCCATCTGCCGTCAATCGTTATGTATGGATCCCATGAAACCCTGAAAATATGAAATTATTTTATCCGAATGTCAAAATATTTTATACCCGCATCATGAGCCTTGGGTTCTTAACGGCTTCGAAGCTGCCGTGTGTCCCCGACCCTGATGGTGATGTTTTTCATGTCGAAGTATTCAAGGATGGGAATCAGGTATTTCCGCGCGATTCCACCGGTCAGGTCCTTGAACTGGGGCGCGTCGATCGACGTGTTGACGGTGAGGAACTCCACCAGTTTCTTTTGGAGAGCGTCGAGAGCGTCAGCATGAAAATAAAGATCCTCTTTAATTTTGACAAGCTTTTTCTCGTTCACCAGAAGCATCAGCACATCTTTGGCCTGATCCGGATCATAGCCCAATGTTTCCGTCACCAGGCTCTTGAAATACGGAGGTGTGATCCCTGTTTCCACATATGCGTCAAGGATTTTCTTCCGCATGTCGGCCTGATCGACTTTCAAGGCCACTTTATACCCGGCAAGGCGAACGGTATCGTTTTCCTGAACCAAGGCACCTGTCGTGACAAGATGGTTGATCATCAGATTGAACAGCTTGACCCCCAGATCCAGAGAGAACTTCGACTTGAGTTCGCCTTTGGGCATCCCCTCCCGAAGAGGGTTGGCCGCGTGGTAGTTCGTCAGGTATTCCGTGGCCATGGTGTTCAGGCTGTCGAAAACATCCTTGAATATAAATGTCCGGGTTTCCTTGTCCGTCTGGATCAGCCGTTTGTGGGTCAGGAGACCGGACACCGCCGTCTGGAGTTTCTTGTCCGACGTATTGGTCATGAGTTTCAGGTCGTTAAACGTCAGGCCCCTGAAACCGGCCTGAGAGCAGTGAAACGAAATGATGCTGTCAAGGTCCTGCTCGGTGATGCCCTTGAGACCGGAGACGATGTCGTCCTTGAACCGTTTGTGCTTGGCGGGAAACGGGTTCAGAATCTCGCCGCCGGCAATGGTCCGAACCGGAGAATAACTGCGGACCACGTAACGGTCGTCTTTCACGCAGGCCACCGGGGATTCCAGACGGATCTGAACCACCGCTGTCTCTCCGGGGTCCAGGGTTTCCGATTCCAGAAGGATCAGGTTGCCCATGATCTCGCAGGTCCCGGTATGAAAACGGATGCGGGTCCTGTTTTTCAGGGGTTTCTTGTTGCTGGAAAGATAATGCATCCGTGCGTCCACCAGATGGCTGTTCCGCATACCCTCGGGAACGGAAACCACCTCGCCGCGCTCGATGGCCGTTTTTTCAAGCCCCTGGAAATTGATGGCCGTTCTCATGCCGGAGGCGGCGGATTCGGTGCTGACATTGTGCACCTGAATACCCCGCACTTTGGACGTGACCATGGAGGGGTAAATCATGATGGTTTCACCCACTCTGATGGTCCCGGAAGCCACAGTGCCGGTGATAACCGTGCCGAAACCCTTCATGGTAAACACCCGGTCCACCGGAAGGCGGAAAAGCCCGGTGGATGTACGTTCAGGAATCTGCGCCGCAATGTCATCCATGGTTTTGATCAGCTCGGGAAGCCCGTCGCCGGTCATGGACGAAACAGGAATGATGGGGGCGTCTTCGAGAAAGGTGCCTTTGACGAAGTTCCTTATATCTTCAGTGACCAGATCCAGCCACTCCTCGTCCACCATGTCTTTTTTCGTCATCACCACCATGCCGTGGCGGATGCCCAGAAGGGTGCAGATCTCCATGTGTTCACGGGTCTGGGGCATGACGCCCTCGTCCGCGGCGATGACCATGGCCACCATGTCGATGCCCGTGGCTCCGGCCACCATGTTTTTCACGAATTTTTCATGACCCGGAACATCCACGATGCCCAGGTGCTGTCCGCTGGGGAGATCCATGGAGGCAAATCCCAGCTCGATGGTGATGCCCCGCGCTTTTTCCTCTTTCAGACGGTCGGTTTCGATGCCGGTGAGGGCTTTGATCAGGCTTGTCTTCCCGTGGTCGATATGTCCGGCTGTTCCCAAAACGATCTGCTTCATCGGTTCGGCTCCTTTTTCTTCCGGGTCCGCATGGCCGACGACAGATAGGAAAAACCCACAAGGAGAACAGCGATTCCCGCTATAAAAACAAACCCTTTTTCAGGATGAAATAACCGGGTCAGCAGAATGGCGAACGCTATGCCCAGAATGATTCTCAAAACAAGTATGATCAGGCGGTTCATGGCCCTCCCCGCGCGGGTGAATGTTTTTTTGATAAATAAGCAAATTCAATAAATAGTATAGAAGCCGGAACGGGTCAATACAATGTTTGTTCGGGATGTGGGTTCGTTGTCTCACGGTGTTCGCGGCCATGGGCGCTGGCTTCTTAAGGATGTCAAAGGGTTGACGGCGGTTTTTTTGAACATCGAACATCTTGAACATCGAACACTGATGGACTCGTAAAAAGTCGCCCGATGGCTATGGAAAAAGGCCCAGAGGCAAGGCATAGTGTTTGGCCAGGCGCGAAGGCATACATATAGTATGTCGAGTGTCTGGCCAAACACTATAACGCCGCATATGGGACTTTTTACGACGCCATCAACACTCAACATCGAATGGTGAATGTGCTGCAGGATCACCATTTCCGCATGGATAGCTAATACTCCGAACATTCAACATATAAAAATGGAGTTATCCTTCATTCGATGTTGGATGTTGATGGACTCGTAAAAAGTAGAATTTCATAACA
>DYJE01000062.1 GCA_020723285.1 Desulforapulum autotrophicum | reverse complement strand
GCTTCGCCGCTCACCGAGAGTAACCCTTTTGCGCTCGTAAGAAATGACCCTTAGGATGCGCAGCTGATGGGTTGGAGGTTCTGATACAGAGGAGTCTTGCAGGTGGCCTGGGGTGGGCAAGATGGCAGCAACGAAGGAAGGGAGAATTCTCCCTTGGCGGGATTGATTCCGGACTAGTCTTCCGGTTTACCCTGGGTCCCGGAAGGGGTCGAGTATTTGATAGTGCGAAGGAATTTGTCATCTTCTTCTTTGAGGTAGATTTCGAGGAACTCCTCTTCATAGCGATCCCAGAGAAGTTCGCCAAGCTTGTTGATCAGGTTCCAAATTTCCAAGGCGATCCGGACTTCCTTTTGATCCTTCATCTTTTCCCTCACAGGTTTGTGCTCTATCCAGATTTGGGATTGGGTTTTGCTTTGCCGTTGGAGGATACCCTTAGAGAAGGACCATTGATGTGTATGGTGATGCAATGATGTTTGAGACGGTCGAGAAGGGCATCCACCAGGGTCTTTCTCTGGAAGAGGTCGTACCATTCTGGGTAGCTCAAATTCGTTGTCAAAATCGTCGAGTTTCTCCCATAGCGCTCTCCCATCAGCTTAAAGAAGGCGTTGATCTGCTCCGGCTTAAGGGTCAGGTATCCTAGCTCGTCAATGAGAAGCAAATCGTAGCGACAGAGGCGTTGGATGAGTTTGGGGGTAGATCGGTCTGCCAGAGAGGCGTAGAGTTCATCCAGGAGATTCTGGGCGTGGTAGAATCGTCCTCTGTATCCTGAGAGAAGAGCCTGACGTAAGAGCCCGATGGCGAGGCCTGATTTTCCGGTGCCGGGGTTTCCGATGAAGACAATATTCTCTTTTCGTTCGATGAAGGCCAAGCCGGAGAGTTGTTGGATCTGGGCCTTGCTCACTCCGGGCTGTTTGTCAAAAGGGAAGGTCTTAAGGGTCCAATCCCAGGGGATCTTGGCCCCCTTGAGCCGATAGAGGAGGCTTTGATTCTGACGGTGGGCTTGTTCCTCCATCAGGAGGCGATGAAGGACTTCCGAGATCGGGGTGGCCTCCTTTTCTGCTTTTTGGATCTCCTGGTCAAGGGCGCCTGCAAATCCCTTCAGGCGTAATTGGGCAAGGAGTTGGTGGAGTTTTTCGTTCATGGCTCTTCATCCCCTTCATCCTCGTCGATGTTGAAGAAGTCTCCCTGGACCTGAGAGAGGATCATCTGCTCAAGGCGGGTTAGGTTGTAAAGCCCATAACGGAGGGCTTCGACCATGGCTTTTTCAAAGGCCTCTGGAGGATAGGTCCGTTTCAAATCCAAGAGTTTGCGCATGGATCTGACGCCTCTTCCCCCTGAACGCCTTTTGAGCTCTTTGACAAACTGATCGAGCCACTGGTGCTGTCCAACCAAAGCCTTTTCCTCAACGCAGGGTCCCTCATGAGCTCTTTCCCGGCTAAAGGGAGCGTGATGTCCATCGGCGGTGATCCGGGTCTCCCGTTTATCCAGGAGCCTTGGATGATCGGCCACCTTTTGATTCTTGAAGAAGACCTCGATCCGGTCCCATAGCTTATGGAGTTCGACCTCTTTACCGACCAGCCGTTCGGGGACCGAATAGCGGTTCGTATCGACTTGTGCAAAGCCTTCCACATCCACCGTTCGATAAAAGGTCTGATAGACAGGAGGGAGATAGGGTGGAAGGGGGGTAAGGTGAGGTTTTTCCATCAAGTAGGCCGCTTCAGGGCTCATGCCCAGAGAACGTTTCACTTTTTGGTTTGCCCCTTCCTGACACCATCGTTTGGCTTGCTCATTAAGATCATGCCAATCGGTGAAGGAGCGGCCCGCAAGAAAATTATTTTCTGCATAAGCAAAATTTCTTTCCATCTTTGCCTTTCTGTCCGCGTCGCCAACAGCATGGGGGATGAACGTGACATTAAACATTTGCCCGAAGCGTTCCATCTCCGGGGCAATCTCTGCCGTGGGGCCAGAGCCATGAGCCACAATGACGCTGGTGTTGTCGATGATACATCGCGAGCAGGTTCCCTCCATGAACTGAAACGCCTTATCGAGAAAGACCCTGGCCTCGAAGCGGGTGAAGGTAGGGTAATACTGGATAAAGAGCTTTTTTGAATAACCGAGGACCAATCCCGCACACTGGGCCTTGACCTTCCTCTCACCCAGGAGCACCGGATGGGGAGAGGTGTCGTGCTGCATCTCTTGGCCCGGACCAAATTCATAGGTGCCTGAGCGAGCGTTTTTCTTATCCTCTCTCAGATCGAGGTCTCGAACAATCCGGGTCAGGGTGGTGTAGGGGACGTTCCTACCGTATTCGCTCTCGAGGATCTCTTGGACCCTGACGACATTCCCCTTGGAGCGACTGAAGAGCTCCCGGAGGATGGGGAATAGCTCCTCGTAGGGAGACGGTCTTTGTGGTCTCCCCTGCCACTTTCCCCGGATCACACGCCGGATCGTGTTTCGGGAGATCTTAAGGATTTGGCTGATCTGCCGGATTTGAACGCCTCTCTGAAAGAGGCTCAAAATGGCTTGCTGGGTCTCCTGGGTGATGATCATGGCCATCATACCTCCTGATCTGTTTTTCAAGTTCCATGAATTGCTTCTGACTCTCTTCAAAGGCTGTCAGCAGGATGCGTCGGTCAAGATGGGACTGACCTGAGTAGAAGAGCGTGGAGACTTCCCGGAGGAGACCTCGGAGCATATGGACGATGACTCTCAAGTCCCTGAGCCATTTGCCCTCCAGTCCCTCTTTCAGGCTCTTGGCCTCTGTGGCTTCCTCCTTCGCATGAAGCGCTTTTAGAAAAAGAAAGGGGTCACACACGATCTTTTCTCTCTGATTCCGATTGGCCTTCTGGTAATGGCGGAACAAAAGGACCAACTCCCGAGTCGACAGAGATGCTTTGGAAAGATTGTCTGAAAGCATCTTGGCATGCTCCGGTATTGCGCGCGCAATCGGGGCAATCACACGGGTCGCAGCCCAGGTCGAGATTGCCCCCTTTCGAATCGACTCCAAAAGATCTTCAGAAAGAGCACTGTAAAGGGCCAATCGCCCTGAAACCCAACTCTGTTTGCGTCCCACCATGGAGGCAATTCGACTTTGGGATAGATGGGAGTGATCGTGAAGCTCCCGCAAAAGGGCCGCTTCTTCCAAAAGATCCCATTTACGGCTATTGTCCCGAGCCAGAATCTGTACCAGGGCCTCTTCTTCTTTACATTCCCAGATCTCCGCCAGGACGGTGTCGCTCCCACAGCGCTTCAGAGCCTTCACCCTCAGATAGCCATCGATCAGGACAAAGGAGTGGATCCCCTCCCTCAAAACAATCACAGGCAGGATCTGCCCATAACGCTCGATGCAACTGGCCAGGGCTAAAACCTTCTCCGGCCTCTCGATCCGGGTATGGGCATAGCGAAGCTGAAGCTGGGCCATCTCGATCTCTTTGACTTCTCGAAGACCTCCAGGATCCATGACCCGCTCACTCTCGACGAGGAAATCGATCTACCACGTGCCCCTTACATCCACAAAAATGACACCGCCCAACCCTGTCAAACCCTGTCCCCCTCTCAATCCTAACAGAGTGGACACCATCAAGAAGACCTATAACTCGCGTAGACAATCCTTTGGAAGATGGATCATCCATCTTTTTTTCATCCTGTTTGCTCCACCCGTGGCGCCGGCGGTTTTCTGCCTGACGGTGAGCCCTCTTCCCTTTCAAGCTCTGCCGGTAACGCCTCTGGGCTTCCTTGTGAATCCGGCGTCTTCCTAAACGACGGCAGTCCTCAGAACAATAAGCCTGGCCCCTCCAACAACGTCGACATACGCAGAAACTCTCCTCACACCATCGGCAACAAACCTCAACCAGAAGCAAAATAAAATGGCCTCCAACCCTTGCCAACAGTCAGAAGCCATGGTAAAAATAAGTAAGCTTGTGGAGCTTCCGATTGTCTGCGGAGCTCTTCTTCAAAGCCCGAAGTTGCCTCTTCGGGCTTTCCTTTTTATCCTTTCAATAAGCCGATAGGATAATTGTTAACGGAATGAGAAGAAAAATCAGCCCTTCTTTGTCCAGAAGGAAAGGGTGGGGCAAATTCCTGAGCACTTTATCGGTGGGTCAATTCTTCTGAGCAAAGGTGGGTCAGTTCAAATGGGCGTCAAAG
>DYJE01000047.1 GCA_020723285.1 Desulforapulum autotrophicum | reverse complement strand
ACTGCCACTGGTTACGTTCACATGCAATTTCATGGGATATCTTCTTTCTGAATGGTGCTTGTTCGATAATTGACCTGTCCCATGTTGTTGTTTTGAAACGCTGAGAAGGCCAGCTTCCCCACGTTCGTAAGGACAAGCTTGAAAAGCTGGGCAAACAGGTTGGGGGTAGATACTGTTGTAGATACTGCGGAATAATAGCCATCTCGCCCCCCCCAATAAAAATGAATAAACCTTGATCGTTGACTTGAAATCAACCCATAACCCGTTTTGTCAAACTTTTTCAAAAAGTTTGGCTCCCGGCAGGGCCGTCGGAGGCATGAACCGGAACGATTTATACCAACCTCTTTAACGCCTGTATAGAGATCCATCCCACCATTTCATTTTCACCGAATCCACCCCCACTGGATACGTTCACTTGCAATGTCATGGGGTATCATTCTTCCAGTATACCGATTGTACGATAATTTTCCTGTCCCCATGTGGTTCCAGACCTATCCCATCACGACATTTTCACTGACTTCACTGCCACTGGTTACGTTTACATGCAATTTCATGGGATATCTTCTTTCTGAATGGTGCTTGTTCGATAATTGACCTGTCCCATATTGTTCATTTTCCTGTCCCCATGTGGTTCGTTCGAATCATTAATTCTCAACCTTGAGTTTCTTGCAATTACGAATTATTAAGCTATCTGGTTTTGTTGTCAAATTAAGCGCGTTGAGTGAACTTACTGAATTTAAGTATAATTGTTGTATTGATTCTGGAAGCTCATTGATCGATTTGAGCCCTGAAACACCTTCTATACTTAGAGAGTGGAGGTTATTAAATTTATCTATACCATCTATAGTTTTCAAATTAGATGATTTAATTCTTAAAGTTTGGATTGAATCTACTCCGCTTATAAAGTTGAGTGAGTTCTGTTTCAACTCATCCATATACAAATGACGTAAAGAAACAGGTAGGTTTAATTTAAAAGTAAGTCTTCTAAAAGACAAGCTAAGCTCCACCAGTTTATGAAAATTTAAAAAATTACCATTATTAAATCCTACTGCATTTATGTTTAGCCATTCCAAATCTAACAACTTCTCAATGACGGAATAATCGTATTCAAAGTTGCTGACAATACTCAGTCCCTTTAAGAATGATGTTTCCTTCAGAAAAGACAGATCGATCAGTCTTTCATCTTTGAGTAAGGTTTTAATCTCAAGACCTTTGAGGCAATTTCTGGAAATAAGATCTTCAGCTTGAGCCATGCTCATGGATCTGTCGTAAACAAGCAGATTGTTGTATGATGATATCTTCATATTAATTCGAACGTATAGAGTTTTATTAAGCATCCCCCGTAACGGACAGTTACAGTGGTCCATATTTTCTTACAGGTATTCAATGAAAAATCAACACAAATATCAAGGGGATGCTTAAAAAAGATAATTGACCTGTCCCATATTGTTCCTTCCCAGAAAGATAATTGACCTGTCCCATATTGTTCCTTTCCTGGGAAGATGAAATCAAGGGCCTTCTGTCCCGGAACCTGTCCCAGGAATTCTACGACAAGGTGTTTTATGAAAACGGAATGCGGTTGATTGGGGGTATTACCGGTCAGACACAAGCCGGATGATTCGTCGGCCATTGTCCTCTATTATCTGGACATATCTGCCAAATGAGTCAGAGGCTGACCTCTTTTTTGGCGCGTCCCACACCTGACCCTGCATACCCGGAAAATGTAAATGGACTTATTGGCATAAGCCAATGATCCAGGCGGAGTCCGGGACTGGCCATGTTTTGTGGTTGGTAAAAAATGTGTTTGGAAATAGGGAACAATACGATGGGCCATTCCAAGATTCACAGGGTATGAATCATACGAGGAGGTGCTGGCACTGGCCTTGCGAATCCTGCTCCAGGAGGCATGATTTCCGTCACGAGTGAGACCGCTTTGAGAACCACGCACGGATCTGTCCCATGCTTGACCATGGCGCTGGAGATGATCATATTAACTTATATTTCAGACAATTAAGATTCACTCTCTCCAATATCAAGACCCTAAACTTTCCTGTTGAGTTTCATGTGGTTTGTTAGTATCATCCGCGCAATTCAGAAATTTTTCATCATGAATATAACAAACCGGCCCGTTTTGCCGGACGAATGGACCATGGATTCCAAAGCCGTAAAACTCAAAGGAACCCGCGACGGATTTGCGGTGACGCTGGATTCGAATGAACCGTATGAGGTCATCGAACAGCAGACATCCGAACTATTTGTCAACCTCCGTCAACTGGCCCATGGAGCCAGAATTTCCGTTGAAAACGGTGAGGCCGGCGTGCCTGCGGACATGCTTATCCGTCTTGGCATGTTTCTGAAAGAACGGTTCGGCGTCTCCGACGTGTTTGAAAAAATCCGCGTTGAAGCGGCTGTTGAAACGGTCACTGACCAGAAAGACCTGTATGAAATTACCCAGGCGCCGGGAGGAATGGACATGGGGGATGTAAAAGTGATGGCGGGCCGCGTGCGTTCGGGTCAGAAGATCATGGCGGAAAGCCACCTGATCATCATGGGCGACGTGAATCCGGGCGGCGAGGTTTATGCCGGGGGCGATATTCTCGTTCTTGGAAGCCTCTGCGGCACCGCGCTGGCCGGCCAGGCTGAAAACAAGGAAAAATCCATCATTCTCGCCTTTGATTTCAGACCGACCCAGGTCCAGATCGGAGGGGTCGTGGCTGCGGGAATGTCCGCCTCGGCGGGAAAGGCCATAGAATTCGCCTTTGTGGAAAACGGGTCCATCGTGGTGGACAATTACATGACGGCGAATCCATTCGGGAAGCTGCCGGTGCTTGAAGAACGGTAAACGACAGAAGAACGGACTTTGGATCCGGGAGGTGTGTGTTGGAAGGAAAAGTCATCGTCATAACATCGGGTAAAGGCGGCGTGGGTAAAACCACGGCAACGGCATCCATCGGGGCCGCCCTGGCAAAGGAAGGCAAGAAGGTCGCCGTGGTGGACATGGATATCGGACTCAGAAATCTGGACGTGGTCATGGGCCTTGAAAACCGTGTGGTGTTCAACATCGTGGATGTGGTCCGCAACAAGTGCCGCATCAACCAGGCGGCCATCAGAGACAGACGCATCGACAACCTGTTCCTCATTCCTGCCAGCCAGAGCGACAACAAGGATTCCATCTCTCCGGAAGAAATGGTGACGGTGTGCAACGAGTTCCGCAAGGAGTTCGATTTCACCCTCATGGACTGCCCGGCAGGCATCGAGCGCGGATTTGAAAACGCCGTGGCCGGTGCCGACGAGGCGGTGGTGGTCTGCACCCCGGAAGTGTCGTCGGTGAGGGATGCCGACCGGATCATCGGCCTGCTGTACGCCAAGAAAATCACGCCCAAACTCATCGTGAACCGCATCATTCCCTCTATGGTGGAAAAAGGCGACATGCTCAGCCACGAGGATGTGGTGGATGTCCTTTCCGTGGATCTCATCGGGCTTGTTGAAATGGACGATCAGGTCATCGTGTCCACCAACACCGGATCTCCTCTGGTGATGAACAAAGAGTCCAAGGCCGGGGTGGCTTTTTCACGGATCGCCATGCGCCTGAACGGCCAGCCAGACCTGCCCATCGACATTCCCAAATCACAGGAAGGTTTTTTCAGCAAAATCGGCCGCAAAATCGGAATCCGGAAATAGGGGGATGTTATGATGCTCAACGATCTGATCAGCAAATGGCGGGGATCAAAAAAAGGAAGCGGCCAGACCGCCAAACAGCGCCTCCAGTGCGCCATCGTTTACGACAATCTGGAGGTTTCGGACGATGTTCTGATTTCCCTTAAAAAAGATATCATCGATGTCCTGTCCAAATATTTCCGCATCGATTCCCAGGCCATCAGCCTGGACATCGAACGGTCCCCGGATTCATCGTCGCTTGTTCTGAACACGCCGATTCTTTCAACCATCCGGCGCTGATTCCATGTCGAAAAGCAAGCCGACCCGGAATCCATGGTGTTATGAAGACAGAGGTTGCACAAAAAACAGGCATGGATTCCGGGTCGGGAAAAAGCCCCCGCCCGGAATGACAAGAACGGAGAGCAAGGCATGGAAAAGGCGTTGAGGTGGCGCGTAAACGCACCCTGTTCTGGCGCATGGAATGCACGACTACCGCTGACAAATACGATTTGTTTTGTCCGGTAGACTTATTGGGTATAAGCAGGGCGTGAGCCCGACCTAAAGCGCTTAAAAACCAGCGGGGTACCATTTTGGAAACCAATTGGAATGACCCCTCGTTTTTGCGATAACCGAAATCAAATTGAAACTGACATGTCAGTTTCAATTTGACAGTTTTCCCACGGTCGGTTAACGTCAAGTCATCACCTGTCCTCAAACCCAATCGAAAGAGACGCGGTCATGCGAGAAAACAGATCGAGTAAAACAGCGCTGGATGTCCTTGCGGCGCGGGCTGTGAATACCATTGCACCCCAGGGCCTGCGGGTCATCCAGGACCGCTATGCCGCAGGTTTTCTTCCCGCCCACTGGTTCCCGGCCAAAATCTATTTCCGGCTGGCGGAAACGTTTCCCGTGCTTTACTGGCTGCCACGGCTGATCGCCAAGCAGGTGGGTATCGGTGCGGACATGCTCATCGCCCTTCGTCACCGTTTCATCGACGAACATCTGCTGCATCATTACCGCGACGGCATCCGGCAGGTGGTGCTTCTGGGCGCGGGTTACGACTCCAGGGCTCTGCGTTTCCGGTATCCCGGCCTGAGGTTCATCGAAATCGACCATCCCATGACCCAGCGTAGAAAAGTCCGGCTCATGGGAAGCAGCGGCTTTCCGGAGCATGACGCCCTTTATTTCATCCCGGTGGATTTCACGGAAGACTGGCTGAAAACCGTGGCGGATTCAGGGCTCATCCGGCAGGAACCCACATTGTTCATCTGGGAAGGGGTGAGCTATTACCTGCCCTGTGAGGCCGTCGCCTACACCCTCGAAGGAGTTAAAAACCTGACACCGCCGGGGAGTTCCCTTGTTTTCGATTTTTTCCCCAGAGAACTTGCGAATGAAAACACCGGGGATGTGCATATGAAACGTGTGCAGCGTTACGGGGCGGCTCGGGGCGAGCACTTCCTCTGGGGATGTGACCGAGACGACATCCACGGCATCCTTTGCGGCCACGGATTCAAAAACATCCGGACCACCTCCATCAGGGAATTCGCCGACCATCTCAACGAAACGCACAACATGAAAATCCCTGTTCACGCGATATTCGCATACATGATTCTCGCTCAGGCGGATTTCTGACACAAAAAGGGACGTTTAAAACAGGTCAAGGCAGATGTTTCACAAAACGAACCAGCTCGTCACGGTTGTTTCGAGCCGGGTCGTCGAGGACGTGCTCCAAAAGTTTTTGTAATATTTCCCCCACCACCGGCCCTTCACCGATCCCCCGAAGATTCATCACGTCCTGTCCGCCGATGGCCAGCGCGGAAACGGACAATGCCGCTTTCCCTCCCGGAGGATGAAGTTCACGGTAAATCATCATGACACGCTTCCGGATGTCTTCAGGCGTCAAATCCGGTTTCCTGCGGTTGCCCTGAACATCCGCAATTTTCAGACAGAGCCAGTCTTTCCAGCTCACACGGTCGTCGGCCAGTTTTTTCAGAAGCCGCCGGACGGTTTTCGGTGCGTCGTCGGGTTTCAGGGAACGCATGTGATGAAGAACCAGCGCGCTCACATACTCTGTTTCCCTTACACTGAACCGGAGGGCCGCCATTTCCTCGCGGACCATCTCCGCCCCTTTTTTTTCGTGACCGATAAAGGTCAGCCTGCCGTCACGATATTCGGCGCAAGGCGGTTTGCCCATGTCATGATAGTAACCGGCAAGACGCAACAGGGGTTTTCGACGGGGCAGCACATCACCGACCACGGCCATGTGCCGGTCGATGGTTTCGTCATGATACCCGCCGCCGTCATGGCCGTAAACTTTTTCAAGTCCGGGCGAAATATGGCCAAGCGCCCCGATCCTGTGCAACAGGTTGAAAAAAAGGCTGGGCTTTACACAGGTCAGAGCTTTGACAAGTTCAAGATTCAGCCGTTCCGGAGCCACGGTTGCCAGAAGGGGGCTGAGCTCGGTCATGGCCGCCAGGCTTTCAGCATCTATGATCCCTTCACGTTTCGCCACGAAACGGCAGGCCCGAGCCATGCGGAGCGGGTCTTCCCCGATTCTGTCTTCCGGTTTTCCGGTGAACCGGATCACGTTGTTTTTCACATCCTCCGCCCCACCGAACGGGTCAATCAGCGTTCCGGTGAGCGGGCAGAACGCCATGGCGTTCATGGTGAAATCACGCTGTGAAAGATCTTCCAGCAGGGTCCTTGCTGTTTCGCCGGAACCGGGTCCAGCCGGGTCGAAACCGCTCTTCCGGTAACCCGCCACATCGATGCCGTCCACAATGCAGATCCGGAAGCTGACACCGGCCACCGCCACGTTCCGGTCATGAAACAGCCGTCGCACCGTGTCACAGGACGCGTTGGTCACCACATCGAAATCCGTGGGTTCATCCCCGCCGAGGATATCCCGCACCGCGCCACCCACCAGGTAAGCCTCATATCCCGACTGTTTCAGGCGCGCAATGATCTGACGTGCTTTTTGCTCATCCGTCATAGGGGTTAACTTACTCCTCAAGCCACTTCCTGAAATCCGCCGCCTTCATCCGGCTGACGATGACCTCGTCTTCAAGGTCCAGGACCGGAACGAGTTCGAGTTTGAGGCGGCTGTTGAAATAAGGATGAATGGCCTTGATGGCGGACAGGGCCACGATCATCTGCCGGTTGATCCTGAAAAATTTTTCCGGGTCCACATGTTTTTCAATATCGTCCAGCGTGTTTTCCAGAAGGTAACGTTTACCGCTTTTGTCATAGAGAAACACCAGCTGGTCATCGATCAGGAAATACGCTGCGTCGTCCACAGTCACCGGCTTCAAGCCGTGGCCGGATTTCACCAGAAACCGGGTTTTGAACTTCTTTTCCCTGGATTCGAGAAAAGCTGAAAGGGCCTCGATTTTCTCCGTACTTCCGAAGGCCTGCCGAAGGCTTCTGAATTTTTCCAGGCTTTTTTTCAACGCGTCCGGGTCCACGGGTTTCAGCAGGTAATCCACACTGTTCACCTTGAACGCCTCCAGAGCGTATTCGTCATAGGCCGTGGTGAAGATCACTGCGGACTTTGGCATAACCTGCCTGAAAATATCGAAACAGATCCCGTCGGACAGCTGGATATCCGCAAATATCAGATCCGGCTCAGGGTTTTCTTTTAAAAATGCCACCGCATCTTCCACACTGTCGATGGTGTCAATAACAACGAGCTCTTTTTCAAGGCCATGAAGCAGGGATTTCAACCGCCGGGCCGCAGCCGGTTCGTCTTCAATGATCAAAGCGTTCATCGTAATCACCGTTCCTTTCCAAAAGGGGTATGCTGACGTTGAAAGCCGACTCCGTTTCAATGACATCCACGCTCTGATCTGTTATCAGGCTGTATCGGGTCATGATGTTCGACAGACCGATGCCCGTGGAACGGATGACCTGGTTTTTTTTCTGAAGCCGGTTCGTGACATAAACCCGCCGGGCATCGGCAGCGACATCGATGATCAGGGGTTTTTTCTGGGAAACCACGTTATGCTTCACAGCGTTTTCCACAAGCAGCTGAAGGGCGAAGGGCATGATCCTCAGAGTCATGCAGGCTTCGGGTACGTCTATTGAAAGCACAAGGTTGTCCCCGAAACGTTTGGACATCAGGAACCTGTAGGACTCAAGGAAACCGATCTCCTCGGACAGGTCCACCAGGGTGTGATCCCGGGTCTGGAGAACATAGCGGTAAACCTTGGACAACTCCTGAACAAATGCCACAGCCGTGTCTTTGTCTTCGTCGATGATGGCGGAAAGCGTGCTGAAATTGTTGAACAGAAAGTGGGGGTCCAGCTGATGTTTCAAAGCCTCAAGCTGGGATTTCAATTGTTCTTTCTGTATTTCGAGCAGCTCGGATTTGTTGCGTTCAAGCTCCAGGGAAACCGTCTGCATGGTGTAAAATGTCCGGGTGTAATGCCGCAAAAGGAAAAAGCCCAACGAACTGACAAAGGCAAGAAGTCCCCATCCGAATACATCGTAAGCTCGCGGAATGAGATTCATCAGCTCAAGCACGTAAAGAAGGATAAGGACTATGAACCACGCGAAAAACACCAGAAAACTGGTGCGGATCAAACGGTCCGCCGCATCGCCTGATTTCAGGATGATGCCCATGCACACCGAGCAGTTGACCACAAGAACCGACAGGAAACCAAACGTGTAGTCGATGCCCTGCCGGATCAGAAAAACCGCGAGAACGGCGAACAGAAGATGGCCGATCCAGAGGCCCCGGATCAGGGTTCTGTAGGGTGTCTGGAACATGTGATCCGCAAAGGCGAACAGGGCCGGAGGCACCAGGAGAAACGACAGGGAATTGAAATAAAACTGGGTCGATGGCGATACATTCAGAAAAAAGATGGCGCTGCTGTCCGTGAGGTACGTGGCCCCTGAAAAAAGGGCGAAAAGCCCGAACGACAGAAACGGCCAGTTCCGCTGACGCAGTCTGATCGTAAAAATGCCCATGCTCGCGACCCCCATGACCGCCAGCAGAAAACCGAGGCAGACATCCACTATGCTCCGCCTGTACAGATCGTCCCTTTCGGCGATCATGATATCCGGAAGATCCGTGGCCGATCCGAGTACAAGGGAATACAGCTCCCCCACCCCGGCCCTGCCGTCGCAGACGATGCGAATGGCCAGCGTCCGACCGGGTACAAGTGGGCCAAGGGGAATGACATGGCTCATGTGGTACGTGAAATCATGGCCGTAAGCCTCACTTTCCTTTCCGTAGGCGTAGATCAGTTCTTCATCCAGATAGGCTCTGAACCCCTTCACAAATGCGGAAAGCAGGACTGACGTGTCCTCCGGCGCGAAAGGGGGCAGGCGGAACTTCAGCCAGAATGCCGTCTCGCCATTCATCCGGCTGAAATCGAACTGCGACACGGGTTCCCAGTTTTCCTGCGGACCCGGCGGAAGAAGAAGTGTGCTGGCCGGTGAATCACCCACATGAAACACGCTATCACTGAAATAAAGGGGGACGGGCTGTGCGCTGTCGTCACCGGAGTGCGCCGGACCCGCATCCGCGGTCATCATTAAAAACACCGTGGCGGCGAACAAGGGAAACACACGTTTCATCAGGGAATTTCTGCGAACCGTCCGGTTTTTCACGTATCGATCAGGTGACATATCGTCCGCGGAACCATTCCTTTGTTTTTCGTTCAATGGATTTGCGTCTGACTCTGTCTTCAAGCTCCTGGGGACTCCACTTCTTTTCCACGGCCTGCCGCTGGAAATTCAGACGTTCCACTTTATCGGGCACATCCATCAGCACCCGGTAATGATCGAAGCTCAGCGCTGTTTCAAGCCCTGACATTTCCGGATAGGACAGATAGAGGTTTTCGATTTCAGAAAGGGTGGTCTTGTCCATGGACAGTTCCGTCGAAAGCTGGTTCGTCAGAAACACCGCATACGCCTTGTTATCCTTCTGTTGTTTTTTTTCAACAACAAGCTGTTCACCAAACTGCCAGAAAGCGAGGACCTCCTGATGGGCCGACTCCGATGATCTGGAGGGGATTTTGACGATCACGATCATTTTTTCCGTTCGTTTGACAAAGGCCCTGTATTTTTCCATGTGGGCTGTTTCCATTTTCCGTGACAGCTTGCGGCTGTTCAGCCGGTCTCTGTTACCTGTGCCGGTGAACGGTGACGAGGGTGGAAAAAATGACGCCAGTTGCTCATGAACGCCTTTTTCGTCACTGGGCGGATCACCTTTCAGGATATCTGCGGATACCCAGTGCAGCAGCAAGAGACAGACAAGGAGTATCGCCCGGCGGTTTTCAATGAAACGCATAGCCGAAGGCCACTCCGTAGATGAAGATGTTTTCGTCAAAGAATGACACGTTGGAATCCACATGGTTGTAGGAAAAACCCAGCCGGGTGTACCATCGTTCGTTCCACAGATTCTTCAGGGTGTAAAAACAGGTGGTGGAAAATTCGGTCTGCTCGCGCTTGCGGTTAAATATGGGATGGATTTCATCGTATGACGCTTTTTCAATCGTGGCGGTCAGCATCAGTGTGTCTTTTTCGTGATCCAGGGTGTAGGCCAGTTCCCCGCCCAACGATGTAAAGGCGTTGGCGTCTCCGTCCTTGTCTTCGCGAACGGCCAGAAAGCTCGGTGTGAGCACCGAGTCAAAAAAATCGTTCAGATAGAAATTGTAGCCGGTTTTGAGGGTATGGGTCATGCCGCTGCGCTCAAGATCCGGATTGGACTGACCGGCATAGTCTTCGTTCACATGCTCGTATCGCAAGGTGTAGCCCAGATTCAGCTCCGTGCCCAGAAGCCCTTCCCAATCCGCAGTAAACCCCAGGGAGTCCGAATATGTGATTTCCCTGGCCGTGCCTGTGATGTAGGGATCTTTCCACAGACTCCTTTCCCCGATGAATAACGACAGGTTCAGACTGCTGTTGTCGTTGAACAGAGTGTCGAATCCTGCTGTGAGTCCCTGTCTGTTGTCATCGAAAAACGGGGTTCCGATGTAAAGGGTGGTGTCGTCGTTCAACGCGAAACTCACATCGAAAAGAACGAACAAGGTGCCGAATGTGTTGTAGTGGCCGTCGTTTTCAAGCTTGTCCACGGTCTTCATGCGGTTATCCTCCCCGAAAAAACCCCTGTCGTCGATCCCTGCGGACACGCTGTCCGTTGTAACCCCGAGGAGGCCCATTTCAACCCGGCCAGAAAACCTGTCTTTGACGCTGGGGCTCCGGTCTTCCTCCGCCCGGACCCATGATGTGGCGAACACGGCAAGAACAGATATACAGACAAGAAAAGTCGTTCGCTTCATACCATTCTCCGATCAACTGAAATAAGACTCATAATAAAGATTGAAACATTATGAACAGTTTATGGCAAACTTCAAGACTCTTTTCGTGTGAACTGTCAAAAAGACCGGGTGAACGGAAGAATATGGGTGGGCAGCACACTGAAGGCGGGTGTCATCCTGCTTTTCAACCCGATCATCCCTGCATGATGGGGATGAATTCGGGATCACTTTGAACCAGCCGGAGAATGCGCTGACGCTCCGCCTCGGGATAGGGTGCCGACTTCCCAGAACCCCAGACCACACCGGGCCAGCAGCTGTCGTCCAGGGTCCGGCCGATCACATGGATATGGAGCTGGCGCACCACATTGCCGATGGCGGCGACATTCAGCTTGTCCATGACAAAATGTGCTTTGACAAAACGGGAGACACGGTTGATCTCGTCCAACAAGAGCAGCTGCTTCTCCGTGGAAAGATCGCAGAGTTCCGCCACATCCGTTTCGGGAACAAGTATAAACCAGGGAAACAGAGCGTTGTTCATCAGAAGAAGATGGCTCAAGGAAAGACGGCATAACCCGATGCAATCGTTCTTCAAGCGCGGATCAAGATCAAACACCTTACAGCCTCCTGTTTGCGGACAATCCCCTCAAAAAAACAAGGACCGTTGCCATTGTCCGGCAACGGTCCTTTCGCATCCGAATTAAAAAAACATGTCAGACCGTCTGGCAAAGCCGGTGAATGGTCTGTGCATGCCATTTGCCGCGGCCTGAAAATGTGGGAAGATTCAGACTGTCCAGATGGCTTGCGATTTCATTGTATGTGGAGCCTTCCCTTCGCATGTCTGAAATGATGTTGAGGATATCGTCCTTGTCCATGGAAGACTCATTTGACGTTTTTTTCATATGAACTGCCGTCTCCTGCTCAACTGTTTCGCAGATGTCGACGGGCTGTTCGTCCATGTCCATGTCCATGAAATCATCGGCCACCACGGGTTTGGCTTCTTTTTTCGCGACGGAAACGCTTTCGTTTCTTGGCGCAGGGACAAAGGTTTCACCGGTGAGCTTGCCGATATGCTGTGCGATAAACTCGAATGCGTCGGCCTTACGCTCTTCCGCGATGGCTTTTCGCTCCGCGATGAGCAGCGATGATTCCTGATTCGCCAGAATGGACTGAAGGGTGTCCTTGATGGTGGTCATGGTGTCTTCGGACCCAAAACCCTCGACACCTGTTCGCGGGCGAAACTTGCGTTCGTTATTGTTTCGCATGTAGTTTCCGTTGGGTTCGTAAGTCCGTCGGGGACGCTGGCCGTTGCTGCCGTTGTTATACCGCGGATTGGACTTGTTTCCGTTGTCCTTGGCATAGCTCCCGTTACGGATGGATTGAAGAAAATCGTTCATAAATAAGCTCCTTGGGCTTGAAATAAATAATATCTTTCACGAAAGCCGGGCTTGAAAAAATTATGGAGGGTCATGCAATCCAACCAAGAAAACAGCTTCCGGGATTCATTATAAAAATGTAATCGTGAGGGATTTTTAGATATGAGCTACCAGATATGTTCCGGCTTGTCAAACACAAATATTCATCCTTTGCGAAAATGATCAACAAAACATTTTATACAAAAATCGCCATTGTTTTTTTGACAAGATATAAGCTGCTGGAGTATAGTCGCCCCGATAAAAAGCAAGGGGGCAAGGGCAGACTCAAACGTGCCTTTTTAATATAAATTCCGTATATTGCATTCGGAGCCAAACATGTCTGACATCAAACGTTATTTCGGTTATGCCGCTGTGGTCATCGCGGCTCTCCTTCTGGGCAGGTGGTACAGCAGGGAACGGGACAGACTTCTTTACAAAGGCGAGCCATGGATCAAATCCTGGACAAGTGTTCCCGGAATCATCATTCTCGTCATTCTGGCGATTCTGATCGCCGCCAAAATTTATAAAGGATAAGCAAGGCCATGAACAACAAAGACTACACCCACACCCTCAACTACAAAGCATGCGGTCCGGACCAGGTGGATCCGGGCGTTTTAGATCCCATCGATTACGCCTATGCCGGCAAACGAAGTATCGACATCACCATCCGCCAGCCTGAATTCACCTCGGTATGCCCCATGACCGGCCTTCCCGATTTCGGTGCCATCATCATCAACTACAGGCCGGACAACATGATTATCGAGTTGAAATCGCTGAAATACTATCTACTTCAGTACAGAAACGTGGGCATTTTCTACGAGCATGTGGTCAACAGAGTCCTCGATGACCTGGTCACCGCGCTGAAACCCCATTCCATGGACGTGGTGGGCGAATTCACGTCGCGGGGTGGCATCGACTCTACGGTCAGGGCGTCGTACACCAGGGATTAACGTCATCAGGGAGGGTCTCGGCCAGCAGACTGTCCCTGTAATCCCGGACCTGTTCGAGTATCTCCTTTTTTGACGTGATATTGGACAACTGTTTACGAAAAGAAACAGCTCCCCTCAATCCTTTGACCAGAAAGCACAGACGGCTCCTTAGCAGCATGGTTCCGATATCTTCCCCATGGTAAGCCACCAGGCTCTCCACAAAGGCCTCGATCATGAAAAAATGCTCTTCGATCGAAAAGGGCGTCTTTGGCTTTCCGTCCAGAAGACATGCCGTCTCCCTGAAAATCTCCGGATACGCCATGGCGGCGCGCCCGATCATCACTGCGTCACAGCCCGTTTCACGGATCATGGCCACGGCGTCCTCAGCAGAAGAAATATCCCCGTTTCCAATAACGGGCAACGAGATCCGGTTCTTCAGTTCACGGATCAGCGACCGGTCCGCCCGACCGCCGAAGCGCTGCTGTGCCGTCCGGGGATGATATGTGATCGCGTCAACACCGCAGTGTTCGGCGATCTCGGCGATATGAAAGGCCTGATGGCCCGCAGGCTCCCACCCTGAACGCATTTTGATGGTGAGGGGGATGTGAAGGGCTTTCCGAACCGCCATGAGCAGCTGCTCCGCACGTTGCGGATCACGCATCAAAGCCACACCCGCCCCAGTTTTAACCACCTTCCGGACCGAACAGCCGAAATTGATGTCCACAAGATCGGCCCCCATATCCTGAACCCTTGCGGCCGCATCGGCCATGACAGCGGGATCTTCACCGAACAGCTGCACGGCCAAGGGACGTTCGGAATCTGTACGTTCAAGCATCTTCACCGTTTTTTCCGATTCATACATCAGAGCCCTTGCGCTGATCATTTCCGTGGTCACGAGGCCGCAGCCTTTGTCTTTCATCATCTGCCGGAAGGGCAGGCTGGTGATTCCGGCCAGGGGGGCCAGGACGGTTCGGGGGTGGATGCGGACGTGTCCGATAGCAAAGCCGTCATTCATGGACCGCCTCCGGAGCGCAAGGATTGGCATAACAGAACAGACAGTTGTGATAACAGGGCTGAGTCCGGTATGACCCGATGTCTTTGGACAAATAACAGCCGCAGCCTTTGGCTTTTCTCTGGCCGCTGTCTTTGGCGCGAGACAGGACAGCGCCCGACAACCGCTCAAGCAGGGGGTTGGGTATGCAGGCGCTTTCTTCCACCCCTGAACCCAGGGGCAGTGTGTCGAACAACTCCCGTTCACAGCAGAGATAAAGCCCCATGCCCAAAGAATCGAGGATGCCCTTCAGAGAGAGAACGATATCACGCTTTTTTTCCAAAGGCAGAGGAACAAATGAAAATCCCGGAATCCGACGTTCCCTGCCCAGTACTTTTCTGTAAAGATCCACGAAACTCGTCACGCACCGCGTGATCCCCGACGCTGCGGCCTTTGCCGCAAGAACGCTGAAATCCGACAGATTATCATGCAGATTCTGTCCGATCATGTAATGACAGATGGGATCAAACCGCCAGGTCACCGCCCCCGCACCGAATCGTCTTGAAAGCTCGCCCATCTGGTAAAACTTCGCTGACAGAGACGGGGCGTGAGGCTCCAGAATCCGGTCCTCCGAATTGACCGTAAAGTTGAAAAAGAGATGGTAACCCATCTTTTCAAGGGCTTCCCCATAACCTCCGGCGAGAAAGTCATGAAAATTTTTTGACCAGAACACCAGGGTGTCCGTATTTTCAGGGGAAACAGGAATGGCGCGAAGCTGCCGCGAATACGGATTTTCAACGTGAAAACAGCCCGACCTGAGCTGCGCCATGAACCATTCCATGTAAAAAGCCGGGATGTCCGTCCTGCGTGACGCGGAAACAACTTGTTTTCTATGGAATCCTGGAGTGGCCATGGCTGAATATACTGTTTTGAAAAAACCGCCTTTATTTCTTCAGCTTTTCAAACGATATGATTTTCCCGCCGCTTTTTTTATCGGCAGGTTCTTTCGGTTGTTCCGGTTCGGACGGCGGCTGGGGCGTTTCCGGTGCGATCACTTTTTCCAGGCGAATGCGCTTGCCGTCCATGGTGAACTCCGTGCCGTCGATATAACTGTCTCTCAGAATCCAGGTCACCTGCTGAAGAGGAACCTGGAGAAAAAGCAGCGTCACATGATTCCAGCCTTTCTTCCAGTCATCCCGGATATCCTCGATACGCGCAAAACTGTAGGGCTGGTCTTCAAGATAAATGAGAACGATATCCTTGACAACGGTGCGTTCGCCCATCAGTCACCTTCCATGGGAAAAATCAGGGACCGCAGCCAGCCCAGAAGGGTGTTGCCCTTGAGCTGAGCCCGGTCCAGAACGTCGAAATCGCGGGACAGTTTTCTTGGATCGGCCAGCCAGTGCCCGCGTGTTTTCATTTCCTCCCGTGTATCCAGCTCCCGGACCACCCGGGCCGGATTTCCGGCGGCGATCACGTTGGCCGGAATATCCGAAACCACCACGGAACCGGCTCCGATGATGCTGTTACGCCCGATGGTCACCCCTTTGCAGACGATGACACTGTCACCGATCCATACGTTTTCTTCAAGGATGATCGGAGCTGACTTGCCCACCGGGACACTGCGGTCATAAATATCGTGCCAGTCCGAATCGGTGAGATAGGCCCCGCTGGCGATCATGCAACTGTTGCCGACAGTGATCTGCTGGGCAGCGGCGATCCGGACCCCCGGACATATGAGGCAGTAGTCTCCGATGTCGATGCCCACGATATCCGGCCCGCCCGCCCAGACCGTAAGACGGACTTTTCTGTCCGGAGACGCGATGACCGTGGGGTAAGCACCGATGCGGATCGGTGAGCCGAACAATTCTACATGCCAGGGTTTCATATAAGCACCTCCGCGCCCCATGAAATCGAACTGGGGCCGGAGGAACCTGTTCACATAAAATTTCTGGAATTTCTGGTAAACCTGCTTGACGTAATACGGGCGGTAATCTTTTCTCAAAACATCGTTCCTGTCAGCTTATCGGTTGATCGCGGTGGACCGTTCCCAGTAGCTGTGTGAAAAAAGACGGCCGGCAGGGGTCAGATCGTAAAGGGCGTCGGCCGCCATGAGCACCACGCCGTTGGTCCATGATAGTTTGTCTTCCGGCCACACCACCATGTCGGGAAACGTGAACCCGCACCAGTATGAACCGTCGTCATAGCGCCTGTCCTGAATCCATCCGAAAATGATCCGGGCCAGCTTGTCGTTACCCATGGCGGACAAAGTCAGAACAAACTCCGCCGTTTCTGCGATGGTCACCCAGGGCTGATCCGACACACAGCGGACACCCTGACCTTCAACCACAAATTTCTTCCAGTAGCGGTCAATGCGTTTCTGAGCCTCGATTCCGGTCAGGGCACCGGAGAGAATGGGGTAAAACCAGTCCATGGAAAACCGTGACTTGCTGATGTTGTAACTGTGGGGCCGTTTCACCAGGGATTCTTTCATCAGTTTCAGGGACGTCTGCCAGGCCTCTTTTTTTTCACCCAGAATTTCCGCAATGGCCAGGGCGCATTTTGTACTGAAAAAAATGGAACTGGTGCCTGTCATGAGCGCCATGGGGTCCACGGTGCCTTCAGGACTTTTCGCCCAGTGGATTTCTCCGGTCTGGGCCTGGAGGCTCAAAGCGAAATCGATGGCCTTCGTCACACAGGGCCACATGGATTCCAGGTATTCTTTGTCGGACGTCAATAAATAATGATGGTACTGACCGGCGGCAATGTAAGCCGCCATATTGGATTCATGGGTCCTGTCATCGGGAATTCCGTCAAGATAGGCGGAGTACCAGCTTCCATCCTCAAGCTGGTTATCCGCCAGCCATGCGAAAGCCGCGCGGGCTTCCTTGATCCGGCCCCCAATCCCAAGCCCCATGGCGGATTCCACAAGGTCCCAGGGATCTGTTTTCTTTCCGTCGCACCAGGGGATATCCCCATTGGCTCTCTGGGTGTTGATGATGGATTCCACAACGGAATTCAGATTGACTGACGGTGACAGATCCTTGCCCGGAACGATGACATTCATGAATTGGTCCTCATAATTTCTGTTGATCACCCCGCAGCCTTGCCCGGAGCTTTTCCCGTCTGAAATTCGCCACTCTCAGACGATCGGCACATCCGTGGCAAACCAAGTCTGACACGGTCAATGAATCAAGTTCAGCGATATAACAGAAACACACACGCATTACAAGATGTTTCAATGGGTTGCTGATGATTTAGGCCCTTCGAAATACAAAAAATGGCCTGGATAATTAATATTATTGGCCACATTTTTGACAATCGTCCGTTCATATAACTGACCGGGTGGGCATGGATACCTCAAAGACCCGTCTTCATTGTCCACACACGCGACAGCTGTTCATTTTTGATCACAATATTCAGTGAATGCTAATTCATTTATTTTGAACACGAGGCCACACCCACTGAAACATAAATCCGGCAAGCGATTTCAGAAGCCTCCAGCAACCGCAAACGTGCCCGATGCGACGAGACTGAATGACCGTGGCCGCACGTGATTGCATCCGGTGGATATAATCATTATACCCCAATCTAATCAGATTGTTATATCCCATCCACACTCAATAATCCATATCACGGCACTATGAATAAAGCCCTGTAAAACATGAAAAAATTCAACGCATAATGCGGGTTTTTTGCTTGACACAAAATAGGGGTTTTTGTTAATTAGAAGATTGCGCTAATTTAGATTGAACGATCATTCATATGGTTATTCTAAAAAGGTTAGTTCATTGTCATTATTATACACAGGAGGGAATTATGAGTAGAAAGATCAGTAAGGCTGCAGTTATCGGTTCCGGTATCATGGGTGGCGGTATCGCCGCTCTGCTCGCCGGCGCCGGAGTTAAAGTATTGCTGCTGGACATCGTACCATTCAATCTGACAGACGAAGAAAAAAAAGACCCCGCTGCCCGCAACAGAATCGTTGAAGCAGGTATGCAGGCTGCCCTGAAATCTCAGCCGGCTCTTTTTTACACCAAAAAACAGGCCGCTCTCGTAAGCACCGGTAACCTCGAAGACGATTTCGACAAACTGGCCGACTGCGACTGGATCTGCGAAGTGGTTGTTGAGAACCTCAAAATCAAGCAAGATCTTTTCAAACGCATCGACGGCATCCGTAAAAAAGGATCCATCATTTCTTCAAACACCTCCGGTATTCCTCTGTACAAAATTTCCGAAGGTCTTTCCGAAGATTTCAAAAAACACTTCCTTGGAACTCACTTCTTCAACCCGGTCCGCTGGATGCACCTTCTCGAACTCATCCCCGGCAAAGAAACCACCCAGGAAGTTCTCGACTTCATGGAACGTTTCGGTGAAGTGAACCTTGGTAAAGGTATCGTCTGGGCCAAAGACACCCCCAACTTTATCGGTAACCGTATCGGTATCCAGGGTATCGGCAAAATCATGCAGGCTGTTGCAACCGCTGACGGCATCACCGTTGCTGACGTTGACGCCCTGTTCGGTCCGGCCATGGGTCGTCCGAGAACCGCCATTTTCGGCACGTCTGACCTCGTCGGTCTCGACACCATGGTTCACGTGGCTGCCAACAGCTACGACCTCTGCCCCGACGACGAAATGAAAGACACCCTCGTCATTCCCGAATTCGTTAAAAAACTCGTGGCTGACGGCAACCTGGGCAACAAATCCAAAGCCGGTTTCTACAAAAAAGAAAAAACACCCGAGGGAAAACGTCTCAAACTGATGATCGATCCCAAAACCGGTACTTACGTAGAAGCCAACAAACCGTCTTTCCCCTGCCTTGACGCTGCCAAAAAAGCCGCGACTCCTGCTGAAAAAATGCAGGCCGTTGTTTACGGCGAAGACGCAGGCGCAAAATTCGCCTGGGAATGCACCGCAAACGCGCTGATTTACTGCGCCAACAGAATTCCCGAAATCTCCGATACCCTCGTTGAAATCGACAACGCCATGAAATGGGGTTACGGCTGGGAATCAGGTCCCTTTGAATCATGGGATTTCATCGGCGTGAAAAAATCCGTTGAAAAAATGGAAAAAGACGGCATTGCCGTACCCGCCAACGTAAAAGCCATGCTGGCCGGTGGAAACGAGACTTTCTACAAGATCGAAAAAGGCGTTCAGTACTACTATGATTTCGCTTCCAATTCTTACCAGAAAGTGAAACTCAACAAGAGCGCCCTTTCCCTCGTTGCCTGCAAAGCCGACAACAAAGTGGTTAAAACTTGTCCTTCCGTATCCCTTATCGATATCGGCGACGGCGTATTCTGCGTGGAATTCACCACCAAAATGAACGCCCTCAACCGCGAAATCATCGAATTCATGGGCAACGTGAAAGACTACGTCATGGCAAACGGTGCCGGTCTCGTGATCGGAAACCAGGCTGGCGGCATGCCCGGTGCATTCTCTGCCGGTGCTGACCTTTCCTACGTTCTCAAACTCTGCAAAGACAAAAACTACGCAGAAATGGATGACTTCCTGAAACTGGCTCAGTACGGCCTCCAGGATCTCCGTTACTCCGCTCTTCCCGTTGTGGCCGCTCCTTACGGAATGACCCTGGGCGGCGGTTGCGAAGTGTGCCTCGGCGCAGCTGACAAAATCGTTGCCACCGGCGACACCATGATGGGCCTCGTTGAAATCGGCGTGGGTCTCCTTCCCGCTGGCGGCGGCTGCTTGAACCTCTGGAAGAAATTCCTCCGCGCTCTGCCCGCAGGCGTTGAAAAAGACACCGACCTTGCCAAACTCTTCGTACCCGTGTTCCTGAACGTGGCCATGGCCAAATACTCCATGTCCGGTGCCAACGCCATCGAAAACGGTCACCTCTCCGCACTCGTTGACAGAATCATCCTCAACCGCGACCTCCAGATCGGCGAAGCGAAAAAAGAAGTTCTCGCCATGGTTGACGCCGGTTACGCTCCTCCCATGAAACGGCCTCTCACCGTTATGGGCGAAGGCGGACAGGGCATGATCAACGCTGAGATCTACAACATGCAGTGCGGCGGTTTCGTCAGCGAATACGATGCATTCCTTGCAAAACGTATCGCTTACGTCATCAGCGGCGGTCAGGTAAAAGAAGGAAGCGAAGTGGTTGAAGAAGCCATCCTCGCACTGGAAAGAGAAGCGTTCATCGATTTCGCGAAAGAAGAGAAAACGATCGCTCGTATCGAATCCATGTTGACGACCGGTAAACCGCTCCGTAACTAATACCAGGTCATGAACAAAGATTTTTAAGGAGGAAATAACATGAGAGAAGCTTACATTGTAGAATCAGTCAGAACTCCCGGCTGCAAAAATAAAAGAGGCAAGTTCAAAGACACACGTCCCGAAGACCTTCTGTCTTTCATTCTGAAATCATGCGTTGAAAAAGCCGGAATCAATCCTGCTGAAATCGACGACGTGATGGTAGGTTGCGCATTCCCCGAAGCAGAACAGGGAATCAACATCGGCCGTATCGCATCTAAAATGGCCGGTTTCCCCGACTCAGTGTGCGGTGCCACCGTTAACCGTTTCTGCTCTTCCGGTATCGAAGCCATCGCTCTTGCCACGCTTCGCGTCCAGGCAGGCTGGTCTGATGTGGCCATGGGTGCCGGTATTGAATCCATGACGTTCGTACCCATGGGAGGCAACAAACCCCGCCCTCACCCTGAATTTTCCAAAGAAGATCCCACAGCTTACATTTCAATGGGTATCACCGCTGAAAACGTGGCTTCACGTTACAATGTCACCCGTCAGGAATGCGATGAATTCGCTGCCAAATCCAACGAAAAAGCAGCAATCGCACAGAAAAACGGCTGGTTCACTGAAATCGTTCCCACTCCCGCGGTGAAATTCGTTCCCCAGGCTGACGGCACCTTCAAAAAAGAAACCTTCATCGTCAGTGAAGACGACGGTGTCCGTCCCGGAACGACCGCTGAAGGCATTGCAAAACTCAGCAGCCCGTTCAAATTCGGCGGCGTTGCAACTGCAGCCAACAGCTCACAGACCACCGACGGTGCCGCTGCTACTCTCGTTGCAAGCAAAGAAGCCTGCGAAAGACTGGGCCTCAAACCCGTCGCAAAAATCATTGCTTACGCCGTAGCCGGTTGCAAATCCGACGAAATGGGTGTAGGTCCGAAATATGCGATTCCAAAAGCTCTGAAAATCGCCGGCCTTACCATTGACCAGATCGACGCGTTCGAGCTGAACGAAGCTTTCGCTACCCAGGCCATTCACTGCGTGAAAGAACTCGGTATCGACATCAACAAAGTGAACCTGAACGGCGGCGCCATCGCTCTCGGCCATCCTCTCGGATGCACCGGTGCGAAAATCACCGCAACTCTCCTTTCCGTTCTCAAGAGAACCGGTGGGAAATACGGTATCGTCTCCATGTGTATCGGTGGCGGTATGGGCGCAGCAGCTATCTTCGAAATGGTATAACACAATCGTAATATAGCTTGAATCTAAGGGCTGCCCTCAACGGCAGCCCTTTTTTTTTGGAATCAATTCCTTTACTTGTCAAGAATAACTATATTATTAATACATAGCGCCGTATTGGGCTTCTGATTGTAAATTGACCTGGAGCGTTTGTCGCACAGTGGAACCCTGAGGCAAGGTATAGTCCTGTTGGGAAAGTCAAACAATCTGACGCGAAAGATATGCTTGACTCGTCAAAGGAGATTCTTAAACAACTATGAGAGAACAAGCAGAAAAATTACAGTACGTTGAAAAAAAGTTGAGCGAATCCAAAGGCCCATTTGAGCTGTTTGCATTATTTCTAAGAGAAGACGCGCCGCCGAATAAGTGGGATCTTCTCATCTCATCTGACTGGGCAAGAAGAAACAAAATGTCCGCTTTAAAAGAAATTATAAAAGAAATAAAGTCTGTTTTTTCCGAGCAGGAATTGCTGATGCTGTCGAGGCTCAGTGTTCTGGATAAAGATGATGAAGCATTAAAAGCTCTACACCATGCTGTGCATGTTGAACATGGCTTGGCTGAAATTTCTGATAGCAGCTTTTATGGTTTACCCATTAGGCATGCATATCTGATTACATCAAAAAAAGAATCACATGAGAGCGTCATCGCTCATTAGCTGATATGAGTATCATTGCTATTGAGATGAAATGCCAAGATATTCACATATATTAACGTTAACTTAACAATTATCATATCGAGCAATGCCATGAACATATTCGTTTACCCCTCGCCTGAGGCGGAAGAAAAATTCAAAAAAATTGTGGATCGCGGACTTGGGTATTCCGAAGACGAACTTGAAAGTGTCAACGCCATTCTTTCCGATGTAAAAAAACGCGGTGACGCGGCTCTGATGGAATATACCCGGCGTTTTGACGCCCCGACTCTTCTTTTGGAAAACCTCATCGTATCCGAGGAAGAATTTGCCCTGGCGGAACGAAGCGTGTCCCCGGAATTCATGAAAGCCGTGGACCGGGCTGTGGATCAGATCGCATCGTTTCACAAAAAACAGCTCCGTAAATCCTGGATCGACACGGACCGGGAAGGTGTGATGCTGGGCCAGATGGTTCTTCCCGTGGACGCAGCCGGAGTTTACGCCCCTGGAGCCAAAGGCGGCAAAACACCTCTGGTGTCCTCGGTTCTCATGGGCGGTATTCCAGCCAAAATAGCCGGTGTTAAGCACATTTCCCTGATGACGCCACCCACAGAAGACGGGTCCGTCAACCCCCATCTTCTGGTGGCAGCGCGGAAAGTGGGCATCGACACGGTGTACAAAGCAGGAAGCGCATGGGCCATCGCTGCCCTTGCCTTTGGGACAGAAACCGTCAAAAAAGTGGACGTTATTGTAGGGCCGGGTAACATGTACGTGACCCTGGCCAAGAAAATCGTGTCAGGCACCGTGGGTATCGACATGATCGCAGGGCCCAGCGAGATCCTCGTCATCGCCGATGACAAGGCCAACCCCGCCCATGCGGCAGCGGACATGATCTCCCAGGCCGAACATGACCGTGTGGCTTCGGCGGTGCTTCTGACCACGTCACGAACGGTGGCGGAACAGACCGCAGCTGAACTAAAAAAACAGCTGGAAAACCTGCCCCGAAAAGACATCGCCCAGGAATCCCTGGAGCATTTCGGTGCCATCATGGTGGTTTCCGATATCGACACGGCCATTGAACTGGCCAACGGCATCGCCACAGAACACCTGGAACTCCTGGTGGAGAATCCCTTTGACCATGTGGGCAAGGTGAAAAACGCCGGGGCCGTGTTCCTGGGCAGTCACACGCCGGAGCCCATCGGGGATTACATCGCGGGGCCCAATCACGTTCTGCCCACCGCCGGGACGGCGAGATTCTCATCGGCCCTTTCCGTGGATCATTTCACCAAGAAAACCAGCCTGATTTATTATTCACGACAGGCCTTTGAAGATGAAGCCCAGGACATCATGACCCTCGCGGATATCGAGGGACTTCACGGCCATGCCAATGCCATCAAGGTCAGACTGAAACCTTAGCACCTCAGTCCGGCTGTCAGGCGTAAAGGGTTTGAAAGAATGTCCAGGGCGTCGGTGATACGGGTGAACACCAGGTCCGCCGCCTGGACAGTCTGTGAATAAGCCCCTTCGCCCAGTATCACCGCCATACCCAGAGCGCAAGCCTCGATCATCAGGCGGTCGTTCCGGCCATTGCCGATGCAGGCCGTCACATCAAAGCCCAGACGGCTCACATAGTCGAGCTTGGCCTGGTCCTGGCGGTCTTTTCCAAGAACGGCCACCGTGACGGGAACGCCCTCCAGTTTCTTCCGGACCGTGCCGAAGGTGTCGGCCGTGATCACATGGATGGACAGATCCCGGCTCAACCCGACGAGCTGTTCACAGACGCCGTCAACTGGCTCACCGTCAACGGCCAGGGTCCCGTTGTAGTCGAGGACCAGGTGTGAAAGATGGAGATCCCCATATCCGGGGATGGTAAGACTGATCATGATGATTTTTCCTTGTTTATATGTCGGAGCAGAAGAATTACCAAACCGTGGACACTATAGAAAAGCATCCTCCAAAAATCAATGAAACGGTGAGCGTGATCATTCCCACGTTCAACCGTGCCGCATGGGTCTGTGAAGCCATTGATTCGGTGCTGGCCCAGAGTGTTCCACCCTGTGAAATCATTGTGGTGGATGACGGGTCCACCGATGACACCCCGGAGCGTCTTAACACCTACGGTCATCAAATCTCCGTCCTCTCCCAGCCCAACCGGGGCGTAAGCGCGGCCCGGAACCTCGGCATCCGTCATTCCAAAGGCCGTTTCATCGCCCTCCTGGACTCCGATGACCTCTGGGAAAAAGGAAAGCTGGCCTGTCAGATCGAATTTTTCAGGGACCATCCCGATGCCATGATCTGTCAGACCGGAGAAATCTGGATCAGGCGGGGAAAGCGGGTCAACCCCATGAAAAAGCACACCAAACTGTCCGGAATGATTTTCGAACCTTCCTTGAAACTTTGCCTGGTCAGCCCCTCTGCCGTCATGATCAGACGGAAACTGCTCGACCATGTCGGACTGTTCGACGAAACCCTGCCCGCCTGTGAAGACTATGACCTTTGGCTCCGTATTGCCTGCCGGTACCCGATATACACCACCGCTGAAAGTCATGTGATCAAAAGAGGCGGCCACGACGATCAGCTGTCCACGGCACCGGGCCTTGACCGGTTCAGGATAAGGTCCATCCGGAATCTTCTGGAAAAAGGGCACCTGACCGACCGTCAGAGAGAGGAAGCCCTTGGAGTATTGCGTGAGAAATGCCGGATTTATGCGGAAGGCTGCAAGAAACGTGGGCGGGATGACGAGGCGGAACATTATATGGACATCATCGACCAATCGGCCATCGGCCCTGATCGATAAACGCGATTTTCATTCATTCCTCAGGGCTCTTCATTTTTTCTGACATAGGCGCCATCGATGAAAAACCCCTCGGTCACTGTTCCATCGGGATAACAGACCCTGCCTTTCCCGTTGGGCAGGTTGTTGCTCCATTTTCCCTCGTAGACCCGGCCGTCCGGATACGCGTATGTCCCTTCACCTTCAAAAAGACCGTCCTTGAAATCGCCGGTATAACGTTCTTTCTCTGAAAATATTTTCGACCCGTAACCGTTGAGCTTTCCTTTTTTGAAAACGCCTTTGAGCACACTGCCATCCATCTCTTCGATAGTACCTTCACCCTCAGGCTCGTCATTGGCAAATTCGCCGGTGTACACTTTGCCGATAAGATACGTCAGAACCCCGTGCCCCTCTTTAAACCCATTTTTAAACTGCCCCTCGTAACGGTCACCGATTTCATTTACAAGAACCCCGGTCCCCTCCGGACGTCCATTGACAAATTCTCCGGTGTATGTCTTCCCCATAGGGTAGGTGTAGACACCCTTACCGTGCATCTTGCCGTCTTTGAATTCACCTTCGTACAATTCCCCGCTGGGAAAGGAAAAAAAACCCTGCCCGTTGAACTGGTCGTTCAGAAAATCTCCACTGTACTGCCGGCCGTCGGGATACATGTAGACACCTTTTCCGTGGAATTTTCCCATGACCATATCCCCGGTGTATTTTTCACCATTGGGACGTGTGTAAACGCCCTTGCCGTGAAAAAGCCCTTCGGCGAACTGCCCTGTATACAGCGTGCCGTCATCGTAAACCGCTTTCCCCATTCCGCTGAATTTCCCGGATGAAAATTCTCCTTCATACCGGTAATTCGTTCCCCTGAACGAACCTCTGCCGTCTCCACAATCCCCGGAGAGACAGTCGGCGTCAGCTTTGCCATGAAAAAAACAGAAGGCCAGGATAAATAACGGAAGCAGCATGTTTCGAAACAGGTTCATACACTTTCCTCGAATGGTTGAGTGTTTGAAGAGGGTATAGCCTGTATCATTTTACATAAGTTTCACTAAGAAAACAAAGCAAAGGGGCGGTTTTTAAGCCGCCCCGAACGGGTTTAAGCAGACATCAGACCGGAAGGAGTTTCTGAAAATACTTGTTGAGCGTTGTGTTCCACTGGTCAACCTTGTCCGCTGTCTTGGCCATCAGCGCACTGTAATCGCCTTCGATGGTGATGTTGATCATCACATCGCCTTTGGCGATTTTGTTGACCACCGCCTGATCGGCATCACTTTCAACCACCCCGAACACCGTATGGTGGTCATCGAGATGGGGTGTGGGGCCGTGGGTGATGAAAAACTGGCTGCCGTTCGTTCCGGGCCCTGCATTGGCCATGGACAGAATGCCTGCCCTGTCGTGACGAAGATCTTTGACGAACTCATCGTCAAAACGGTAACCGGGATCGCCCGTTCCAGTCCCATAAGGACATCCGCCCTGGATCATGAAATCCGAAATCACACGGTGAAATTTCAACCCCTTGTAAAATTCGCGACGGGCGAGATTTACGAAATTGGCCACGGTGTAAGGTGCCTGTTCGTCATGCAACTGGATTCTGATCTTTCCTTTTTTCGTTTCGATCACTGCAACAAGATTTGACATGGATATCCTCCCATATGTCTTGAATGTTTCATATTCATGGATTAAATGCTGCGTATCCTTACCTTTTTTCATTCAAAAAAGAAATGAATTTCTCTTTTGAAGCCATCAAAGTTGGCTTTCAAGCCACAATAATCTTTTCTTTCACCTGAGATCATGTTATCTTTCATCATTATTTTATATATGATTCGCCTGTGCGCGATTCCTGCTGACCATTCAGATAACTGACAATATTCAAGCCACATTCAAGCATATCAAAGGGAGAAAGTTTTTATGCTCGCCATTGCAGGGGTTTTCGTTGTTATCGGCATGATTGTCGGTGGTTACCTTATGGAAAAAGGAAACCTTGCCGTCCTTTTCCAGCCCGCCGAGCTGGTCATCATCGGCGGAGCGGCCATCGGTTCATTCCTCATCGCGAATCCCGCCAAAGTGGTCAAGGGTACGCTGAAGAGCGTCATACACGTGTTCACCGGGAAAACAAAGTCGAAAGAATACTATCTGGAAGTTCTACTTCTGTTCAACGAACTCCTTGTCCTTTCCAGGAAAGACGGGCTCATCGGGCTTGAAGAGCACATCAACGGCCCGGACAAGAGCCGAATCTTCACCAAATACCCCAGCGTTCTATCCAACCATCATGTTCTCGATTTCATCTGCGACAACTTCAAGATCTACATCGCCACATCCCCTGAACCTCACGTATTCGAAAGCGTCATGGATGTGGATATGGAGACCCTGCACATGGATGAGGCCGCCTATCCCAAAGCCATCAACGGCGTGTCCGACTCACTGCCCGGCATCGGAATCGTCGCCGCCGTTCTCGGGATCGTCATCACCATGGGAAAAATCAACGAACCTCCGGAAGTTCTGGGACACAGCATCGGAGCAGCCCTGGTTGGAACGTTTTTGGGGATTCTCGGTTGTTACGGGTTTCTGGGCCCCATCGCCACGAACCTGGAACACCTCAATCACGACGGCGCCGTGGTGCTCAACGTTATCAAATCAGCCCTTGTGGCCTTTTCACACAACTGGCATCCCACGCTGGTGGTGGATGCGGCGCGGCGGGCGATTCCTGCCAACGAAAGACCCTCGTTCGCAGAACTTGAAGAGGCGATAAAAAATGCAAAAAAGTGAAAAAGGCGACAAAGGCGAAAAAAAAGTCGTTATCAAAAAAATCAACAAAGGGGGACATGGCGGCCATCATGGCGGGGCATGGAAAGTGGCTTACGCCGATTTCGTCACCGGCATGATGGCTTTCTTCCTTCTCATGTGGCTGATCTCCATGTCCTCTCCGGACCAGAAGAATCATCTTGCGGGATACTTCAAGGAATTCAGCCTTTTTTCCGACAGCGGCATGAGCGACAACCCCAGCACGTCCACCAAAATCCCCCCGGAACATCTTTCCGCCACCGTGGGTGATTCCACAAAGGACAGCGGACTTCCCAGCGATGAGGAAGTCGCCAGCATGGTCAACGAAGCCATCGAGAAAAAACTTCAGGAAATCAAGGATCAGATCATAGTGGAAATTTTTGACCAGGGGGTTCGCATCGAGGCCCTGAACAGGGACAACAAGCCGCTGTTCGATTCCGGCAGTTCGTCACCCACGGCCCTTGGCCGAAAAGTCATGACTGAGCTTGGGCTTGCGGTGAAGGGCATCAAAAACCAGATCGCCATTGAAGGCCATACCGACGCCGTCAAATACAGCGGCGACAAATACACCAACTGGGAACTCGCCACAGACAGGGCTTCGGCGGCACGCCGCATTCTCAACGACAGCGGCATAAACCCGGACCGCATCGAACGGGTTTCAGGCTTCGCCTCCTCAAAACCTCTCAAGGATACCGACGCTTACGATCCCAAAAACAGGCGAATCAGCATCATTCTGTACAATGAAAACGCAGCCGACCTTAAAAAGGAATAAACCCGCATCACTCATTCACATTTTTGCTTGATTTATCATGCGATGAAATATATGAGTCTCCTGACGCTTCATTTGTGTTCACTTATCAGGAGACATTCATGCAGAACCATCCGACCCCACGCAATCACATGATACGGCGCATTCTCTCTTTTTTCGCGGTTTCCGCCCTGATCCTCTCCCATACCGCCTGCGGAAGCAGTCAAAACGGCGGCGCTCCCCTGACGGGGACGGATGATGAATCCGGATATTCCAGCGAAGGGATATACGGAGCTTATGAAATCACCCTTGACCACGGACCCTGCGGAACGGAAAGCGTGACACTGCTGGTGGGCAACGACCGATCGCAGTCCTGTGTTGCGACCTATCTCTATCTTCCCGCCGATCAGCCGGACTATTCAGATGAATGCGCGTCCATTTCACGTAAAAAAAACACCCTGAACATCAAACGAACGATCAACGGAATCAGCGACGACTGCACTGTAATATTCAATGACGACTTCACTGACGGAACGATCACCGGAACCAGAACAAGCGGCCTGCAGGACGTCTGCACCGGACCTTTTAAGGGAACGATGAAGCTCATTACACGAACACCTGTGGAGTTGTCAAACGCCTATATCCAGTACCGTTCCCTGGCCAACCCTGAAATGAACTATCGCGCCGTCCGGGGTGGTTTGAAAAAAAACGGCGAAACCATCGAAGCGTTGGATGTCAAGGATCTCAGACTTTTTCAGGTATCAGAGGAAGGTGATCTTCTGATGGGAGGCGCTCAAAGTCCCTATTATTTTGCAAAGGGCGACGTTCTTGAAGGCAGCTGTGAAAACAACGAAAGCAGCGTGGTTGTAAACACCGTCCCCAGCGCATGGTCAGGCATCTCGTTCCGCTCCGGGCAAATCCTGACGGAAGGTCATTACATTCTCGCCGCCCGTGTCATGGAAGGTGACAAGGAATACACCGTGACCCGGAAAATCCTCTATCCCGGTGACAGCTTATCGCCTGTACCGGCCGGACTTTCCGCCGAATGGGCCGAAAACGGACTGCTTCTGTCCTGGAACCCGACGGAAGGTGACTTCGACTCCCTGTCGGTTGACCTGGCCCAGCAAAACCAGTCCGGTGTTTCAGACAGTCTCCTGAGTGTAAGCCTGTCATCCAGAGCCACCACCCGGCTGACTCTGCCTTTCAGTGTCATGGCCAACCTGGCCAGCTCGCCGAAACGAGACACCGGATACGGAGTCCTGTGCTTCCAGGTGAAAACTGCAAAAAAGACAGAAGAGGGCATGATCTACGCTTGCGGAATTTCCAGGCCTTTCGTCATTCCGGATTCAGATTCATGGAAAAATGTGGACAACCGGAATTTTTACGGGGCCTATCGTCTGGCCATGATCCAGGGTGACTGCCCGGCCACGGAAAAGTCGATGGTCGTCGGCAATGATTCATCCAAAGTGGGCTGGACCGATTACCTTTATCTTCCCGAATTCGCTGTCACCCATTCCGCTTCAGGTGTCACTGTCAGGAGATCAGGCCGTAACACGCTTTCCCTGACCTTTGAACATGAATCATCGTCCCAAATGATTCGCATGGTTTTCAGTGATGACGGCCAGACCGCCGTTCTTTCCGGCACATCTTCAGAGGGTTCCTCCTGTCCCGGTCCCTTGACCGGCCAGATGTCAGTGATCACCCGGCAACCGGCCGTCATTGATTTCACCTCCATCGTACAGCTCAGCGACCTGGAGGCGGAGATCTGTATCGCCCTTTTAAAAGACGGCGCCCCGGTGTCACGGGCCGGATTGTCGGGTTTTTCGATTTTCAATCCCGATCAAACCCTCCTCCATTCATATTCTGTCATCGATGCGGATTACGAGAGCCGCCGTTTTGTGACATCCCGGTATCAGAACGGAAGCTTCGGACCTTTCACAGATGAAGCCTGGGCCGGAATCAGGAGGGCCGTCAGCGTGCCGGCATTGCCAGGATTATACACCTTCACAGCCCAGATCTCTGAAAACGGGTCTGTGTACCCTGTCTCGGGCAAGGTGTATTTCCCTGGTCACAGTGAGCCCGTCCAGCGTGTGACAGACAGTCTGTACGCACGAAAAAACGACGAAGGCCTTCTGCTGGAATGGAATCTCCCCGAATCCATTGCATTCGATGACATGCTGGTCAGCGTGATAAAAACAGAAACGGAAAAAAAGCCGGAATATCTTCTCACTCTCGGTGTCAATCCCCAGGACGGTGTCGAACGCCTGGTTGTTCCGAAAAACGTTACGGACCGGATTTTTAACACGGCCCTCCCCCTGAAACGGGGTCAGGAAATCAGAATGGAAATCAGAACCCGGAAGTGTTCATCACCTGGAGTCGCCTATGCCGAAGGCGTTACATCGGTGCATGTCAACGGTATCGCCGAGCCTGAGAAAAAACGGTGAAACAGCTCGGCAACCTCATGTCACATGGCCGATGGTTTCCTGAAGAATTTTGAGAATCACCGAATCAGGGTCTTTCAGCAGCCGGGACCCCCGGGTGATTTTGCACAGACTGATACCGTGCTGCGCCGCGATACTGCGCTGGGTTTCCCCCCGATATAGCCCCTTCATGAGTTCCCAGCGCAGTACAAGATCGCTCCGCTCTTTTTCAGTGAACATTTCCTGGAAAAGACGGGCCATGGTCTCATGGTCGCTTACCTGTTTGAATACACCGATCAGTTCGTTCAAAGAATCCATCATCGCCCCGATTGTTTCAAGATTCTATCCATAGAAACAGAATGGCGGCACCATATCACCCCCAGAGGCGTCTGTCATCTTCAATCTTGTGAATCCCGGCCCCTGGATTTTTGCAAACTCGCCGTTCATGCCGCATCTCTTTCCACATTCCGGTGGCTGTGACCGGCCACGATCATGCCGAGTTTCCCGTTCTCCACATCTTCGATGATCTCGTCCCTTCGGTGATCAAAGGTC
>DYJE01000046.1 GCA_020723285.1 Desulforapulum autotrophicum | reverse complement strand
TGTTACACAGTTAATTATGCATAATTATGGAGGCAACTGTTAAAGAAAAGTTAAACATTAATCGGCGGGTCGAGAGACTAACCTGAAAACATGGAATGATGAAGGCTGATTGTATTTACATTTATCAATCATGTGATTTCCTCTGAAACAGGTAAATATATTTTGAAGACACTGCCTATACCCTCGTCACTTTGAACTGAAACGACGCCAGAGTACCTTTTTAAGATGCCCAATACCACCGGCAGTCCAAGGCCCCGTCCGGTAAATTTACTTGTAAAAAATGGATCGAAGATTCTTTCAATGGATTTCTCAAGAATCCCGCAACCAGTATCTGAAACTTCAAGGCAGGCATAAAAATGAGTCTGTGCCGGTTCTGGCTTCCAGTCTTGAGGAAATATGTTTTTTAGAGGGATTTCATCTCGTGAAACGGTTTTTACGCTTATGTGAATGGTACCTGGGACATCCCCAATGGATTCGCATGAATTGATCGTAAGATTCATGATGATCTGTTGAAGTTCAGGTTCATTGACTTTGACCAGCGGGCCTGGAAAGGGAAGATCTTCTTCTATGTTGATGTTTTCATGATTAATAAATCTGGTGATCTTTAAATATTGGCGGCAGATTTCAGAGAGGTCAAGCGTTTTTCGGTTTCCGGTGCACTGGCCGAGATACGTCAGCAAGAGATGACATATTTCAGCTGCTTTTTTTGATGCGTCGAATGCTTCTGAGATGAATTTACCTGTTTCGGGTTCAATATGATCCAAGGACATGGCAAGATCGAGATTTCCCATGATTACTGAAAGTATGTTGTTGAATTTATGTGCTATAGCACCGGCCATCACCCTTAAGCTTTCAGTTCTTTGCAGTTGACCGTTCATCGTGTCCAAGGCTTTTTTTTTCGTGGCGACCATTTTTTGATTGATGATGATTTTGACAAATTTATTCACAATACGCTTGTATTCATCCCTTTTTTCTTTCATAGAATGATTAACGGATGTGAGTTCTTTTGTAAGTTCAGTGATCTTCGTGTACAAACAATGGTTATCGGGTGTATGTAATGATGATTCATTGGTTAATATGCTGTTTTTAGAAATCATTTCTATTAGTTCAAGGCAGGCTTTCTTCAGGGGGTCTGCGGGGTTAAATCCTGTGATTGTGGATAAGATGCCACGAATTATGGGAGGATCACCATTATCTCTATTGAGAGTGATTTCGATTTCGATTTTTGTCCAGAATGGATGGATTTTTTTTCGTAACATCTGAACAATGCCGACCTGTTTTACCTTGGTTTCTAAAAGTTGACTGAAAAGTTGACGATGCAAATATTGATATTCAGGTGTGATGAAGAACCCCATCGGTTTTAAGAATACTTCGTCGTGTGAAAGGTCTAAGAGCTTGAGAGCATTGGTGCTGGCCTCTATGATCATGCCTTCTTTGTTTATGATGAGGAAACATGATGGGTCGGAATTTTGAAATTCTTGAATGAATTCTTCGTTTAATATCTGTCTTGAGTTGGTTCTATCCACTATAATATGTTCATTATAAAGGGGTTCAACTTCGTTTTTTTTGCATATCTTAAACGTGAATTTATCATTAGAATGGCTTTGAGTATAGAACCATGCGTTGAGAGATAATCTGGTTTCAGGTTTAGTGATTTTGAACCCATTTTTTTTCTCAAAATTCATTGTGTTCCTCCATATATTGAATCGGCAATATATATGCCAATATTTCTATGCCGTTTCTTCAAGTCGTTGGGTGGCTTTTGCCCGCTAGAATTTTTAGGCGTGAGCCTGGCCTGCCGCCAATCACTTAATACGTTTTGTTGCCGGATTAATATAATCAATCCACCGACGAGATGATGTCACAAGATAAATCCAAGAATAAGACGGGGATCGTGGGTTTTCTCCCATGCCTTGACAAGTTTTTCAGCGTCATCCTTAATGATATTGTAGTTTTTCTGGATTTGGCTGATGAGAATATTTCTTTTAATTATGATTTGAGCATTTTCATAATCCGCTAATTTCTTGCAAATGATTTCCATGGTTATCCTTTGGGTATCATAACTACTATTTATAGTGTTTGATATTTGATTGAATTATTGGTTAACAATTCTATATGTCCAGTTGAATATGATAAATGTATGAATCAAGAAAGAAGGTATGCATATATAATTCCAGATGTATTATCAAAATGATTCAATGATTTATTCTCATTATTCAGTGTGTTGTCATATTAGGGGATGATGGACATTAATATTTGAAGGAAAAAAGTGTTGCACGCGACAGAATCGTTGCATATTTCGATGTATCATGTTTCCTTTATGATCAAAATAAATGATTGACGGAATGGGGGCGCCAAGATACCTTGAATATCTATAGTTTAGCAACAATTTTCTGATGGAGAATTCTATGGCTGACGAATCAGAAAAACAAAGTGATAATTCGAAAAAATTTAACGAGCTTTTTCTTGAATTCAACTCCATTTTTGATGCCGTCAGCGACACGTTCATTCTTTTGTCTTCCAATATGGACGTTCTTTGGACCAACAGCAGTAGCACTTGGACATCGCTGATTAACGAATTCAGTGTGGTCAACCGATATTGTTACAGGCTCTTCACAGATCATTCCCTTGATTATGAGAATAATCCGGTCTCACGGTGTTTTCATACAGGCCAAAAAGAGACGTCAGTTGTATCTCAGGACGGAGGAGTCCTTGACATCAGGGCTTTTCCCGTGATGACTCATGGGAATATCAGCCATGTGCTTCTGCTTTTAAGTGATATTACAGAAAAAATGGCTATGCAGGCTGAAATTCTTCAGACTCGTCACATGGCCTCTCTTGGAGAACTCGCCGCCGGAGTCGCCCATGAAATCAACAACCCCGTCACCGGCATTATCAATTACGGTCAAATTCTGATTAACGAATATCTGGACGGCAGTTTTGAAAAAGAAATTGGGGAGAGAATTGTTAAGGAAGGCGAGCGGATCGGCCGAATAGTTAAAACACTTTTGTCCTATGCTCACGAAAGACGGAAAGAGAAACGGAACGTTTCGGTGTCCGCCATTCTTGAAGAATCCCTGATTCTCATCCAGGCTCAGATAAAAAAAGAGGGCATTGATCTGCGAATAAACCTTCAGGATAAGCTTCCTGACGTTCTTGTTAATTTCCAACAGATCCAGCAGTGTTTCATCAATATCATCACCAACGCCCGTTATGCGTTAAATGAAAAATTCTCTGGCGAGCGATGTAATAAAGTAATTGAAATAACAACTGAAACAGTTGATGTGGATGGCTTCGTTTTCGTTCGGATTACATTTTTCGATAACGGAGTGGGCATCAGTTCCGACGAACTTCCCCTTGTAACCCAACCTTTTTTTACGACCAAACCATATGGCCAAGGAACAGGACTCGGATTGAACATCACCCGGAAATTGTTATCGGACCACGGAGGAAAACTGAGATTCGAAAGCATCAAAGGAGATTATACAAGGGTTTTCATAGATCTGCCCACAGTTTGGAGTCAAGACTGCAAGGATAATCAATGAGTGAGTATATACTTGTCATAGATGATGAAGAGTCTATCCGGTTCACATTCCACAGGTTTTTAACCAACGCGGGTTATCGTGTTGAGACCGCTGAATCCTTCGACGAAGCCTGTGACTTGCTTGAAACGGATGTTTTCGATCTGGTCTATGCGGATATAGTTCTTCATGACGGCACAGGCATGGATGTGCTGAAGAAGATCAAGTCCAGAGATCATGTTTGTCCCGTGATCATGATTACGGGTGATCCGGGGCCCGAAACCGCAGTCGAATCCCTTCGTTTGGGAGCTTTCGATTACATTCCCAAACCCGTGAACCAGGAGGCGCTTCTCATTGCCACTCGGACAGCACTGAAGTTCAAAGCGGCAACGGAAGAAAAAGAAAAATACCGGGTGAACATCGAAGCTGTGTTCAGAAGTGTCAGGGACTCTATCGTCACCGTGGACAGAGAAATGTCGGTGGTCGAGCTAAATGATGCGGCCATGGATTTTTTCGGATGCACCCGTGATCACATCGGTAAACCCTTTTTCGACCTTGTTGGAACAGAGGGCGAAAAATGGGGAGGGATTATGAACGATGCCCTGAAATCAAGAAATCCGGTTGACGCAGATCGTGTCGAATTCCGATCTTATAGTCAGCGTGCAAAAGTCCTGAATATCCGGGCCTACCCACTGGTTGACATTCAGAAGAACGTCTCTGGGCTTGTGATGGTGCTCAGGGACGAGACCCATGTGGTTGAACTTGAAAGACAACTCGGGGAAACGCGTCAATTCCATCGTATGGTGGGGCACAACAGGCTTATGCAGAAAGTGTATTCAATGATCAAAACACTTGCCGATGTCAAGACAACGGTTCTCATCACGGGAGAAAGCGGGACTGGAAAGGAGCTTGCGGCTGAGGCACTTCATCTGGCCGGGGATCGGAGCAAAAAACCCATGGTTACGGTGAACTGTTCAGCTCTATCCGAGAATCTTCTCGAAAGCGAGCTTTTCGGTCATGTGAAAGGCGCATTCACAGGGGCGGTCAGCGACAATACGGGCAGGTTCAGCAGGGCTGAGGGAGGAACGCTCTTTCTTGATGAAATCGGGGATATATCCCCTGCCATCCAATTGAAGCTATTGAGGGTTCTGGATGAGGGTGTTTTCGAAAAAGTCGGGAGTTCCGTTCCTATTCGCTCGGATGTACGACTTATTGCGGCAACGAACAATGATCTTGGTGAAAAAGTCCGTCAGGGCAAGATGAGACAGGATCTGTATTACAGGTTGAAAGTGGTGGAAATTCCGATGCCACCGTTAAGAGAAAGACCTGACGACATTCCTTTTCTTGTGGACCACTTTCTACGGCGATTCAACGGAATATTTAAAAAAAGCATAACAGGCTTATCCTACGATGTTCATAAAATATTTATCTCTTATGCTTGGCCGGGGAACGTTCGTGAACTTATCCACGCCTTGGAACATGCTTTTGTTCTTTGTCGTGGAGATACCATAACCAAGGTCCATCTCCCAAACGACATCATGGATGCCGTAAAGAAACAACTCCCCATGCGTGATGCATCGCAGAGCATTGAATCGTTACTTGAGGCCCTTGAACAGACGGACTGGAACAAAGCCAAAGCCGCAAGGATTTTAAGAATAGATAGGGCGACGGTTTACAGAAAAATCGAACGGTTCAAACTGATCCCCAAAAAGCCTCAGACCTGAATTGTTGCGTGTGATGATGGTGCCACGACATGCATGTGCTGCATGCAACATGTTTTTTATCTGACATGCATATCTTCTATTCATTACAGGCCCGTGAATTGTCAGCGAGCTTCATGGGGTAGCCCTCACTGTTTATAATTCAATTTGGTACACTTCGTGTATTAATACATAATCAAATTAAAAATCATGTTGAGATAAATGAAGTGTGTTTTGAGGCTCACTGGGTTGAATGGTTTTTTAACTGAAAAGGACGATTCATGAAAACAAAAATTCTGGTTATTGATGACGAAGAATCCATCCGGTTCAGTTTTCATAGATTCTTGACAGCTGAAGGCCACCATGTGATTACGGCAGAAAGTTATCACATGGCGATGGGCTTCATGAATGAGATGTCGTTTGACTTGATCCTTGCCGATATCGTTCTGGGGAACGGATGTGGAATCGATATACTGAAGGAATTGGTCAACCGGAACATGAAAACCCCTGTGATCATTATGACGGCCTATCCTTCACCTGAGACCACTGAAGCAAGTGCGGGGATGAACGCCGCAGGTTATCTTGTCAAACCCATAAGGCAGGATAAACTGGTTCTCGCAGTCAATGAAGCTCTTAAAATGGCAGGTATTGAACATTGCCCGAAAGAGTCGATGAATGGTTAACAAGCCCGATCGATCAATGATTGACGTTCATTTTTTAGATTAATTTAATAATCATATGGAAAAACCTGTCGCGATGTGTTTGTATGACTCTTTGAATACCGTCAACCCCATAAATCGAAGGGGTCACAACCGGATTATTGAGTGGATTCAAGTTGTAATATCAATATTGAAAGGTGCCCCATGAGTGTTGGAAAACGAATCAGAATCAAACGGATCATCAATCCTAAAACCGGAAAAACCGTCATCGTCCCCATGGACCACGGGGTGTCGCTGGGGCCCATTCCCGGCCTTGAAGACATGGATAAAACCGTGAACATGGTCATCCGGGGCGGTGCCAACGCCGCGGTGGTTCATAAGGGCATCGTCATGTCCACCAACCGGAGTTCGGATACGGACATCGGGCTGATCATCCATCTTTCCGCGTCAACGTCGCTCAATCCCGAACCCAACAGGAAAATAGCGGTCTGTGATGTGGAGGAGGCCCTGTCTCTCGGGGCGGACGCCGTGTCCGTCCATGTGAACGTGGGGGCAGGATCTGAGGCCATGATGCTTGAAGCCCTGGGAAAAACCGCCAAGGAATGCAACCGCTGGGGCATGCCGCTTCTGGCCATGATGTACCCCAGGGGGAAAGATGTCAGTGAAAACGTGGATTCCATCAAACTGGCCGCCCGTGTGGGGGCTGAACTGGGGGCAGACATTATCAAATGCCCGTACACCGGAGATCCGGAAAGTTTCGAACAGGTTGTAAGGGGGTGCCCTGTGCCGGTGGTCATTGCCGGAGGTTCCAAACACAGCGACGAGGAAACTCTCAAGGTGATCGAAGGGGCCATGAAGGCCGGTGCTGCCGGTCTGTCCATGGGTCGAAACGCGTTTCAGCATGAAAATCCCGAACATTTTGTCCATGTGGCCTGCCGCATGGTTCATGATGGAATCTCCGCAGCCGAGGCTCTGGATCTTCTGAAATCGAGATAAATTTTGGAGAGTAATGGGCGGACATCGAGTCCGCCCCAATGAGAATCGCAGTCATGCCGTCAGTTGGCGAGGAGTCGTTTCACCGAAGCAATGATCTGATCCGTGGCTTCCGGACCTTTGGGGACGTAGTCGTCGGCTTCGAGGTTCATGCCGTCCTGGTGTGAGTACCGTGTGGATGTCACATGATCGGCCACAGCGGTGAGCATGAGGATGGGGATATCCTCGTATTTCTTGTTTTTTTTGAGTTCCGCGCACACCTGGTATCCGTCCTTGTCGGGCATCATGACATCGAGGACGATGGCGTCCGGAGGATTGGCGGCTACTTTTTCCATGGCTTCATTGCCGTCGTAGGCCACTTCCGTATCGAAACCTTCTTTTACGAAACGCTTTTTAAGCAAGGCGATCAGGTCTGGTTCATCGTCAACCAAAAGTACTCTTTTTTTGCTCATAACTCTCTCCTTGTGTGTAAAACTTAACATGTGGGTGAGCTTATATCGGATCAGCTCACTTCAGGTCTGGGCCAGAGTCCTGCTCTTTTTACGATTTCCGGTACTTTTTCCTCCCATTCGATAGCCATGATGTGAAAACCATGAACCCCTTCAATCTGCTTGAGGCGTTCGATGGATTCGATGCATATGTTGAGACCTTCTTCCGCCTGTTTTTCCTTGGGCGTGTCGCTCATCCGTTTGACCACATCGTCGGGAACGTCCATGCCCGGCACCCGGCTTCGCATGTATTTTGCCATACCCGCGTTCTTGAACGGGGTCAGTCCGGCAAGGATGTATACTTTTTCGTGAAGACCGCGGTCCCGGACCTGTTTCATCCACAGTTCAAACTTGTCCAGATTGTAGATGCATTGGGTCTGAATGAACTCCACGCCTGCGGCAATTTTTTTGGCAAGGCGTGGAACACGAATTTCAAAGGGATCGGCAAACGGGTTGGCCGCCGCTCCCACGAACATCTTCGGGGGACGTTTGATATCATCACCTCCTAAAAATTTTCCTTCGTCCCGCATGTACCTGACGGTCTGGATCAACTGCATCGAGTCAAGATCGTGAACGTTCTGTCCATTGGGGCAGTCCCCGAAACTCTGGTGATCGCCGGAAAGACAGAGAACGTTGGTGATATCAAATGATGCCGCACCCAAAATGTCGCTCTGAAGGGCGATGCGGTTTCGGTCACGAGTCACCATCTGGAGAACTGGTTCCACTCCCAGCTGTTTCAGGCGGATACAGGCGGCCAGGCTGCACATGCGGGTCATGGACGTCTGGTTGTCGGTGATGTTCACCACATCCACATATTCTTTCAGCATGTTGCCCTTGTGTGTGATCACATCCGGGTCGGAACCCCTGGGTGGTCCGCATTCCGACGTCACCGCAAGGTGACCGGCGGCGAGAATTTTTTCCAGTTTGCTGTCTGTTTTCACGGCGCGTTGCTGGCTCATTCCTGGATTTCCTCCCTGATCTGTTTTCTGGGTCCGCCGGCCCGGTCCGTGGACCAGTCTTTAATCGGCGCGAGGGTTTCGTATCGGTCCATCTGCCCCAGGGCGTTGAGTCTGTTCACAATCAACTGCCAGGCGCAGTCGACCTCCTTGTTGATTTCACAAGAGCCTTTGGTGGAACCGCCGCAAGGACCGTTGAGTACACGTTTGGCGCAACGTGCGACGGGACAAATGCCCGCTGTTTCACCCAGGACGCAGTTGCCGCAGGCCTGGCATTTTTCCTTCATCACACCGATTTTTTCTACGGCACCCAGAAACGTGGTGTTAAGGCCGGGATACACCACCGTGGTGGGGAATTTTTCCGCGATAAACTGGACTCCGATACCGCAGGCCGTGGACAGAACGGCATCAGCGGCTTCGATGGCGTCTTTCACGCTGTCGAAAAACTCGTGTTCGCACTGACGTTCGACACCGGAATTGGTGACGGCGATGCCCGACTCCTCCTGGGATGCCCGCATGCGAAGCAGGGATGACAGGATCTCGGCTTCCTTGTTTCCACCTTCATGGCAGACTGCGACACAGGTATTGCATCCCAGAACAAGAACATTTTTATGGGATTTGATCATGCTCCATATTTCATCGAGGGGTTTCTGCTTGCCGACTATCATGAGATCAACACTCCTTTTGTCAGTTCTTTACGTTTCTTTAAAGCCATTCGCACCGGTGACGGACCGATCTCTCTGATCTTCTCCGTGAACGTCCTGCAGATTTCTGCCCATCGGGGTCCCATAGCGGCCGATAGATTGAACATCTCCACACGGTCAGGGTTGATCTGAATGCTTTCAAGAAGACGTTTCACATGTTTGACTCGTTTCGCAGCGTTTGTATTTCCTTCCAGGAAATGACACTGCCCTTCCAGTCAGCCGGCCACAAAGGCTCCGTCCACCCCTCTTTCAAATGCCCTTAGCACATAGGATTGATCCAGTTTGCCCGTGCAGGGCATGCGGATGATTTTAACGTTGTAAGGATAGGAAAGACGCATGACACCCGATAGATCCGCTGCGGCGAACGCGCAGTAATGGCAGGCGAATGCCAGAATCTCGGGTTCCCATTCCGAGGGCCTTTCCAGAGGCACTTCGATGGATACGTTTTCCGTATCCCGTGTTTTAACTGCAACAGATTGAGCCATCGCGAGTGTTCTCCTTCATCAGCTGTTTATGTTCAGGCGATATTTTCCGTCAGTGCGTCGATCATGGCGATCATCTGGTCATCGGTGAAATTGTTGACCTGAAACGCCTTGGCCGGACAGATGCCGCTGCATATGCCGCAGCCCGTGCATTTTACTTCATTGTGACTGACTTTTCCGTCCTTGTCGATGAACGGAGAATCAAAGGGGCAGACTCTGAAACAGGCCAGGCACGACATGCAGAGATCCCGATCATGTTTTGAAATAATACCCGACACGCCCAGGCGGTCATGGGACAGCAGTACACCGGCACGGCCAGCGGCGGAAAGGGCCTGGCTTATCGTTTCATCGATGTTTTTCGGAGCGTGTGCAAGGCCGGCCACATAAAATCCTTCGCTGGGAAAATCAACGGGGCGCAGCTTGACATGGGCTTCCAGAAAGAAACCGTCGGCATTGCGTGTGAGTTTGAACCGCCTGCCGATGTCTTCCGACGCTGGATGGGGTCTCAAGCCGGTTGAAAGCACAAGGTAATCGGCCTGGAAAGTGACGGGCCTCCTCATCATGTAATCGTAGGTGGTGACGGACACACCGCGTCCCATGGGTGTCACTTCGGGTTTTCTGTCCGGTTCGTAGTGGATGAAAAGAACGCCGAGATCTCGGGCTTTCCGGTAGAAATCCTCCCTGAGGCCATAGGTTCTGATGTCTCTGTATATAATGGTCACAGGGATGTTGGGATCTTTTTCCTTGATGGCGATGGCGTTTTTCACCGCGTCCTGGCAGCAGATCCTGGAACAGTAATTGACGGGTTCCTGTCTTGATCCCACACATTGGATCATCACATACGACGAACCAGGTTCCGGGCCTTTTTCCATGAGGTTGAGTTCAAGGTCTCTCTGGGTGATGACATAACGGTTTTCGCCGTAGTAATACTCTTCGGGTTTGTATTCTTCGCCGCCGGTGGCCACGATCACCGCGCCGTGTTCGATCTGCTTGCCGTTGGAAAGGGACGTGTTGAAATTACCCACGAAGCCTTCGGATTTTTCGATGACCGTTTCTGTGTGAACGGTGATTTTGGGATGTTTTTCAACGTCGTAGATCCGTGTTCTAAGGAAATCCTGGACTTCAGCCCCCTCAAGGGTGGTCCTGACCTGTTTCAAGAGCCCACCCAGAGCTTTGTCCTTTTCCACCAGATGAACGGCAAAACCCTGATCCGCCAGGGATAACGAGGCGGTCATTCCGGCAATACCTCCTCCGATGACAAGGGCTGCGGGGGTGACGGGTACGGAATCGGTGGTGACAGGTTCAAGGCGGTTCACTTTGGCGATGTTCATCCTGACGATGTCGCCCGCCTTTTTCGTGGCCGCTTCATTTTCTCCCATATGGCACCAGGAACATTGCTCTCTGATGTCCGCCAGTTCGAACAGGTATTTGTTGAGCCCGGCTTCCCGGATGGTTTCCTGGAACAGCGGGGCATGGGTTCGTGGTGTGCAGGACGCGACCACCAGCCGGTTCAGGTTTTTTTCATCGATGAGTTTTTTGATTTTCGCCTGGCTGTCCTGGGCGCAGGCATACATCATGTCCTCGGAATGCGCCACGCCCGGCAAGTTTTTCACATCTTCCGCGATTTTTTTCACATCCACAGTCTGGGAGATGTTGATCCCGCAATGGCAGACAATGACGCCGATTCTCGGATCCGTTCCCTCGATATCCTTTTCCGGGGGAAGAACAGGTTCCACCACTTCGCTGCCTCTGGCCTCACCCAAAAGGGACATGGCTGAACCGGCGACAGCGCTTCCCTGCATGACGGTTTCCGGAATGTCCTTGGGAGACTGGAATGTGCCGGTGACGTAAATCCCTTCACGGCTTGTGGAAACCGGAGAAAAGACGGAGGTTTCTGCGAATCCGTGGTTGTTCAGGTCGATGCCGAAGGTTTTTGCGAATTCGTGGACATCGGAATGGGGTTCAAGGCCGATGGAGAGAACGACCATATCAAAGGTTTCGTAAGTGAGCTTTCCATCATCCCCGGTGTATCGGACGATAAGACTCTGTGTTTCAGGATCTTCCCGGACATCCGAAATCATGGAACGGCGGTAGGCGACGTTGTACTCGTTTTTCGCACGGTCCACGTATTTGTCGAAATCTTTGCCAAAAGCACGCATGTCCATGTAGAAAATGGAGGGCTTGATGTTGCTGTCATGCTCCCTGGCGATGACGGCCTGTTTGGTGGCGTACATACAGCACACCGACGAACACCAGGGGTTGGCGTTGTGTGGATCTCGGGAACCCACGCACTGGAGCCAAGCGATTTTTTCAGGGTGCTTCTGGTCTGAAGGACGTTTGATTTCTCCGCTGAACGGGCCGGACGTTGAAAGAATACGCTCGAACTGAAGAGACGTCACCACGTTTTCCCATCGTCCGTAGCCCAGTTCCTGATGAAGCCAGGGGTTGTGGCGTTTGAGACCCGGAGACAGGATGACGGCTCCGACCTCAAGATCGTATTCACGGCCCTTGTCTTCGAAGTCAATGGCGTTGGCTGTACAGACTTTTTCACAGATCCGGCATTTTCCTTTGGTCAGGTAAAGGCAGATCGAACGGTCGATGACACGGGTGTTGGGGACGGCCTGCGAAAATTCGGAGTATATGGCTTTTCTCACAGCCAGGTTTTGTTCGAATTCACTGTGGGTTTTTTTAGGGCATTTTTCTTCACACAGGCCGCAGCCGGTGCATTTGTCTTTGTTGACAAACCTGGGTTGCTGGATGACACGGACCTTGAAATCGCCGGGTACGCCGTCAACCGAGGTGATCTGTGCCAGGGTGTGGAGTTCGATATTGGGATGACGGGCCACTTCCACCATTTTCGGGGAGATCATGCACATGGAACAGTCGCCGGTGGGGAAGGTTTTGTCCAGCATGACCATGGTGCCGCCGATGCTCGATTCTTTCTGGACGATGTGCACTTTGAAACCGCTGTCAGCCAGGTCGAGGGACGCCTGCATTCCGCCGATGCCGCCGCCGACGATGAGAACGGAACCGCGTTTCTGTGTGTTTGTGGGTGTATTCATGTTCATACGAGTTCCAACTCCTTTACAAGTCCGAAAACGTCGATGAAATGCCGGTCGGCGTTCATCTCGGAAAGGGGAATGCCCATGGAGATGCCGATGAGTTCCGTGATGAAATAGACGGGAAGCCGTTCATAAATACCTGCTTTGTTACAGAATTTTTCCTGATAGGCGTCCAGGTTGAGCTGGCACATCGGGCAGGTGGTGACGATGCAGTTGCATCCTGTTTTTACGGCGTTTTTCAGAATTTTCCCCATGAGGTTGAATGCCGTGTCCGGATCGTTGATGGCGGCGGACGCACCGCAGCAGGCGGTTTTGTAGCTCCAGTCTCTGGGCTCGGCCCCGGTCATGGTAAGGAGGGTTTCCATGCCTTGAGGATTTTCAACATTGTCAGACACAGGAACGTCATAGGCGAAGCGGGTCATGCATCCGTAATAACAGGCCGGTTTCAGGCCCTTGAGCTGTTTAACGATTCTGGAGTCGAACTGCCCTTTATCTTTAGCCTCAAGAAACAGTTCGAGGATGTTCACGAGCTTGAGGTGGTTGTTGACCTTGAACGCCAGCTCTCCGTTGATTTCATCCATCAAAGATTTGTTGGACCTCAACCGGGTCTGAGACATCAAATGGCTGGAATAACAGCCGGAGCAGGGGATCAGCATTTCCTTGAAGCCGGACTGTTCTGCGATGCCCAGGTTTCTCGCGGGCAGGGCCACGGCGAGAAAGTCGTTGAATTTTCCGGCTGACGTGGCCCCGCAACAGCTCCAGTCATCAATTTCGGTCAGTGTCACGCCGAGTTCAGAAAAAATCCTCCGGGTCTGCAGATCATAAAACTGGGATGATTGATGAAGAGAACATCCGGGATAATAAGCGACTTCCATCTGCACCTCGTTTATGATGTTGTTATCATCTTGTAATCACACGTTATTGATAAAAGATTTAGCCGGATGCCCTAATCAAGACGGAAGCCGATCCCGCTTTTTTTGTCGTTTTTAAGAGTCGCTTTCTTTTTCAGCGCCATTTTATAGAACTGTTTGACTTCTTTACGTCCACGCGACGTGTGAAGCTTAAGGTGCAGGCGTTTCTGCTTGAACATGGAGGCCCCCAGCCTGACCTGGAGAACGATTTCGTCATAGGCTTTTTTGAATTGAAAATTAACCAGGTGTTTCCCGATGTTTTTCAATTCATAGTAGCCCATGAACTCCATTTCGTTCACACGGCCCCAGCGTGTGCATCCCTGGACAAAAGCGTCATGAAAATATGCGATGTTGGGGTTAAGGGGGATCACGTCTTCTTCACGTGACATTTTTTTGAGGGTTTCCGTCACACGGCCGCTTTGGATGTTGTTCGGGCAGCGTGTGCCGCAGGTGTAACAGGACACGCACTGCCAGACCAGCGCATTGTCAAGGGCTTCCTCCCTGTTACCTGTGATGATGAGGCGGATCAGAACATCGGGTGTGATGCCTGTTTCTTCGCCCACCGTGCAGCCCGAGGCGCATCGCCGACACTGGTAACACGCATAGATATTCTGATTTGAGCGTTCGATCACTTCATCGATCAGGGTTTTTGCCGACTGGGGATTGTAAATCGTGGCGGATGGTATCATCTCTGGTCCTCTGTCCGAATCGGAGTACAATGAAAATAACTACCAGAAACCTTAGAGAATTATATATCTTTGCCGAATAAGGACAGCTCGGCGAATTTGATATAAAACACTCGTCAAAACAGGTCTGCCAAAAATGTCAAAAATACTGTGTTTCCAAGAAGCCGGAACTAAGACATTACTTCAATTGCATTATATTGAGACAGAAACTAAACCGTGTCGGGATGAACAGTCGTCTTATGGTGTATACTTGATTTCTTGATTTAAACAATATTGAAGGAAACCCGGTAAGTCAATAGCTCTTTTTCCAAAAAAATAAAAAAATGTGGTATGTTGATTTGCAGTTGAGAAGGTGCTTAGACATAAATACATGCGATTACAATGGGATTGTCATGTTCAAGTTTATGTTGCAGTGTGACGATAAATGATTCAGATTGTTTCTCACAGGTAATGGGGATTCCCCGGCCGGTCCTGCAAGGAGGCTTGGTGATGATTGCCGGTACGGGTTCCACGTGATCGACGACAAATGAGGTAGCCGATGATCCTGAATTGCAAGAGATCTGAAAAAAGGGAACTGATCAGAGAATACTACAGTGTGGAAATTGCGATAGACGGTGCGGACCATGTCAGTCAGTACGTCATTTACGACATGTCGGCTTCGGGTCTTTGTCTTCTTGTGAAGGAAGATTCCAATATTCTCAAGCGGATCAAAGTGGGAGAACGCTATAAGATGAAATATTATCCCGTCAATCTTCTGGGGAATGTGGAATATATCGACACCCGGATATGCCACATCACAAAATCCAAAAACAACAGCCTTTCAGGGCATTACATGGTGGGGCTGTCTCTTGACAACTGCTGACGGTCATTATTCCAACGAAGATTGAATCTCTTTTATTCGTGCTTACGATCAGGTATGGACAGCTGTTTTTTTCGAATGTATAACCGTAAATGACTGTTGCGATATGGATAAAGAATGCAGATACCATCCGGGCACGCCGGCATTGTTTGTTTGTGAAAAATATAAAAGCTATGTTTGCGAACAATGCGCGTCCTGCCGCGATCCCAAGCTCTATTGCAAGTTCAGGCCCATGTGTCTGATCAACGGCAAGGAGAAAATGGAAAAGCTGTGAACAACGTGTTGATAACGTTTGGAAAGGATTGATCATGTGCGAATCCAGTGTGTATATAAAAAAAGATGACAAAGAAGAACTGGTGATGGAAAACGTGGCGGCCATCACCCCCGTCGGCGACGGACGCTATCTGTTGAAAGGGCTTCTGGGAGACCGGTGTGAAATTAAAGGAACCCTTCAGGACATCAACCTCATGGCCCACAGAATCGTATTCATATGAATGCCATGACCGGGAATGGTTTTTTTAACGACCTTGTTGAAAAAAACGGGATACACGATTTTGAATCCTGGTTTTTTTACACCGGCATGTTGTTCGGCAGCGATGATAAGTGGTGGGGCAAAGGTGGAACAAGGCCCGATCCCCACGAAGGTCTGGATATCTGTTTTTATAAAACCACCGAAGGTGAGTTGAAATGTCTCGATGAGAAAACCCGAGTCCCTGTGATGGGGGACGGTGTGGTTTTTGACGTGAGCGATGACGATTTTCTCGGGAAATCCATTTTCGTCCGGCATGATGTGGTGGACAAAAACGGCTTGTATCTTCATTCCGTTTACGCCCACTCCATGCCTGTGGACGGTCTGGTTGAGGAAACCATCCTTAAAAAAGGAGATATCCTTGCGACGGTGGCTGACATTCGTGGCAGAAATCTGTCCATTCCCGGACATCTTCATGTCTCCATGGTGTATCTACCCCTTGATTATCCCAAAGACATGCTGAAGTGGAGCATTCTGGCCGTGACGTATCAGGCCCGACTGGTGGACCCTTTCGGTTACCTGGAATGCAGGCACACCGTTGAACCCTTCCCATCCTGAACTGACTATGAATTCTGATAAACCTGACATGCCCCCCAAAGACCATGAATCACACCGCAGATGGTCCTTGACTATCAAGATCAACCCTCCAGAGTTGAAGGATAACACGGCCGATGCCCAGCGGCTGGCTTTGGCACTCGCCTCACGGTTAGGCGGCGGATCGGTCAGAATCGGACTTCCTCTTTTACGGCAGCTTCCTTCTGTATTGCGCTCATCAGGCTACCATGTGACCTGTGTCGTTTTTAAGGAGGAGGCGAACTGGGTCCTCGTCAGTGTCAAGGCCCATACGGATCATCATCCTCTCCTCGGTCTTGCTGTGGATCTTGGAACGACCCGGGTGGTGTTCAGGCTTATGGACATCGAAGAGGGACAGTCTTATGGTGAACTGTCCTTTGACAACCCCCAGATCGTGATCGGGCCGGACATTCTCACCCGGATTCATTACACGGAAAGACAGGGCGGGCTTTCAGACATTCAGGCACTGATCGTCAACGGATTTAACGAGCATATTGTAAGGATCACAGCCGATGCCGGGTTTCGGCCCCATGACATCCAGCTGATGGCCGTGGCCGGAAACACCGCCATGACCCATCTGTTTCTTGGCATAGAACCCAGAAACATCATCCGGGAGCCGTATATCCCGGCGGTGAACAAACCCGGTGTGTTCAAAGCATCCGAGTTGGGACTGAAAGTTCATGACGAGGCCCGTCTGTATGTGTTTCCCAACATCGGAAGCTATTTCGGAGGAGACCTCCTTGCCGGGATCGTTTTTTCAAAAATCCATCGTAATCAGGAACTCTCCATTCTTGTGGATGTGGGGACCAATGCAGAAGTGGTTCTTGGAAACAGCGATTTTCTTGTGGCCTGCGCAGGAGCGGCAGGACCGGCACTTGAGGGAGGGGTCTCATCCATCGGGATGATGGCGGGGCCTGGAGCCATAGACAGAGTGGGGCTTGACGACCATGGAAGGCTGACGATTCATACTCTTGATGAAAAAATGCCCGTGGGGATCTGCGGGTCCGGATTTATCGATCTGGCCGCCATGCTTTTCATGACAGGTGCCATCGATATCCGTGGAAGAATCGTCAGAGATAACGGCAAAGTGAAGGTGAAAGTCATGGATGATATGAATCATCTGATCATTGTCGACGCGGAAAGTTCAGGAACCGGAGAGGACATTGCCATCAGCCAGGCAAGCCTGGATAGCCTGATACGATCCAAGGCCGCCATGTTCACCATTCTCGAAACTCTCTGCCTTAACGTGGGTCTCAGCCTTTTCGATCTTTCAATTTTTTATGTGGCCGGGACTTTCGGCTCCTACATTGACCCCAAATCCGCCATCACCATCGGCATGATCCCCGATCTGCCTCTTGAGACGTATAAAACCCTTGGAAACAGCTCTCTTGGCGGGGCGGCCATGGTTCTTGCGGACAGGGATCTTATCGCTGAAGTGGACAGTCTAAGGGACAGTATCACCTATGTGGAACTCAATGTGGACCAGGGATTCATGAACCGGTTCAGTGGGGCCAAATTTCTGCCCCACACCAATCCGGACCTGTTTCCTTCGGTTAAGATTCCATAATGATTCTAATTTATTTTTGATATTTGTTTTTGATGTACGCGATCTGACCTCCCGCAAGAATCATCTCCACCTGACGGCAGCTCAGGGTGTGCTTCACTTCAAAACTTGTTCCCCGGCTTGTGTTGTCGATGACAAGAGTACCGGATAAGGGAAGGGTGTCCCTCAAGGATGGCAGGCTCAGCACATCTCCTGACTCAACGGATTCATAATCCTCAGGATTGGCAAAGGAAAGGGGGAGAATGCCGAAGTTAACCAGGTTCTGCCAGTGTATCCGGGCAAAGCTCTTGGCGATGACAGCTTTCAAACCAAGATAACGAGGCCCAAGAACCGCGTGCTCACGGCTGGATCCCTGGCCGTAGTTGTCTCCGCAGACCACCATGAATCCCGAATTTTCGAGGCCGAGGGCCTTTTCGTAGAATTCAGCATCAACACGGGAAAAGGAATATTTGCTGATTTCAGGAATATTGCTTCGAAACGCCAGAATATGAGCGCCTGCCGGCATGATTTCATCCGTTGAGATATTGTCCCCCATTTTGAGAAGCACCTGTGCTTCAAGCATGTCCGGCAAGGGAGGGCTGTCCGGAAGGGGTTTAATGTTCGGACCTTTTTCGATGTCGATGGACATACCGTCCGTGTCCGGGGCGATGAGCATGGCCGTGTTTTGTTTCAGCAAATCGGGCTCCCTGAAACGAGGGTAGGGCACGTCCAATGTCCGCGGATCAGTGATGACGCCTGTCAATGCCGAAGCTGCGGCTGTTTCAGGGCTGCACAGGTAAACCTGATCACCGATGGTTCCGGATCTTCCGGGGAAATTGCGAGGAACAGTGCGGAGACTTATCTTGCCCGTGGCCGGAGCCTGTCCCATGCCGATGCATCCGTTGCACCCGGCCTGGTGAATCCTTGCTCCTGTCTGAACCAGCATTTCCATATATCCGCCATGGATGAGATTTTCGATGACCTGGCGTGTAGACGGGTTGATGTCCAGGGAAACGTCCGTATGAACGGTTTTCCCTTCCATGATCAGGGCCACGATGGCAAAGTCTCGCAAACCCGGATTGGCTGATGACCCAATATAAGACTGGTATATTTTTTTACCCGCGACCTCGGAGACGGGGACCACATTCCCCGGGCTGCCGGGACAGGCAATGAGGGGAACGATTTTCGCGAGATCGATTTCATCGTGAAGATCGTAAGGCGAACCTTCGTCGGCCTTGATTTCCGTCCAGCAGGACTCGCGGTTCTGGCTTTTCAGAAACTGGCGGACTGTGTCATCCGAAGGGAAAACACTGGTGGTGGCCCCGAGTTCCGCACCCATGTTGGCGATGACAAGCCGGTCCATCGCTGACAGTGATGCGACTCCCGGCCCGTAGTATTCAATGATTCTTCCGAATCCGCCGTCTACGCCGTGGCGTTTCAGCATTTCAAGGATCACGTCTTTGGCGCTTGTCCAGTCCGGCAGGGTGTTGATGAGTTTTATGCCCCAGATTTCAGGCATCTTGAAATAAAAGGGTTCGCCGGCCATGGCCATGGCCACGTCGAGCCCTCCGGCCCCGATGGCCAGCATACCCAATGCCCCGGCTGACGGGGTGTGGCTGTCCGAACCCAGAAGAACTTTTCCGGGAACTCCGAACCGTTCCATGTGGACCGGATGACTGATGCCATTTCCGGGCCTGCTGTACCAGAGCCCGAATTTTCGGCATGCATCACGGAGGAAGATATGATCGTCGGCGTTTTTGAAATCGATCTGAAGCAGATTATGGTCCACATACTGGGCAGACAGTTCCGTTTGAATCCGTGGCACCCCCATGGCTTCGAATTCGAGCATGACCATGGTGCCTGTGGCGTCCTGAGTAAGGGTCTGATCGATACGGATTCCGATCTCAGCCCCCGGTTCCATGACACCGTCCACGAGATGGCTTTCGATGAGTTTCTGGGTGACGTTTTTCATAGAAGCGCTCCTTCAGTCAGAATGATATTTGAACCGTTTGTGCTTTTCGTAAGGAAAGATATGCATGACTTCGCCGGTCTTGATCCTGGCCTGCATGGTCTGCCAGAATTCCACGGTGTAAAGATCGCCGTGGGCCTTTTCGAAAGCCTGTTTCATCGGACCGGGAAGATGGATGAACGTCTTGAATTCTTCAGGAAAAATATCATGTTCGCCGACGAAATACCAGGGTTCTGAAGACAACTCGTCATCGTATCGTCGAGATTTTGGAATTCGTCTGAAATTACAGTCTGTTACAAGGGCTATTTCATCGTAGTCGTAAAAGACCACGCGGCGGTGGCGGGTGACACCGAAATTCTTCAGAAAAAGATCGCCCGGAAAGATATTGCAGGCCGCCAGTTCCTTGATGGCGTTTCCGTAATCCACGATGGCGTCCATGGCGAACGGTTCGCTTTCCTCTTTGATATAGAGATCCAGGGGTCTGATTCGGCGTTCCGTGAAAAGATGGAGAATCGTCACACGGTTTTCGGTGATGGTGACGGTTTCCCTGGCGTGAAGTCTGAATTCTTCAAGAAGGGCGTCCGAAAAACGTCTTTTTTCAAATTCAAGACGTTCGAACACCTGGGCGTCCACCAGGCGTCCCACGCGGTTATGGCGAAACACAAGTCTGTAACAGTCGCGAACCGCCTGACGGTGGGTTTTTTTCGGGTATTCGAAATGATCCTTGATGATCTTGAAGACCACATCGAAAGAGGGAAGTGTGAACACGAGCATCACCATGCCTTTTTCACCCGGCGCGATTTCAAACCGGTCATTGGAAATGGCGAGACTTCGTGTCAGTTCCCTGAACAGTTCTGATTTTCCGTGTTTGTGAAAACCGATGGCGGTGTAAAGCTCGGACACCCGTTTGTTGGGAAGAATGCTTTTAAGAAAATTGATCATTTCCGATGGGCGCTGGACCATCACATGGAAATAGGACCGGGTGAAACTGAAGATGGTGCTGGACGAGCGATCCGTCAGCAGAACCGCGTCTGCCCGAACCCCTTCCTTCCCATTAAGAAAAGCGATGATCAAAGGGGAGATTCTCATGTTGGTTCGAATACGTCCGATGATGTACGCCGCTTTCTGGCGATAAAACACCGATTCGATGACTTCGATGTAATCGATCCGGCTCAATCCATAAAGCCGGGTCAGATGTTTTTCAATGACCCCCGCGATCTTTGCGGCATCGGTATGAATATCCTGGAGATTCAGCTTTTCCCTGAATGCTTCAAGAACTTTTTCCATCATACCGCTTACAGTGATGTCATTCTCAGGAACAAGGAACGACCGGCAGATATAACAGGTTCTTTCCTGGATCATGGGAATTTTGAAATCCGGTGTGGTGAATTCGATGGATGGGATCATACCGACGATGGAAAAGATTTTTCTGGCGATGGAGTTGAAAAATGTTTCGGCAAGTTCCGTATCTTCCCGTAATGCGACCATTTCACCGAAAATCCGTTTGAGGGTCGCTCCGTTTTTGTGCTGATCAAGATAAGGTCCTACGGACTCCTGAACCTTCATGACAGTCTGACTGACGATTGCTGCATAAAGGTCAAGTCGTTCAAGGGCATCCTTTCGCCCACCATGAAAATCACGTGTGATGAAGCGGGCTTCCGCCCTGACAGTTATTTCACTGAACCGTGTTTTATACTCTTCAAAGGACTCAAGAATAATCCCTGCCGCATGCCGTGCCGCATTTTTTTCTGTGATTCTGTCCATGGACGGATCCTTGTCAATCTGGATGGGTGGCTGTTCAAGACGATAAAATGACAATCATTTTTTATCATGAAACAAACGATGGTGTATCATAAAAAAACGATACAATGTGTTTCATGGTGAAACCCGCGTTGACAGCCAGGTTTGTAACTTGCTATATTTAATAAACAAACATTGTTATCTTTTCAGGTACGGTTAGTGCAATCATCACACCAGGATAATCAGGAATCAACAACACGGATAAATCAAAACGACAGGACCACGGTTATGAATCAATCATATGATGGTAAAAACGGAATAAACATCCTTGCTCCGGTGACACCGGAGTTTAAACGTATACTGACCCCGGAAGCCCTTGATTTTATTTCCGGTCTTGCCCGGTCCTTTGAAGGGAGACGTCAGGAACTTCTTGACCAGCGGGTTGAGACCCAGAAAGAAATTGACATGGGGATGTTTCCGGATTTTCTTCCGGATACTGAAGAGATCAGAAACGGAAACTGGACCATAGCGCCAGTCCCCTCTGACCTTCAGGACCGAAGGGTCGAGATAACCGGGCCGGTGGACAGAAAAATGGTGATCAACGCCCTCAACTCAGGTGCAAAAACGTTTATGGCGGATTTCGAAGATTCCCACTGCCCCACATGGGACGGGACATTAAACGGACAGATCAATCTTGCTGATGCTGTGGACGGGACGATCAGCTTGAACGTGGATGGCCGGGAATACTGTTTGAACCCGGTAACGGCAACACTTATCGTCCGGCCCAGGGGGCTTCATCTTGTCGAAAAACATGTGACGGTGGACGGATGTCCTGTTGCGGCCAGCCTGTTTGATTTCGGGCTGTTTTTTTTCCACAATGCCAAAAAACTGATCAGTAAAGGATCGGGCCCTTATTTTTATCTGCCTAAAATGGAAAGCCATCTGGAGGCAAGGTTCTGGAACGATGTGTTTGTCAAAGCCCAGAACGATCTCGAGATTCCCCAGAAAACCATCAAGGCCACAGTTCTCATCGAAACCATTCTCGCGGCCTTTGAAATGGATGAAATCCTCTACGAACTGAAAGACCACGCGGCAGGGCTGAATTGTGGCCGATGGGATTATATTTTCAGCTTTATCAAAAAATTCAGGACCTTTCCCGGATATCTTTTCCCTGACCGTTCAGAGATCACCATGACTCGGCATTGCATGCGGTCTTACTCCCTTTTGTCCATCAGAACCTGTCACCGACGCAACGCACACGCCATCGGCGGTATGGCGGCGCAGATTCCCATCAAGGACGATTCTGTGGCCCACGAGTCGGCCATGTCTAAAGTCAGGGAGGATAAAACACGGGAAGCCGAAGACGGACATGACGGAACCTGGGTGGCCCACCCAGGTCTTGTGAACCTTGCTCTTGAGGTGTTCGACCGTCTGATGCCGGAAGCGAACCAGATCCATCGGAAACGTGAGGATGTGGATGTGACAGCTTATGACCTTCTGAGTTTGCCTGAAGGTGAAATCACAGAAAAAGGGGTTCGGAACAACATCAGCGTCGGGCTTCAGTATCTCGCGGCCTGGCTTTCCGGAAACGGATGCGTTCCCATCAACCATCTCATGGAGGATGCGGCAACGGCTGAGATTTCACGTGTTCAGCTCTGGCAGTGGGTTCATCATGATCAGGCAAGACTGTTGGATGGAAGGGATGTTGATGAAATCATGTTTAAAGCGATGCTTGAGGAAGAATGCGGTAAACTCATGGACACACTCGGGAAAGAACAATATGCGAAAGGTTGCTTTGACGATGCGGCGAATATGCTGAATGACATCGTTCTGAGCGATGAACTGGCTGACTTTCTGACGCTTCGGGCGTATGAACGTCTGGCGTGATGTAAACACTGAATACCAATAAAACACCCATTTAAAGGGGGTCTCATGAAGACGATCGAAGAAAAAGCCATTGAAATAGAAAAGAAACTCACCTGTCATTACATTGACTTTGCTGAAATCGATGAGCTGGAAGAACAATGGGAAAAAGACCCACGGTGGCAGGGCGTTCTGAGGCCGTACAAAGCGGGTGAGGTCCTGAATTTGAGAGGAACGCTTAAAATAGACTATACCTTTGCAAGGGTAGGGGCCAAACGTTTGTGGCGTCTGCTGAAAACCGAGGAATTCATCGCGGCCCTTGGCGCGCTGACGGGCAACCAGGCTGTCCAGCAGGTTGAGGCGGGCCTCAAAGCCATCTATCTGAGTGGATGGCAGGTTGCTGCGGACAACAATCTTGCCGGAGAAATGTACCCGGATCAGAGCCTTTACCCGTCCAACAGTGTCCCCAACGTGGTGAGAAAAATAAACAACGCGCTGAGGCGGGCCGATCAGATCCAGGTTCTGGATTGCCGGAAACGTGGACCATACTGGTACGCTCCCATCGTGGCTGATGCGGAAGCCGGGTTCGGCGGTCCGCTGAACGCCTTCGAGCTGATGAAGGCCATGATCGATGCCGGTGCCGCCGGAGTTCACTATGAAGATCAGCTGGCCTCGGCCAAAAAATGTGGCCACATGGGTGGAAAGGTGCTCGTTCCCACCAGCGAATTCATCACCAAGCTGGTGGCTGCGAGGCTGGCGGCAGATATCTGTGACGTTCCGACAATCCTTATCGCAAGGACCGACGCCGATGCGGCCAAACTCCTGACCAGCGACATCGACGAACGTGACAGACCTTTTGTCATCGACGCCCCGAGAACACCGGAAGGATTTCATCTGTTCAAAGGCGGTATTGAAGCGGCCATTGCCCGTGGCGTGGCTTACGCCCCGTATGCGGATATGGTCTGGTGTGAAACATCGAAACCCGATCTCGACCAGGCCAAGAAATTCGCCGAAGGCATCAAACGTCATTATCCCGACAAGATGCTGTCTTACAACTGTTCTCCCTCGTTTAACTGGCGCGCAAATCTCGATGACGCCACCATCAAGAAATTCCAGAAGGAGCTGGCCGCCATGGGGTACAAGTTCCAGTTCGTGACCTTGGCGGGATTCCATACCTTGAACCTCGGCATGTTCGACCTGGCCCACAGTTACAAAACCGAAGGCATGGCTGCCTATTCCAAATTTCAGGAAGAGGAATTCAAACACGAACGTTCCGAAGGTTATATGGCCACCAGTCACCAGAAATTCGTGGGCACCGGGTACTTTGACCGCGTGATGTACAGCATCAGCCAGGGTCAGAGTTCCGTGGAAGCCCTAACAGGTTCCACGGAAGAAGAGCAGTTTAAATAACGGCCGCGGGGCGTATTTCTGGCGTGGGTGCCCATAAAGAACGATGAAAGATGACGCGTCTCTCACCACGTCGTTTTCATATAAAAGAAGTGGAATGGTGAAGATGAAGAAAATCTTGAAGGACATACGGATCAACAAAGCCTGGTGCAAAGGGTGTGGTATCTGCGTTCATTTCTGTCCCGGCAAGGTTCTGGAAATGGACGAAAATGACAAGGCAAACGCCAGGTATCCCGAACTGTGCATCTGCTGTATGATGTGTGAACTGAGGTGCCCTGACCTTGCCATTGAGGTGATTTCAGACGATGAGAGCACGGATGAGGTGTCATCATGACGGAATCACTGGCGTTTATGCAGGGGAATGAAGTCTGTGTGGAAGCGGCGCTTTACGCCGGACTCGATTTTTTTGCCGGATACCCCATCACACCTTCGACGGAAATCGCTGAGCATCTTGCGAGGCGTCTTCCGTCCATCGGTGGCAAATACATCCAGATGGAAGACGAAATCGCTTCGGTTTGCGCCATTGTCGGGGCGTCTCTCACCGGCCACAAAGTCATGACCGCCACCAGCGGTCCGGGTTTTTCCCTGATGCAGGAAGGGCTGGGATTCGCTGTCATGGCGGAAATCCCGATGGTCCTCGTGAATGTCCAGAGGGGCGGACCATCCACCGGCCTTCCCACCGGACCGGCTCAGGGGGATGTGATGCAGGCCCGCTGGGGCACCCATGGAGACCACGCCATGATCGTGCTCACCGCGTCCGGTCATCAGGACCTTTTCAGTGTGACCGTGGAGGCTTTCAATCTTGCCGAAACATACAGAACACCGGTGATCCTGCTGCTGGACGAGGTGGTGGGGCATATGCGTGAACGGGTCATGATTCCGGAAAAAAATCAGATTCCGGTGATTGATCGCCTTCGGACTTCAGTGAAAGCGGGCGTGGATTACCACCCGTATCTTCCACGGGAAGACGGTCGGCTGCCCATGAGTGATTTTGGTGGCGAACACCGGTACAATGTCACCGGTCTCTATCATGACATGTGGGGATTCCCCAGCACCAACCCCAAAGTGGTCCATGGTCTCATCCGGCATCTCACAGATAAGATCCGCCATCATGCCATGGAGATCTCCCGAGTGAAGGAATATCATCTCGAAGACGCCAGGACCGTGATGATATCTTACGGGTCTTCCGCCCGTTCGGCCCTTCATGTGGTGAACCACAGGAGGGCGAGGGGTGAGCGGATCGGTCTTCTTGAGCTCCAGACTCTGTGGCCTTTTCCATATTCCCTGGTGGCTGAGAAATGCGAGAATGCACGGCTCATCGTCGTGGTGGAAATGAATCTGGGTCAAATGCTTCTTCAGGTGAAACGGGCGGTCAGACATCCGGATCGGGTGATGCTGGCGAACCGTGTGGACGGCGTCTTGATAACGCCTTCAGACATCCAGAGCATCCTGCGGCTGATTCAGGGGAAGGGGGTGTGACATGGCGGTGAGGGATTACATCAGGCAGCGCTTCTTTCCCCATCTCTGGTGTCCAGGCTGCGGCCACGGCATTGTCATGAACGGTCTGATTCGAGCCATCGACCATATGGCCATTCCGAAAAACGACATCGTGATGGTGTCGGGTATCGGATGTTCATCACGAATCACGGGTTATGTGGACGTTCACACCCTCCATACCCTTCATGGGAGAGCTCTGGCCTTTGCCGCCGGAGTGAAACTCAGCCGTCCCGAACTCCGTGTGATCGTACCCATGGGCGATGGTGACGCCCTGTCCATCGGCGGGAATCACTTTATCCACGCGGCGAGAAGAAACATGGACATCACAGCCATTGTCATGAACAATCGGATTTACGGCATGACCGGCGGCCAGTTTTCTCCCTTGTCCGGCAGTGGAACCCAGGCGTCCACCGCGCCGTTCGGGAATATAGATCCGGCTTTCGACGTGGTGTCTCTTGCGAAGGCAGCCGGAGCTGGTTTTGTGGCCAGATCCACCACGTATCATGTGACGGAAATGATCGATCTCTTAAAGCAGGCCATCTCTCACAGAGGTTTTTCTGTGGTTGAAATCCTGAGCCAGTGCCCCACGTATTTCGGAAAGCACAACGGCATGGAATCGGCGGTGGATATGATGGAAAATTTCAGGAAAAACACCAAATCCCTTGGAAAAATACCGGAAGGATATTCGGAAGATAAGGTCCTTAGGGGCGTGTTCGTGAACGAAAACCGACCTGAATACTGTCAGGAGTATGAGCGGATCATTGCGTCAGCCATGAAAGGGGAAACATGATGGACAGGGTGCGGCTTGTTTTTTCAGGTTCAGGGGGCCAGGGCGTGATTACCGCAGGCATCGTTCTTGCCGAGGCGGCGGTTCTTTATGAAAACAAGAACGCCACCCAGACCCAGTCTTACGGGCCTGAAGCCCGGGGAGGTGCCACACGCTGCGACGTGATTGTTTCCGATTCCGAGATATTTTTCCCCAAAGTGATCCAGGCCAACATCCTGGTGTGTCTGACCCAGGAGGCTTACATGAAATATCACGACATGGTCCGTCCCGGAGGTCTGATCATCACGGACACCCGTTATGTCACTGTTCTCCGCAGCATGGACTGCCGGCAGGTTGAACTGCCTCTTCTTCAAGCGCTGGTAAATGCCACGGGAAGTGATAAAGCCTACAACATTGCTGCTCTCGGAACTGTTCTTTCTCTTGCCGGCATCGTGAAACCCCAGTCTGTCCTGAACACCCTGCTGAAACGATTTCCGCATGCAGACCATACCGTGAACGCCCGAGCCCTTGAAATCGGAATGGCACTCCCCACGTGACGGCTATGGATTCCCGGATGGCGAGGGCATTCACATCCTGTCTTATGTTCCACAATGTCAGCTGAAAGAGATCCCTTGGCAAAACGTTGTCACACCATCTGTTCGTCATGGGCTGAACACTGAAAGCAAATGACGGAGATGCCCAATCCGCCGGCTTCCCCACGGGAATCGTTATTCGAAGAAAACATGTTTTTTAATAAAATTTTCTGTTGACAAAGCAGGGCCGAGAATGTAGATATAGTCCCGTCATTGAGCGGGAATAACTCAGTGGTAGAGTGCAACCTTGCCAAGGTTGACGTCGCGGGTTCAAGTCCCGTTTCCCGCTCCATTTTTTTTTGGCGGCTTGGCCAAGTGGTAAGGCGACGGCCTGCAAAGCCGTTATTCTCCAGTTCAAATCTGGAAGCCGCCTCCACAAGAAAATCAAGGGTTTAGCTTGAAAAAGCTAAGCCTTTTTTTATGACTAAAAATTGTGTTTCCAACCGCATTTCCAACCTTTAGAATTATTTCAAATAATCTAAGCGATATTTTTATTGGATTGAGAATCTTTTTTTCGTGGCCTATCTGTAGCGGATAGCAAACATAACCATACATGACTCGCATTCATCGCTGATTACGGTCCACATTATTTGCAATTATAATTGAGGTCAGAATCACATTCTGGGCCAATGGAACCACAATTAATTCAAACGAGACCACATTATAAGTCAACAGGCCCACATAAATGCAACTTTAATTCCGCCTCACTGACACCACTTTCAGTATGAAGAACAGATCACCGGCAAACATCGAATTGACCATTAATATAATGCTCACAAAATTAATATCATATTTGTCAGTATTATGTATACCCTAACCGGACGTCAGGTTTATTCCATACAGTGTGTCAGAATAGGGTCAAAATGTATTATTATTGACATTCAATTCAAATGGTCTTAGAGTTCAGCCTGACACATTATGGTCAGGAGGTGTATTTTGGTAGGTCAACGAATCGGATATGTCAGGGTCAGCAGCTACGATCAGAATCCGGAACGACAAATCGAAAATATTAAGGTCAACAAAATTTTTATTGATAAAGCTTCTGGCAAAGATACCCATCGTCCGGAACTTGATGCTCTTCTTTCTTTTGTTCGTGAAGGCGACTCGGTTGTCGTTCACAGCATGGATCGTTTGGCTCGAAATCTGGATGACCTTCGCCGCTTGGTCCAAAATTTAACCACGAGAGGCGTTAAAATTGAATTTGTAAAAGAGGGGCTTACTTTCACTGGTGAAGAATCACCCATGGCAAATTTTATGCTTTCAGTGATGGGCGCATTCGCTGAATTTGAGCGTTCTTTAATCAAAGAACGTCAGTTAGAGGGTATTGAGCTGGCCAAAAAGCGTGGCGTATACAAAGGGCGAAAAAAATCGTTAACAAATGAACTCCAATCTGAATTAAAACAACGAGTCGCGAACGGTGAACCCAAAGCGAAAATCGCCCGTGATTATGGCATCAGCCGCGAAACTTTATATCAATATTTAAAAAATGATCTTTGATGGGGCAGGGTAGGGGTATCGGCTCACAGGGGGGGAAATGAAAAATATTCCGGATGATCGTAAGGTTGCCATTATTTTTGCGAAATCGCGATTTATTTGATCATATGACACATGTTTTCATTGTGCTATGAATTCGTAGTGCAGTATATTCAACGAATTGTTGCCGTGGTTCCAAAGGTAGCAAAAAGCTCACTGGATTTTTAAATTTATGGCATGATAAAAAAAGTAGGTATATTAATCGCATTTATAACTATTAACTCAAATTCGGGTATTAGCTAGGGTGCTTTTCGTCGTTGGTTTGATGTCGCATAAAGGGAACAACAAGGTGAAAAATGTATAATAAGAAAGAAGTCAAAAAAATTGCTAACGACATATTTATTAAAAATAATTGGGGTCAATTAAAAGGTGTATGGGGTCCTTATTCTATAGGTGTATCTGAAATTTGGGAAGCATGGAGTTGGGATGGTTTTGAAAACAATATTAGAATATTTTTAACAAAAGATAACAAAGAAGAATTTTGGTTTGATGATTTCGGAAAATTTTGTAGATACGTTAATAATTATTATATAAACCCGACAGAGCTTCCGAAACGCATTTTTATTTCATATAGACGAAATGATAGCGCTGATGTTGTAGGTAGAATATATGATAGACTTGCATCAATTTTTAACGAAAAAAATATTTTTATGGATGTCAATGCAATACCTATAGGTGGAGATTTTCATGAATTTATTGATCAATCAATATACAATTCTGATGTATTATTAGTTGTTATTGGGCCAAGATGGGTTAATTCATTTCACCATAAAGAAGTATCAAAAAAGGAATGCGTAGATTTTGTGTTTCTTGAAATTGAATCCGCTATACGGCAAAATACACATATAATCCCTGTGATAGTCGGTAACGCTACTATGCCCATAGAAAATGAGCTTCCAAATGAAATTAAATTATTATCAAGGAAAAATGGAGTACATGTGCGACCTGACCCAGATTTTAGAAATGATATTGATAGGCTTGTAATGGGTATTAAGCATCTTTCAAATACGCGCTTGAATCATCTCTTTCAACTAACGGACTCAATGAAAACATTGGCCTAAAGTTTTACTACCAGCATAATTATTGCAATTTGCGGCTGGCGACACGTTCGTTGGGGTTACCCTTACTTGGAGTAAGGCCATGGGCTTTACAAGTTATGCCCTCTGCTGTCACTATTGCCGCAGACGAAATTGTGGGTTGGAACACATCAAATATAGTCAGTTCTATCAGGAGAATTACGAGATAATCATATGGAAAAAACAAAATTCGATGAGTATCTTACTAATCGTTATAACGACCAAATCAATTGGTATAGCGATAGTGCCACTAAAAATATGAGATGGTATCAAGTATTCCAGTGGGTAGTTATAGTGCTATCTGCGTCCATTCCTGTAATGGTAGCCGCCATTCCAAAGGAATACAAATGGTTTACTATAACGGTTTCAATTCTTTTGGCTATCGGAACGGCAGCATTAAAATCTTTCAAATTTCAAGAAAACTGGGTCAACTACAGAACCGTTTCTGAAACCCTAAAAAAAGAGAAGTATTTTTATGATGCTAAGCTTGATGATTATGCAAATACAGATGATGCTGAGGCACTCTTCGTAGAACGTGTAGAATCGATGATATCACGTGAGAATAGTCTTTGGGTCACTACTCATAAACAAAAGGAAGAAGACGATAATACCAAAAAGAAAAAATAGGTTAACATTTCTTGCAGGAGGCGGCTAACACCGAACTTAAAAGCACGCTTTGAAGCTGTTGAAAAAGTCGGTTTTCAGGAAATTTTTTTCCCCGTATTAAAAAACCATAAAATGTAAATTACTTATTGGGGTTCAATTTATGCAAATCGCGGGTGGTCTTTATCGAGAACAATGTTGCAGGCCTAAGTGGAATGCTATGTTCGGCTCTGGTGCGCGTGCGGTGGTAGCAGTTTGCTCCCTATCACCAGGAAGTTCTCTTCACACATATACAGACGACTATTATAATGATGTGTTAGTTGCCTTGAAGGAGCAAGGGATCGAACTCAAACTCAATCAAAGACAGACCGGAATTGTCTTTTCCTATTTTCACCCCCTGTCTCGTCCATATATTTATCCGACGCCTCCTGAAATTGTTCTTCAACCTCCAATTACTGTTCAAGGTGACGCTATTTTGCGCTTTGGGTTTATAGAAGGGGAGGCTTTAGTTGATGCTGACTACGCTGTTTATGATCCACAAACATGGCGGAATCCAGTCCCATTTGGTGCGAATGGTTCTCGTGCAAATTTTCTGGCAATAGTTCTAAATGAGCTTGAACTTCGGTCTTCTACCGGGCTGGACGATCTCAAACGGGCTGCTCAGCAAATAATTGAAAAACAAAATGCAACTGTCGTTGTTGTAAAGCGTGGGATACGGGGCGCTATGGTCTATGAGCGTTCTGGGCTCTCCACATCAATCCCTGCATATAGATCATCACGAGTTTTTAAGATAGGGACTGGAGATGTATTCAGTGCAATTTTTACCCACTTTTGGGCAGAAAAGAGATTACCTGCAGTTGAGGCTGCCGATTTAGCTTCTCGATCAGTTGCTGCATATTGCAGAACGGGGCAATTACCCATTGAAAATGGTAGTTTATGTCAGCTTGAGTCCTTTAAATGCAGCACGCCAGGAACAGTTATTATCCTGGGGGAAGCGGGCAGTCTTGGCCAGCTATACACCTCACTTTCCGCACTATGAATTTCAAACCCGCGATAATTTAATATATAAATAA
>DYJE01000045.1 GCA_020723285.1 Desulforapulum autotrophicum | reverse complement strand
CTTGCCTCTGGGCCTTTTTCCATAGCCATCGGGCGACTTTTTACGAGTCCATCAATGTTCGGCGTTCGATGTTGGACGTTCAAAAAGCCTTCGCCGCTGCGGTGTCCGTGCAAGTTTCGGAACACTCCGCTCGATCATTCACCGTTCATTATTTTTTTTGTAATTTCATTCACACCTCATCATTCCAACCCTGTTCCCCGATCAGCTTCACAAACCGGCAGCGCCCGAGATTTTCTTTCTGAAAACCGCCGGATGTCCGGGTGATGCGGATCAGATCCTGGGTGTGCTGGTCCCCCACGGGAATGACCATGCGGCCGCCCAGGGCCAGTTGATCGGCCAGGGTAAGGGGAATGTCCGGAGCGCCGGCGGTGACGATGACGGCATCGAAGGGGGCTTCTTCCTTCCATCCGGTGGTGCCGTCTTTGAACCGGGTCACGATGTTGAAGTATTTGAGGTCGTCGAAGAGTTTCCGGGTGCGGACGAAAAGGGAATGCTTGCGTTCGATGGTGTAGACACGGCTCACAATTTCGGAAAGGACTGCGGCCTGGTAGCCGGAACCCGTCCCGATTTCAAGGACGCGGTCTTCCTTTCTGAGCTGAAGAGCCTGGGTCATTTCCGCCACGATGAAGGGCTGGGAAATGGTCTGCTGTTCGCCGATGGGAAGGGGATAATCCATGTAGGCCTGATCCATCATGGCTTCGATAACGAAAAGATGCCGTGGAACAATGAGCATGGCGTTCAGTACGGCCGGGTCTGTGATACCGCGGCTTCGGATCTGGTTTTCAACCATATCCTCCCGCAACCGCTTGTATTTTTTCTCGGCAATATTCATGAATCCGCTTCCTGTATGGGCTTCCGCTTGGATTTGTCGCGTGGAACACTTGCGCCTATATAACACTTTGCATTTGAAAAATCCTGTTTTTTTAGTAGAATGCCTTTATTTTTTACAAACAGTCACCCGTTACATGATCATCAAGGACCGCTCTCTTGACCGGAACACGACAGTTTATCATTTCCCTCACCGCCCTCACCCTGATCATCACCCTGGGATCGCTGGGTTACATCCTTATCGAAGGCTGGGATCTCATGGACGCCCTGTTCATGACCGTCATCACGCTGACCACTGTGGGGTTCGGCGTGGTTCACCCCATGGGGAAAACGGGTCAGATTTTCACCATCGGACTGATTTTCGTGGGCGGCGGTTTTTTTATTTACGTGGTGGGCGCCATTGTTCAGTTCATGGTGGAAGGACGCTTACGAATCATTCTGGGGAGAAGAAAGTTGGATAGACAAATGAATCGCCTGAAAGATCATTACATCATCTGCGGATACGGCAGGATCGGCAAGGTTCTCTGCCACCAGCTGACACTCCACAAGAAGGTGGACTTCGTGGTCATTGAAAAAAACGAATCCATGATTCCTGTGCTGGAAGATGAAAAACGGCTGTACATCATCGGTGACGCGTCGTCGGAACACTGCCTTGTCCGGGCGGGCATCGACAGGGCCAAGTGCCTGGTTGCAGCTCTCGCCACGGACACGGACAACGTGTTTCTGGTTTTGACCGCACGTCAGCTGAACCCCGATATTCTCATCATGGCCCGGTCAAGTTACAAGGAAACGGAATCCAAACTCCGGGCCGCCGGAGCGAATCTTGTGGAATCCCCTTACGACATGGGTGCGGCAAGCATGGCCCAGAAAATTCTGCGGCCCACGGTGACCAACTTCCTCGATCTGGCCGTGACCCGGAAAGACAAGGACATCCAGATGGAAGAACTGCCGGTCACGGAAAAATCCGCCCTGGTGAACATCATGCTGAAAGACACGGGAATCCGCCAGAAATACAACCTGATCATCATTGCCATCAAAAAAGCCGACGGCGACATGGAATTCAACCCTTCCTTTGAAACGGTCTTCAAGGCCGGTGACACGGTGATCGCCGTGGGTAAGGACAACGACCTGATGCGACTTGAAAAAGTGCTGAATCCCGCCTGATCGAAAGGACCCGGAACATGACGACGCTCAACATCATGGCCATGGCCGTGGCCCTTGCCATGGACGCCTTTGCCGTGGCCATCGCCACCGGCATCACCCTCAAGCAGGTCAGCGCCCGCCAGACCTTCCGTCTGGCCTGGCATTTCGGACTGTTCCAGGCCCTGATGCCGGTGATCGGCTGGTTTTCAGGGGTTCATCTCCTGACGTACATCAAGGATTTTGACCACTGGGTGGCTTTCGGCCTTCTGGTTTTCGTGGGCGGCAAAATGCTGGTGGAGGCGTTTCACGAGGACGAAGACGGGGACGACGCCAAAGATCCCACAAAGTCCGTAAGCCTTGTGGTTCTTTCCGTGGCCACCAGCATCGACGCCCTGGCCATCGGCTTCACCCTTTCCCTGCTTCAGGTTCCCATCGCCTATCCCTCTGTCATCATCGGCATTGTGGCCCTGGTGTTTACCGGGGTGGGTATGCACATGGGGGCCCGGCTGGGTTCCATGACCAGGATCAGCCGTTACGCGGAAGTGCTGGGCGGCCTTGTCCTCATCGCCATCGGCCTCAGGATCCTTCATGAACACGGGGTGTTGTTTTCATTGGGCTGAATCCGTCTTCACCGGTTATGCGACACTCCCCCGTAAGTCGGCTTGAGGCACGAAAGCCGACAAATGACCCCATCCTTATTTTATGGGTTGATGAAATATATAATATTTTATATAATTCAGACATGAATAAACATAAGCCCATCGTGTTCATCGGCAGCGCCCTTGACGACCTTCGAGATTTTCCAATATCAGTAAGGCGCGAAGCCGGTTATCAACTCGATCAAGTCCAGCGAAATCTTGATCCTGATGACTGGAAACCGATGCCGATTATCGGACAAGGTGTCCGGGAAATTCGGATAAGAGATGAGGCGGGGGCGTTTCGAATTATTTATGTCGCAAAAATTGCCAGTGCGGTATATGTGCTGCATTGCTTTCAAAAAAAGACACAAAAAACCAGCCGGCTGGACATAAATTTAGCCGAAAAACGCTACCGGGATTTAACAAAGGATCTGGGGCAATGAAAAACGAGCAATTTAACAGTGTGTGGGACGCCATTGAGGATACTCCTGAAGAAGCCGAAAACATGAAGCTTCGCTCGGCGCTTATGTCTGCTTTGAAAGAACATATCACCAGCAAGGGTTTAAGCCAGGCCCAAACCGCAAAATTATTCGGAATCACCCAGCCGAGGGTTTCTGATCTCATGCGTGGTAAAATCAATTTATTCGGTATCGATGCGCTTGTTAATATGGTTGCCGCAGCTGGCTTACATGTTGAAATGCGCATATCCTCAGCCGCGTAGTTATTATCTGGCGCTGCGTATCACGAAGGCCGATGATGATAATGATCGGGCCATTTGTCGGGTTTTGGAACCCGACCTACGAGTCATTGGCATAAAATTCAAGATGCTTCACGAACACGGGGCGCTGTTTTGACGGACAGAATCATTCCCCACGCTATGCAAACATCACTCTCTCGTAGGTCGGCTTGAGGCACGAAAGCCGACAAATGACCCCATCCATATTATATGACGCCCGTGGATAAACCTTGAAGAAACGAGGGTACCATCCATCGCGTTTTGCCGTATCACGAAGGTTCGATTATTATAATGATCGGGCCATTTGTCGGGTTTTGGAACCCGACCTACGAGTCATTGGCATAAAATTCAAGATGCTTCACGAACACGGGGCGCTGTTTTGACGGACAGAATCATTCCCCACGCTATGCAAACATCACTCTCTCGTAGGTCGGCTTGAGGCACGAAAGCCGACAAATGACCCCATCCATATTATATGACGCCCGTGGATAAACCTTGAAGAAACGAGGGTGCCATCCATCGTGTTTTGCCGTATCGCGAAGGTTCGATATTGTAAGGATCGGGGCATTTGTCGGGTTTTGGAACCCGACCTACGAGTCACTGGCATGAAATTCAAGATGCTCCATGAACACGGGGCGCTGTTTTGACGGACAGAATCATTCCCCACGCTATGCAAACATCACTCTCTCGTAGGTCGGCTTGAGGCACGAAAGCCGACAAATGACCCCATCCATATTATATGACGCCCGTGGATAAACCTTGAAGAAACGAGGGTGCCATCCATCGTGTTTTGCCGTATCGCGAAGGTTCGATATTGTAAGGATCGGGGCATTTGTCGGGTTTTGGAACCCGACCTACGAGTCACTGGCATGAAATTCAAGATGCTCCATGAACACGGGGAGTTGTTTAACTCACATAACCTGAACCCGTTTCTCATCCGTTCCAAACAGTCCCGCCCCATAATGCCATTGAAATGACAGCGGGCGAACCGGGATTACCGGTCACCGTCCGGCAAACAAAAACCCTTGATTGCAAAGGCGGGGATGAAAGCCACGACATCGCACACCAGCTCCCATGACCCAACCGTTTCTTTTGATCCACAAACCCTCTGCCGCCTTATCGGCATCGATTTCAGTTCTCCCGAAGCCTTTGTCTCGTCTTTACCGTTTTCGGGCCAGGACAGCACGGCGGGCATAGAAAACGAACTCCAGACCGTGGTGGAAGGCGACAGCCGCAGCGTGGACCTGCCCTGCTTCATCCGGGAATCCAACTATTACAAAAACACCCTCAAACGGGCAAGGGCAGGGGACAACGACAGAACCCTCCCCGAGAGCCTTAAAAACTATATCGAAAAAAATTCCGGCAATATCTGGGAAAACAGCTGGGTCCGGTTTGACAAGGACCGGATCACGCCCTACGCCAACCACATTTTCAACCAGGACCTGCTGGCGGACAAAAAAAGGCCCGAAGCCGGACGACGTAGCGACGCCGAACATTTTTTCATCAAACATACCGGCAGCGACGGGAATGACGTTCAACAGATCCGCATTCCCGTCAGCTACCTCCTGAAGCTCTCCCTTTCGGACCTCATCAGCAGGGACGATGACACCCCCAGCGTGATCAAGGTCACCGGCGAGTCCCTGATGCACCACTACCTCAACGACAACACATCCCCTGAAATGTTTTCCTTTCACACCGTGGGCCATGAAAAAGACAGAAGCCTGGGCGAGGCCGTGGCATCGGAAGCCATGAAGCGCTTTCTTCTGACCCAGCTGCTCACCCTGCACGCCAATCATGCCTTCGGACTTTCAGACAACGGCCAGACGGTGATCACCTATTTTTCCGCCCATCCGCCGGTGCGGCAGAAACAGCTGAACGAGGTGATTTCCGACGGGTTTTACCGGGAACTGTTCATGAGCCCCTGTTTAAGCGGCTGGGACAAGGGGGAAGACAAAAAAACATACATGGGGCTGTGCCACCGGGTGCTGTCCCGGAGCCAGCTGAACGCCGTGTCCAAGCTGAAGGACGCGGGCATCATCACCCGGAACCTGGTGGTCCTGCCCAACACCAGCAACATCAGCCTGGCCAACAACGGAACCCATGTCAGTCTGGGAAGCCGGAAGCTTTCCGCGCTGCTCGCCGATAAAAGGTCCGGATTCACTGACCGCCACGAAAAACACGTAGGCGATCTGGTGATCAAGATCACCGAGCATTTTCTGCCGCTCTTCGTCAACACTTACAGCGCCGCGCCCTACCGGATGGATTACACGGATTTCCATCCTGAAAAAATTCTCGCCTTCCTGCCCCACGAGCTGGATTACACCCATCTCCGGATGATCTGGCGTCGCTGGAAGAAAAAAGCGGCACTCAAGATTTTTGGCAAAACCGTCACGCCGTTGGGGCCGTTGTTTATCGACAAAATCTTACGTCGGATCTTCGGACTCAAAGGCGATCTGGTGCCCGATTTCAGACTGATCGACTATTTCGCCTGCCTGATGGGCACCGAAGAAAGCCCGCTTTTAAACGGTGTTCCGGGCAATGACACCCGCCTGAAAAAAGATCTGGCGGACATGGGGGTTTTCGACACCCGCATGCCCCTTTATCTGTTGTACCGCATGCGGAAACACGCGGACATGGGATTTTCAGGCTTCGAAGGCCGATATTACAGCATGTTCGAGAGCTTTGGAGAAGACCTGGCCCAGAGCGTCAACCTCCAGATGCTGATCACGGCCCTGTCTTACCAGTATATTCTTTCTGGTGAAGTGACCCACGCCGACATCGCCGACGACCCGTTCACGGAAAGCGAGCGCCGCCAGATTTTTTTCGGAACCGCCATCGGCATCCCCACGTTTTACATCCACAAGGACAGCCGGAATCATTTTTTAAGGCGGATTCTGGAACATGTGGACCGCACCCGGAAAAGCCGACGGTATCCCGGCTATATCAGGGTTTATAATACGGAATACATGCGGGGGCTTGTCCGCGTTCTGAAAGAGGACGGCAGGGAGCTGATCGTATGTCTGGGCCTTGAAAAAACCGTGGCCGATCTGGAAAAGCGGATCGAAGACAAAAACCGGCATTCCGTGGCGGCAAAGCTGACAAAAGGAGCGCTTTCCCGGCTGCCTTCAAACGGCCGGTGCCGGGTCACGGAGCCCATGAACGTGCAGGCGGACCATTTCAACAGCGCCGCCGAATCCTATTACAGGGACGACCTCCGGCTCAGACAGATAGCCGAATCCCTCGCTCATCTGAAAGACGATTTTCACACCCTGGATCTCTGGGTTCATTACCGGGACACCACGTACCGGGACGCGCTGGACACCATTCTCGACAATGAAACTCCGGTCGATTTTATCGAACGCATCACACCTGGCTTCGGGACGGATGGCCCTGCCCACGCCGACATCATGAAACTCGCCAAGCTGCTCATTCTGTCCATCCATCTGGATATCCGGAAAAGCGAGTCGTCCAAAACGCGCAAGGCCCAACTGGCCCTGGCCCTTACGGAGTAAAAAAATATGGAAACACTGCATCAGTATATCGAACGAAACAGCGGGCAGGTGAAAACGGAAAAGCTGAAGGCGGACCGGTTCATTTCGGTGCTGTACTCCGCAGTCCGGGAAAACGCCGGGTTCATGTTCAAGACCCTCACGTCAAGGATGGTCACCGATCTGGTGGCCTGGTCCGAGTACGACAATCCCATCACCCGGAACGGAAAACATATCCGGCGCATGGTTGGGGAGCTTGGCATCGACACATCGGAAATCCTGGATTTTGAAAGTATCCGAACAGGCAGGGATTTGTTCGAGCGCCGCATCGCCTACTGGAACACCCGCCCCATGCCCGAAAAGTCGGACCGTGTGGTGTCCCCCTGCGACGCGCGGATGATTCCGGGCGTTCTCGGCGGCTGCGACCGGTTTTTCATCAAGGAAAAGTTTTTCGATTTTGAGGAGCTTCTGGGGCCGGAAAAAGAAAACTGGCGCGAGGCGTTCACTGGCGGCTCTTATGCTGTTTTCCGCCTGACCCCCGACAAATACCATTACAACCATACCCCGGTCACCGGCCGGGTGGTGGATTTCTACGAGCTGAACGGCCGTTACCATTCCTGCAACCCCGGAGCCGTCATCGAACTGGCCACACCGTATTCCAAGAACCGGCGGGTGGTCACCGTGTTCGACAGCGACATCCCCGGCGGCACAGGTGCGGGCCTTGTGGCCATGATCGAGATCGTGGCCCTGATGATCGGCGATATCCGGCAGGCTTACAGCCATTACGCCTATGAAAATCCCGTCAAGCCCGTCATCGGCGACGCGCTGCTCAAGGGCCGGCCCAAAAGCCTGTTCCGGCCCGGAAGTTCCACCGTCGTTCTTTTGTTTCAGAAAGACCGTTTCATGTTTTCAAAGGATCTTCTTGACAACGCGAACCGGTGCGACGTGGTCAGCCGGTTTTCCAAGGGATTCGGAGAACCGCTGGTGGAAACGGAAATTGCCGTCCGCACTGAAATCGGGCGTGCGCTGAACCGGCGTATAACCCTTACGTTTTAACCGGCTAAAGGGTGGTTTTGTCATTCCGGGCGGCTTATGCTGGTGATTCCAGTTCTCTTTCAAGATGGCTCTTTGCAGGGTTTTTAACGCAGTAGGTCGGTCTCACGCCCGACAGCTTGTGTCGGGCGTGAGCCCTGCTTATACCCGATAAATATGTGTACGGTAAGAATACGTCAGACTCTCGTAGGTCGGGTTCTCGGAACGAAACCCGACAAATGGCCCGATCCTTTAAATAATCGGTCGTTTATTCTGTATCAGTGGCCAACTTTGAATTGAACAAAACCGTTGTCACAGTGGCCACCACCCGTCGGATTTCGTTCCTCTATCCGACCTACTTGGTGGTCAAACTTTGAATCATCTTTCGAAAGCATTGATATTCAAAGGGGGTCTACTTTTTAGGCCGACAAAATTTTTTGTCATGCAGACTTATAGGGTATAAGCAGGGCGTGAGCCCGACCTACTGCACCACACTGCCAAAACCCATGGGTGTCATTTTGATTGCAACATGGAATGAGACGGAGTTTGTGTCGTGAATGAGCACCGTCGTGTCTTACAGGTCGTCATGTAAGCCGACCCGGAATCCACGGTGGTGTAACGACAACAGGTGAAATAGAAACTGAACACTGAATAAGGATTCATTATGATCAACGTTTTATTTGTCTTTTTTACAGGAATTTTTATCGCGCTGTACCTTCGCTGGGGCTTCACCCGGCTGACACGGGAAAACATGCAGATCCTCGCCGCCATGCCCGGAGAAAAACATCCCGAAGGATTCTGGAACGGCGTGAATTTCACCTGGTATGGGCTGCTGAGCGCCAACGCTCTCCTTTTCGGCGCTGGCCTATACGTCGTTCTTGCGGGATCGCGGGGCGTTTCGGCATTTCACAGCCTGATTCTCATGGTTTTTCTTATCTCGGTCCTGCTTCCGGCTGCCCGGATCATCGCCAGGATCGTTGAAAAAAAGAACCATACGTTCACCGTCGGAGGCAGCGTGTTTGCCGGGGTGGTCATCGCGCCCTTTTTAATCGGAGCCCTGAACCTTATGCTGGGCTGGGTGTCGGACGTTTCATACCCCATGATTGAGACGCTGTCGGCGCTGTCCATCGCCTATGCCTTTGGAGAAAGTCTGGGCCGTCTGGCCTGCATCAGTTTCGGCTGCTGTTACGGAAAACCCCTTTCCGACGTCCATCCCCTGATTCAGAACCTGTTCAGGAACCATCATTTTGTTTTCACCGGGCACACCCGTAAAGCCTGCTATGCTTCCCGACTCGACGGTGTGAAAACCGTTCCCATCCAGGGCGTGACAGCTACCATTTACGCTGTTGCCGCGTGGATTGGCATGATCCTTTTCATGGCCGGGTATCCGGGGGCGGCGCTGCTTGTGACCCTTTTAACCACCCAGATCTGGCGCGTGATGTCAGAATTTTTAAGAGCGGATTACCGGGGCGGCGGGTTCTTGTCCGCCTATCAGGTCATGGGGCTTGCAGCGTCGGTGTTCGCGGTGATCATGGTGATACTTTTCCCCGAAGGCGGAACACTCGCCATGGACATCGGAAAAGGGATGCATGCCGTCTGGAACCCCTGGGTGCTTGTTTTTCTTCAGGTTCTGTGGGCCGTGACCTTCGTATACATGGGTAAAAGCACGGTCACTTACTCGCACCTCCGGTTTCATGTGGACGAATCGCGGATCTGAAATCCTACCTTATATATATAGGGCTCCGACGGGCGAAAAATAGTCCTGTCCGTCGGGCCATGTCGTATTTCAGGCCAATACGCCGGATATATCGCCGAAATGAAACGCGAATCGTATATCGCATCGCAACGGCGAAAACCACAGTGTCAGCGATTTTTCAAGTGTTAAGCCACATTGTATTCAGTGATGATTCAACATTCATTAACATCTGTTCTAACCTCATCCGCCCTCCCTCGGACTTGCTGAATAATATCTGCAATTGATGTGCCATATGACAAACCGTATTTGGCTGCGCAAACAATGTTATTTTACAGGTTTGTTCACATACAATTCTCTGTACTTTCAGGCTATTGTGGAATTTATGTTCCAATTCGCTGTGTAATTCATGTCATAGTCTGTGAAATATTCCCAACAGGGTCTGGGTTAATTCACCAGGTCCAAACTGAATGGCCAATCATTTTCCCGATCATCCGGGAGAAACAGCCCTTTCACGCCTTGTCGAGACCCGATCAACCGGCCCTATCTCACCGATCCATCCAAATTCCACCCCTCGTATGTCGGGTTGAGGACCGAAACCCGACAAATGACCCAATCACCCCTCGTAGGTCGGGTTCTTAAAAACCCGACAATGCCCCAATCCTCAAATTCCAGATCTCTCAACCTGCAGAACAGTTTCATGGATTGTCGCCCATCTCCAACCTACCAGTCCACCCGCATTTCAAGCCATCCCTATCAAACCGGCCCGCCCATCCGAATCACCCCGCCCCTCCCAACCTGATCCGAAGCACTCGTCCCTTTCAATTCAACCAGGCCCGAATCACCCCGCCCCCTCCCATCCTGTCATTCCGGGCGGCCGTGGGCTCACCCCCACCCTCCGAAATGACAGACCACCCCGAATAACCTTAACCCCCCAATACCAATGCCGACCCGGAATCCACGCCCATTTACCCGCCACCGCCGTCTTCACACCACCCTGGATTCCGGGTCGGCATGTGTTTCAACCTGCATCATCCCACGAAGTCCGCTTTCAACTCACACGCTCTCACCCAAACACCCGCCGCCCGGAATGACAAAATGAAACTCTCCCATACCGAACAAACCTGTTGAACAGACCCACCACGGAGTATCACCCAACTCCAACCCCCCAGTTCACCCGCATTTCAAGCCATCCCAATCAACCCACCCCCATCCTGATCCGAATCAACCCGCCCCCTCCCATCCTGTCATTCCGGGCGGCCGTGGGTTCACCCTGCACTCCAATTTGGCAGGCAACCCCTCATAACCCTCACCCCCCAACACCAAAGCCGACCCGGAATCCACGCCCATTTACCCACCAACGCCATCGTCACATCACCCTGGATTCCGGGTCAGCTCGTGTTTCAACCTGCATCATCCAAACTATGCCCGCTTTCAACTCACACGTTTTCACCCAAACACCCGCCGCCCGGAATGACAGCTGCAACCCATCCCTCCATCCTGTGTCATTCCGGGCGGCCCCCGCATCACCACACACTCCAAAATCCCAACCATCGCCGCATAACCTGCGCCCTCCAATGTCAAAGCCGACCCGGAATCCACGCACCGCAGCTACAGTGATATTCAATCCATGTCTGACCCTGGCCCGCTTACTCTGGGCCGATCCACCCATCACTCACCCTCATTTTCGCCCAGCTCCTTCCCAAGTCTCCCCAAAAAAGGGACCTAACGAAACAGGAAAATCAACCCGCGTTCCACACATCTATCCCAAATCAGACCCAACAACCCGGATCCAACATGCGAACCATGTTTACAAACCATCGTCATTTCGCGCATTTCCGCGATTTTCCTCACAAACTACGTGAATTCAACCTCTTGAAATCATATAATTTAACGTCCGTATGGCCGAAACGGTTTGTCCATGCATTTTGTGAGCACACCTAAACACCGTTTACATTCTCTATTATCAATGTTTTACAAACGATTTTTTAATGACCGTAAAATAAAAAAATGAAAAAAAACAAAAATTTTCGTTTGACAAAGCAAAACATCAACGGCTATACAAACATCATTCGACCTGACTATGATCGTAAATAAAAATTATCACAGTAAACGTTAGAGAACATTGTTTTAAAGTTTGTCACCTGGGAGGTTCATAAAGAAACCCACCGCGAACAAACCTGAATGTAGCGAAACGAAAGATTCTCTATAAGACATGAAACGACGAACCAACCGACGTATCCAGGGTAGGCTAAAACGTTTCATTTCAAAAAACGGTCACACAGGCGGTTCTTTCACACTAAAAATCATTTTCGGCCGGTGATTCACCGCCGATCAAGCCGTGATGTGAAAGCGTCACGATACGATGATTAACAAACGGAATGTGGGGACATTTCTTATCAGGAAAGGAGGGGACCTTAAAAAGAATACAAACGCGAACGTTGAATGAACAGACGTGTTTAAAAAGTTTTAAAACATTTTGCCTTACGCGGGGTGCGTAAGCAAAAAACGCCAAAGAAAAGACCAAACCCGGAGTAATCCGGGGACGGAAAGCCAACGAGTCCGTCAAGTTGCAGTGCCGAACGTGGCGGATGGTCGGGTTACCTCTGGTAAATTTACAATTAATTTTTTAAATTTACTATGGAGAAGAAAAATGAAAAAATTAGCTCTCAGCGCAATCCTTGGTGCATCTCTCATGATCAGCTCTTCCGCTTTCGCTCTTACCTCAATGTCAGCCGACAGCATGAAAGCCGCCACCGGTCAGGCTGGTGTTAGCATCACCCTCGACAACGTGGTTATCGAACAGTATGTAGGCGCCACCACCTACACTGACGCCGATGGTTATGATGGAAACGGCGGTGCGATCGTGATCAGCAACAAACATGTCATCAAAGGTTACAACGCTCTGACTTCAGCTACGGATTTCACCACTTCCGGTTACACCGCTCCCTGGGTAAAAGCTGCTGCACTTTCCATTGACGTTGGTGCTTGCAACATCCTGATGGAAGGTAACAATGGCAACAAAGACGCCATCCCCGCAGCTTCACGCGCAATTATTGATGGTATCGTTGCTGCCGCTCCCACCAAAGCCGCTGCTGCAGCTGCAATGGTTGCCAATGGTGTTTGCGACAATATCGCTCTTGCCAACGGTCTTTATGAATTCTCAACAGCTGCTTGGGCAGATCTTGATGTAGTGGGCGTTGTTATTGGTCTTCCTACTCTTGAAATCACCACCACAGCTGATACTTATGATGTAGGCGTTGCAATGGCTGGTGCAGTTAACGACGGTGCCAACTTCATCAACATCTCCAAAGGCGCAAGCAGAATGGCCATCGTAAGCGGCGTTGTTGAAATCGCAGCTCACTAATCTTCTGTATCGCTGGATAAAATAAAAAAGTAAGTGTCCGACTTGAAGCCCCTTCCTCAACCTGCTGTTCCGGAAGGGGCTTTTTTAGTAAAATAAAAATAGTTTTTACTACTGAATCAGAAAAGCCAAACCCGAAGTAATTCGGGGACGGAAAGCTTCGAATCCGTTTGAAAACGGATGGTCGGGCCGCCTATAGCACTAACATAATAGAAAATGGTGGAGGCGCCCGTCATGAAAAAAAAGATCCGGTTCACGAGCCTCTTTCTTATTATGTTTGTTATGAACAATACCATGGCGGTGGCTCTTGAATCCCTGACGCCAAATGAAATGAAAAAAGTGGTCGCCCAGGCCGGTGTTGATATTGCTATCGGCAATATGGTCAGGGAGGATCAGTTTGACAACTTTCGCATCTCGAATCCCAATGACTCCGCGCAGTCCATAAGTTTTAACAATATAGGGATCATCTCTAAGCTCGACACGGGTTCAAAAGATATGAACGATGACGGATCCATCAACCACCTCAGTCTGGATGTCGGCCTTTATGATAACAAAGTCATGTTTTTTGCGGACAGCCCGGATTTGAATCTCTCTTCGGATATAACTGTGGATGACATCGTATTTTGCAATACGTCCATCGGCAGTCTTTTCATAGACAATTTTGGAATTTCTTCTTTTCATTTCTACGCAGGAGCACATGCGGTCAGCGGTATCGATTTTGAGCTTGGAATGCGGCTGAAAGTCGATAAATTCCAGTATAATTACAATTCGTCATCGTCATTAACTCTTTCAGGAATAACCTTTACCCGGTCGTTTTCTTCTTCAAGCGGAACATTGGAAGATCCTTCGACCTGGGTCGTGGAGCCCGGTGAATTTACCATTGGAAATATCCTGTCCGGTTCTCCCGCAAGTGTTGATTTTTCAGGAGACAAGACCGTCAGCTGGAATTTTACGGACAGCGGCGGTAATTCATATTCGGTCGCCAATCCGCGATACAATACAGGCTATATCGCTTTGAATCTTCCCATGGAGGGGTCCATTCGCGTGGAAAATTTGAACATGGGTGGCAATAATCTCGGCAGTATCGCTATAGACGGGATCAAGGTTGAAAAGCTGTATATCGAAATACCGGGCAGAGGCCTTGGCAATCCTTAGAATTTATGATCAATTCACTTATCGTCGCGAACAGGAAAGATATGATGCAGGCAATGATCAAACAAAACAGCAAGCAGAAAGGGTGCGCATTTAGCCCCAGGGTAATTTTGCTGGCTGTGGTGATCATGACCTTCATCCATGTTCTGTTTTTCGCTGGTCCTGTCCACTCTGAACTTAAGGCTATGACCGGTGACGAGCTCAAGACAACGACAGCTCAGGCCGGATTTACAAATTTTACGCTCAATAACAACACGGCCAGACTGTTTCTGGATATTCATATCGAAACCTATGCAACCATTAACAGCTTTGCGGCAGGCTGGTACACGAAAGCCGGATCAGCGGGGTGGGACCAGAAATGGGATACATTAAAGATCGGAACATCCGCCAGCGATCCTCTTGTCATTGACGGACTTGTGTTTATCACCGATTTTGACGATTTGTCAAAAACAGATCCTGTTCTTGAACGTGTGATTATCGGATCGAACAGACTGCAAGGTACCATCAGCGGTAATTTTTCAAGCTTTACCGGGATTTACAGTTCTTCACTGACCGGCAGTGGAAGTCCGGACGCCATTCTCGACAGGTCAACGGTTCTTTCCGGAAGTCCCGTTAATTTTGTTTTTGATTCCAATGCAAGCGCGACCAGCGACAAAGGACTGTTTTTCGTCTTGAATATGAACCCTGGCAATTTTGGAATTCAGGTTGTGGCTGGGTATGACGAAAAATCTCTCCCCTTGTCGGGATCCGGTACCCCGTGGTGGGATTCGCCGTAAATATGAGGTATGAGCTTATATGCATGTTGCTTTAGCGTTTATGATATTTGCGGGATTGATCGCAGGATTTCATCCTTTTCATACATCTCCGAAGGGAGAGATGAATATAGCCGCAGGTGTCGATGAACGATTAAGAATACGATATGAAGTGACCCCGCTGTCCGAAACCATTAACAGCTGCATGGTGAAACAGAATTACGATTACAGTTGTGGTTCTGCCGCGTTAGGAACGATCCTCAATTTTTATCTGGGTGAAAATTTTTCGGAAAAGCAGATCATCCAGGGCCTTCTTGAATACGGTGATAAAGAGCAGATAAAAAAACTGAGGGCTTTTTCTTTATGGGATATGCAAAAGTTTGTCGATGCCCTCGGTTATAAGGCTGGTGGCTATAATGCTGAAATATCAGATCTGAAGAATCCTGAACTGTGGCCCTGCATTGTTCCACTGGAACTTTTCGGATACCGTCATTTCGTAGTTTTAAAAGGTATTCACAAGGGCCATGTTTTTGTAACAGATCCCTGGCGCGGAAACGGAAGTTATTCTGTCGACCAGTTCGAGAAGATGTGGTACAACCAAATCCTTTTCCGGGTTTCACCTAAATATGGAAAGGCATTGACGTGTCTTACCCTCACTGAAAAAGATCTCAGATTCATTGACAAAGACATGGAAAAAACCTTGATGTTCGATGTCAGCGCACCTTTCGACCTCCCCAGGGAATGGGATGTTGATTTTCATAACAGCGACCTGACAAAGAGCAGGTATAAACGATAATCCGTGATTAATCATGGAAAAAGGTACGGTATCTGGAGGACGCCAGGTGATAAAGATTCTTTTCAAATGCATGATGATATTAATAACAATTATGAGTGTTTCCATTCCTGGTTTTTCTGAGGAAGCTCCTGTTGTTGTGTCTGAACCGGCAAAGCCTTTAAGTGACATCGATCAGCTTAAAGATCAGATAAAAAAGCTTGAAGACAAGCTGACAAAGATGGAGGAAGAAAACGACATACGAAGGCGGCTCGAAACAACGGAAGAGGAAAAAACATCCGGCGATGAGGCTATCCTGACAGCGGCTGGCCGTGATTACACGCTGATGAAACCGGGGAACCTTGGATTTGAATACAGCATCAGGTACGCGGGAGATTCTTTCGATGAAGTTCAGGCCGCCGGAAGTTCGGTAACTGATGTCGCACACAATTCATACCATACAGTGACCAATTCTTTTTTTGTCGAATATCCGGTCAAAGAAAACATGACCGTGAACGCAAATTTCCCCTTTGTCTATAAGTACAACAGCCAGACAAGCAGCACTGCAAAAGACGTTTCAGATTTGGGGGATGTGTCCTTTGGCTGCCTCTTTCAGCCCATCAAAAGCGGTGGTGATCTTCCATCCATTATTCTCTCAGGCACCCTGACATGTCCGACAGGGCGAAGCCCGTATAAAATTGACACCACGACAGAGTTGTCAACGGGTAACGGGGTGTACTCCATTGGCCTGGGTTGTAACATGAGCAAATCCGTTGACCCCTTGGTCGTGTTCGGGGGAGTCAATATTGACCATGGAATTGAAACGACCCACTTGAATTACAAATCAGGGTCGCAAGGAGAATCAGGTATTTCCCTTGCCAGCGTGAAACCCGGTGAGGTTTATTCTTTCTCCATGGGGATTGGATATTCCCTGTCCTATAAAGCGACACTGACACTGGGATACCAATATTCCTATCAATCTTCGACGACACTTGACTGGAAAGGGCCGAATACATCTGATGTTAAAACAAAAGGGTCGCTGTCTTCCGTATTCAGTGTAGGCACCGGATGGAATATCTCTCCAAAAAAATCTGTGAATGTCAGGCTGGGAATCGGCCTGACAAACAATGATCCTGATTTTTCTATTCAGGTGCGGGTGCCCCTGACATATGAATTGTAACGGTTGGTCCAGTTTCGGGAGTTTTTTTTGATCATTTTTACATCAATAAAAAGGTCATGCATTACACTGCTCATCGGGGTGCTGATGGTACTGACGCCTGACATATCTCTGGCTGTGTTCAATGAGCAGTTGGCCGTGGATGCACGGGCTGTTTCACTGGCCAACACCTGTACGGCGGATCCTCCAGGTTTGATGTCGGTTCACTATAACCCGGCGGGGCTTTCGATGTTGGATGAGGGTAAAACATTCAGCAACGGTTTTGGTCTTCCGATCATCAAACGCACGGGCCGTTTCAAAACAGCTGATAATTTTGAAGGGTTCATGAATGGATACTGGGGGCCAGACCCTGATAAATGGCCTGACCGGTATAAAGAAAATCCTGGAGCGGATCCCAACAGCGATCATGGTGGGCCCGATCCTTTAAACGGATCATCCGGGACAAATTCATCGGCTCGTATGTATCTGCCCTTTTACGGCCCCCTGGATTTTCTTGTCGCATCAAATTTAGGGCTGGCTTCACGGGAAAAAGACAGCCGCTGGACGTTTGCTTATGCCAACTACGCACCCTATGGAGGTGGTATGGCACACAGAGACAGCGGAGACCCTTTCAGGTTCGGAGCAAAATCAGTTTATGCACAGCATCTGATCTATGCCGCGCCAACGGCCAGTTACGCCCTTTCTGACACCCTTTCTCTGGGTGTGTCTGTCGGAATGGCACAGCGGGCCATGGGAATCGAGGTGGATGTCAGGTCCCCCAACGAACTCGTTGCTTTGACACGTGTTATCGGTGATGCAACAGAAAAACTGGAAATCCCGGTTGTTTCAGAGCAGACGCTCCCGCCGCCGTGGCTTGGTGGTGGGTTGGGGCCATACGAACATGCTTTGAGTCTCTCACTTGACATGCGGGATGACTTCGTCCCTTCATATAATCTTGGGCTGTTGTGGCGCCCCTACAATTGGCTTTCATATGGTTTGGTGTATCAGAGTGAGTCTTCTGCAGAGCTTTCCGGTAAATACATCTGGGAATACAGCGAACAGTTTCAGCGTCAGGTTCACTGGAATTCATTGACACCCATGACCATGGAATCAGCCGGTATGCTGGATCTGCCTATTAACAAAGTGCCATACCAAAGTGGAACGGTGACGGCGTCCCAGATTTTTCCAAAAAGGATCCAGACCGGCATTATGGTTCGGCCCATTGAAAAATTAAAAATTCTTCTGGACTTGCACTGGGCCAACTGGGCAAAAGCAGGAAAAGAAGACCGTTTGGTTTTTGACCAGAGGATTCAGATTCTGCGTATTGCAAAAATGCTGGGTTATTCTCACGGGGCTTATACATATGTTGTTGAAAGAAATATGAAAGACACCTGGCACTGGAGCATCGGAACCGAGTATGAGGTGAATGAAAAACTCACCTTGCGGTGCGGTTACGAAAAACGTCCCACGTCACTGCAGCACAGTCATTTTGACGCTTTGTTCTTTATACCCGATGCCGATTTTATTGGAACGGGATTGGGATTGAAGCTGCCCAATGGGATGAACGTTGATCTTGGCTTTGGCTATCTGTTCAGCAATCATTTTACCATCTATAACAACCAGAGTACCAATTTCAACTCCCTTGATTTTACTAAAATGGGAAATCCCTATGCCGGTTTGGATTACAGGCAGGACCTGAGCATTTATATCGCAACGTTTGGTGTGACCATGCCCCTTGAACTTCAGATCGAGATGATGCACCACCAGCAGGAGATGGTCAAACACGCTATCCATAAGATCAAGGATCTGATTAAAAAGATTCTTCCCTTTGGGAAAAAAGTTGAGGATAGCACGGAGAATGATGAAGCTGTTCCGGATTCCCATGATACCTCGGAAAAAGAGGATGAGGATTTTAACGCCTATCTTGACAAGCTTTCAGCGGAATACAATCGATAAGTTATGGTGCAATATCGCGTGTGTTGTATCGATGAGTTTTTTATAATCAACAGTGGAAAGGCAGCTTCATGAAGTGTGAGAAACAGCGGTGGTTAATTGAGCGGGTCATTTTATGGTCGGTTATTGTATTTTTTGTTTCTGTAGCGCCAGTTTTTTCAGAAAAAAGCAGTGGCCTTCCCGGTGTAAAGAAAGTATCTCTTGGGAAAATACCTAAGGATTCTAAGTTGTTTGGAGTTGCAACGAATTTTCCCGTTTGTGATAAGCTGGCTTATGCGACAATGATCCAAGGGAAGATGGCTGTGACATTAAACGGAAAAAGAGGTGAAGTTTATGACGGAATCGCCAAAGGGACTCCATTATTTGGAAAAAGCAGGATGGCGTATATAGCTGTTCATAATAAAAAACAATTTGCAGTGATCGATGGAAAAAAAGGTGCTGAATATGATGGTGTGTCAGATATCGTTTTCAGTTCTGATGGCAAAAGGCACACCTACAGAGTTCAGGTGGGTAACGAGCAAGCTGTTGTTATTGATCATGCGATTGGAGAGAAGTTTTTTCAAGTCAAGAGCATTCCCCTATTCAGTCCGGATTCGATGAATGTGGTTTATATAGCATTCACAGAAAACCAATGGTTCATTGTTAAAAATAACAAAAAAATTGGTCCTTTTGAGGGTGTTAAAGACATTGTATACAGCCCCGATTCGAAATTTCTTGCCTGCGCCGTATTAAAGGGATCTGCATGGCATTTATGGAAAGACGGTGTTCTGGGTAAGGGCTACGAAAATATCACTTCTCTCCGGTTCAGCCCGAACTCATCACGCCTTGCTTATGCTGCCCAGCAAAATAAAATGCTCATGATTGTCGACAATGACAAGGAGATGCCGGAGTATCCCACGGTAAGTGAACCCGTGTTTAGTCCTGATTCAAAACGCCTGGCTTATCCGGTTATGAAAGGAAGAAAATGGGCGATGGTCATTGACGGAAATGAAGGGCCGATATTCGATTATCTGGGGGTTCATACGTTCAGTCCGGATTCCAAAAGGTTTGCCTATGTTGCAGTAAAGAAGAAAAGGTATTCGGTTATTTTGGACGGTAAAGCCGGTGAAGATTATGAATTTATAGGCAGCATGGCTTTTAGCCCTGATTCAAAACATTTTTCATATAAAGCCAGGCAGGACAATAAATCATCCATTGTTTATGACGGTAAGAAGGGGCGGGGATATGATGAAGTGTTTGATCCTGTTTTCTGTCCTGACTCCTCAGACATGGCTTATCAGGCGGCAAAGGGTGATAAGATGTTTATGGTCAGGGGTGGCGGAGAAGAAAAAAGTTTTGATGTTGTCGGTAAGGCCGTTTTTAGTCCTGACAGCCGAAACGTAGCTTATATTGCGCAAAAAAAAGATAAATGGATATGGATTGTAAACGGACGTGAAGTGGATTTGGGCATTATAAGGGTTTTTGATATTGCACCGCTTATTTTTGACGAAACAAATAAACTTCATGGAATCGGTGTTGTTGATATTTCCGAACCCGATTGTGTCCGTTTTGAGATGACTTTTTAATGCCAGACGTTTTTTTTTATGAGATTACGAAGAGCAAAAATTATTATAAGCTCACGAGTTATCTGTACTTTGATATCAAGTTTCTTTTGGAGAATGCCGATAGTCTAAACAGGACTTCTGCGTGTTCAAGGGAAATCGTTCGATCTTTGACAAGCCGGGAACCATATACGCTCTTTTCTTAAAAAAGGGCGGATATGGAGATAAAAGGGTGACAAGCACGCCAAACCAGGGGTAACCCTGGGACGGAAAGCCACGGGTCCATGGTTTCATGGATAGCCGGGTTGCCATAAAAACACTTGCTAAACCAGGGGTAACCCTGGGACAGAAAGCCACGGGTCCAGCATGGTGCTGGACAGCCGAGCCGCCTCCACATGCCAAACCAGGGGTAACCCTGGGACGGAAAGCCACGGGTCCATGATGCATGGATAGCCGGGTTACCTGTAACAGTTAACAGAAGACGTACAAGGCCAAACCAGGGGTAACCCTGGGACGGAAAGCCACGGGTCCAGTATGGTGCTGGACAGCCGAGCCGCCTCCTATGCCAAACCAGGGGTAACCCTGGGACGGAAAGCCACGGGTCCATGGTTTATGGACAGCCGGGTTGCCTGTAGGACGTTGACAGAAAGGAGTTCAACATGAAAAAGCTTAGTTTCCTTACGATGATAGTATTGGGTGTTACCGTGATGATGATTTCCGCTCCGTCCAAAGGCTACGCCATCATGACAGCAATGACAGAAACGGGAATGCGAGAAGCGACAGCACAGGCAGGGATAGCGATCACTGCTGCTGATAAAATAGTTATGGATATGGAAATCGGAAGCATCACATACGGTGACGACGACGGTACGAACGGTAAGGCGGGTTACATCTCAATGAACGATGTATCGTTCAATGCGGTTCTCGGCCTTAAAGACCCTGTATCCATTGCCGTTACAACCAAAATGGATCCTTTCCAGAACACCATGGTGACAGGAATCGATGTGACCATGTCGGGCATGACCATTGATATGGACCACTTTGATATCGGATCCATAACCGTGGGGTCAGCTCCTGGTCAGGGAAACAGTTTTGGAAGTTTAAGCATCAAAGACTATCATGCAACGATCAGCGGGAACGTGCGAATAACTACCCATTGAGGGCAATTATTCCAGTTGCCCTTTTATCTCCTCCTTTTTTAAAGTTCAATATGATTGTGATTTCTATTGTGCAATGTTCGCACATTTTTATTCCCTCATACCATTTTAAGTAAAATCCCCGGCTTACTCAAAGATCCTTTTGGAGAAAAGGAATGAACCGTATACCCTATATGCTAGTGGTCCTTTTTGTGTTTGTAATGCATGGCGTGTCTGTGTATGCAGCACCGGTGGGCAATATCGGTGACCCCATATTATGGAATCCCAGCCCTTTTAAAAAGGAAGCTGGGCTTCCACTGTTTGCAACTCTTACCTGTGAACGACAGATTAATCACCTTCCTGAACAAATTACCCGTTTTCCTTGGACCAACCCATCTTCGACGCCTCCTGAAGAACGACACTACCCACAGACCCGCTGGTCGAGAAATTCAATAGATACACTGGGTGTAAAGATAGGATTGCCTATTTTTGACAAGGCAGTGGTTTATTCTGTCATGGGATATTCGACGGCAACTATAGATTTCAATTACAAAGACTGGACCGTCAGCAGGAATTTTTACAGCCTTGATACATTTGAATCAGGGCCTGAAGTTTTCTATGGATGTGGGGCCGACTTTATCATGCATCGTGGAGAATATGACCGGATACCGTTTACCGTTGGAATGGACGTATCTTACCGAAGATACCATGTTGAAGAAGATCGTTTGAACTCAGATGGTGTATCTTACTCCGCAAATCTTAATGAAATACAGCTTGCCTTTAGCGTATCTTCAGAATTCGAAAATTTTTCACCATATTGCGGAGTCAAGGTGGCGAGTATCACAGGTGATGAAAGCTACATAAACATGAACTACTCGACCAATTATTATATTGAAGGTTACATTCATTATAATCAAGATATCGTATGGTCAAAAAACTTGGGGTATTTCCTTGGAGTAACCACTGCAATCAAAGGACTTGTCACCGTGGGGCTTGAAATTCGGGGTTATGACGAAAATTCAATCGGATTGAATGCGACGACTTCTTTCTAATCGAGTCAACGGAAATTTTCCCGCGAAAGAGTGTTGGGGAAATGGAAAAGAAAATATGAAAAAATTAACGATAATTATTGTTTTTTTTGTAATAGCAACCGGTTTGCAGGTATGGGCTGACACATCTCTTCGAAAAGCTTCGGAGTGGCCGTTTTCGCCTCCAACCTTGTTTCTAAAAGGGGGGGTTAACGCAATCGCCAGTGGAAATACTCTGATATTCTGGGCTGTAGGTGATACCATAGAAATAATTGACAAAAGTACATTCACACCAAGGGCTGTATTCAGGGTTTCGACAAGTACTGCAATTCAGGATATGCTTTTTGATGATGAAACAGAAACACTTTACGTTGCCGCAGGGTATGACGTCAAAGATAGAAGTGGAGGACTTCAGATTTTTGATATTTCAGAACCAGGCGTGCCTGTCCTGAAAGCTGTCTACGATAAGTCAGAGGACAATCCGGGCTCAAGCCGGGAATCTGATACTGAAAATGTTGAAGTTCCTGATATTGATGCCCGTGGCCTTGGTTTGTTTAATGGTATTCTTTTTCTGGCGGATGATAATTTTGGGCTGCGGGTTATTGACGTTTCTACCAATCCAAGCCAACCGGTCGAGGTGGGTCTAACTCTGCCCTCAGAAGACAGGATATCTGGTTACAAGCAACCGGATATCAATGGAGATTTCACGGCAACGGGTGGCTATGTGAACCTCAGTCTTTATCCGTATGGTGATAAAATCTATGCATTCGTTCTGGATTTTTACAATGGTGTGAAGGTTTTCGATGTTACAGACCCCAAGGTTATTGAAGATCCTGTTATGAAAGATACACGGACAAGTATCTGGTTTGGTGCTGTTTCTCTGTTGTCCGATATTTTTGTGAATGAAACCGGGGGTCGTTTGACGGCATTTGTAACAGGCAGTAACTCAACAGGAACCAGTTACCTTATGGCAAGGCTGGATACGAGTTTTGATGAGGAATATCCTATCCAGAATTTTGGGAGATGCTTTACGCCGGGAGAAGCTCGAAGTGTATGCGCTTCAGGAAATTACGCCTATGTTGCCGATGGCGTTTCCGGGCTGACTGTCGTGGATATTTCAAAAATTCCTGATGAAGATTCACAAAACGTTATTGAATATACAAGTGTTGGGTCTTATGTCAGCAATGTGGATTTATCATATTGTGTTTTGATCGAAGATCCCATTTTATACCTGGCCTCCGGAGAAAGCGGATTAAACAAGCTGAATGTTTCAAATCCTGCCATTCCAGTTCTTGTGAACAGGTTGGATTCCGTCCTTTCGGGCGATCATGTGTGTGTGTCAGGTAACTATACCTACATGCTTGACAGTAACTCAGGATTGAGGATTTTTGACAGTACGCAGCCGAGTTATCTGAGTATGAAAAGTTATATCGCTTACAATGGACCGGCAAGCGACCTCGCTGTATCGGGCAACTATGCCTACATAGCGGACAGTCACGGGTATATTTCAATTCTGGATGTGTCGGATCCTTCAGAGCCATTTATTATTGGGGTCAAGATCGATTCCCCTGATCCACGAAAGCTGTTCATAAAAGATCAGACTCTTTATATTGCTGATGCTTCAGGTCTCAGAATTGTGGATATCGCAAAACCTCTTGCCCCGGTCCTTTTAAGTACAACTGCAACAGCCGGTATCCCTGTTTCTGTTTATGTTCATGAAAACAGAGCCTATATGGCTGAGGGAAATAAGGGAGTTGATATTTTTGATGTTTCGAATACGAGTAATCCCGTTCTTCTCTCTACGATTACAACGGCTGATAACGCCTGTGATGTCAGCGTTGTCCAGCAAGACAGTACAATATTTGCTTTGATCGCGGATGGATCGTCTGGGCTGAAAATTATAAATGTCAGCAATGTGGAAGCCCCTTTTCCGGCTCCGGTCGAAGTCCGTTCCATGGATACGGATACCGACTCACCTGGGGTTTTTACCGCGTTGACTGTAACCGTCTTAGGGAATAATGCCTATGTTGGAATTGGGGACGATGGGGTCTTGGCTCTTGATCTAGAGTCTCCCGGATCACCCAAGGAAATTGATCATGCGACCAGCGCGAGTTACAGCAGTGACATCGTCGCAAACAAAATCAATAATACAATCTATTTAACCGTGGCTGAGAAATATGCCGGATTCAGAACGTTATATCTTTATGATTCAACCAGCGACGGGGATGCTGCGGAATTGGTGCCAACGATCGATACCGGATGTTTCATTGGCACGGCTGTAACTGAATCGACCGTAACCGATGGGAATAATGACATCATTCAATTCCTGAATCGTATTATGAGTATATGAAAGTGAATCAAAGACAGGAGACGAAACATGAAATGTAACAGAAAAACGACAGCTTTTTATATGTGCTTGGCTTTGATTCTGGTCAGCATTGCGGCAGCCGGTTGCGGGAAAAGCAAAAGTGGGGGTGGGGGCGTCACAGATACGGCCAAATGGTATCAGGATAGCGATAATGACGGGTTTGGTAATCCTGATAAAGTTCAGGGCGGTGCAAGCCAGCCCGAGGGGTATGTCGATAATTCGAATGACTGTGATGATGAAAACTATGACATAAACCCGGCAGCGTCCGAGATTTTTGACGGAATAGATAATAACTGCGACGGTCAGCCTGATGAAGAACCCGCCAAAGGAGTAATTCCTGACACCGGCCAGATTGTGTCGTATACTGACACTTCCGGTGAAGACTCAGACTACACCATAGATCCCCCATCATACACGAAACTGGATGCCAACGGCCAGGCCCTTCCTGACAAGGCGGTATCCTGGAGCATGGTGAAAGACAATGTGACAGGCCTCATATGGGAACTTAAAAATACTTCGGACAATGTGGAAAATTTTTTAAACATCCATGATGCGGATAATACTTACACATGGGAGGATGCATCATCCGTATTTATCAAAGCGATGAATGATTCGAATTTCGGAAATTTTAGTGACGGTTATTCCTGGAGGCTCCCGACGAGCCATGAACTTATGTACCTATCAAATAGCTCATTATATAATCCTGTTATTACAAAAACATATTTCCCGCAGGTAACAGTCGGTAAAATCTGGTCGAAGACACCTTGTGTCGACCCTGAAACCAAAGCGTGGTGCTTTTTTTCTTTTATCGGACAGTGCGCTCTTCAGGATAAGACAAATAAGAACTTGGTCTGGGCAGTTCGCGGCAAGGAACTTGAATCGGAATTTGAAAAGTATGATTCCAATATCATTGTCGATAAGACGACGGGATTGATGTGGCAAATAGCCACTGTCAAAGGTGATGATGAAGAAGGTATGACCTTTGAGCAGGCTTTAGAGTACAGTGAGAACCTGACTCTGGGTGGATTTAAGGACTGGAGGCTTCCAAACAAGAATGAACTTGCTTCATTGCTTCGTTATGACCGCCAGGAACCGGCCATTGATGATTTGTTTTCTGAGGAAACAGTTGATTCCTGGTATTGGACGTCAACGACTTATATTACGTCTTCATCAGATAAAACATATGCCTGGGCTATAGATTTTTATCTTTCCAGTCTTTCTCTTAATAAAAAAACTGAACTGGCGTGGGTCAGGGCTGTGCGTGGTGGATCTAATAAATCCACAAAAACATGGTACAGGGACAGTGATAGCGATGGTTACGGCGACAGCGCCGTAACACGGGAAATTGATGCCAGAAGCCCTCAGCCGACTGGATATGTAGATAACAGCACAGACTGCAATGACTCCGATTCAAGTATAAGCCCGGCAGCAGAGGAAATTGAGGATGACGGCATTGACCAGAATTGTACAGGCAGCGATTTGGTTGTCTGGTATAAAGACGCAGATACCGACAAATATGGGGATGAAAATAATACGGTTAAAGCTGAGTCAGAACCGGAAGGGTACGTTCGTAATTCGGCCGATTGTGATGATGCCAATATTTCAGTAAACCCTGGAATGGCCGAACTTGTTGATGACGGGTTGGATAACGATTGCAACGGACTTGAGAGTGTTTCATGGTATTGGGACAGTGACGGTGACGGATATGGTTCCGGAGGGCGAGTGGAAGCTTCGGAATATCCTCCTGTGTCAGGCTCATATGCGCCCAATGATTTGGATTGCAACGATGGAAGTGCAGATATCCGCCCAGGGCTTGTGGAAATATTTGGAGATATGTCTGACAGCAACTGTAATGGTTATAACGATGATGAAAATATGCTGATCATTATCCCGGATACAGGTCAATTAACGACATATGCCGATACTCCGGAAGATGACGAGGATGGTGATTTCCGGATAAATTCGCAGTCGTATACAAAAATATCTGAAAGTGGTGCGCTCCTTGGTGTGGATGCGGAGACATGGGTGGCAGTCCGAGACAATGTGACTGGGTTGTATTGGGAAGTCAAAACACTGACGACCAAGAATGCCGCATATACTTATGATGATGCGGCAGATTACGCTGAATCCATTGTTTTGGGCGGTTTTGATGACTGGCGTCTGCCGACTCTGACTGAACTGGCCACCATCGCTAACCTTGATTTGAACAATCCGGCCATCGATTCCACGTATTTTGCCAATATGGTGGCGGATAAATACTGGACGTCAACCGATCAAGGTAGCGATCAATCTTCTATAGCGATATCTTTTAGATACAGTGAAAGTTACACCGAAAATAAGTCATCAAATCTTAGGGTTATTGCTGTGCGAGGTGGGCAAAGTATTGCCGCTCGATTAATAAGAAATGGTAATGACACAGTCATCGATACTGAAACGGGATTGATTTGGAACGATATTCTCACTGTGGATGATACCTGGAATAATTCAATGATCCAATGGGCTTCAACAAGCAGTGCCGGTTACAGTGATTGGCGCCTCCCCACAGAGAGTGATATGGCCACACTTCTTGAAATTTTGAATTCCGATGATACGTTTGCACTGACTGATGTATTTGAAAATATAACATTTACAGGCAGTTTTTGGACATCAACCCTTGCTCTGACGGATCCTGCCAAGGCGGTTGTCCTTTCATTCATTACTGGAGAGATGAAAGAATCCCTAAAAACCCTGACTCTTAAAGGACTTGGGGTTCGTGGCGAGAGACAAAATCGTTTTATCGCAAATTCGGATGGAACGGTTTATGACTCAAGAACCGGCCTTATGTGGATGCAGGAAACTGCCAATGCTGGGACGAAGATGACCTTCAGAGGGGCGTTGAACTATTGTAATACTCTGACGTATGCCAGTTATAACGATTGGCGGATACCAAACAGAAACGAAATGATGAGCCTTCTCGATGCGTTCATGGAAGGAAGTAGCGGTTATTCTGAATCTTTCGCCGACTCAGAGGCCACTTATTGGACGTCTTCATCATGCTCAGGTATGGCAGGATATGCATGGCAGATTGGTCTTAAATCTGACTCTGTATCTATAGGAATTCGTGACAAATTCAATACCAACGTCTTCCGTGCTGTCCGGGGTGGTAACCCCGAATAAAAGCGGCATTCCCCAGAAAAAGGCGGCGGACCGGCTGGTTCGCCGCCTTTTTTATTTGTGGGTTCTCTCCCCTGGCGTGATTTCTCCCATTTTGGCGTTTACGCTCCTGTCATTCGTGCATGATCCGTCCTATAGTCACAACCATGATAAACCGTTGATTTGCATGTGGTTCGCCCATCCTGTCATTCCGGGCGGTGATGATCCTGTTGCGCGGCCTGGAAAATTGGATGCTGATTGTTAAGCCTGTATGATTGAAATTCAAAGCCGACCCGGAATCCACGGTGGCGGGGATGAAGGGGCCGGAATGACCAGGGCGTGGACTGGCGGAGGTGGATTCCGGGTCGGCGCTGGGGATTGACCGTCGGGATTTTTCAACGAATGTCTTATGAAATAAACCGTCACATCGCGGAGACCGCTCGGAATGACAGATGCGGGTGAGCTTGGTGTATGTGGCCGTATGTGCGGCGGGAGATGTGATGAATGAGGTCGTTTTTTGGAGTTATATCGAATGTATGATTTATGATAAAAGAAATAATCGAACAGGAGGATTCCATGGACAGTTTCGTACCGGTCAATGAACAACTGAAGGAAAGCCTGACGCTTTTTGCGCTGTGTTTCAACTCGGACCCCGGCCTGCAAGGGGAACTGAAAGGGACCTCGGGCTGGATCGACCTTTCTGTGGGGCTTGTGTCCGAAGACGGCAAGGTTGCACAGGCGGTGATCGTGAAAGACGGGACGGTGTCTGTGGAAAGCCCGGTGCCGGATGATGTGGACACCCTGGTGACCTTTGTGGACGAAGACACCGTGGCCACGTACCTGGGGGCCAAAGGCGATATCCTTATCAACATGGTGCTGACCGGGAAAGTGCGGGTCAGTGGAAACATCACGTTGATGGGGTTGTTCGAATACCTTCTCAGCCTTCTGGATGGCGGCGAGGAAGCCCCGGAGGCGCAGGCTGACGATGCTGCGAAATCCGAGATGGCCGTGGATGCCGCAGCCTGCCGGAGCGAAAAGACGAAACGGCGGGCCAGCCGCATCCGGGCCGAGCGGATCGATCCCGGCGTCAAATACCTGACCGATCCCTATTTCGCCGATGTGGATCTTTCCGATTTTCCCAGGGTTTCCGCGTTCAGGGACACGTATTTCGCCATGCGGCCCGAGGTGTCGGCGGAGCATGGAAAACTGCTGACGGATTTTTTTCTGGAAAACGGGTACGAGCGGAAAACCGACGGCTCACTCTGGGACCCGAACCTGAGGAAAGCCGAAAGCTTCATGCACCTGATGAACCACAAAAAACCCATGATCCGCGAAAACGATCTTATCGCCGGAAGCTACACGGAAAATCCGGTGTTCGGTGCCGTGGGCCAGCCGTATTCCTACGGCCCCCTGTCCTGGGGCGAACTTCGGACCTTCCATAAGCGTAAACTCCAGCCTTACACCATCAGCGAGGAAACCATCAAGACCCTCCATCACCATGTGTTTCCTTTCTGGGCCAGACGAAACATCCAGGAACTTTGGAAAATCAAATTCGACCATCCCCTCTGCGCCCGGATTCACGACCGGTTTTTCTCCATTTTTTTCTGGAAAACGGTGTCCATCTGCCAGATGGCTCCGGCATACAGCCTGATTTTGACACAGGGGACAAAAGGCCTTGCGGACGAGATCCGGGCGGATCTTGAACGGGATAAACACGCGGACGAGGAAAAGAAAAACACCCTGAACGCCATGATCATCACCCTTGACGCGGTGGCGGTTTACGGCGAACATCTGGCGGCGCAGGCCAAACAGGAAGCTTCGGAAACCGAAGATCCTGTGCGGAAATCCGAGCTTGAAGCCATGGCGGCGATTCTCGGTCGTGTTCCGGCCGAACCGGCCCGAACGTTTGACGAGGCAATCCAGTCCCTTGCCTTGATCCACATCGCCACCGGTCTTGAGATCACCGACGACGGGCCGTCTCTGGGCCGTCTGGACCAGATCCTCCAGCCGTACTACGAAAGCGACATGGCCAAACTGAAGACCGAAGAGGAACGGCAGGCCTTCATCGCCCATGTGCTGGAACTTCTGGGCTGTTTTTTTCTCAAAATCGCCAGCCACGAAATTCCGTCACCGGAAATCGGCATCTGGCTGAATTCGGGAACGCCTCCAAACACCACGCTGGTGGTGGGCGGTGTGACGCCGTCGGGTGAGGATGCGGTGAACGACATGACCTACATCATCCTGAAGGTGACGGAAATGCTGGGGTTAAACGACCCCAACGTCCACGCCCGGTTCAAGCAAGGGGTGAACAGCGAAACCTACCTGAAGCGGACCTGCGACGTGAACTACATCACCGGCTCCACGCCCTGCATCCACAGCGACGACGCCGTGATGGAGGCCCTGGGCCAGAACGGCTGGGACATGACCCACGTCAGGGACTGGACCCCCATCGGCTGTGTGGAGCCGGGCATCATGGGCAAGCATTCCAGCGCCACGTCCAGTCTGGAGGTGAACCTTGTGGCACCTTTAGAGATGGCGCTGAACAACGGCGTTCATCCCCTGAACCACTGGAAACTGGGACCAGATACCGGGTCCATCGAAAACGGGGATTTCACGGATTTTGACGGATTTCTCGCCGCTTTCGAAGCCCAGACCCGGTTCATCCTGGAACAGAGCGTCATCGGCAACAACCAGCTCGGCGAAATTTATCAGGACCATCATCCGGCCCCCCTGCTTTCCGCCATGATGGACGGATGCGTGAAAAGCGGGAGGGGTGCGCTTCGGGGCGGAGCTTTGTATAATTCCAGCGGAGTGGCCCTGACGGGTCTTGCCGATGTGGTGGATTCGCTGATGGCGGTGAAAAAACTGGTGTTCGATCTCGCCCTTGTGACATTCAAGGACCTGAAACGGGCCATCGATACGGATTTCAATGATGATCCGGGGCTTCACGCCCTGACGCGCACACGGGTTCCCCGATTCGGGTCCGGCGACGCCGAAGCGCTGGCCATGGCCCGGCATGTGACGGGTTTTGTCTCCGCCTACCTCCGCAGCCAGAAAAACTACCGGGGCGGTCATTACACGTCGGGTTTCTGGTCCATGTCCTACCATTCGGCTTACGGTCGGCTGACCGGAGCGCTGCCCTCGGGCCGCAGGGCCGGTGAGCCTTTCACCCCGGGGCTCACCCCCCATCCGTCGGCCTCGAAAAGCCTGCTGGACAACCTTCGGGATGTGGCGGGCCTTGACCCCAAAACCCTGGACAACAACATGGCCTTCAACGTGCGCGTGGTGCCGTCTGCCAGTGATACCCATGACCAGGCCGTGACCCGAATGGCCCATTACGCCGGGGCGTACATGAACCAGGGCGGCATGCAGATCCAGTTCAACGTGGTCAACACCGACATCCTGAAAGACGCCATGCTTCACCCGGAACACTACCAGGATCTCATGGTCCGGATTTCCGGCTATTGCGGTTATTTTACCCGGCTCCACCCCGATCTTCAGCTGGAGGTGATAAGGCGGTCGGAATTCAGTATGTGAGGTGACAGAGGAAGCCTGTCGTAGGTCGGGTTCTTCAAACCCGACAATGACAAGATCCTTATAATAATCGGATGGTTAATGGAAGGCGATGCCCGAATTCATTGAATCCGACGTTGCTGTTCGATGAATACGAGGCAGCCGAATAACAAGGATGGGGGCCATTTGTCGGCTTTCGTGCCTCAGCCGACCTACGATGGATTGACATGGCATTCACGGTATAAGGAATGATGAATGTCGGCCAATTTGACACGTTGCCGTGCCGCGCATACCATTTCACCCGGCTCCACCCCGATCTTCAGCTGGAGGTGATAAGGCGGTCGGAATTCAGTATGTGAGGTGACAGAGGAAGCCTGTCGTAGGTCGGGTTCTTCAAACCCGACAATGACAAGATCCTTATAATAATCGGATGGTTAATGGAAGGCGATGCCCGAATTCATTGAATCCGACGTTGCTGTTCGATGAATACGAGGCAGCCGAATAACAAGGATGGGGGCCATTTGTCGGCTTTCGTGCCTCAGCCGACCTACGATGGATTGACATGGCATTCACGGTATAAGGAATGATGAATGTCGGCCAATTTGACACGTTGCCGTGCCGCGTATACCCATAAAAAATGGCCCGATCCGCAATTTGATGTTGGATGTTGGGCGTTGGATGTTGATGGACTCGTAAAAAGTAGAATTTCATAACAACATGTATTAATT
>DYJE01000061.1 GCA_020723285.1 Desulforapulum autotrophicum | reverse complement strand
ATGTATTTTCAAGTAGTTACGCGATTTTCTGCCGTTTGACTGTTCAACTTCAGTTCAACACGGTACGATGTCAGCTCCCCTTCGAGCATATCATCCAGATAGATATCCACCCGGACCGTATCCCCCACACTGGCGGTGCTGCTGGACGGCACCACGGAAAGGGATACCGCGACTGCCTGTTCAACCCCGACAATCAGAAATAACAGTAAAAAACCTAACAAACCCTTGCCTTTTTTTGTAAACATGTGTCCCTCCGTGAAATGATTAAAGAAATAATATCACACCTTGAATACGAACATCATGCATATGGAACACATAGACTTCGATGTGTCAATATCAATCTTCAGGTTCCCCTGAATTTCACCTGAATGACAGATCCGAGGGGTGATAATACGCGTATATCGCCTGGCCCGGAGTGATCGTGCCAGCCTGGGAGGCTGTTATCCGTGCCGAAAGTGGGGTGTCACGGAATAAAAGTGTCGCGTATAGCATTTTGTTTTTATTTGATAAAAATACCCCTGAAACCGTGGAATGAAATCTGACGGCGTCTGCGGGAATCCCGTCAGGATCATGGGAAAGGTGGAGAGCCGAAGCCGGGAGAATGGCCGAGAAACAACCGGATGGAGGAGGACAGGACAGAGGATTAAGGAATTCATCCACCGTGCCGCCGAATTTGTGAGTCTCCGTTTCATAGTCATATGGCACCGCCAGAATATTCACGCGTTCTTCTTTAAAGATCCGTCCGCTGAACACGGTAAGGGTCCGGTCACTGATGCTTTCAAGCCATTCCCGGTCATGGCTTGATATCAGAAGCGTCGTTCCCCAGGCTTCCCTGGCGTGCAGAACAGCGCGTCGTATCATGGCGTTGCTGTGTTCATCCACATGGGCTGTGGGCTCATCCAGAAGCAGGATGTCCGGCCTTAACGCAAGACGGGCCGCAAGGGCCACCCTTCTTGCCTCTCCCCCAGACAGGGCTTTGACACTTCTTCCCAGAAACCGGGAAGGCGCAAGCCCCACCGCCTCCAGTGCAGAACCCACACGCGCCTTGCGATCTTTTGCATGCTGGATGGCCCTGAGGCCGTATGACACGTTTTCTTCCACACTGCGACTTAAAAGTGATGCGTCCTGGGTCAGCGTGGCAATCCGCCCCCTTGCCACCGGAGAAAAAGGCTCCACCTTTTCCCCCTTGAACGTCAGCGTTCCCTGGAAGGGTTTGACAATCAGCCCCAGGATATTGATCAGCGTACTCTTTCCCCCGCCGTTGGGGCCGCTGATACCGGTGATGGTTCCGGCCTCAAGGTCAAGGAATTCCTCTTCAAGGACGGTCCGGTCTTTGTACCTGTGGACGAGACGTCTTATTTCAAACAGAGCGCCGGTCATTCGTATTTCCTTAGAAACGACAGCGACAGATTGACCGCGAAGGCAATCATCAGAAGAATCAGACCCAGGGCGATTCCCGTATCGAACATGCCTTTGCCTGTTTCAAGGGCGATGGCGGTGGTGATGGTCCGTGTGTGCCATTTGATATTCCCGCCCACCATCATGGAAATCCCCACTTCCGTGGTGACCCGCCCGTAGGCGTTGAGGGCGGCGATAAGGAGTCCGAACCGGACTTCCCGGATCGTGGTGAAAAAAAGCCGGGTCCGGCTGACCCCGAAAGACATCAGCGTATGCCTGATCCGCGAATCCAGACTTTCCACAGACATGGCGCTCAAAGCCGCCACCACCGGCAAAGCCAGAATGGCCTGGCCCAGGGCGATTCCCGGAAGGGAAAAAAGAATCCCCAGAGAGCCCAGAGGCCCCCGGCTGGATATCAGGGCATAGACCACAAGACCGATGAACACGGTGGGCAGCGCCATCAGGGTGTCCACCACCATGCGCAGGGCCTTTTTCCCCGGAAAAGAAAAATAACCCAGTGCGAATCCCGAAGGAATTCCCAGAACAAGACTCGCCAGCATGGACAGACTTGAAACGTAAATTGTTGCCTTAACAGCGGAATACGTTTCCTGATCCCCTGCGAGGAGAAGGTGAAACGCCTTGACAATCCCCCCGACGATAAAATCCATGTCTTTCGTTATTTCCCGGCATTGGGTGTGAAAAGGGGCTTGCCCAACAGCTTGAAATCACCGATCAGTTTCTGGGTCCTGGCGCTGACCATCCAGTCCGAGAACGATTTGGCAAGAGCGCTCTTCACGTTCGGACAGTGCTTGCCGCTGACTTCGATGACGCTGTACTGATTTTTCAGGACATCGTCTCCTTCCACCAGAATGACAAGGGGCGGATGGCCTTTATGGTCGCTTTCGTATTTGATGTACGTTCCACGGTCCGTCAGGGTGTAAGCTTTTCGCTCGGCGGCCATGCCGATGGTCTGAAGCATGCCCTGCCCGGTCTGGATGTACCAGGATTCTTTTTCCGGAAGTGGTTTTCCCGTTTTTTTCCACAAATCAAGTTCAATGGTATGCGTTCCGGATTTGTCGCCCCGACTTGCAAATGAGGCTCCTGCTCCGCGGATTTTCTCAAAGGCCGTCATGACGGATTTCCCTTTGATTTTAGCGGTATCCGAAGCCGGACCGATGATGACGAAATCGTTGTACATCACTTCTTTTCGATTGATTCCGAACCCGTTACCGACAAACGTTTTCTCAACCTCGGGGGCATGAACCAGCAGCACATCCACATCACAGTTCTCGCCCAGCTTGAGTGCCTTCCCCGTTCCTGTGGCAGTCCACTTCAGCTCGATGCCGGTGTCCTTGGCGAAAACCGGGGCCAGGGCGTTCAGCAGACCGGTGTCATCGGTGCTTGTGGTGGTGGCCATCATCAGCGTTTCTCCGGCAAAAACCGTCGTAGCGAACAACATGAAACATAATGCGTTCAACAGGATTCCCATAGGTTTCATTATGACTCTATCTCCTTGTTTTTTTGGCATAATACGCCCACTCACACACCCTGAAATCATGGACGGTTCTCACTCGGTTCCGTCGTTTTCCACGGGAAACACCATCTTTCCGCTGATGGAGGTATCGTATCCCGGCATTCTGCCCGACATCTCCCTGAATTCTTTTTCATGAAGGAGCCCCAGGAAATATTGAACCCCTTTATCGAAAAAGCGGTCTTTATCAATGAGAAGGTCGAACCGTTCCATCCTGAGCGAAAGAAAATCAAGCCCCAGAAGCTCAGCCACGGGCCTGATTCCCGGCCCGGCGTCCGCCTTTCCGGCAAGAATCTCAAGTCCAACATCCATATGCCTGGACACTTCGTTTGCGTAGCCCGTGAGATTCCGGCTATCAACGCCGACTTTCTGAAGCTCATGATCAAAAAGAAGGCGTGTTCCTGTGCCCAGAGGCCGATTGACGATCCTGATGCCCTTCGCTCCAAGATCCTTGACACTTTGAATCCCCAGGGGATTCCCTTTCCCCACGAGGATGCCCTGCTCTCTTCTGCAGAAATTCACCACAACCGGCATTTTCCCAAGCTCTCTTCCGGCTGCGGCGAAGTTGTACTCGTTCTTCTCTTCCTCAAGCAGGTGGCTTGCGGCCATATGGCAGAGGCATCGTCTAAGGGCCTTCACCCCTCCCATACTCCCGACATTGCCGAACACCGCCATATGTCCGGGGTAAAGACTGTTGAAAAGAGTCATGGTTTTATCCAGCAGGAGGTCGTTGCTTCCGGCAATGATCAGCAGTCCGTGATAAGGCGGCAGTTGGATCCCTGAACCGGGATGATTGAGCGTGCTGTTCTCCACCCACTGATCCACCAGATGTTTTGGAAACAACCACTTTCCGGTGATCTTGGTGGCCGGAAGCCCCTTCTCAGAAACCAGGACGTAGACCATCTTCTCGTTGATGCCCAGAATTTCAGCCACATCCCTGGTTGACAGCAAATTTTTCATCCACCCTCCCCTTTTTGTACAGTTTTATTAGTTTTTTTTGTCATTGTTTGTCAACATTGGATTGATAACATCATTAAATATACACAAACCAACCCATAACAACCGCCAATCACACCTTCATGATTCGACTTGAACCCAATTGCAGCCATTTATAACCCCTGTTTGAAACAAACTGAACCGCCCCATTGTGAAAGGATCGATTATTCAGAGGATTTAGGCATTTGTCGGGTTCTTTGAACCCGGTCCGGGAAATGTGGCATTTATAGTGGTTTTCAGATTATAGTGGTTGTCAGATTAAAATTGCGAAATGGAGTTATCCTTTATTCGATGTTGGACGTTGGACGTTGATGGACTCGTAAAAAGTAGAATTTCATAACAACATGTATTAATTAATAAAA
>DYJE01000044.1 GCA_020723285.1 Desulforapulum autotrophicum | reverse complement strand
AATACATGTTGTTATGAAATTCTACTTTTTACGAGTCCATCGATGTTGGACGTTCGATGTTCAATGTTCATCTTCATCAGTTCCTCCAGACACGGAATGAAACCGAAAAAAGACAGGAAAGGGGAGTGGGTGCCTGACATGTCTTTTCCGGTTTCGCTATACCCGTTTAAACAGGGTGTTCCGGGTTCAGGTGCCGGTGCTGAACACCATTTTATGGTTCACCAGATTCATGAATACGATTTTTCCCCGGATGGTTTTCCGGTCCCCGAAAATGCTGGTCAGACGATAGGTTTCATCGTCCACGGGCTCAAGCAGGTCCACGGATTCCATAAAAAGGACTTCCTCTCCGTCAATCAGTTCATACGCGCTGGCTTCACACATGGGAAACAGACCTCCTTCACGATGTCTTCAACGACGGTTCTCACCATATGGGGCAAGGGTTCACTCTGGTGCCCCACGATTCTCACATTTTCCTGGGACAGGGGCAGAAGGATTTTCTGCGCCGGTGATCCCATCACCGCCTCGGCCATGGCCGGTGTCACTTCCCCGAGCATGGCGTTGGGCCAGGTGATGGACACGGCACCGATCACCAGATCGGCCTGCATCACGGAACGGACAATGGCGTTTTCACCGGTGGCTCCCCGGTTCGCGCCGGCTTTCAGCATCTGGCCGGTGGCGATGGCATTGGTGCCAAGACCCCAGACTTCGATGGCTTCGCCGTAACAGGTTTTAAGAGCCCTGATCAGGGTTTTTCCGATCCCGCCGCCCTGGCCGTCAATCACACAGATCCGTTTTCCCATGATCAAAAAAGTTGTCCTTTCCCTGTCCGCACAAAATAAAAAAGCCACGAAGACGTGTGAACCCGTTTGGGTTCATGCCTTCGTGGCTTGATTCGGTTATGATTTTTTTTACAGCATCGTTCGTGTTTTATCCGCCTTCGGGCGGACGTTTCATCCCATATACCCAAAAGGGATTCCGGGTGTCAATTGTTTTTTCCAGTTTTCGCCGGTCAACAATCCCCCCCCATTGTCTGAAAACCCGGAACAGCCGGGTATTATTTTTCTGGACTTGCCGCCTTGAACGCTGTAACAGTCCCCGGCATGATTCCTTATCTTTCCATCATACTTGCGGCGGCGGTGTTCGGATCGTCGGGTATTTTCATTAAAAAGGCGGGCCTTCCGGTCACCACCATGGCCTTTTTCAGGATGGTGGTTCCTTTTGCGGCGATAAGTCTGGCATTCCTCATCAGGAAAAAACCATGGCCCAGCCTGAAGGACCGGCCCATGGTTCTGGCCTCTTTTCTGAACGGCCTTCGCCTGGTGCTGTACTTTGCGGGCTACGCCTTCGGGGATATCAGCACCTCGGTGATTCTGCTGTACACCTGGCCGGTGTTCGCCACATTCTGGAGCTGTCTTTTTCTGGGTGAAACCCTTTCATTACGGCGTCTTGCCCTTTTTGCCACCACATTCTCCGGGGTGGCCCTGATCCTCATGAACAAGACCCTGACCCTTTCGGACCAGCGTCTTGAAAGCGCGGGGTTCATCCTTGCATCGGCCCTGATCTATTCCATGACCGTGGTGATTTTCAAAAAGAACGCCGAGCGTTACAGCCCTTTTGAAACCCTCTGGTTCCAGAACTGTCTGGGCACGTTCGCTTTTTTCCCTTTCCTGCTTTTAAACCGGCCGGTTCCCCTGATCTGGCAGGCCGGGCTGGGTTGCGGCTACGGACTTGTGGTGGGGATACTGGGTTTCGGCCTTTTTTTTTACGGCCTTCGCAGAGTCGAAGCGTCGCGGGCGTCGTTCCTGACCTACGTCGAGGTGGTGAGCGGGATCTGTTTCGGCATGGTGTTTTACGATGAACGGCTGACCTGGAACATCCTTGCAGGCGGAAGTCTGGTGCTGCTGTCCGCCCTGGCCCTCAGCCGGAAATGACCGGCGGAGCCGTCGGATTGGTCAACGAAAGATAATGGTTTACGGAAAGCAAGCCCGTCGTAGGTCGGCTTTCGGCACGAAAGCCGACAATAAGACCCCATCATTGTTTCGTTTCCAGGGCTTTGGCCTGGGAATGCCCGGCCGAGGCTGGAGCTTCCATACACTCACACAGCCAGGGCCGAACCTTGGAACGAGAACCCAAAGATATATTTCAAACGACAATGAAGGATAACGGCCTAATTATTATGATGATCGGGTCATTTGTCGGGTCTTTGGACCCGACCTACGATGGATGTGCGCCTGTAACGAACCGTTCATTGACTGCCGGGGCGGTGGAAAAACGAAATCCGACAATAAGGCCTCATCATTATTTTTCGAACCGGCTTATGACTGCCGGACAAGATCCGCGTATTTCAGGTACGATCCTCCGAAGATATCGAGAGCGCTTCCCACGGTGTAGTCCATGCGGCCCCGTCCGAGATCGCCGATGGTGCGGATGTCGTCCATGGATCGGATGCCTCCGGCGTAGGTGAGGGGAATCCCGTCCCACCGGCCCAGAAGTTCCACCAGAGGGGTTTCGATGCCCCGGCACATCCCTTCCACATCCACGGCGTGAATGAGAAATTCGGAGCAGTGCTTCGACAGTTCGTCCATCAAAGCGAAATCCACCTTTTCACGGGTGAATGTCTGCCAGCGGTTCGTCACCACCAGATAATCCGCGCCTTTTTTCCGGCAGCTCAGGTCAAGGACGAGCCGCTCCTTTCCGACTTTGTCCGAAAGGCGGATCAACCGGTCCTTGTCGATGACACCGTCGTGAAACACGTAGGATGTGACGATGACGGCCGAAGCTCCTTTGTCGATCCATTCCGAGCAGTTGTCGAGGGTGATGCCCCCTCCGATCTGAAGACCGGAGGGCCAGGCCGCAAGGGCTTCGGTGGCGGCCTGTTCGTTGCCCTGACCCAGCTGGATCACATGGCCGCCTGTAAGGTTGTCTTTTCTGTACAGCTCGGCAAACCAGCGTGCCGGTTTTTCCGCCTGGAAATTGGTCGCCGGGGCGTCGTCACCGTCGGTCAGGGTGGAACCCACGATCTGTTTCACGACCCCCTGGTGAAGGTCGATGCAGGGCCTGAATTTCATACATTCCTCGTCACTCGGTTTAGAATTTAAAGCCTTCGGACATCCAACGACCCGTGTCAAAGGATTGAAAAGCCACCGATAAAACAAAAACAGGCGGCCAGGCAACAAAAAAATAAAAAATGCTCCGATCCTTTGAATTATTTACGACATATGGTGTGATTATGCCTTGACAACACAATATGGTGTATGTATTTTGATCCAAACAAAAACACGAACAAAACACCACGGCCTTCAGCTCATTTCCTCGAACGACAAGAGAACCGCCCGTTACGCCCGGCAACCTTCGGGTCATCCGGTGGGTTTTCTCTGTCCGAGGGGGATGAAATGTCCGCCGTCACAGGGGGAGTACAATCGTCCATGCAAAAAAAATCATCTTCGGCCAAAAGCCTGAAACTGAACAAAAACACGGTGACCGTTCTTGAAAAACGGTACCTGAAAAAAGACATCCACGGAAAAGTGACGGAAACGCCGGAAGGACTTTTCCGCCGCGTGGCCCGTCATATCGCTGCGGCTGAAAAGAAATTCGGGGCGGGCGACGCCGACATGAAAAAAATCGAGGACCAGTTTTACGACCTGATGACGGAATTCAGGTTCCTGCCCAACTCACCCACCCTGATGAACGCGGGCAACGAGCTGGGCCAGCTGGCCGCCTGCTTCGTCCTTCCCGTGGAAGACAGTCTGGACAAGATTTTCGAAACGGTGAAAAACGCGGCCCTGATCCACAAATCCGGTGGCGGAACCGGGTTTTCCTTTTCACGGCTGAGGGCCAAGGACTGCCGTGTGGGTTCCACCGGCGGTGTGGCTTCCGGTCCTGTCTCGTTCATGAAGATTTTCAACACGGCCACGGAGCAGATCAAACAGGGCGGAACCCGGCGCGGGGCCAACATGGCCATTCTCCGGGTGGACCATCCGGACATCATGGAGTTCATCCACTGCAAGAAGGACAACCGGGAACTGAACAATTTCAACATCTCCGTGGGGGTCACGGACGCCTTCATGAAAGCGGCCCGAGCCGGAAAGAACTACAAGCTCATCGATCCCAGAAACGGCGATTCGGCGGGAACCCTGAACGCCGGGGACGTGTATAAAAGCATCATCAAACAGGCCTGGCAGAACGGCGATCCGGGCATCATCTTCCTGGACCGCATCAACCGGGACAACCCCACGCCGGAAATCGGCCAGATCGAGTCCACCAACCCCTGCGGCGAGCAGCCCCTTCTTCCCATGGAAGCCTGCAACCTGGGGTCCATCAACCTTTCCGTGTTCGTGACCTGGAACGAGAAAGAAGAAAAATATGGGGTGGATTACAAGGCCCTGAAGGAAACCGTGGAACTTTCGGTGCGTTTTCTCGACAACACCATCGACATGAGCGTCTACCCCCTTGCGGCCATCGACGCCATGGTCAAGGGTAACCGGAAAATCGGGCTGGGCGTCATGGGATTCGCAGACTTGCTGTTTCGGCTGAACATCCCCTATGATTCGGACGAAGCCATCGCCCTGGCGGATGCGGTGATGGGTTTTATCCAGAAGGAATCCCACCGGGCCTCCGCTGACCTGGGGAAAATCCGCGGCGCTTTTGAAAATTTCGACCGCAGCGTGTACAAGGATCAGAAGGACAGCCCCTATCGGAACGCCACCACCACCACCATCGCCCCCACCGGCACTTTGTCCATCCTGGCGGGCTGTTCCAGCGGCATCGAACCCCTGTTCGCCCTCAGCTTCGTCCGTCGGGTGATGGACAACAACGAGCTTACCGAGGTGAACCCCTGGTTTGAGGCCAAAGCCCGTGAAAAAGGCTTCTACAGCCCTGAACTCATGGAATCCATCGCCCGCATGGGCGGCATCGCCGAACTGGATGAAATTCCCGAGGAGGTCCGAAAGGTGTTCGTCACAGCCCATGACGTGTCACCGGAATGGCATATCCGCATGCAGGCCGCTTTCCAGAAACACACGGACAACGCCGTGTCCAAAACCGTGAACCTTCCCGAAAGCGCCACGCCCGAGGATGTCATGGCCATCTACGACCAGGCCTTTGATATGGGTTGCAAAGGCGTCACCATCTACAGGGACGGAAGCAAGGAGGACCAGGTGCTGTCCTTCAACAACGGCACCAAGGATCAGCCGGTTCAGGTCAACGGCAGCCCCGTGTTTCACCGGATGAAAGACCGCCCGGAGACCCTTGAAGGATTCACCACCAAAATGAACACCGGCATGGGCCAACTTTACGTTACCGTGACGGAATTCGAAGGACGGCCGTTCGAAGTGTTCGCCACCATCGGGAAATCCGGGAAATCCACCACGGCCAAGACCGAAGCCATCGGACGGCTGGTGTCACTTGCCTTGCGTTCCGGCGTGGATGTGGGGGAAATCATCGAGCAGATCAAAGGTATCGGCGGCGAGCATGCGGTGTTCCAGAAGGGCGGCCCGGTGCTTTCCATTCCCGACGCCATCGGTCGTGTGCTTGAGAAACGCTACAAAGACCGGATCGTGAACAAGCCGAAAAAAATGTTCAATTCCCTCAAGGCCGATGTGTGCCCGGAATGCGGCATGACCATCGCTTTTGAGGAAGGGTGCATGACCTGTCATTCCTGCGGTTTTTCAAAATGTGGTTGACGTTGTTTCATAAAGCGTGAGAAGGTTGAACCGTGGTGTGGTTGACCACGGTTCTTCGGGGGAGTAAAAAAAAATCAGACAGATCAGGGCCTGAAAGGGCATGAATGGAGAGAAAGAAGGGACCGATGTATCGGTGCCTTGTAAAAATCCCTCATGATTTTTTACACATTCGCCGATATGTTGGTCAAAGACACACGAACATCAACCCGATCCCCAAAGGAGGCTGTTATGAAATACGGTGAGATCAAGTGGAAGGTTGAAAAAATCGTTTTCAAGATCGACGGCGGCATGGTCAAACGGAAATTTGAAGTGGATGAAGGCCGGACCTGCATCAAAAAAGTTCCAGACACCCACAGCTTCCTGATGGAACTTGAAAATCACGCACGGACCGTGTAAGCGGATTTTCAGTAAGAACCATGGACATCAGACGGCCCGCCGGAACCCCGGCGGGCCGTTTTTTTAAAATAGGCTGTTTGCTTCAAAAACCCTTCCCTTGAAAAATGATTGAACGCCCATGTAAAACAGATTGTTGCAGGGCTCACAACAATGCCGGACCGGCTTCCGCTTTATCCATGATTTCCCTTTGACTCTATTTTTACCTTGTTCTTTCGGTGTTATTAAGAAAAAAAGTACACATGATTGTGGAAAACATGTTCCAAAAAAGACCATGACGCCTTTTTCATTTGCCCTGGAGTATTAAAATATCATGAAAAACCGATTGTCCTGAACAAATGGATGGATTGTGGTGATGACGGCATGGTATGTGCAAAAAAATCGTTCCCTGTTTGAGTCCTGAAAAAGAACTTTAAATCATCTTCAAATGAAAACATTAATAGGAGAATGTGATGATGAAACCCGTCATATCAAGGAAATCCGTGTTGTTACGGGGGCTTTTTCGTGCTCCGCTTGTCCTGTTTGTTCTTGTGGCTCTTTTTACCGTGGGTTGTGGGGAGTCCAGCAAGGATGATGATCCTGAAACCGGCGTCAATTGCGATCTCTCTCTGAGTTCTCCAGCTCTTGTCTTCACAGGCACCGAAGACTATTCCGTGGATGGAACGGAGTATACCCGGTATAAACTTGAGGTCACCAACAGTGACGATTTTCCGGACGAGCTGTTTGCGGCTTCCCCGGATCTTCCGGCATGCGGTTTAAACACAAGCGCTTCTCGTACCTGGGTGGACATTTACAACGGTGACGATGATCGCCTCTACGGGTTTTGCGCTCTGGGTTCATCGGACGATCTGAACGCCCTCTGGTTTTCCCTGCCCAAAGGAGACAGACCGCCTTCCCATGTGTACATTGTGATGGAAGACCGGGCCTGTGACAAAAAGTACACATCCAACTCGGTTCAAGTCGGACCGGAATGCTATACCGAACTCCCGGCCCCCCAGCTTGAATTGACGGGAACCGAAAATTACACCGTGGGCGACGTGGAATACACCCGTTACAAACTCAATGTGACGAACAGGGCCTCGTTCCCGTCAGACCTTTTTGATTCCGCCCCCCATCTGCCGGCCTGTGGTTTGAATACCAGTTCGGCCCGGACGTGGGTGGATATCTACAACAACGATAACGAAAGGCTTTACGGATTCTGTGCTCTTGAATCGCCGGATAATCTTGGATCGATCTGGTTTTCCGTTCCCAAGACCCAGAGGCCGCCACAGTCCGCGTACATCGTTCTTCACGACAGGGAATGCGATGTGAAATACACGTCGAATTCCGTGCCTGTGGTCCCGTGCTACACGGATCTGCCCACGCCCCAGCTTGTCTATACGGGTAAACAAGACTACACACTCGACGGCAATCCGTACACTCGGTATACATTCGATGTGACGAACAAGGCCGATTTCCCGGACGAACTTTTCGCCCCGGCACCCTACCTGCCGGCCTGCGGTCTGAATACCAGCGCGTCGCGGACCTGGGTGGATATTTTCAACAACGAAGACGTCCGCCTTTACGGTTTCTGCGGCCTTGGTACGGCGGCGAATCTGGGATCGATCTGGTTTGCCCTCCCCAAAAACCAGTTGCCGCCACGATCCGTGTACATCGTGCTGACCGACAGGCTGTGTGGGGCGGAATACCGTTCGAATCCGGTGGCCTTTCATGATGTTTTCGTGGGGAACTGGGTGAATGAAAACATGGAGACGGATCATATTACCCGGATTGATATCCTTCTGGGCACCGATCTTGACATTCAGGCATGGGGCGCATGCACCCCTGACGACTGCGATTGGGGAATCATACACACCCTGGCCTCCGATGCCCTTGACGGACAGCTGAACATTATCTGGGATCAAGGTTTTGCTGTAAGGAATCAGAGCCTCGAACTGGTTACCCTGAACAGGATGAAGGTGATCACAGCCGCTCATTTTACAGACGGGCGGCCGGATTATACACGAACAGAGTATTTCATCAAATAGTGTCAAAGGGGACGGTTTTGAATAGTATTGCTGGATGGATATAATGAAACCCATCGATTTAATCGAACATCCTGAAGGAGGGCGGTTCCGGGAAGTGTTCCGCTCCCTTCAAACCGTCACCACGGAGAGCGGAAACACCCGGTCCGCTCTCACCCACATCTATTTCTCATTGAACGAGGGTGAGGTCAGCCGGTTCCATCGTGTGGAATCGGATGAAATCTGGAATCTGTACCAGGGACAGGGGCTTGTCCTTTACACCTGGGACGGCACTCCCGCACCGTCCCTTCGCGTGACGCTTTCGGCGGAAGCCAACCGCTTCTGCCATGTGGTTCCCGCGGGAACCTGGCAGGCGGCCGAGCCTTTGAACGGCCCTGTGCTTGTGGGATGTTCCGTGGCCCCAGGGTTTGAGTTCGCGGATTTTACACTGATTGACAGGATGTCGGTGGAGGCGCTGACGCTGATGGGGATTGAGCCTGGAATGAAGCGGTTTATTGAATGATGACTATTTGTTCAATATAATTATCCCCCGGCTTCACGAATCGCATTTTCGTAATCATTGTACATTTTCCTGACCACGGCATGACCAAGGCCCGGAAACAAAACGTACAGCCGCTGAACCCATCGCCACCAGCCCGGAATGACAATGACCGGCTTTCCCAAAGCGATTTCATTCAGGGCCTTTCGGGCAAAGGCGTGGGGTTCCATGGGCCGCATCTTCTCCCAGGTTTTTAACTGGACATCCATGGGAACAGGGGTGATCATCCGGCCGTGCTTGCCGCAGTTTTTGAGTATGGGTGTGCGGACAACACCGGGGCAGAGCACACTGACCCGTATGCCGAAAGCTGCGGCCTCGGGCCGTAAAGAGGTGGAAAGGCCCACCACGGCATGTTTGGTCATGGCGTAGGACACGGCAAAGGGCGCGGGGAAAAGGCCCGCGATGGAGGCGGTGTTCACGATATGTCCGTGCCCCTGTTCGCGCATCAGGGGATAGGCGGCCTGGATGCCATGGATCACGCCCATGAGGTTGACGTCCAGAATGTCTTTCCAGTGTTCCTCCCGATAACGGGACACACGTCCGCCGATGCCGATTCCGGCGTTGTTGAACATGAAATCGATGCCGCCCTGCTGGACGGCCGTTTTCCTGACCAGAGCGTCCACATCCGTGGCCTGCCGCACGTCGAGAATCTCAGCCGAACCTTTTCCTCCCAGGGCGTGGATGGTTTTCAGCACATCTTCCGACGCTTCTGCCTCCCGATCCGCAAGAACCACATAACAGCCCAGAAGGGACATCTCGATGGCAAGGGCGCGCCCGATGCCCGAAGCACCGCCGGTGACGATGGCTGTTTTGTCCTTGAAGGCCGCAAGGGCCGGATTCGCCATAGAAACTCCATGGAAATCAAAGGGGTTAACCTTTGTCTCAGTGCATGCGCCTTTAAGCGCCGCTTTTTCTTATGCCTTACCCCATATTGGGGAAAGCATGCGGTGTCTGTCGATGTCAGGAATGGATCAAATCTGCTGATGCATCCGGGTTTTTTTACGAAAACCCGATGGATATGGGCGATACTATATGAAAGGACGATAAATTTCAAACCCAAACATGAACCCCGGCAGCCCGAGTGAACGTCAATGCAACATGCAGGAACGACCATGTCCGCGATGGCGGCCGTCATTATCGAACATGACATCCACTATCACCAGCGGATCGGGGCTATGCCGTGTTTTTTCAGGTAGGCGTTGGCTCTTGAAAAATGGCGGCAACCGAAAAATCCCCGGTAAGCGGACAACGGCGAGGGATGGGCGGCCTGAAGCACCAGATGTTTTGACTCGGGAATGACACTTGCAAATGCCCGGGCTTTGGATCCCCAGAGCAGGAACACCAGATGATCCCGCTGAACGGCGAGCTCACGGATAACCTCGGCGGTGAGACGGTCCCATCCCAGGTTCTGGTGGGACATGGGCTTCCCTTCCTCAACGGTCAGGATGGTGTTTAAGAGAAGCACCCCCTGGTCGGCCCACTCTGTGAGGTCTGTTGACGACCGGTTTTTTTTTCCAGTGTCTTCGGCCACTTCCTTGAGGATGTTGCGCAACGACGGCGGGGCCGGAACGCCCTTTGGAACGGAAAAGGCAAGGCCGTGGGCCTGTCCCGGCCCGTGGTAGGGGTCCTGGCCCAGAATCACCGCCTTCACCCGGTCAAAACCTGTCCGTTCAAAGGCGTGAAGCACCTGATCCTGAGCTGGAAAAATCATGCGGCTTTCACGCAGCTGCGCCACGGTGTCCAAAAGATGATTCGCAAAACCATTTCCAAAAGACGGCACAGGGTTTTTCCAGGAGTCTAAGGACATCCGGGTCATCCGTTGGTTTTTTCAAAATGGTCCATGAATTCGCACAGGGCTTTCACCGAATCCACGGTGGTGGCGTTGTAGATGGACGCCCGGCAACCGCCCACGGATTTATGGCCTTTAAGACCTCCGAATCCGTTTTCAAGGGCTTGGGCCACGAACTTTTTTTCAAGGTCCTCGCTGGCCAGCCGGAACGTGACGTTCATCTGGGACCGGCTGTCCGCATCGGCGGTGCCTTTATAAAAACCGCTCCGGTCCAGCGTTCCGTAGATCAAGGACGCTTTTTCCGCGTTAATCCGGCCCATGTTTTCGATGCCGCCCACGGTGTCCTCCAGCCATTTCATGGTGAGCTGGACCGCGTAAATGGTGAAGCAGGGCGGGGTGTTGTACATGGAGTTGTTGTCCGCAAAGGTCTTGTACGACAGCATGGTGGGCAGCCCTTCGGGGATCTTCTTAAGCATGTCGTCCCTGACAATGACCACTGTGGCCCCGGCAGGCCCGATGTTTTTCTGGGCTCCGGCGTAGATCATGCCGATGTTTTTCATGTCCATGGGCCGTGAGAGAATGTCCGAACTCATGTCCGTGACAATGGGTACGGCCCCGGTGTCCGGAAACGACGCCCACTGGGTGCCTTTGATGGTGTTGTTGGACGTCAGGTGAACATAGGCGGCGGCGCTGTCAAACCCGAGGTTTTTCGGGATGTAGGCGTAATTCCTGTCCTTGGACGAGGCCACCACCCGGATGTTCTTTTTCTGGATAAGGGCTTCGGCAATGGCTTTGGACGACCAGGTTCCGGTGTCCACATAGTCGGCACTGGCCGAACCTTCAAGAAAATTCATGGGAACCATGGCGAACTGGAGACTTGCCCCGCCTTGCAGAAACAGCACATGGTATTCGCTGCCGAGGTTCATCAGCCGCCTTATTCTCGCCACCGCATCGTGGATCACGTCGTCGAACCAGTGGGACCTGTGGCTGATTTCCATGATGGACATGCCGCTGCCCTTGAAATTCAAAAGGGATTCGTTCATTTCCTCGAGCACGGGAAGGGGCAGGGCCGACGGCCCGGCGTTGAAATTGTGGATTCGCTGGTGTTTCATGGTGTTCTCCCTGATATGGGTCTTTCATCGTCGACCGGTTTCACGTTCGGGCTCCATGTAGCACATTTTCATTGTGCGGGCCATGATTTAATGAAAGGGCGTATGAATCCGGGAAATAAAGAGATAAACCGGTTGGTCATGGATCATGGCAAGTCATTAATTGCAGGTCTGGCTTTTTCCCTGCCAATACCCGTTAAAATTTTGAATGAATGCGTCAGACGCCCGTAGGTCAGGTTCTAAAAACCCGACAAATGGCCCGATCCTTTTTATCACATCAGTTTTTTATCGGGTTAAAAAATGGTGCGTTTGTCATTCCGGGCGGCCGGTGTCGGTGAGACGACGCTTGAGTTTTGAACAGGCACTGCCGGGCCTTACGGGTCGAAAAGCAAGCCGACCCGGAATGACAAGAATGGGGAGCAAGGCATGGAAGATTCATTGAAGTGGTTTGTGAACGCAATATGGCCTATTGATTGGGATAAACAGGGAGAATGACAGGGCATGTCCACAGATGATTGTTCGCGTCGGTGATGGTGGCCACAAGTTCGATCTCATATCCCACAGGCGCGGCCTCGCTGATCTGAAGTAAAAAATTAATGCTGTAAGGCGTGTAATATTTTAAAAAATAGTAGGTTCCGGCAACATAACCGTTGCAATCCTTGGTCGTTTTTCCGCCAATATCGCCGATGGGGTACTGATTTGAGTCGCTGCACGTCATGCCGGAAGCTATGGATACGAAACCATCGGCCTGTGTTTCTGGTGTCAGGGCAATGCAGGTTTTCACGCCATAAGCTGTGGATGTTCCTGTGTTGGTTATGGCAAGATTCAGGACGACGTTTTCACCGGGATTGATCTTTTCATCGCTGTTCCCACGGATAAGCTGTCCTGAGGTCGTATCGAATACGGATAGATATGCTGAGCTTTTATCACATGTCAGGACCACCGGTTCTTTCGCTGCCTCACTCATATTGAGCAGATAATAGTCGATATCGTTTTTGCCGATATAGGCCATATATTTTTCACCGCTTTTGACTTGAATGGCCGTTTGTTCCGTGTCATTGCCGGTGGTGTTTCCGTTGACGCCACGTTCGTCTTTGCCGGTTTCTTCGAACAGGTCGATGTCGGCTCGGGCATGACAAGGCACATCAACGCCAATCGAGTAGGTTTGTTCTGTGTTCGCATTGATATTTGATATAAGCAATTTATAAGGTTCCGATGAGAACAAGGGGATTTTGATTTCCTTCAGTCCGTATATCCGTTTGAGGTATCTTCCGGGAAAGATAACGATTCCGTTCAAATCGCACGATGAGTAGTTCGGATGCCTCAAATCCCCATCCATGGAAAGGGTTACGCTGCGCCGGTGGATGTTGATCGGCACATAGTCGTGCCACTTCTTGCCATATTTGTCAGTGACGACAATGTTGATTCGGTCCACATACACATCGCCGTCCGCACCGGTATCGGATAAAAACCTGGTTTTGAATTTGACTCGGACCGTTTTCATCGTTCCCGCCTCAATGGTCTTAATGATGTCCTTGAGGTTTGTATCGTTGTCATCGGTAAGGAGAATATGGGAACCGTTATCCACGGAAAAGCTGTAAGAAGCGCTCTCGGCATCGGCTTCACCGATGTTTTTGATGTTGATATAACCGGAGTAGGATGCGTAATCCCCGTATATGAATTCCTGATCGCTTTGATAGGATGTCTTGAACGAGTAAGAGCCTTTTTCACAGGGTGTCACGATGGCAAGATCGGTATGGCCGTTCACCGAATATTCCAGCTGGGTGGGTCTGTATGTCTCATTCCCTTCAATGGTCACAGAGTAATCGCTGCTGATCAGGCCGTTGACGGTGACCTTGCCTTCGTTGTCCGTGTGGGCCACATGGCGGTTATTTTTGTCATTCAGATTTTGAAGTATGACTTCAAGTCCTCCGATGGCAGAGTATCCTTTGGTGCTTCCATCATCGGGTTTTGAGACAACCATGGCGACGCTGGACTTGCTGGACCCGAAACGGGTGGCGAACATTGTGATGTTTCGGCTCTTGTCTTCCAGTTTGATGAGGTTCTCTTCAATTTTTTCAAGGGTATAGGGTGTCGTTGGGCCAAGGTAGATTCCCGTGGCATTCTGGACTTCAAACCATTGCCCTCTGAGCTGTTCCGGAACAGTGGATACTCCAGAATTGACCGATGAAGGACCGCCTTCATCCGAACTCCCACAGGAAAAAAGAAACAGACAGAAGACAATGAAAAGCGATTTTTTTAGATAATTATGAAGCATGTTGACGAACTCCTCACGCGGCTTTAGAACTTGCCTTCCAGTCCGAAGATGGTGTTATGGGAATTTCTCGAATCAGGGAGATCCACATTCCCGTCCGTTTTTAGTGTTTCAGACCGGATTCCTATGGTCGGGTGCAGAGAATAGATGTCCTTGGATAAACGTACTTTGAACTCATAGTAGAACGTTTTTTCTGTCAGGGAAATGTTTTGGGGTGTGAACAGGAAAACATCCTGTGCGATATCGGCGGTAAGGGCTGAGACCTTGTACTTCATCGGGAGGTGCTCATAGAAGACGCTGCCTGTAAGATGAAAACCCCATCCGGTGTCTATGTCCATGTCGATGGCGACCGCCGCCCCAGGTTTCTGGAATTCGGCATTGGATATCCGCCCATTTTCGTCAGCAAGGGGCTTGGCTCGTGTATCCTGTTTGACATCAATCCACGCCGAGGGGTATACATTCGCTCCAGCCAGCGCTTTGAAACGGCCATCGAAGGCATTGACCCATAATGCGCCATTGAAACCAGGGCGTACCATGAAAATATCCACCTGGTTATCCGTGGCGACCCAGGGGCCATTGTCATCGGGTTTGTATTGAAAATAACCGAAATCCTTTCGTCTGATATCCGAATATTCGGATATCAGCCCCAGAGAATATCCTGAACCGGAACAGGTTTTAAACCCTGAATTCATGCAAAGAAAATTGATCGTTCCCACGTTTTCTTCCGTGGTGGACGCGATGCGGCTTTCCTTGAATCCGGTGATCGGCTTGTCTTCGTATTCCACTGTTTTTTTAAATCCGATCCCTGAATACTTACTTTCGTTCTCATTCCATGGAATGAAATAGTAAGCATCCATGTTTTTGTCCATGACGGTGATTTTTATCTGTTTCGTATTGATCTTGGATGCATAACAATGATGGGACAGTAAAATAAAAGACACTATACAGGCGACGATGAGATGTGAAAATTTCATAGTTCTCAAATAAGTTCGAAACAAGTTGAAAGATGATTGACCGACGGCAGTTTGCCGATCATTGGGGCTTATTGAAACCAAAATCTTGGCTGATGTTCCATGGAAGGTTTCGATAAGATATGGGTTCGTCACTGATGAAAACCATTCATACTTTCATAAATATGAACTGTCAAGGAAAAATATGTTTATTTTTTAGAGTAATTAAATTCCATAAATAATCAATTATTTAGAACTATAATTCGTCAATTGACATGGTTACTTTCATAAGATACAGAAAATGGAATGCCTCTGCGGGGAGGTCCCTTATGAGTCCGAAGTGCCTGGGGTGTGAGAGTGTCAAAACGGTTTTTGAAAGGGGAGGACTTATGAAAACCATCGCATGCAAAAGAGCGTCCGTTGTCATCGGCCTGTTATGGGTTTTATGCGTTCTTGTTTCCTGCGGGAGCGGAGGCGGAGGAGGGGGCGGTTCCACGACGGTTGTGGAAACGAAACCCGCCAAGGGGGCGGTGACGCTTCCGGAAGGTTCGGCCGCCAGCATAGCGGATGTGAGGATTCAGGGTTTTCTCGGAGAATATCCGGTGGACGGTGATGGAACTTTTGAAATGGAGGAACCTTCCGGCGGCCCGGCCCTCGTCATGCTCACCGACAAGAACGGCAACGTGATGCTCCTGGGCTATGTGGATGCGGACTCAGGCGAACCGGGCTCGTTAAGCGCCCTTTCCACCGCGGCGGTTCTGATGTTCATGGATATCGGCGGATACCATCTTCCGCCCGAGAACTGGCAAGCGATTCTTGATCTTCTTGAATCGCAACAGGCCGTTAAGGACCTGGCCCATGTGATCGAAGAACAACTGGCCATCGACAGCGCCGCACTCCAGAACAGCGACGCGGTGATCAAGGCCGCCATCGAAACGGCAAGGACCGCCCTGGTTCCTGCGGATCTCCTTGACGGGACGGTCGCAAGAAAACCGGCTGTCGCGGCTTACAAAACCAAAGGCGACACCACGCCGCCTGCAAACATCGGCGTGATCACCCAGAATCCCACATCAGGCGTCCAGATCGCTCCATCTGAAAACAGTGACGGGGTTATGTTCACCAACGAATACCGGCGGCACTGCTACTACTGGGTTTACTACACGGGCTACCAGGATACCGGCGGTGTGGACCATCGTCTCTCAAGCGCCCTGTGGGAAAAAATGGGCAGCGGTTACCTGAAATCCACCAACGGTTTATCCGGCGTCATCGGCACCACCATCGATTTTATCTGGGAAAAAATTCCCTACAAACCCGTGACCGCCGGTCCGGTCGTTTTGACCCAAATGCCCGGCGATGCCAAACAGGCCTATTACAAAGCCGTGGTGGTGGGTGCCGGGTCGTATCCTCTGCTCGACACTTTCCCCGACTGGATGGCCGACAATGTCAACCGGACTGAATTTGTGGAAATGTCGCTTCTCATGTCCACGGTCACGGTGGTGAAGGATTACTACCTGCCCATCGCCTTTGCCCTGGCTCCCACCGGTACGGCCAACGCCCTGACCGGCAAGGATCTCAGCGATTTCTGCGCGGGCATCGTGGGCCTTGTGGTTAAGACCGGGGTGAACGTATCCCAGAACATCTCCCTGGGGGATTACGACGGGGCCGTCAAAGCCATGATCAAGGCCACCCTCTCAGATGGAACCTTGCGGAAAGCCCTGTGCCAGTATATCGCCAAGACCCTGATCAAAGGGGCGTTGACCGAAGCAGCCCTTGAAAAAATGGGAACCTCCGCCAACAACCTGAACAAGATCCTCAAAGGGTTCGATCTGGCCATCATGGGTGTGGATGTGGGCGGTGTCACAAAAGATCTGTACAACTCCAACAAAGCCGATTACTTCGATATCGTGGCCGTAAAACCCAACGTCCATATCGAACCGGGACTGGTGACACTCCAGCCGGGAGACGACTACACGTTCACTGCCATTGCCGGAACCGTTACAGGTGACGTCATCGAATACCGCTGGAGTGTTCCCGGCATCACAGGCAAGCTGAGAAAGGTGGATGACACTGAACTTTCAAACGCCATCACCACCTCCGGGCAATCCATCGTTTACGTGGCATCGGATTCCGCCGTCGACAAATCCACCGACACCCTGACCGTGGACGTCTATAGAAAACAGATCACCGACCAGGGCGTCGTTCAACAGAAAATCGGATCGGACCAGGCGGTGATCACCATTTCCAAAGTCCCCACGGCGATGTTTACATATGTGGAAAAATCCATGTACCAGAACGACGAAGGCGTCACCGTTTTGAACATCGGCTATTTCATTCTGAAAAAGATATCCGGTGCCCCTTATTATGAAATCACCCTCCATGACAACGGCTACCCCTACAAACCTTCGGACCGGGGAATATACAATGGCGGCCACGAAATGCGAACGTATACCTTCGACCCGTCTCCGGGTGAGCATGATTCATTTGGCCTTGATGGTGCCTGGGTTTATCTTTTTGACAAGGAGCACCTGGGGACTTTGGGTGGGTTTATTCTCAACCACATCAGCATCGCCGATGACGAGATGGTGTTTCTGGTCGGCTACAACGGGGCGTCCATGACGAAGTTTTACGAAAACTACATGGAACTTCTCTGGCAGGATTATTCCAACGCCAACACCCAGGCCATCTGGGACGCCTGGCTGGAAAAAGCCCGGCACTGGACGGTGAGTTACGTGGCACCGTAAACGGGATGTGGGTTACGAGACGATGAAACAGTGCCATCGCCCATGATGCCCACTCAGTCAAACGTCCACACAAATTTTCCGTAAACGCTTCGTTCCACTTCGGTGCCCAGGGTGTGAAGGGCTTCGGGCTGGAATTCGGGGTGATGATCGTCCAGGAGATTCTGTCCCACCAGGGATACGGTGAGGTTCCGGGTGCATGCCCAGCCGAACCGGACATCGACGGTGTCGTAACCTTCAATGGTGTCGCTGACCCGTCCCACACGGCGGTACCACACGTCGCATTCCAGGTTCCGGGGAAGATCCAGGGAGGCCCGCAGGGAAAACTGGTGGCTGGGGTCCTGGGCGGCCAGGATATCCGTCTGGCTGTAGTCGATGCTGTTTTGCATCCAGGTGTATGCCGGTTTGAAACAAAGCCTTTCTGACGCTTTCCATTCGGCGGCCAGTTCAAATCCGTAGATGTCGCCCTGGGTGTTGTTGTTGGCCGTGGCGGTGAGAAGCATAAAGGTCGGCGGGTTATCTGCCGGTGTATGGGTGCCGGTAGACGTTTCACGCAAGCCTTTATACCTGTTGTAATACAGTGCTGCGTCCAGGGCGAGATGTTCTGTGGCCTGCATTCGTGAGCCCAGTTCATAAGCGGTGAGTTTTTCCGAATCGAAATCATCCGAGCCGTAAAACACCACGGCCACCGGCAGCGGCCCCATGGCCGGCGGGGGGATGATGGCCATGAGCACGGACGCGTCGTTTTCAACCCGCGACGGGGTACGGACAGCCCTGGCCACCGACAGCCAGGCCGAATGGCTGTCATCAGGTTTCCACAGCAGACGGGCGTTGGGCTGGATCTCGAACCGGGTATGGTCGTTGTATTCGATTTTTGAGCCCAGGGTCAGGCGCAGCCGCTCATCAAAAAAACCCATGTCGTCCTGGATAAAGGCGTTGAAAATGTCAAAAGTCCGGCTCGCCGGGTCCATGGCCAGAAGATCCGGATTGACTTTGAACTCATCGCGGTACAGGCGGTAACCCAGTCCCCAGGTGACATCGTGACGGTCGGCCAGGGGAAACCGGTGCTGGATTTCCACATCGAAGGTGTCGAGTGCGATGCTGCCCAGATGCAGGAAGTGCTCGTTGCGGTCGTAGTAGGCTTGTGCCGAAAATTCCGAATGGCCGCTCAGGGTCCGGCTCCAGCGAGCCAGGAGGTTGCCGCCTTTTTCTTTGTGGTCGTTGTTGAACGTGGTGCTGTAGGGCGATGACGTGATCGGGGCGGTGACCGTTTCACCGTTGGTTCCGTCGAAAATATCTCCCTGAACCGTGAGGTGGTTCCGGTCTATGTTTCCATGGTCGATGCGGAAGCCACCCCGGAGGTAGCGCCAGTCGTCGGCCATGTCTTCGCCCTGACTGTCCACCGCCGAATCCCTGTCAAAGCCCTTCACATAGACCCTGAACGGCGTGTTATCACCCAGCTGCCCTCCGTAACGCAGGGTGGCCTGGCCTTTTTCCTCGATGCCTGCCGAGACGGCTGCCAGCAAACCTTGTGTTTTTTCAGCAGGCCGGGTGACGATGTTGATGACCCCGTTGACGGCGTTGGCACCCCAGAGGCTTGCGCCGGGTCCCCGGATCACCTCGATGCGGTCGATGTCTTCGAGGACTGTGTCGACATTTTCCCAGAAAACCCCGGAATAGACCGGCGTGTACACGCTTCGTCCGTCCAGAAGAACCAGGAGCTTGTTGCCGAACCGGCCGTTGGAACCCCGTGCCGTTACGGCCCATTTGTTGGCGTCGATGCTGGCGACTTCCACACCGGGAACCATGCGCAGCGCGTCGGGAATGGTGGTCACACCCGATCTGCGGATATCTTCCCGGGTGATGACGAACACCGCCGCCGCCGCTTCGGAGACACGCTGCGGCTTTTTACTGACGGATGTGACGCTGATGTTCATCAGGTCTTCGATGCTGAGTTCGATGAGGTCGTACAGCGCTTCGCTGTCACCGCCTGAGGCATTCGAAATCATCATTGCGAAAACGGCGATCACCGTGAACGTCTGTATGAAGAACCCATGAAGCCGGGTCTTGTTTTTCGTCATGAATTTTTCCTGTTTAAGCGAATTGAATCCTGCGTCGGGCTTTTTTTGCTTCTGAATGTCCTGATGAACATCGGTCATGAGGCGTGAGAAAATAAGATCCGGAGAAGGAATAAGATCGATTACCGATTGGATACACTATAACATCCGAATATTATGTCGGCAACAGGGGATTCATTTTTTCAGAACGGGCCTTGAGTATGGATGGAAAAAATCCCATTGAATCCTTGATGAATATGGTGTAGTTCAATATAAACAATCATCAGGAAGATCTTGCCACTGATCCTGTCATGCATTCACACGGGTCTTCCGGTATGACGCCCACTCGTCTTTTTAATCCTATTAACCTTTTTCATGATCGGGTCTTCCGCGTTTCAGTATTTTTTTAACGTCAGGTGACCGGTCATCCATGATTTCGGTATTTCCGAAACATAGGCTTCTCATCGGCGGCCGGAAAAAAGGCTGCATGCAGTGGCGTACCTGTCGACAATGGTCTGCCTGCACATGTGTTGATCCAAGGTCATCCGCTGCCTTCGTTAACCCTAACCTGAAGGAGAAAGATCATGACTGACGATATCAAATGCCCCGTAACGGGGAAATCCGCCAAATCACCCCGCAAAGGGACGTCAAACCGCGACTGGTGGCCCAATCAGCTGAATTTGGCTGTTCTTCACCAGCACGCCCCGAAGTCAAATCCCATGGACAGCGGATTCAACTATGCCGAAGAATTCAAGAAACTCGATCTGGCCGCCGTGAAAAAGGATCTTTACGCACTGATGACCGACTCCAAGGACTGGTGGCCCGCCGACTGGGGGCATTACGGCGGCCTGTTCATCCGCATGGCCTGGCACAGCGCGGGAACTTACCGCACATCCGACGGACGGGGAGGCGGGGGCACAGGAAACCAGCGTTTCGCACCGGTGAACAGCTGGCCGGACAACGGGAACCTGGACAAGGCCCGACGCCTGCTGTGGCCCATCAAGAAAAAATACGGCAATCGGCTTTCCTGGGCCGACCTCCTGATCCTGGCGGGAAACTGCGCCCTGGAATCCATGGGGTTCAAAACCTTCGGCTTTGGTGGAGGCCGGGCAGACATCTGGCAGCCCGAAGAGGATATCTACTGGGGCAGCGAAAACACCTGGCTGGGCGACGCGCGATACAGCGGCGACCGCGAGCTGGAGAATCCTCTGGCCGCTGTGCAGATGGGGCTGATTTATGTGAACCCCGAAGGCCCCAACGGAAATCCCGATCCTGTGGCTTCGGGAAGGGATGTTCGCGACACCTTCGCCCGCATGGGGATGAACGATGAGGAAACCGTGGCCCTGGTGGCCGGGGGCCACACCTTCGGCAAAGCCCATGGTGCGGGGGATCCCAGGCTGGTGGGGCCGGAACCGGAAGCCGCCCCCCTGGAAGAGCAGGGACTGGGCTGGATCAACCGCTTCGGCACCGGCAAGGGTGTGCACACCACCACCAGCGGCATCGAAGGCGCATGGAAACCCAACCCCACCACCTGGGACAACGGTTATTTCGACATGCTGTTCGGCTACGAGTGGGAGCTGGTCAAAAGTCCGGCCGGGGCGTCCCAGTGGCTGGCCAAAAACGTTAGGGACGAACACATGATTCCCGACGCCCACGATCCGTCGAAAAAACACCGGCCCATGATGACCACCGCCGACCTGTCCCTGCGCTTCGATCCGGTTTACGAACCCATTTCAAGAAAATTCCATCAAGATCCCAAAGCCTTTGCCGACGCTTTCGCACGGGCCTGGTTTAAGCTGACCCACCGGGACATGGGGCCCAAAGCCCGTTACCTGGGCCCGGAAGTCCCGGTGGAAGACCTGATCTGGCAGGACCCGGTTCCAGCCGTGGACCATCCTCTGGTGGACGCCAAAGACATCGAAGGCCTCAAAGCCAAAGTTCTGGCCTCGGGCCTTTCTGTGGCGGAACTGGTTGCAACGGCCTGGGCTTCGGCCTCGACGTTCAGGGGCTCGGACAAGCGCGGCGGGGCCAACGGTGCCCGCATCCGCCTTGCGCCCCAGAAAGACTGGACTGTGAACCAGCCGGATCAGTTGGCGAGGGTGCTTGGGATACTGGAAGGTATCCAGCGTGATTTCAACGCCGGCCAGAACGGTGGGAAAAAAATCTCCCTGGCCGATGTCATTGTGCTGGCGGGATGCGCCGCCGTCGAATCTGCGGCTAAAGCAGCGGGAACGCCCGTGGAGGTCCCCTTTACACCGGGACGAACCGACGCCTCGCAAGCCCAGACTGATGCGGAATCCTTCGCCGTCCTGGAGCCCCAGGCCGACGGCTTCCGCAACTACCTGAAACAAGCCTACACCGTGCCCGCCGAAGCTCTGCTGGTGGACAAAGCCCAGCTTCTCACCCTGAGCGCCCCCGAGATGACCGTGCTGGTGGGTGGCCTGAGGGTGCTGGGAGCCAATGCCGGTTCGTCAGCCCACGGGGTGTTCACGAAAAAACCCGGAACGCTCACCAACGATTTTTTCGTCAACCTGACGGATATGGGCCTGGTGTGGAAGCCGGTTTCCGACGAGCGGGAGATTTTTGAAATGAGGGACCGCGTGACAGGCGACCTCAGGTGGACCGCCACCCGCGTGGATCTGGTTTTCGGCTCCAATTCCCAGCTTCGGGCGCTCTCCGAAGTCTACGCCCAGGTCGATGCGAAAGAAAAATTCGTGCGTGATTTCGTGGCGGCCTGGACCAAGGTCATGAACCTGGATCGTTTTGATTTGAAATAAGGTTTTTTGTTTTTCGGCAGTGACTGCAGAGACGAATGAACAACGCCCCGTTCAGGCGGATGCCTGGACGGGGCGTTTGTTTCTGACAGGGTTCAGATCACCTGGCCGCAGCGCCGGTCGAGAAGCGTCGGACCTCGCTTGACCGGACCCCGCCATGGCCGTCATCCACCACCACTTTCCAGTAATAGGTGGTTGCAGGGTCTAAGTCTTCCTCAACATGGCTCATGCCTTCGGTTGTGTTCACGGGGGCGGGTGTGTCGCTGCTGTCGGAGCATGCCGTAAAGACACACAGTAACGCGGCCAGACACACCAGAGGGATTCCCTGGATTTTTTTACGGAGGCCCCCCAGCAGGAAGCTGAGAAAAAAACCCGAAAACAGAAAACCGGCGGCGTATACCCGGTTGGAGGCCCTGGCAGAGACATTGACGGGTGTGCATCCTGAAAATGAACTGTTTTCAGAGAGATAGAACGAATACGTCAGCGTGTCGCCATCCTCATCGGTCGAAGGGTTCCAGGAAAACGTCACGGAGTCCCGGTTCACTGACGTGGCCTGGTCCGAAGGTGAAAGCAGTCCGGGGGCTGATGGAATATGATTGACATCCTCGCCGCCTCCCTGGATGGTGTCGGTGATGAATGTGTAAACCGAAGACACGCGGCCGCTGACGGTATAGGTTTCGCAATCCCCGTAAGATATGATTCCCGCGATGTAATCGGCACCGCCGGAGCTGATGATGCACGCACCGCCCGTATCCGCACCGCACGGCCCGCCGGAAGAAAAATCGAGAGTGAAGGTGGAGGCCTCGGTCGAATCGATGGTGCTGGCGATGAAACGCCGCCGGGTGTTGCTGCTGCCCGTGCTGGACGTATCTCCGTAACCGACGGAAAGGACGTTCGTCCCGGGGAAAAGATTTGAAGACGACATGAGCGGCAGGATGTCCACACCGGTCACGGGGGCTGTCAGATGCAGAAGGGCAAAATTATTGGCAGGTATACCGCCTGTCATGGCGTACGCCGGATGCACGATGATCTGATCGACAGCATACACCGTTGAATCAAGGCTTGCGAAATCGTTTCCAATGACGAAATGGGATGCCGGCGCATAATCCAGAGCGTGCGCGACAGTCAGCACCCAGGACTCATCGACCAGAACACCCGTCGTCACGGCAACATCTTCATAAAAAACCGCCCCGACGCAATCATGGGTGGTGTCAAGACTTCCGTTGATGATGGCATGGGCTTTGGGGGTTGAGAACAAACAGAAAAGGGCCGTCCAGAAAGTGATATGCTGCTTTATCGTCATCGTTCGCTCCTTTCGTGAATAAGTTTCAGAAAAATTTCACAGAACTGACCCATTGTCAACACGGAAAAAGGCCGCGAAACCGGGGAATTGCGTAATGATGCCAATCATCATCCCACCTTGAAAAAAAGCTGTGCATGGATTAAATATGGGTCTTTCCGAAACGGCACGATTGACATGCAACGGCACTGAGCTGTTGCCGGAACGGCCGATTCATACCCACATCAACGAGGTCAGAAATGCTGAATCCTGAAAATCCTGAACACTGTCTTTTACCGGGAGCAATCATCAACAGCGACCATCCCGAGGTGGTTCGTTATGCGTCGGACATCCTTGGCCACGAAACCCTGAACGACCGGGAGAAGGCCGTGAAGCTCTACCTCCGAGTGCGGGACGATATCACGTACAATCCGTATCTGCCCTTTCACAGGCCCGAACACTATCGTTCAAGCGGCGTCATCAGACGCAAGGCGGGGTTCTGCATTCCCAAGGCCGGTCTTCTCTGTGCCGTGGCCCGTGCATCAGGGATTCCCGCCCGCGTGGGCTTCGCATCGGTGAAGAACCACCTTCTGACCCGGCAGCTCCTGGACTACCTGGGAACTGATTTGATCGTGTACCATGGCTACACGGATCTGTGGATCGGCGGAAAATGGGTCAAAGCCACACCGGCCTTCAATGCCGGGCTGTGCCGTCTTCACAAGGTGCCTCCCCTTGAGTTTGACGGTGCCAGCGATTCCATTTTCCACGAATACAATTCCGAAAACAGGAAATTCATGGAATACACGGCTTTCCACGGTGTGTTCCACGATATCCCCGTAAACACCATCCTCAGGGAATGGGAGACGGTCTACGGAAAGGATCGGGTGGCCGGATGGATCACCATGGCTGAAAACAACCGCGGGGATATGGATTTCACGAAAGAAGAGGTGATCTGACGCGTTGACGCGTCTTGTCCTGCTCTTTAGTTCTTGTCATTCCGGGCGGGGGCTTTTTCCGGCCCGGAATCCATTGGGGATATAAACCGGAGCTTTTTGAACCGGGCATATCTCAAGGGCCAGTGTTTCGAACCGGGCGATGGTCTCGGACATCAGGGCAATGTCCAGATCCGTGATTTCGGTGGTGACACTGTCTTCGAACGAACAGATTTCCTGCCGCTTTTCAAGGCCCAGAAGAACGGCTTTGGTTTCAGGATCAAGCGGGTGGACCGTTTCCAGCGCCTCGATGAGGTCTGTGAACGTGTGGTTCATGGGAAGCGCCATATGATACATCAGAATCGCCATGACAAATTTTTCAAAGGCCATGGCCAGAAGGTTGTAACGAATGGTCGTGTTGAACCGGCCTTTGTCGCCCCTTCCGGCTTTCATGTACTGGCGGCCTTCTTTCAGCCAGATTTGCCAGGTTTCTTCTTTTTCACGGGGGTTACCGCGTGTGTCTGTTTGCTTTTCGGTGCTGATGCCGCCGGATTCTCCGAAAAAGGTGTGATTAACCATGACAATCTCCTTGAAGTCTGTTTTAAGGTTTTTAACAGAGTTTTTTGCAGGACCCGTGCCCGAGATGAAGTTTGTAAAATCAGAGATTTAGGATGGACGATGTCTTGCAGATCTGTTATTAGGCGTTGATATGTTTCAATAATGAAATTTTTTACAAGGGAAATGAGGGCATGAATTCACTGGTGTTTGGCGGCGGGGCCGTGGGCCTTGGACTGGCAAGCTGCCTGATGGCGGCGGGATGGAAACCGGATATCGTGGCACGAAAAGGAACGGCCGATGCGCTCATGCGTGACGGGTTGAAACGCACCGGGCTGATCGGCGATCTGTCGTTTCAGAATGTGAATGTCTATGCGGATATGGCCGATATTCCCGGAAACGGAGTTTACGATTTCATCCTGGTCTGCACCAAAAGCCATGATTCGGAATCGGCGGCCCGGATTCTGGCATCCCATCCTGAACGCATCGGGAGTCATACCTGCGTGGTGCTCTGCCAGAACGGCTGGGGCAACCGGGAGATTTTCATCAATCATTTTCCTGAAAACCAGGTTTACAACGCCCGGGTGATCACCGGGTTTCACAGGTATGCCCCCAACCATGTGGAAGTGACGGTTCACGTCCAGCCCGTGAATCTGGGGAGCCTTCACCACAGCCCGGCACCGGAACTCATCCCCTTGCGGGACGCCATCCGCACAGGCGGCCTAACCTCTGAAATCACGGACACCATCGGCAAAGACCTCTGGGCCAAAATGTTGTTCAACTGCTCGTTGAATCCGCTGGGGGCGATTTTTGACGTGCCTTACGGCGCTTTGAAAGAATCGGAGCACACACGGAGCATCATGGGGGACATCGTCCGGGAGATTTTTTCCGTGCTGGAATCCTCGGGCAACCAGAGCCACTGGGACAGCCCCGATGTTTATTACCAGTTTCTGCTGGACACGCTGATTCCCGGCACGGCCCGGCACGAATCCTCCACGCTGCAGGACATCCGGATGAAGAAGAAAACGGAAATCGATGCCCTGACCGGCGCGGTGGTGGATCTGGCCAGGTGCCACGGGGTTCCGGTTCCGGTGAACGAGATGCTGTACCGCATGATCCGGTTCATGGAAGACCGGATGACTCAGCCGTAAATTTCCCTGAACTCGTCAGGATAATGCTTGCGCATGCATTCCGGGCAGATGCCGTGACTTACGTCGGCCTGGGAGTGCTTGTGGATGTAAACGTCCACCTGTTCCCAGTTGCCGTTGTCGTCCTTGATTTTCTTGCAGTACGAGCACAACGGAAGGATGCCCTGGAGATTCCTCATTTCCGCCAAAGCTTTTCTCAGCTCAAGAATGGATTTGTCCCGCTGTTTTTCAAGACTGATCCGTTCCTTGATTTCCCGTTCCAGGCTCTGCTGAGTCATCCGGAGCCGGGCCTCCTCCTGCTCGCGGCGGATGATTTCCGTTTCAAGTCGTTCATTGATCAGGTGCTCGTGCTTCATCCGCCATTCGTTTTCAAATCCGGCGGTCATTTTCTGGATCATGTGAAGCGCCACCATGAGAGTGAAAATCATGGACACAGCAAGAATGCTAAGGGGATAAAAGGATCGTTGCACGAACGTTGAATCCGGTGCGGGGACGATGCGGATCATCCATTCCCTGGACGCGAAATCCACATGGCGGTTAAGGGCCATGACAACCGGTTGTTCCCTGGCCTCAGTCGGCCTGGCTGGGAAAGACACGATCAGGATGTCCGATGAGTCCGCCGACTTGTCGCAAACCTCCAGCCAAAGCCCCTGGTTTTTGAACGGGGAAAGGGTTTTGCCGATCACATCGTCAAGAACAAGGGCACCGACCACAAAGCCGTCGAGTTTGTTCAGCCGGGCTTCTTGGCCGGGCTGACTGGCCTTTTTTGAATAAATGGGCAGCATTATGAGAATCCCGTGATCTTTTTCCGGTTTCTGAATCAGATCGATTCGGGCCGTGGCCGTGATTTTTCCGGAGTGGTAGGCCTGAAGCACCGCTTTGCGGCGGACATGCTCCGAGGTGTTGTCAAAGCCCAGTGTTATTTCGTTGACGGACCGGGGTTCGACATAGGCCACGGGGAGGTAGTCTTCTTTGAGGCCTGCCGTTTCAAGAACGCCATCTTTCACCATTTCCCTGATGTTAAACCCCATCTGCTTTTCAAAGGCCTTTCTGGCGGAAGCCCGGATGTAAGGGCACCAGGCCAGGGCTTTGAATTCCGGAAAACGCTGAAGTGCGCCTCGTGTGAACTGACTGAACTCGTGCAGGGACACTTCGTCTGAATTGTAGAAGAAATCTCCGAGAAAGTGCATGGCTCCTAGGTAGTCCGATAAACGGATGGCCAGTTCATCGGCCATGAGTCCGGCGTGATTTTCAAACTGAAGGCGTCGGCTTTCATCTTCCCGGTTGCTGATGGAGACAAAGAAAATCAGGGAAAGAAACGTTCCGAAAAAAAGAAACAGGGCTGCAGGGATATACCGCCTGAGGGGTATGGTTTTATCTTCGATCACGTCGTTGTCCTGAGGCATTGTTGTTTTCCCGTCAGTTCATTTAACATCGTTCAGAACACCGCAAGTGCTTTGGCGGTGTGTTCCAGCAGCATCTGCTTAGAAAAAGGTTTCTGGATGAAGCCGACCTCTTTATCAAAAACACCGTGTCGGGTGATCATGCTTTCGGTATAACCGGACATGTAGAGGACTTTCACACCCGGATGAATGGCCCGGATTTTCTCGTACACGTCCGGTCCTTTCATGTCCGGCATGATCACATCGGTGATGAGCAGATCGATGGTATTCTTGAATTCAAGGGCCTTTTCCACGGCTTCCCAGGGTTTGTGGGAATAAAGAACCCTGTAGCCGCTTTTTTCAAGAATTCGCACCGAAAGCACACAAAGGGATTCGTCATCTTCAACCACCAGAATGGTGGCCGGCTTTTTCATTTCTATGGGCTTCGAGATCTGATGCACGGCACGGGTTTCAGGGGTGCCCCGAACTTCGGGCAGGTAAATTTTAAATGTGGTGCCGTAACCCGCTTCACTGTACACCCAGATATGTCCACCGTGCTGCCGGACGATGCCGTATACCGTGGCAAGCCCCATGCCGGAGCCTTTGTCCTGTTCCTTGGTGGTGAAGAAAGGCTCGTAAATTCTGTCAAGGTCTTCCTTGGCAATACCCATGCCGGTGTCACTCACCGCGATGAGCACATAGGGACCCGCCTCCACGCCCTGTCTGCTTTTTGCGGAATCCTCATCGATTTCAAAAAGGGTGGTTTCAATGCAAAGGCGTCCGCCGTTGGGCATGGCGTCCCGTGCATTGACCACGAGGTTCATCAGGACCTGCTCCAGCTGGGAACTGTCGGCATTGATCATGGCCGGATGTTCCCACAACTGAAGATTCAGCTCAATGTCCTCGCTGATCATTTTCAGGAGGAGTTTTTCAAAATTCCGGATCACCGTGTTTACATCGAAAACGCCGATTTCAAGCGACTGCTTTCTGCCGAAAGCCAGAAGCTGGCGGGTCAGTGTCCTGGCTCTCAGTGACGCATCCATGATTTCACTGACGGCCGGATAATGGGGATGGTCTTCCTGAAGTTCGTCTTTCATCAATTCCGTGTACCCCAGGATGATGGACAGAAGGTTGTTGAAATCGTGGGCCACGCCTCCGGCAAGACGGCCGATGGCTTCCATTTTCTGGGAGCGCATAAGCTGCCTTTCCAGATCCCTGTGTTTTTCTTCGTCGGTTTTAATTTTTGTGATATCCATGACAACACCGGTCATCGTGTCAGGCTGGCCCTCATCATCCCGGCTCACATCGCCCAAAGCCCGGACATGCCTGATGCTGTTGTCCGGAAGGACGATCCGCATTTCGGCCCTGAATTCCTTTTTTTCCCGGATACTTTCCGAGACGGCCGCAAGAAACGAATCGTAATCCTCGGGGTGAATTCTTTCCCTGACGCCCTCGTAGTCGCCGCCCAAACCCGATGAATCCACGGCGAATATGGCCCGGGTCTCTTCGGCCCAGTACACCTTTTTTTTCTTGATGTTCCATTCGAAGGTCCCTATGCCGCCGATACGATGGGACAGGGTGTAGCGGTTCTCGCTTTTTTTCAAGGCCTCCATGGCTTTCCGGCTTTCCGTCACGTCTTTGACATGGGACACGAAATACAGGGGTTCGTCCGAGCTGCTGCGGATCAGGGAGATGGCCACTTCGCCGTATACGGTCCGCCCGTTTCGGGTGATGTATCGTTTTTCGAAAACAGCCCGGTCGTTACGGTTCGAAACCGCGTCGTTCATGTATTGCCGACTGATGTGAAGATCCTCGGGATGGGTGATCCGGTCCACCGTGGAGCGTTCAAGTTCGTCAACAGAATATTCCATGATTTCGGAAAGTTTCTCATTGACTTTCATTAAATGACCGCTCATGGAAACCAGGGCCACGCCGCTGTTGGCGTGTTCGAAAGCACCCAGGAACCGGGCCTCACTTTCAAAAAAGGTTTTTGTCCATGTCCGTGCCCAGCGATGGCTGAGCATGGTCACAGTCAGGGCCAGAACGAGGGAAAAGGCAAGGGCCAGGGAAAAGAAGGCGATAAGCCGCTGTTTCAGCAGGGTGCCGAGTCCGATGAGGTTTTCGGTGCTGCTCTGGGCTCCATACATCAGTTCCTGGATATTTTTTTCCAGGGCCACCGCCTTGATTTCACCGTCTGATTTCATCCGCGCTATGGAAGGTTTCCGGCCGGATTCGTGGCTCATGGTGGTCAGGTTTTCCATGACAGCCATCCATTCCGAAAAAATGCGGCGGGTATCTTCCGCTTTTTTCTTTCCGTCCGCTTCAAGGACATTATCTTCCACCACCTGGAGATAGCCGGAGAAGAGATTTTTCAAACGTTCAATTTCACCGGGGTTTCCTGTGTTGGCGTCTCTGGGGTCCCCGAACATTCGATCCTGCTGGCAGATCAGTTCCGAGACAGCCCATTTGCAGGACAGCGCGGCGTTTGAAACCCGGAAACAATGGTTTTCAAGGGTGCTGGTAATGTTTGCGAGGCGGATCGCGGTGTGGACGGACAAGGCACCCAAGGCGATAAAAAACAGGGTAAAAAGGGCGAACCCCGTGATGACGGGTGCGGTGATGTTTTTTCGGGTCACGTGTGCCATGGGCCTTTTCAAATGTTCAGTCTATGAATCCTGATCCCCGCGTTCCGGTGACAGGATATGGTCCGCCAGATGGCTGGATGTCCTTCGCATGTTCAGGCTGAGAAGCCGGGCGATGCCTTTGAGGATTTTGATACCGATCTTGGGGTGACTGTCGAGAATGGTGTTGAAACCTTTCCGGGAGAGAATCACCAGCGTGGAATCCTTCCTGGCCCGGACCGTCGCGGATCTCGCGATATTGTCGATGATGGACATCTCGCCGATGGTGCTTCCCCGGGTCAGCGTGGCGATGACGGCGCGTTTGCCCGACGCCGACTGCTTCAGGACATCCACGGCTCCTTCCACCACAAAGCAGATGTAATCGCCGGTGTCGCCTTCCCTGAACAGGGTCTTTCCCTGCTCCAGATCGAAGAAGTTCATGTATTCCGCCGTGATGGACAGTTCGATGGGGCTCAGCTCGTCGAACAATGACATGGTGATCAGAAAATCGATGATGGTCTGTTTGATGCGGCTGATTTTCTGGGTCTGGCCTTTGACTTCCACCATGGCGTTTCATCCTGCGTGCGATGGCCGTGTCCCATGGTCGGATCTGCCGGAGCCGGTGCTGCGATATCATGAATACCCGGCCGGTTTTGTCATTCGGATCTTGTCATGGAACGGTTTAATTGATAGAGACCGTCTAAAGGGAGTGTCTGATTAAAAATAATGAAAAACAAGGGACTTGTAAACATCTATTCTTCGACGAAGCCGAAAGGGCCTTTCGCTGTGGCGGGAACAACCCTTCATTGCCTGACGGCCTTGATCCTGTTGTCGCTTGTCCGGCCGGTTGAGGGATACAGTGCAGACATCCGAATCCGCTCGGGTCTTACAGTGAACGGCGGCAGTCCCGTTCGGGAAATCCGCCTCCGCTCGGTGAACGACGGTCCTTTCAGCGTGTATGAACTCAAAGCGGTGATGGAATCTCCGTGGAAAACATCGGAAAGTCTGGTCAGGCCGGTGTGGCCCGTTCATGCCGAAAACCGGGTGCTGTTTACGGTAACTCCGCCGAAAGAGGCCAGAGGCGGTTATCCCTTGGTGGTGTCCCTTAAGTTTCGGGATTCGGCGGGCATTCCCGTCACGGTTTACGAGATGGCCACGGTTTCAGCAGGTAAGGAGGGGACTGTTCAGGGCTTGGACCTTGTCTCGGCCGGGGCGGATCTTGAAATAAACGGGGAGCTTCATGGGTTTGTCCGGAACACCGGCGGCGAGCCAAAAACCGTTCTGTGCCGGCTTGTGGCTCCGCCGTCCCTTGCCGTGGTCAAGGACAGAATTGAAACGGTTGTGGGGCCTCGCTCTTCATGCCCGGTGAATTTTCACATCATGAACCGCTATGCGGCGGCCGGAACAGAGGTCCCTGTTTTTGTCATTGCGGAAACCGATGCGGGTGGTATCCACGGCACAACGTTCATCCGCAGCGGAATCCGGATCCTTACCGCCCGTGAAGCCCGTTGGCCCCTGAGGGGTGTTCTGTGGGTTGTTTTCGTGTTATCAGGGGGTTATGCCGCCGTTCTTTTTTACCGTCAAACCGCTTGATTTTTTGCCGCCCACCGACTATTTTCTTAACCATGCCTGAAACCAAAAAGAAAAAAAAAGACATCATTTCGGAGAAACTGCCGCCCCATCACCTGGAAGCGGAAGAGTCGGTGCTCTGCGCCATCCTTCTTGACAACGACACCCTGACGGATGTGGCGTCGATCATCAAGTCCGTGGATTTTTACAAACCGGCCCACCAGATCATCTACGAAGCCATGACCGAGCTGTTCAACAAAAGCGAGCCGGTGGATCTGGTGACCCTGGTGAACCACCTCAAGGCCAAGGGAAAACTGGAGGAAATCGGCGGGGCGGCTTATCTGGCCCGGATGATGGACACGGTGCCCGTGACGCTGAACGCCGAATACCACGGGAAAATCATCCATGACAAAGCGTCGCTGCGCCGCCTTATCGAAAAATCATCGGAAATCATCCACCGATGTTACGCTGAACAGGGCGACGCCGCGGAAACCATCGATTTTGCCCAGACCGCCATTTTCGATGTGGCGGACAACAAGCTCAAGCCCACCTTTTCCCACCTGAGCGAACTGGTGATCAAGAACATCAACACCCTTGAGGAACGGCAGAACAACAACAGCGAGTATACCGGCATTCCCACTAGCTTCAAACAGGTGGACGCCCTGACCTCGGGTCTTCAGAATTCGGATTTGATCATCCTGGCGGCCCGGCCCAGTATGGGGAAAACAGCCTTTGCCCTGAATATCGCCCGGAACGTGGCCATCAATGAAAACAAGCTGGTGGCGATCTTTTCCCTGGAAATGTCCAAGGAACAGCTTTCCATGCGTCTTCTCACCGCCGAAGCCCGGGTGAACTCGGACCGGCTGAAAACCGGCATGATCGGCGAAGACGACTGGCGTCAGGTCACGGAAGCGGCGGGGATCATTTCCGAAGCCCCCATCTACATCGACGACACGCCCAACGTCTCGGCCATGGAAATCCGTGCCAAGGCCCGCCGACTCAAGATGGACAAGGACCTTTCCCTGATCATCATCGACTACCTCCAGCTGATGAAAGGGCCGTTCATGGGTGACCGCCGGGATCTTGAAATTTCGGAAATCTCGCGGTCCCTGAAATCCCTGGCCAAAGAACTGAACATTCCCATCCTCGTCCTGTCCCAGCTCAACCGCCAGGTGGAGCAGCGGGCGGACAAACGACCCATGATGTCCGACCTTAGGGAATCGGGAGCCATCGAGCAGGACGCGGACATCATCACCTTCATCTACAGGGACGAGGTTTACAATAAAGAGGAAAACAACCCCAACAAGGGAAAAGCCGAAATCATTGTGGCGAAAAACAGGAACGGTGCCGTGGGCAAGGCGGTGCTGACCTTCATCGGCCAGTACACCCGGTTTGAAAATGTTGTCCTGGGTGAATACGGGGATTATGGCTCCTACGAGTGATACAGCGGATGCGGGAATACCAATTTTAACATCGAACATCGAACATAGATGGACTCGTAAAAAGTAGAATTTCATAACAACATGTATTAATTAATAAAAACT
>DYJE01000043.1 GCA_020723285.1 Desulforapulum autotrophicum | reverse complement strand
ATTACAATTATGTCCTTTGTTGAGCTCCTGACTTTTTACATGGGCATCGATGTTGTATGTTCGATGTTCGATGTTCAAAAATGATCATAATGACCCTGCCGCCACCCGCGACAGCGCCACCACCGCGCTGATCAGTCGAAGCGGCGGCAGGGTGGATCTGGAACGGATGAACGGCGGCTGGATCATTGGATCATGGGCGATTCCTGATCTCTCACATCGCAGCCTGTTTTTTATACCCCTTAGGAACAGCCGTGATGTCTGCCGGTGCCTTGCCGTCCCTGAACTCAAGCAGTTCCACCGTGGTTTTGAGCGATGCGCCCATCATGGTGGTGGCTGTGCTGCTTGAAACCATGACCCCTTTTATTTTTCTGGCTTCTTTCAGAACCTTGTCCATGGATTCCCTCAAGCCGGGCTGAATGGTCATCATGATGGCGGAATACCGGGCGAAAAGATCGCCCTGGGACTTGATGTCCTCGGTGGCCCAGACTTCCGTGGTGGAGGGGCCCATGCCCGTGTCCAGTTTCTGGATGTACTTGCGGCAGTTCCAGGACTTGATCTTTTTCATCTGTCCGGTGTCGGTCACCGTCATCGTGAATTTCATCATGCCTTTCATCATCCCGTCCATGGCCGCTTTTTCCTCTTTGCTCATCTTGCCCCCGCCAATCTGCCCCATGGCCTTGTCCATGTCCATGGGCATTTCCGTGTAGCTTTTCCCCTGATGGTCGATGACGGTGATGGTCTTCTTGTCAAGCCGGATGATCACGCTTTGATCCCTGCTGTCATTACGCATGACCGTATCGGTGATCCAGATGCTCTCCACGCTGTCCTTGGCCGGCTGGGTCTGGCCCATCATGGTGAAGCTTCCGGTGTGGTGCTTCTGTTTCATGAACACATCGGCCAGAACCAGGGCCGGGCACAGCATCGTCAGGGCAACCCCAAGGGCCGCCAAAGTTTTCCATGAGCGAATCTGCATGTCGTTCCTCCATTTTTGTCGTTTTTATGTTCATCATGGACTTTTTTTGAAAAGATCAACGGACGATACCATTCATGCCGTTGTCTTTCAAGAACGGACAGGCAGACAAGAGGATTATTCCAAACAGGGATCAATCCGTTTTAGAGTGGTTGTCATAAAACTGTTCCGATTGCGCGAATGAATGAACATCGAACATCCAACGCCCAACGTCCAACATCGAATAAAGGATAACTCCATTTCGGAATTTTAATCTGTCAATCACTATAAACATTGAAGGGAGCCTCCGGCAAGAACGCCGGAGGCCCTGAAAAAAGTTCAATGATCAGTGAACCGAGCAGGACAGGCAGGGATCGTAGGACCTCACCAGCATGGAACAGAGAAGCTCCATCCTGGCGTCGGTCATGCCTTTCACCGCGAACTGGCGTGCGAAGCTCCGGATATCGAGATGGATGTTCGCATTGTTCTGGGTGGTGGGAACCACGCAGTTCGCCTTGATGATCCTCCCTGTGTCATCGTAATCATAATGATGAAAAAGAATACCCCTTGGCGCTTCCACAGCTCCCACCCCTTCCCCGGCTTTGGGCGTCACGTCTCCCATGAGATGGCCAAGATCCGACTCCAGCAGCTCATCGATCAGACGGATGATTTCGTAAGCCGCGTGAACGCTTTCAACCACCTGGGCCACGTTGTTCATGAAGGGGTTGTGGCAGACCGGTGAAAGTTTCAGGGCTTCGGCGACCTTCACCGCTTCCGGCCGAAGCAGGGCGTAATTGTTGTTCACCCGGGCAAGGGCTCCCACCGCATAGGATTCCCTGGACAGTTTCGTCCATTTGGAGGTGTTTTCAGGGTCCACATATTCGTTGGTGATGGAGAGGTAATCCATGGAATCCTTGAACACCCCGTCACTGGACCCCACCTTGACTCCGATGAACGGATAATCCGTGTCCCCTTTAAGGGAGACGAACTCGGTTTCCCTCACAAAATCAGGAATTTCAAGCGTCGCCACCAGTTCGGCGACGGCCGTGAGATCGGCGAGAAGACCTTCCATCTCCGCCTTGTAAGCCAGAAGGTCCTTTTTTGTGGGCGCGGCGGTGACGCCCCCCACCTGGAACGTCACCGGATGAGTGGTGCGTCCGGCCACGGCGTCGCAGAGCCGATTGGCAAATCCCTTGAGACGGAGCGCGATGGCCACGACGTCCGGCCGTTTTTCGATCAGCGGGATGACACTGGGTTCCGCAAAAAAATCGGGTGCGGCCAGGAACAGCACGTGCAGCACATGACTCTGGAGGGTCTCCCCGTGCTTGGCCAGAAGCCGCAGTTTTTCCGCCGGAAGAGGAACAGCGACACCGAAAGCCCGTTCCGTGGCCGTGATGCTGCACAGGCTGTGGCTGATGGAACAGATCCCGCAGATCCGGGCCGCCAGGATTCCGGCGGTGGTGTAATGTTTGTTCTTCAGCATGGCCTCAAAAAACCGGGGGGTTTCGATCACGTCCCAGCGGGCGTCCTTCACCTCCCCGTTTTCAACCTTGACCTTGATGTTTCCATGCCCTTCGATTCGTGTCAAATGGTGGACATCCACATTCAAATTGATTTTCATCGGTTCTGTACCTCCTGAAATGTCCCGTAAAATCCCATCCGCTCCGCCACGTCCTCCTTCGAAAAGCCCCGGTCAGCGGTGACCGCGAAAAAGGAATCGTAATTCGGATCCGTGGCTGGCCCCCGGCACCCCCAGCATCCCGTGCCGCCCACCGAACACGGGGCGTTGCACCCTCCCCGCGTGATGGGCCCAAGGCAAAGCTGCCCTTTTTCCATGAGGCAGGATGTGAACCGCTGTTTGCATTCAACGCACACCGGGTAGACGGGAAAGGTGAAAGGTGCCCCCAGAATCACATGCCGGACAATGGCCTCCACCTCGTTTTTGGATACCGGGCATCCGGGAATTTCCAGATCCACCTTGACCACCTCTCCCACGGACCGGACCCAGAGGGTTTCCTTGGGATTTTTACCGTAAACGTCCCTGTTGATGTCCTTCATCTCGAATTCATTCTTGAGTTTGTTGACCCCGCCAAAGCAGGCGCAGGTCCCCAGGGCCACAAGCACCTTGGCCTTTTCACGAATGGCCGTAAGTCGTTTCACCTCATCGTTCCGGGAAACGGCCCCTTCAATGAATGCGATATCGTAATCGTCGGACCGTGCAGAGGAGGCCTCACGGAAATTGACGACTTCCACGGCGGCGAGAAAGTCGGCAAGGGTCTCCTCCTTGTTGACGAGCTGAAGCTGACAGCCTTCGCAGCTCGTAAAATCGAAAATGGCGATTTTGGGTTTTTGGGTTTCAATGCCCAGATATTTCATAGCCGTATCCTTTCATCAAATGGCTTCCTTTAAGTTCATCACCGTCCAGAAATCGAACACCGGACCGTCGATGCAGGTGTAGGACGAACCGATGTTGCACCGGCAGCACTTGCCCATGCCGCAGTGCATCCTCCGCTCCAGGGAAACGAACATGCGCTGCATGGGAATGCCCATGGCGTTCAGGCGGTTGCACACGAACTTGAACATGATGGGTGGGCCGCAGACAATGGCGTAGGTCTGATCCGGTGGCACGGTGACGTCGTCCAGAAGCTTGGTGATCATGCCCACCGGACCGGTCCAGGCTTTGTTCGGGTTCTCAACGATGACTTGAAGCGTGATGTCGTCGATCCTGTTCCACTGTTCGTACTGGTAGTCGAAAAGGAGATTCGAAGGGTCTCTGGCCCCATAAAGAATGTTGACGTTCTGGAAATCGGCACGGTTTTCGATCACGTAGCTGATGGGGGCACGCAATGGGGCAAGGCCAAGCCCCCCTGCGATAAGAAGGATATTGTGGCCCTTCATCTGCTCCATGGGAAAATAGGTGCCGAAGGGACCGCGCAGTCCCACGATGCCCCCGCGTTTCGCCCGGTGAAGGGCCTCGGTGACTTTCCCGGTTTTCCGGATGCACAGCTCGATGGTGCTTTTGATGGTGGGAGAAGAGGAAAAGGAAATGGGGATTTCCCCGTAGCCCGGCAGCTCCAGCATCACGAACTGGCCCGGCAAAAACGTGAAACGCTGCCAGTCATTGTCATCCACCATGCGGATCTGGAAAAGCTTTTCCATGTCTGTCAGACGGATGATGTTGGTGATTTCCGCCTTGAAACTCCGGTCCACATCCTTCAGACGGCTCTGGCGGTTGTAGTCGAGGGGCTCCACCATGTCTGTTTCATGGGTAATGTCATAAGGGTGCATTATTTTTTTCATCGTCCATGCTCCATCTGAATGTCACGAATCACTTCGGTTGGATTGATGCCGGCAAGACAGACCCGGCTGCAACGGTTGCATCCCACACACATGGGCTGGCCAAAGGTTTCCACAAACCCCCGGTGCTGGTGGTAATACCGGTACTTGAGCCTCGTTTCCCGGGCAGGCCTGAAGTTATGGCCCCCGGCGACCTGGGCAAAATCGTAGAGGTTGCACGAATAGAGCTGTTTGGTTTTTTCGCTTTTCTTGAAATCCATGGACAGATTCTCCGTCACGCCGTAGCAGTAACAGGTGGGGCAGACCATGGCACAGCTTCCGCAGCTCATGCATTTGTCTCCCCATTTTTTCCACACCTCGGATTCGAATTCGATGTCGAGGAGGTTGGGAAGGTTTTCCACCTTTACGGTTTTCTTGAAACTGGATTCAAAGTTGTTCCGGTTACTTAAATACTGATTCCGATCCTCATCGGAGATGTCCCGGACGTTGATCTTGTTCAGGGCGTTGAATCCCCTATCCGATCCCACCTTGACGAAATACCGGTCACCGATGTCGGTAAGGAACAGGTCGAACCCGTGTGTGACGGAATCGGAGCCGATGGACGAGCAGAATCCCCCTTCGCAGTGTTTGTGGCATCCGATGCCGATAATAAGGGTGTTGCCCCGCCGCGACAGATAATAGGGGTTGGGGTGGAACTCCTTGGCGAACACCTTGTCCAGCTTGACCAGGCCGTTGATGTCACAGCGGTGGAGCCCCACGATGATCCGGGGATGCTTGCGGTAGGTGATGTCCTGGGTCCATCCCGAATCGTCGAAGTGAAAGGTGGAAAGAACCTCCTTGTATGGGAGGAAGTAGGTTTTTGCCGAATACTCTGTGGTGTCGTAATCGAGGTCCATGTCGTCGAAGGACGACACGGGGAGGAACTGATAAAGGGGCCTTCCCTTGGCATTGGTCCCCACCTGACGCGGCCCGATGCACTCCACATCATGCAGGTGCACGTCGATCAGGTTTTTCAGATCCTCCTTGTCAATGGTCTTGTACAGCATGGCATCCCTCCTGAAATTTTGTCCGGTCCGGCCGGGAACACCCAGATCAGGAAGACTGCCGCACCGGATACGCTGAGCGGATAGACGCAAAAGTCCGGAGAAGAACCTGCCTGCCTGGCGATCAACAACAGCTTTCAACAAAAAAACAATGGTATGAATTACGGATGCGGAAATGAAAATAGATGATGGTTCTGACCATAATGAATAATTGAGAAAATGTAAATCAATTTGACATGGGGTTTTTTCCTGGAACGGGTGTAAACCGGGGAACATCAATACAAGGGTGGCGGTCCTCATGAAAACCGCATTCGTAGACATTTTCAAGAATGTTTCGGGATAACGCGTCGCTGACAGGCCCGATGGCGGCGACTCGTCCGCGTTTTAAAACAACGGCGCGGTCAGCGGCCATGGCGGCCAGGTTGATGTCGTGGAGCACGGTGACCACGGCCATGTTCCGTTCCGTTTTCAGCCGGGTCAAAAGGTCCATCACCCGGATCTGATGGGCCGGATCCAGGGCGGACGTGGGTTCGTCCAGAAGAAGGAGCGACGGTTCCTGGGCAATGGCGGCGGCGATGAACACCCTCTGGCGTTCTCCCCCGCTCAAGGTCCGGGCATCGCGGGCTGCCAGGGTTGATACGGAAGTGAAAGCCATGGCCTCGTCCACGATCTCCCGGTCCACGGACGACCCGGCGCCCCAAAGTCCCTGGTGCGGCGAGCGTCCCCACATCACCAGATCCCTGACGGCAATGGAAAAATCCACGGAAACAGTCTGGGGAACATAGGCGATACGCCGTGCCCTTTCGTTGCGGGAATAGGAGGCAAGGGGTTTTCCGAAAAATTCAACATGGCCTGTCACCGGTTTTTCAAGGCCGCCGAGCAGACGCATCAACGTGCTTTTCCCCGATCCGTTGGGACCAAGGATCGCACAGAACTCCCCTTGCGCCACGTCTAACGACACATCGGACAACACCGCATCCCCTTCAGGACCTCCGTAGGAAAACCCCAGATGTTCCGCAAGAACCGCGCCTTTCCTTCTTTCGCTCATGCTTTTCTCCGAAGAAGGGTGATGAAAATGGGCACGCCGATCATGGCCGTGACCACGCCCACGGGGATCTCACCCTGGGAGGGAATGAAACGTGCCGCAGCGTCGCAGAACACAAGATAGGACGCTCCGCCGAGAATGCAGGCCGGGCCGAGAATCCGGTGGTCGGTTCCAAGAACCAGCCGGAAAATATGGGGAATCACCAGCCCCACAAACCCCAGAAGGCCGCACTGGCACACCGTGGCGCTGACCATGAACGAGGTGGCGACGAGCAGAAGAAGGGTAGTCCGCTTCACGTCAATCCCCAGAGATTCCGCCTTGTCGTTGCCGAGAAGCAGGAGGTTCATGCGGTGAGACAGCACAAGGACAAGAATGAAGCAGGGAACTGCGGAAAAACAAAGAACAGCCGCCTGCCCCATATCCGGCGACGACAGGTCACCCATGAGCCAGAACATGATGGTGTGGATTTTGCCATCCTGAACCATGCTCATGAGAAACAATATGAACGCCGATGAAAAAGCGTTCACCATGACCCCGGCGAGAATCAGGAATTCCCGGGCGAACGACGCCCGGCCCGATGCCAGGAACACCACCAGCGCAAGGGTCGCCATGCTCCCGGCAAAAGCGGAAAGCCCCACGCCGGGGAACCGTGAAAATCCCGCGAGAATCCCGAGAATGGCCCCCACGGCCGATCCGCCCGACACCCCAAGAATATAGGGCTCGGACAAAGGGTTTCTCAGGATCGCCTGGAACGTGAGACCGCCCAGAGCCAGAACCGCTCCGGCCACAGCCGCCACAAGGACCCGTGGAAGCCTGATCCGGGTGACAATGGCGTTAGCCATGGAATCCCCGCTTCCCGACAGGGCGCGGATCAATTCCCCAAAATCCACCTTCCCCGCCCCGGTGGCAAGACCGATGACCGCCGTGAGCGCCAGAAGTCCGAACAAGCCTAAAATAACCGGCGTCCAGCGCCATGGGGTTTGATGTTTCACGAGACTCCCTGTTATTTTCCGGCATGTCTGCCGGGTATTGTTTTAATTTTTAGGTCTTTGGATTTGCCTCCGGTGGCCCTCCCAAGGGCAATGGTGTTGGCTTAAGAGATGGGCACGGCTTCGCCTTTGCCCATCCTACGGCCAAAGACCGGAATCCCGTAGGATGGGCAAAGCGTCAGCGTGCCCATCAAAAACGATCATGCTTAAACCAACACCATTGCCCCCCCGGGGGGCCAGCGTCCCCACTTTCGTGAGGACACGTTTTAAAAAGCCGGACAACCATGTCTTAACGGCTGCGCCGTGATCCTGCAACAGTTATGTGGGGTTCTTATTCCAGTTCGTTATCAAACCGAACGGGGAGATTGCACAAGAACGCCATCCTTGGGTTGTTTGAAAAGATCAACCGGGAATACATCAGCCGTTTCACCCCGGCCGAACGGGACACCATGCCGGATTTTCTATCCCGGCTTGAGCAATGATACCATTAGGTTGTAACGCCCATGAGCACGATAATGGCAAGAGTTTACAGCCTCACCGTCCCCGGAGATCCTCTCACGCCGGTTGTCGAGGGCCCTCTTTGCCTATGACCGGCTTGGATTCGGTCGGTCCGACCCGCACACCGAACCGTCCGCCCTCGATTTTATCGAAACGGATGAAAAGCCCTTTTTATTTCCCGTAAGTCGCCGAAAGCGCCGCCACCCATTCCCGGATGCGCGCCCTGGCGTGGGGAGGTTCCAGCACCTCCACCAGCGGCCCGAAACTCATGATCCAGCCGTAGACCCACTCGTCTTCCGGGAAGGGGAAAAAGCCCATGATGCTCCCGTCGGGCATGAAGTGAAGGCTGTCCGGGTTGTAATAATCGGTGATCCTGCCCCGTGCCGACCCCGCAAATTTGAGGACGAACAGGGTGAGGGGCCGTGGATCTGCCGGGTGAACCGGATCGTCTCTGTATGGCGGGTGGGCTTCGGCACTGAAGTACTCCTCAAGCGGTTCGGCCTCGATGATCCGGGTGATCTTGAAAAGGCGTCCCGCGTTTCGAAGGCGGCAGTGTCCGTAAACATACCAGGCCGACCCCTTGATGATCACGCTCACGGGCTCCACGGTCCGCAAGGTGATGTCGCCCGAAGGCGACGAGTACCTGATGCGGACCGCCCGGTTGTTTTCCACACAGTGATAGATCTCCCTGAAAAGCTGCCGCCTTCCGTCATCGAGCCCCCAGGGTGTGAAATCCATGATCAGGGTGCTGTGTTTATTCCCAGAGGTTTCCGTTCGGGCCAGGTTCAGGAGCTTCTCTTCCGTATGCTTCAACGTGCTGTGATCAAGAAGGCTGTTGAGACGCCCCACAAGGGATGCGAGGGCCGAAAGCTCCCGCGGGGCGAAATAATGCCGGTCCACGGTGTATGTGTCGAGAATCCGGTAACCGCCTTCGTTCCCCCTGTCCGCATACACGGGAATCCCCGCAACAGACAGGGCTTCCATGTCCCTCTGGATGGTCCTCTGAGAAACCTCGAAACGTTCGGCCAGCTCCCGTGCCGTGACTTTCCGATGGTTGATCAGATAAAGGGTGATGGAAAGAAGGCGGTCCGTCTTCATCTATTTTCCGCTCCACCTCGCGAGGTTGGGCAGCGAATTTTCAAGAAGGATCCTCGCCTCTTTTTCCGGCATGCCCGAATTCACCATATGGGGCACGCAGATCTCGATCATCTGGGGCATTGTCACATCCTGGGTAAAGGCCCCTTTCTGATAGCAATAGGTGCAGAACTCATCCGCCACCGTTCCATCGGCTTTCGTCCCTTTCATCGCCTGGTCGGCCAGCGGCATCCCGCAGCTCTGGCAAAACGTTTGGGTGTTCATGGTTTCGTCTCCTTTATGTGTTTGTAAGGTTGGCGTAAACGATCCGTCACGCGATTCACCTTCACCCTACACCCCCCAATACGACAGCGGCCTGTCGTATTTGATTTTTAGTCGTTAAAAAAAAATCGTTCTGGATGAACGTTGCCTCCGGCGGCCCTTCCGGGGGACCAGCTTTTGAAAAGCTGGACAAACGGGTTGGGCAGAGATACGGCGGCAGAATGGCGATTCCAGCCTGAATAAAGATCAATCAAACAAGGCCGTTCATTTGGAATAAAACCCGTAACCTGTTTTGTGAAACGTTTTCAAAACAGCCTGCCCCAGCGAAGAGAGGGGTTGGCTCCCGGCAGGGACTCCGGCATGAATCGGAACAGATTTAAACAGCCAAAAAAAACTTCACATGCGATCAACATGGGGTGCGCCAGACCGACTCCGTTCCTCTCCGTCTGTCGGCACACCCTTCCGGCTGTCAGGCTCCGCCTTCCTTCTGACCTCGGGCGAGACGGAAACCGAAGTTGTTGTAGCGGTTGCCGGGCTCGTTCCAGCTGCGGTTGGCGGAACGGACGTTCATGCCGTAGTTAAGAAAGGAACCGCCGCGCAGCACACGGTAATCGCCGTTTTCAGGACCACGGGGATCAACAACTTCACCTTCAGAATAGTCACCGTACCAGTCAGAACACCACTCCCACACGTTCCCGTGCATCTCGTACAAGCCCCAGGGATTTACCGGAAGCGATTTGACATCAACGGTTTCGTTCCGGAATTTTCCTTTTTTCCCTTTGGCATACGGCATAGTTCCATCGTAATTCACCTGATCCGGCGTGATGTTCCGGCCAAAACTGAACGGGTCTTTTGTTCCCGCGCGGCAGGCGTATTCCCATTCCGCCTCCGTGGGCAACCTGAGATCAAGACCCGGCTTCAAGTCGTTGAGGGTTTGAATAAATCCCACACAATCCTCCCAGCTGACCGTTTCCACAGGCCGGTTTTTTCCTTTGCAACCGCTGGGATTTTCTTTCGTCACCGCTTCCCATAAATCTTGCGTTACAGCCGTCTCCGCAAGCCAGAACCCGCGGGTCAGGGTCACGGGGTGTTGCCAATCATCACCAAATCTTTCCGGCTCATTTTCAGGCGAACCCATCATGAATTCACCGGGCCTGATCCACCTGAAACACTGCCGGACCCCGTAGACGGTAAACGCCATAAAGTAACCGTAAGCATCCTGACCCCAGTCACGGGCCCAGTCCATGGGAAAAACGTCCGGTTCTGTGGAATGTATTTGAACAGTCTGTTCCAAGGAATTCACTTATCCTTTTATTGTCTTGTTTTAGAGAGAACCCTAACGACAGGCGTTCGGAAATACGATTATGAGCCATTCTCATCGTTTCCAGCCATAAACCCACTGCAATCTCTCGTAGGTCGGCTTCTCGGAACGAAAGCCGACAAATGCCCCCATCCTTAAAATAATCCGACGGTTGAAAAATCAAATAACCCCAAAAGATAACAATCACCGATGGATCCATAACCACCGCCCGTCGGCTTTCGTACCTCAAGCCGACCTACGCGCCGCATCTTCTTCGAATCATGAAAAGAAAAAAGGCTCAACATACTGAAAATATCAATTTACATAACCGGCGCGTTACGCAAGAAACCGGTTCAAATCATCCTGAGCCTATTCAAACTCAAGGGCCGTTATGGTAAAAAACTGATATTTCATATCGTTATCCTGTTTAGATTCGGCCTCCGGCATGCCTGACCGACGCCGCTCCGCTCTGTCTGTCCGGCATGCCTCTTTCCCTTATTCGGCTCCGCCTTCCTTCTGACCTCGGGCGAGACGGAAACCGGTAAAGTTGTCACGGAAGCCGGGTTCGTCCCTGAAGCGGAGCGCGGAACGGACGTCCCCGCCGTAGCCGACCCAGGAACCGCCGCGTAGCACACGGTTAACGCCGTGTTCAGGACCATGAGGATCGTCAACAACACCTTCAGGGTAGTCACCGTACCAGTCAGAACACCATTCCCACACATTCCCGTGCATCTCGTACAAGCCCCAGGGATTGGCCGGAAGCGATTTAACCTCAACCGTTTCTTTCCGGTATTTCGCTTTTTCCCCTTTGGCATACGGGTGATTCCCGTCGTAATTTACCTGCTCCGGCGTGATATTCCTGCCAAAGCTGAAGGGCGTTTCCGTTCCCGCACGGCAGGCGTATTCCCATTCGGCCTCCGTGGGCAACCGGATATCAAGGCCTGGCTTCAGCTCGTTGATATTCTCGATAAAAAGCATACAATCATTCCAACTGACTTTTTCAACAGGGCGGACTTTTCCTTTGAACCGACTGGGATTACCCATCCACACGGCTTCCCATAAGGATTGAGTTACGGCCGTATCCGCAAGCCAGTAGCCACGGGTCAACGTGACTCGATGCTGTCGTTCATTTTTTGATCTTTCCGGTTCATTTTCAGGTGAGCCCATCCTAAACGTCCCCGGCCTGATCCAGCGCATCCGCTGGGTGACGGTTTCAACAATAAATTCCGCATAAAGCCCGTATTCATCGCATCCAACCCGATCCGCCCATTCCGGCCAGTCTATGCGCTCTGAATCACCGGCATCATCCAGCCGGATGTACAGCCCCCGGCTGTCCCGGCCCATAACCGATGCACAGGATAATTTTCTCACCGTATTCAGCCTGATGTGGTCCATGTCCGTTGAAAGGAATACCGGGCCTGCTGACGGCAAGGAAAATGATGTGACCGAATCGTGCTGAAGCGGTTTGGTTTTGGCTTCGGTATGTTCCAGGGTGATGCAGGACTGGCGCGTTAAAACCGTCGCCACAAAACTGCCGGTTTCAAACGGCGAAGACCTGTCTTCCGTTCCTGCACCTTTAATCACAAGGTGTTCACCCACCTGACGGATGACGTAGGTTTCCGGTGCTTCTTTTTGAGGCAGTGTTTTTATGGCTTCCACGACATCCACGCCCTCGGGCGGCGTGACGGTTCCGGTTTTCCAGCCCTCAAGATTGGCCTTTAGCCAGCAGGCTGAAAGAGCGGTGATCAGTGGCCAGACATCGGGGTGCATCCTCCGGGTGAAGCGCTGAAACCACTTTCGGATATTTTCCTGATTGAAAAACCAGGGGTCGTCAAGGGTTCTGAAAAATTTTTGAATAAAGGCTTCGGTCCAGCCGGGAGTCTCGCCGGTCAGGAAATCCGAATAGAGTTTTTCCTCGAACCGGACGGCCCCGGACAAATGACCATGGTATTTTTCAATGAGGGAAACCGCCTTGTTTCTTCGCTGTTCCGGCTCTTTTCTGAATTCACCCCATAAGGTTTCCACTTTTTTCACATCAAAGGTCCAGGCGGTGTAGGATCGCTCTACCGAGGGATGGTTCCAGGCCAGGATCTCCGTTGACGCATCCGCTTCCGCGCACGACAGCGACATTCGCATGGCCCTTAAAAGTTCCGGTTCAACCCGGATGGCGGGAGACAAAAGCGAAAGAAGACGCCCCGTCTTCATCTCCCTTGTTTTCAACGCATCCACCGATGATTTCGAAAACCCGTGACTGACAGGCCTGACTTTGAATGAACGGTTTCCCCTATCCCACCACACCGGCGCAAAGTGGCTTAACACATCGTCATCCCAACAGGAAGGCGGGCACGGGGTCAGCACCACCGGGCGAATACCGGACCGTTTCATCCGTTTCCCGAATGACAGCCATTGACGTTTCCGGGTGCCCGTGGGCTCCAGACAGCCCAGGTCCGAGACGATCAACATCGGTGTTCCCGGTTCCGGGAGCCTGAACGCCACATCGGGATCGATCTTTCCGTGATGGTTTCGTTCACGTTTTCGAAATTGGCCTTCGGGTCCGTCATCGAGCCTGTATGCGGCAAGGCCGGAGTTTCCCCGGAGTTTTTCAATGCCGCCGTGAAGCCGGTTGATGTCGCCCCAAATGGGCAGAAGGCGCGCATCGAAATCAAAGATCAGGCAACCGGAGTGATCCCAGCCGAACCGGGATGTAAAAGGGATTTTCTTTAAAGGTTTGAGGTTTGAAATAGTTTCCGTGAAGCGCGCCATATCGAGGTTCCGGCTTTGCCTCACGGCACCGAGGGAACGTCTGAGAAACGGCCAGAGCCTTGACCATGCCACCAGGGGAATGGGCTGCGGCAACGGAGCTGTGTAATCCGTCTTGATTTCGTCATTTCCAAAAATGGGGTTTTCCGGGGTTTTGTGCGTCCATGAAGGAGCCTCAATGGTGCTTTCCTCCACTTTCTTGACCCGGTGTTCCGACACATACCAGAAGTTTCTGCTTTCAACCGGTGCAACAAAGGTGTGTTTCGTGGCGGTTGTCACAGCCACCTCTGACGCAAAATCCACGGGCTTTTCATCCGGTTCGGACTTTTTTTCCTTTTCCCTGAGCTCATACCCCGCGAATTCCGCCATGGCGTGAAGGCCCGCTTTGCCGTGACAGGCCAGAAAACGGAGCAGATCGGCACGGCCGGAAAACGGATAATGGCTGTTGTTTATCCCCATGGAAGGCCTCATGCCCTGTTGTCATCCGGGTATTTTTTAAGGGCGAAATCGCCGATCATCTCAAGGTGTTTCAGCTGGATTCCTTCATTCGCGGGCCGTCCCTCGTCCATGCCTTTGATGGCTCTCAGGATATCCAGGTATTCCGCCTGACCCGGTGCCGGGTGGTTCCCTTTCTCAGCGTCCTGCCGGTCATTCCACAGCATTTCCGAAGCTCTCTGCCGGACCTTCGGACTGCATGCGTCTCCAAAATGAATGCGGCCCCGTTCGCTCAGCCATTCCATCAGTGTGCCTTTTTCGCCCGGCAGCTTCATGTGAAGAACAAGACAGCGCCGGATAAAGGCGGACGGCAGTTCCCGTTCTTCATTGGTGGTGATCACCACAAGGGGCGGCGGGACATTCTCACCCAGTTTCACCGGCCGATCCAGATACGGCACGGTAAACGCCCCGTTTCCCAGGGTTTCCAGAAGTCCGTTGGGCAGATCCGCATCGGCCTTGTCAATTTCATCGATCAGCAGAACGCTTCCCTTTTCAGGTGTCCATCCGTCAGGTTTTTCAGGTTTTCTCACCCCGTTCATACTGGTTCGAGACTGTTTTTCCGCTGTTTCCCAGTTGAACGTCCACCACAACGGCCCCGGACTCAGATACTTCAGTGGATCAAGGGCCGTTTTCACATCCACCTCCTTGCCCGTCACCCCAAGGGTCTGGGCTTCCCCAAGCCGCGCCAGGGCGTCGAAAAGCCACTGAAGATCCTGGCATTCACTCCTTGCATGAACCACTTCGGAAATGAACGCCCGACCAAGCGCATGGGCCGCAGCCCGCGCCAGCTGGCTTTTGCCGATGCCCGGTTCACCCCGGATCAAAAGCGGACGCTCTGCGGTCAACGCCGCATTCACGGCCCAGATGCCCTTTTCTTCAAACACATGTTTCGTTTCAGGCCATGACCCTGTGGCGGGAATGGTCATGATTTCATTGGGTTTTATGTTCAGCATGGGTTACTCCGGTATCGGTTTTAATTTAAAAAAATGGATCAGATCGTTTTCCATTTTGGGTGTTGAGACAACAAAGACCCTTTTGGAATCCGCCGTATTCATGATCAACACATGGATTGAAAGCGCCTCTTTAACTTTTTGGCAGACAGCCTCATTTCTCAAAGGATGATCATTGCTGTTCACAACGATATAGATATTCTTGTTTTCACGGTTTTCTGTTTTTATAGCCTCTCTCAGTAAATCCTGGTCATAGGGCGAAATGGGTTTTGGGGAGGATGCTCTAAATATTTTGACCCACAAAACATTCATAAATTCAAGCACAGGATCTACATCAGTCCAGTTGCCGCCTTCCGGGGTGTGATCAATTCCGTTTTCCCCGACAATACATGGCCGACTTGCAGTCTTTTGAACTGAAAGCCTTGGATATGTATCAAGAAACGCTGCAAAAAGTGATTCAAGTTCCAATGTATTGGTAACAGGCAGAGATTTTATAATCCCACTCAGCTTTTCTTGGTTTCCGACTTGATCCGTAACCAGTTTATAATTCAGGGACAACAAAACTATCTGGCCAAGTATCACGAGGGCTTTGTCCCATAATGTTTTATTGTTTGGGCTGTATTTATGTTTACTCATTTCGTTCAAACTGTCACGGAACCCCACAGTCAACTGATAAACGGCGTCATCACCATAACCGATGAGGATGTCTTCCAGCGTTGGAGGTTCTATGCCTGGATTTAATTTCCGCCATTCACGAATCAACGATTCTTTCAAAACACTCAGGTCTGAATCTTCAAACAGTTCGTGAAGTCTGTCGCGAATTTTCGTAAGAACTTCGTCATTCGGACCTTTGGTTTCATCTTCATGCTTTATTCCATCAAGCGGAGGTTCGGTGAACGATTTATTCCCTGGATTTTCTTCGTCTTTTGAATCATTGTTTTTTTGAGCACTTACGCTCTTAAAATCAATGTACTCTGACTTCGTAGAATCAGACCCGACTTCATTTACCGGATAACTGGTCGAAAAATGTATTCCATAATTATTCAATATAGAGACACATGATCCATCCTTATTTTCCAACCGATTCTGATATACGGTTTTGAATTTCTCTTTGACTTGATCCAACTCGTTCGCATGATAACTGCAATCCACACTGATAACGTAGGCACTATCGATGCCTCCAGTTTGTTCCACGTCGACTTTATCTATGTAATAGTTTTGAAAATTCCGCTCAATATCAACATCTTCATAATCAATTTCGCAAAACTGACCTTTCATCTTTTTTTCTATCGTTTCTTCAAACAATGGAATTATCAAACGGGATTTGTCCATATGCAGGACATCACAGATTTGAAGCATGGCAGACAAGAGATCAATCTTTATATCCTTAAGCATAAAATCTTTAAATTTTTGGGGTATTTCATCTTTAAGCTTAGATTCCAATTTATCTTTTTTGTGGGATTCACAGACATAGGCAAGATGTTCATTCAAATCTTTGCATAGAATGGCTTCCTCACCTTTTGAGAGTGAATCGATAAAGGCTTTATAAGGACTGTTTTCGGCAGGAAATGAACGAATGATAGCTCCCGTAACCGATGCGTGGTGCTTTCTTAATTTATCTTTATCTTCAGAACTCAGTTCATCCCGAGTTTTATTAATTTTCAGGTGGTTCTCCCAACCAATCTGCATTCCGATATCGTGAAGATAAATAGATGAAAGCATAAGGAAGAGCTCTTTTTCATTGAGGTCTTCTTTTTCCAAAAGGGGGTGTAAAAGTTTATCGGCGAATCTATGGAGCGCCATGGAATGCCTAATTCCGTGGTCAATCTGCTTGTATATCACGCTCCCGGTTTTCAATTGAGAGTCAGCCCAAGTGTTTAATTTTACGAAAAGTCCAAAGTATGCAGATTGATTTTTTCTACATTTTTCATCTAAGGCTTTTACAAGGGGAGAATCAGCAGGAAACGTTTGAGCGAGCATTTTCGGACTCCTTTGTCAGATCCTTGGAAATAGCACAACTTGATGATTGGTTTGTTTAATATTGCACCCTATTTCAAGGAATATGACATCGTCAACTTTTTAATGTCAATTCAATGGCTCCTTCTTTCGAGCACAGGACAAAGGATTGCCAACTGGTTAGGATTATGTTAGGAAGGCAGATCAATTTACATCGTGGCCATCGATAATTCCGGCATTTCTCCATACGGCTGTTCCTCGAAGACCGGAAAATCATAAAACAGTGGGACCCCGATCCTTGAAGGGCTTAAGACGCGGCGGCGGCCGTATCATGACCCTAATCCGGACAGACAACGGCAAGAATGGCAGGCCAGGCAATGGAACAGATTTCCACAGACGACATCGTGATTTCCGTGCAAGGGGAAGAGGTTTCCCTGTGGCCGTCCCGGCTGTTCCCGGAAAAAGGCAAGGAAGAAGCACTTGATATTATAGAGCATCATGCTTTTTCCATCTTTCTTGCCGCAGGTTTTTTCCTCCCGGTCACCCTGGTCTGGGCAGGGATCATCCCTTTCGGTTTCCGTTTCCAGACCATGGCCCTGGTCCTGGGTGCCATGGCCGCGTTCTGTGTGATCCGCCGGCATTCACCGGCAGATCTCGGCTTTCGCGGCAAGCACCTTGGAAAATCCCTGGCCTGGAACGGACTGCTCTGCCTCATGGGAGCCATGGCCCTTTACCTTCTCCACAAAGCCGGATGCGAACGACCCCGGCATCCGTTACTGGGTATCAAGGCTTATCTGGCCTATATTTTCGTTCTCGCCCCGGTTCAGGAAATCTTTTTCCGGGGTCTTTTTTTCGCCGAACTCGATCAAACGAAGATGGCCGAAAGAAAAGGACTCGTTCTCATTCTGACATCCGCCGTCTTCGCCTTTCTCCACGTGATATATCTTTATCCTCCCATGATCCCCGTCACCTTCGTTGCCGGGATGGCCTGGGGTTTTGAATACCAAAAACACCGCAACATCTGGGGCGTCATCCTGTCGCACGCCGTTTTGGGAAGCCTTGCCATGGCTTACAGAATCATATGAAATGGGTCAGAAAAGAAAACGATTACCGGGTTCCTTTGAAATCCTGGTGCGACGACATGGAAACCGAAGCCATGAAACAGGCGGAAGACCTGGTCCGGCATCCGTCGGTGTTCCGTCATGTGGCCCTGATGCCCGACTGCCATCCCGGCTACGGCATGCCCATCGGCGGGGTCATCGCCTGTGAGAATGACATCATCCCCAACGCCGTGGGCGTGGACATCGGCTGCGGCATGGGGGCGGTGAGAACGTCGGTGCACGCTTCCGATGCGGACCGGAAACGCCTGCGCGAAACGGTCATGAAAATCCACGAGCTGATCCCCTGCGGCGAGGGAAAATCCCACCGCAGCGCCCAGAACTGGGATCGCATGCCGGAGTCCATGGAGGATTTCACGGGAAGGGGCTGGTATTCCGGCCATGTGAAAGATCTGGCCGGGAAAAATCTGGGAACCCTGGGCGGCGGCAATCATTTCATCGAAATCCAGAACGGCGACGATGGACGCATCTGGCTGATGATCCACTCGGGGTCCCGCCATCTCGGGAACATCATCGCCAAACATTACCACGTAACGGCCCTTCGCCTGAACACCCGGTGGAACTCCCTGATCCCCGCAAAGGATCTGGCTTTTCTTCCGGTTTCAAGCCCTGAAGGCAAGGATTACATCCGGGACATGAACTTCGCCCTGGCCTACGCCCGTGAAAACCGCCGCCAGATCATGGACCGCTTCATGACGGCCTTCAGCTCGGTTTTCAACGGCGCGGATTTTGAAAACCAGGTCAACATCCATCACAACTACGCGGCCCTTGAAAACCACTTCGGCAGGAACGTGTGGGTCCACCGCAAAGGAGCCACCTCGGCCAGAAAAGGTGAAACCGGCATCATCCCCGGTTCCATGGGAACACCGTCCTATATCGTCGAAGGCTTAGGCCATCCCGAATCGTTCATGTCCTGCTCCCATGGGGCCGGACGTGTCATGGGCCGCAAGGAAGCCTCCCGGACCCTCACCGTTTCGGAATGCGACAAGGTCATGGGGGATGTTGTCTATGACCGGTGGAGCAAAATCAGAAGAGGAAAAGGACAGGGGGAATACGACCTTGGGGAAGCCCCCCAGGCCTACAAGAACATCGAGGATGTCATCGAATCCGAACTGGACCTGATCAAACCCCTTGTCAAACTCACCCCCCTTGCGGTGGTCAAAGGGTAGACATCCTCAAGAAGCCGGGATGCATTTTGGGATAAAGCATTTTTTCCGGGACCCAAACCTGTTATTTCTTTTTTTCTTTTGTTTTCGTAGGTTCAGATGGAAGGCAAGGGACCTCGCCCTGATGGGATTTGACCGTCTCATCGATCGCCGAGTAGATGTCCTTGAACGCTCCGGCAAAGGACGTGGGCGAAACTTTCCCCACTTCGATGAATTTCACGATGATTTCCTTGCTGGCCCTCAGAATCTGTTCATCCATGGTTGATGCGCTCATGGCGTCCTGTCCTTTCATATCCTGCCCTGATCAGGCAAATAAAAAATTATTGCGCAACTGAACCGTTTGCGACAGCGGTCTTGTCTTCAGTGCTTTTTTCAGCGACACCAAGGCCGCCGGACGTTTCGCCGGGGCCTTTTCCTTCGGCCCTTTCCATGGGTTCTGCAGCCTTTTTGACGCCGCCCTTGAAAACCCCTTCAAAGCGCTCGCCGGAAGGAGATATGAAAACCCCTTTTCCATCGTACAGATCCGATTTAAAATCACCTTCATACGAGGACCCATCGGAATTTTTCTGAACCCCTTTTCCGTTTTTGATACCTTTTATCAGGGTTCCCGTGAATTCACAGCCATCGGGATATGTGAAAACACCTTTGCCCGACAGTTTGTATTTCTTAAAAGCGTTTTCCTTGAATTTCCATTCGGTTTCCGTGGACAGCCATCCTTTTTTCTGGCCTGTAGGGTCTCTCACGTCCAGCCGGCCGACCATGCGGCTGCCATCGGGGAACGTCCAGACGCCTTTTCCGGCCATCACATCGTCCTTGAACGGACCGGAATAACTGATCCCGCAGGGGTAGTACAAGGTTCCCTGACCATTATACAGATTATCCTTGAACTCACCGACAAACCGGGTCCCGTCACCCCGGATCAGAATCCCGCCCCCGTTCATCCTGAGATCTTCGCTCAGGTCTCCCTGGTAAAGGGTGGTGTTGGGAAAAGCCAGAGCGCTGGTTCCCTTAACGGCTCCATTTTCAAAATACCCCGTGCAGATACTCCCGTCAGGTGCCGTGACAGCACCCTCTCCGTTAAACGTGTTATCCTTGAATTCGCCGGTATACTGATCCCCGGTGGTGTAAAGCATGGTTCCGGTTCCCTCGATTTTCCCATCCTTGTGCTCGCCGATGTATTTCAATCCGCTCGCAAACGTCGTCGTCCCGAACCCGTTTTTCTGGCCGTTCCTGAAATAGCCGGTGTACTTTCGTCCATCGAGATACGTCAGTGAACCCAGGCCCTCGTACCGACCGTCCTTGAACGCGCCGGAATAATACACCCCGGTGGACAGGCTGAGCACACCTTTTCCGGTGATGTTGCCATACAGAAAGTCACCGTTGTAGTTCGATCCGTCGGGGTACGTCATCATCCCCTGACCGTGCATGAAACCCCCGTCAAACTCGCCGGTGTAAAACCTTCCGTCCGGAAACGAGCACTGGCCCTGGCCTTTTCTGGCCCCGCCGACAAAATACCCCCTGTATATGGATTTGTCCGGAAGAATCATCACCCCTTTCCCGTTGCCGCATCCTCCGCTGATGCATTCTCCCGCAGGAGCCGACAGCACAGCGGAATCTCCGGCCAGACTGTCTTTTTTAAGCGGATCAAGAAGGGTCAGGCATCCTGTGAGAAAAATACAGGATGAAACGACAAACATTTTATAATATCTCATTTTTTTCCCTTGATTGTTTAAAGTCAGGAACCGGTCATGCCGCTACGGTCAAGCGAGAACCGGCCTTATTTTTTGTTTGTGACGCGGGTCGTCTCACGTTCGGCAATTCCTGTCAAGCCCTTATGCCCTGACGGAAGCCTGCGATCGTCCTGTTGTGCATTTCCGCACGCCGCACAGCAATGTCCAGCTGACGCCGGGACAGGATACCCTCATTGACAAAGTATTCCCCGAAAAGGCTGTGACATTTCCTCTGTTTTCCAAGGATGGCCAGATGCTGAAAATCCGTGATCATACCGGACCTTCTCAGGCGTTCACCGATTTTCCCATGGCCGCTAAGGGGATTGAGGAACAGCATCAGCTCTTCACGGGTGAGCATTTTCCAGCCCACGGCGATTTCACCGTATCTTGGTTTGGCCCTCATCTGGAACGCCACGGCATTGATCAAATTCTTCCAGGAAATGATGCCCGAATAATACAGGTAATGCCCAAGACGCAGCCTGTGCCCGGGGATTGTTCCATAATAATAACCGGAGGATGTTTTTTCGGTTTTCCGCTCTTTCCGGCTTTTTTCTTCATGATTATTTGTTTTGGTGTTCAAGCCGTCTGCAGATCGGTTCTTTGACCCGGCACGGGGTTGAGGGGGGGTGATGGTCTCACCTTTATTTTCAGCCACAGGCATGAGCACCTCGTAAGCCTGTTTCACCTGCCTGAAAAGATCGGCCTGTTCAACTTCCTCCCGGCCAAGGGCCTTGGCCCTGTCGGGATGCGTTTCCAGGGCTTTTTTCCTGAATGCGTTCTTCACCGCTGAAGGGTCAAGGTTTTCTACGAATGACAAGGAAATAAGCCCCCTGCCCGAGAAATCCTCAGGACTGAACAATAACCGGTATGCACGGACAACGTCCGCGCCTGATGCATGTGTCAGCATTGTATCCCCTTGTCGATAAGAATCAGCGGTTTCGATGGATGAATCATGGAAACCGCCTTTAATAAAAAACCGAAATAGTGACTAATCAACACCATATAATGTATCGTTGTCAAGGATTAATGAAAACATGATTCCGGCCATGCTCCGCATCACCACGCCACCGAAATTCATGAAACCGGGGCTCACCTGAAAAACATCAGAAAACATCAGAAAACATCATAAAACATCATAAAACGTCACAAAATCTCGGCCCGTATCCTTAAAAATCTTAGCCTTTTAGATCCTTGAAAAATATTTTACCAAAGCCTCACTATTCTATTGACAAACATAATTGGCTAATTTTTTTTCAAAATTTTTTTAATCAAGTTTAATCAATATGTTATAGATATAGTTTCACGATATTATAACCTTATTATGGCTTTTTACAGCCCCAGGGGGTTTTCTTTTCAGGTCTTATCGGCTATAATCCCTTCGAATTATGAACGAGATTTAAAAAAAAGGAAACGACTCAGGTGGTTAGACAGCAACTCAACGGATGTTCTCTGGTGCGCAAGAACAATCCGGTCTCGCACAACACGCTGTCTTTCAGGGTTTTTTATGATACACGAAAAACCCGGCCGCTTGCAACCGGATGAAAACCAGTTTTGGAGAGCCCATGAACGATTCCGTGCTTGTTGTCGTATCTTGCGGTACAGACAACACGAACCGCTCAACACGAGCTATTCATCTTGCAGCCGTTGCCCAGAAACAGGGGAAAAAAGTCACCCTGTTTCTTCTTGATGAAGGGGTTTACCTTGCCAAAAAAGGATTGATCGACAACCTCAGGGCCGCAACCGGAGATATCGCTTCGGATCTTATGATTCATTTACAGGAATTCCATGTTCCTATCGTTGTGTGCACGCCTTGCGCCAAAGCGAGGCAGATCACGGAAAACGATCTGATAGACGGTGCACGGTTTGGAACCGCCGTCGAACTGATCGAAATGGCCTGCGCCAGCACGGTGATCAGCCTGTAAAACTGTATCGAAGTTATCAGCGTTTCAAAAGTATTTAAAAAGTAAACCCGGATCAGAAAAATATTTTGCCGTTATATTTTTCTTGCCATGATCCCGAAGACTCTGAAGGATTAGACAATGAAAAAGAACCACAAAATTCAAATACTAAGATTACTGACCCTCGCCATCGCCGGCATCATTCTCACGTCATGCTCCACCCGACAGGCCTTTTCCATCGTGGTCAGCGAACGAAGCTCCGAAGCGGAAATGAGAAACTCCGCCCTCCACACCGACAAAGCCCGGCTTGCCGCCATGCCCCAGCGTCCTGACGCCCTCGAAGACATGGACGAGCTGGAAGAACCCTATACCGAATGGGACGATCAGCCCTTTCCCGATCTCGACAATCCTGAGCTTTCAGATATTCAGAATTCCATATTAAAAGAATTCAGACACTGGAAAGGCACCCCCTACAGAATGGGCGGAAACACCATGCGCGGCATCGACTGCTCCGGTTTCGTCCATCATATATATACGGCACTGTTCAACCTCAGCGTCCCCCGGTCATCCAGGGAATTCATGAGCACCGGCCAGCGCATCGACAAAGACGAACTCAAACCCGGAGACCTCATCGTCTTCTTCCCCCGTTCCTATCCCCGCCACGTCGGCATCTATATCGGCAACAACAAATTCATCCACGCCTCCCGAAACCGCGGTGTTTCCATGGCCGACCTGGATGAACGATACTGGCGCAAAGCCTTCCGCATGGCGCGGCGTGTGATCGCTCAGTAATCATTTTCTTTCATAATCTGACTTTGTAACGTTTGAAGAAAGCCTATCGTAGGTCGGGTTGAGGCACGAAACCCGACAAATGACCCGATCCATTTAATTCGAAACGAATATATTACCTTTCAGCCCGTTCTGCCTATCATCCGTCACCCTTCGTTCTGCGAAGGCCCGTCGGATTTCGATCTTCAAGCCGACCAGCATCTATACTTCGAATCGTGTTTTCCAACCGGACACGGTTATCTTTACAAAACCAAATCGGCTTCCAATTAGGATATCATTCTGATTTTTTAAAGGATCGGATCATTTGTCGGGTTTTAGAACCCGACCTACGAGAGACTGGCGCATTGTTGCCATACACCAATTTATCGGGCGTAAGCAGAGTGTGAACCCGGTCAAATTTCCTGTTAAACCATATAACAAGATTGACATTTATTCTGAGCATGATGGTTGGTTGCCGCGATAATCGACGAAGCAACCGATTGACGAATGAACCCCGCCTGTAATACATTGACTCTTCACCCCGTCGGGAACGATCAAGGGGCTTCATTTTTACTCTTTAAAGTTGAAGGAGCCAGCCATGTCAGACAGTCTTTACATCACGGGAAACGAGGCAAAAAGCGGAAAGTCGGCCATTTTACTGGGCATCATGGAAATGCTGGAGCGGAAAATCAGCCGGGTGGGTTTTTTCAGACCGATCATTGCGGACACAACCGAACCTGACAACAACATCCATCTCATCGCCACGTATTTCAACCTGCCCTATCCGTATGAAAAAATGTACGGCATGACGGCCAAAGAGGCCACGGATCTGGCGGCCATGGGCAAACCTCTGGACGTTATCGAGGGCATCATCAAAAAATACAACGAACTGAAGGAACTCTGCGATTTCGTGTTGTGTGACGGCACCAATTACGCGGCGTCCACGGCGGCCTACGAATTCGACATCAACATTGAAATCAGCAAGAACCTGTCCTGCCCCGTGCTTCTGGTGGTGAACGCCGCAGGGAAAAGCGTGGGCGAAACCCTGGGTTCCGTGGAAGTGGCCCTGGAATCTTTGAACGACAAGAAATGCCAGATGTTCGGGACCCTGGTAAACCGGATTCACCATGACCATGGGGACATCATCATGAACAAGCTGAAAGCCAACCCTTTGGCCAAGGACCAGCTTTTGTTCACCATTCCCGACAACCCCGCCCTGGGCCGTCCCACACTGAAGGAGGTGGCCCGGGCCATCGGCGCGGAGGTCCTCTGCGGAGAAGAAAACGAGATGAGCCGGCACGTTCACTCCCTCAAGGTCGGAGCCATGCAGATCCAGAACCTTGTGGCCTCGCTGGTCCGGGGCTCTCTGATTGTCACCTCCGGTGACCGGGCGGACATGATCGTCACCGCCATCGCCATTTCGTCATCCGCTTTCAGACGGAGTATTTCAGGCATCGTACTCACCGGCGGCTATAAACCGGACAAGGATATCATGAACCTGATACTCACATCTCCCAAAATGGTCCCCGTGATGACGGTTGCCGAAGACACCTTCCAGGTGGCGACCCGGATCAACCGCATCCACACGAAAATTTCCCCCACGGATGAACGGAAAATCACGGAACTTCTGGCGTTGTTCGACAAGCATGTGGACACGGAAACCCTGGAGAAAAAACTGATCACCACGCCCCAGACCATCGTCACGCCCAAGATGTTCGAGTTCAACCTGATCAAGCGCGCCAAGAAAAACAAGCAGTGTGTGGTGCTTCCCGAAGGAAACGAAGAGAGAATCCTGAGAGCGGTGGAAGTCCTGTCCGACCGGGATGTGGCGGACCTGGTGATCCTCGGGGACATCCAGGTGATCCGTGACAAGATCGACCTTCTGGGCCTGCGCATGGGCAAAACCCGAATCATCGACCCAGAACAGAGCGAACTGTTCGAAGATTACGTCCAGACCTTCTATGACATGCGGAAGCATAAAGGCATCACACCCGACAATGCCAGGGACATGATGAAAGACAGGAATTTTTTCGCCACCATGATGGTGTACAAAGGCCACGCCGACGCCATGGTTTCAGGGGCCGTCCACAGCACGGCGGAAACCATTCGCCCCGCACTCCAGATTATCCGGACCAAACCGGGCATCTCCATTGTTTCCAGTGTGTTCCTGATGTGCCTGGAAGACCGGGTCCTGGTGTACGGGGACTGCGCCGTAAACCCCGATCCCAATGCGGAAGAGCTGGCGGAAATCGCCCTGAGCTCGGCCCAGACCGCCAGGACCTTCGGCATCGAACCCATTGTGGCTATGCTTTCCTATTCCACAGGAACCTCGGGAACAGGGGCTGATGTGGACAAAGTGAGAGAGGCCGCATGCATCGCCAAGGAACGGGCTGAAACCCTGATGCCCGGTCTCAAAATCGAAGGTCCCATTCAATACGACGCCGCCGTGGACATGGCCGTGGCGAAAACCAAGCTTCCCGGCAGCGAAGTGGCGGGTAAAGCCACGGTATTCATTTTCCCGGACCTCAACACCGGCAACAACACGTACAAGGCCGTTCAGCGATCAGCGGACGCCGTGGCCATCGGCCCGGTTCTCCAGGGGCTGAAATACCCGGTGAACGACCTGAGCCGCGGCTGCACGGTCCCCGACATCGTGAACACCGTGGCCATGACCGCCATTCAGGCCCAGTACGAAAAAGGGATTGCCTGATCGGACCTCACGCCTTTCCGCCAAGGACCTGCCGGATGGCCTGGGAGAGCCTGCTGCGCTCCACAGGTTTGGTGAGAAAGGCGGAAATTCCCTCCCGGTCCGCTTCGGCAATGTCATCCGTGTCGCTGAAACCGGTACACATGATGATGGGAAGGCCGGGACGGATGGAGAGCAGTTGTTTTGCAAATTCATGGCCGGTCATAAAGGGCATGGTTTTATCGGTGATCACGAGATCAAAGGCCCACGGATCGGCTTTGAACCTGGCCACCGCCTCCTGACTACTCGACATGGGAACGACGGTGTAGCCGATCAGGGACACCAGTTCGGCCATGACATCCAGCACGCTTTCGTCGTCGTCCACCAGAAGAATCCGCTCATGTCCGCCGCGTTCTTCCGAAATGAATGACGGCCCTTCATCTGCGGACCCTGCGACCTCGGGGAAATACACCGTGAAAACCGTGCCCGCGCCCTGAGTGCTTTCCACTCCGATATTCCCGCCCATTCTCTGAACTATCCCATGGGTCATGGCCAATCCCATGCCGGTTCCTTCCCCGACTTTTTTCGTGGTAAAAAACGGATCGAAGATATGGTTGATGATGGAAGGTCCGATGCCGTGTCCGGTATCGGATATGGTCAATTCGATGTAACGGCCAGGTGGAAGGCCTTTTTTCTGGGCAAAAGCCGTTTCCAGGTTCACGGGCCTGATCATGATCCCCAGTTCTCCGCTTTTTCCCCCCATGGCGTGAACCGCGTTGGTGCACAAATTCATCATGACCTGATGGATCTGGGTGGGGTCGCCGAATACCCTCTCATCCTCGCATTCCACATGGAGATCAAAGGTAATGGTACTGGGAATGGATGACCGGAGAAATTTCACGGCCTCTTTAAAAATCGGAACAATCCTGACGGGTTTCAGTTCCAGATCATTCTGGCGGCTGAAGGTGAGAATCTGAACCACCAGATCCCTCGCCCTGGTGCATGCCGAAAGAGTCCGCCCCAGCCATCTTGACAGATCCGTGTCATTTTTCGTGGATGACATGGCCATCTCCACGTAGCCCATGATCACGGTAAGGATATTGTTGAAATCATGGGCTATTCCACCCGCAAGCGTTCCAATGGCCTCCATTTTATGGGTCTGGTTAAGTTGTTTTTCCAACTCCAGTTTTTCCCGTTCAGCCCTGCGCCTGTTGGTGATATCGATCATCGAAGCAATGCTTTTATCGGTCCCGGCAACGGAATTCACATAGACCAGAACATCTTTTACTTCACCTGAAGCGTGTTTCAACTGGAACTCGTACTCGGCGGGTGCCAGACCTGGATCGATCCGCCGCAGTTCGTGGAACCGCATCATCCGGGACCTTGTCTCGGGGTCAGCCACAAACGCCGTCCACATCATACCCTTTTCGATTTCATCGTTCGGAATTCCGGTTAGTTCGAAACTTTTTTCATTGGCCATGGAAATACGCATGTCCCGCTCGATGATAAATATGGCCGTTCCCGAATTTTCAAATACAATCCTGTACTGGACTTCCTGTTCCTTCAGTGCATCCTGAGCCTTTGTTTTTTCCCGAATCTCTTCGACCAGCTTCTTGTTAATGAGCCGGAGCGCGTTTGTCCGGATATTCACCTGGTCTTCAAGGGTGCTGTGGAGAAGGCGAAGATCGTAGTTCTTGTCTTCAAGCTGCCGCATGACGTCCGAAAGCTCGATGGAATTTTTGATCAGCTGAATGTTCTGTTTGCGCAGCTCGTCCCGGATCGATTCCAGTTCGTTATTCTTCCTCTCCAGCTCAAAATGAAAACCTGAAAGATCCCTGAATTCTGATTTCAGAATTTTGTTCTGGGCTTTCAGCTTGCTGTTTCTGTGATTCAGAGCCGCCAACCTGGCCGACCTTTTTCTTCCATGGCGGCCAGTCATGTTTTCACGCCTGGAATACGAGTGTCTGCGCATCATAGATAAGGACTCCCCAAGACCCAGACCACCAGGGTTTCATTGTGAAAACGGACATCCGTGAGATCTTCGGTCATTATGTCCACCGGCCCGATTTCTCCGTAGGTGTAGAACCCAATGACCGGCGTCGACATGCCGAGAACCTCTTTGACGACTTTCACTTCTTCTTCCACACGCCTTCCCAGAACGATTTTCCGTCCCACGCAGCTGAATACAACGATCAGCTCGGGTTTGTAACCTTTCAGACAATCCCTCGCCCGTTCGGCGGCTGTTCTGGCCCCGTTGATCAGGTCCCCTCTGGAACCGGAGGTCAGGGTCATGGCGCTCCCCTTGGGCACGGCACCGGCCAGCGTGATTGTCTTTTTTTCATAATCCACGGATAAACCGCATCGTATCTGAAAATAAGGGGGACCCGGTCTTTGAGCCGTACTTTCGATCAGGCCGAAAGGATACTCCAGACACACTTCAGGCAGCCGCCTGGACCTGCCTTCCCCCAGAAGCTCCATATAAAGATCGAGAGCCGGCTCATGGTCGATCTCTTCAATCACATTCCCGCTGGATTCCGTGCAGCACATGCTGTTTCCGATGGATGCGAAACCGCTGCCGACACCCGTTCCTGTTTTGACGTCAAGCCCCGAGGGTGCAATGATGAGAAGACCGGTGATGGCATTCTGATAAACCTTGCCATTGCAGTATTGAAACGTGCGGAAAAAACGGTCGTTATCCCCAAGAAAACCACCCACAATTTCAATGGGATGGCTCATTCCGGCCTGAAGCCCTTCGATCACGCGGACTCCGTCTCCACCCATCCCATCAGGGAAAACGAACAAAGACAGTGCGTTCCCATCGTGAAAACGGCCCTTCACAGCCTGGACGAAATTCAGGGCGCAGCCGTATTCATTGCCCCGCATGCCGGTGTACACATCGGTCACAAAACGAAGCGCATCGGACTTGAGAGCAAGAACCACCACGGAATTTTCCGAAAAACCGTCACCGGATATCTCTCCCGCAGTGGTTCCACCGGCCATGGCCACATCCCCGAACACTGTGACAATTCCGCCGACAAGAGCCTCGTGATCGTGTAATGGCGACGAAAACACAAGCAGGGCGTCGGCCTTCCCCTGAACGTTTCCTTTGGCAATTTCAGCGGCTTCGATGCCTGCCGCCCGAGAATCCCGGAGTGCGCTTCGACCTGTACCCGCCTTGAAAAACGGCATGTTTTCTCCCTTTACCCGCTGAGACAGCGATCATGATCTAAAAAATCAACGCGCCGTGTTTTTTTGAGGCACATGGCTCTGAATCTGGGTCAGTCCACTTCGGACAGGTTTCTTGCACGAGCAGTTTTCCCGGCATTTGTATTTTTTCTCAAGGCTGTGTTTGACATAGCTTCCCGGTGCATCTTCAACGGCCTTGATCTTTCCTGAGCCCGGCACTCTTTTTTTTACCCTCTCTCCGGCATGCTGCACGTTCCATTCATGCCAGTCCAGCCACCAGGAACCTTCACGGAAAGCGGTCTGCTCCAGCCATGTATGCGGATCATCGGCGAGGCCGACAGACACCCGGTATCCGTATTTTTTCTTGGCGGGAGGATTGACCACGCCGGCCACATGCCCCGAGCCTCCCCGGACAAACCTGACAGGTCCGCTGTGCAGCATGGCCCCTTTGTAAGCCCCCTGCCACAGAACGATGTGATCCTCTTCGGTGGCCAGAAAATAAGCCGGAGCAGTGATGTTCCGGATATCGATGGCAACCCCGTTCAGCGAGATACCGCCGGGGTCCTTGAGGCGGTTTTCGATGTAGGTGTTCTGAAGATAAAAGCTGTACATCTTGGCCGGAAGGTTTGTGGAATCGGAATTCCAGTACAGGATATCGAACGGAACCGGTTCCTGACCTTTCAGGTAATTGTTGACAGCGTAGGACCAGATCAGATCCGTGGGCCTCAGCATGTTGAAGGTTTTGGCCAGATGGCGGCCGTCCAGATACCCCACCTGTTCCACATCCTCAACGATGCTCTTCACCTGATGTTCATCCAGAAATATCCCAAGCTCTCCAGGTTCTGAAAAATCGATCAATGTGGCCATATAGGTCAGAGAGGCGAAGCGGTCTTCCCCTTTGGCCGCAAGATAGGCCGCCGTGGTGGCCAGAAGCGTTCCACCCGTGCAGTATCCGATGGCGGAAACCTTTTTCTGTTTCGTGATTTTTTCTATGGCATCAAGCACGGCGAGGTGTCCTTCCAGCATGTAATCTTCGAATGTTTTGTCTGCATGCTGGCTGCCGGGGTTGACCCATGAAATCATGAACACGGTATAGCCCTGATCCACCAGCCATTTGACCAGTGAGCTCTGTTCGTTGATGTCGAGAATGTAAAATTTGTTGATCCAGGGTGGGGAAATGAGGACGGGAACACTGTAAACCTCCTCCGTGGTCGGACTGTACTGGATCAGCTGAACCAGATCGTTCTGGAACACCACCTTCCCCTTTGTTGTGGCAAGATTTTTTCCGATTTCAAAGGCGTGGGTCGCCGTCATCTTGATGGACAGCGTTCCGTCGTGGCAGTTCACGTCGTTCAGCAGATTGTCCATTCCTTCAAGAATGTTGTCGCCCCCTGTTTCGAAGGTCAGTTTCAACAGTTCCGGATTGGTGGGAAGGTAGTTTGAGGGGCTTGCGGCTTCAAGAAGCTGCCGGGTGAAAAATTCCACGCGGCGCTTTTTTTTCTCGTCCATGCCCTTGACCTGTGACACAGCCTGATTGATGTGTTTCGATGAAATAAGATACGAATCCCTGATGAATTCAAAAAAAGGATTCCGGCTCCATTCCTCGCTTTTAAATCGCTTGTCCGTCACCTTTTGCGGCTTGTCTTCATCGGAACTCAATCCCATGAGTTTTCTTCCGAACCGGTCTGACAACGACAAAAGATCCGTCATGTAGTCCTGCTGAACCGAAATCATCGTCCCACTGTCACCGGATAGTCTCACCATCATTTCAGCGAAATCAGCCAGAAGGGCCAGATCCTTTTTCAGCTCCGCCTGCTTCACCGGCTTGGCCAGCGTGGACATAAGGGACTTCTGCTTGTCCGAAAACTTGATCATCAGGTCGGATAATTTGGAAAATTTCTGTGTTTTCTGCTCTTTTTCTCCTGCCATCCTCTTCCCTCCGATGCAGAAATGCGACATTCCCGAAACCGTGTCCATGGCCATCATGGCATACAATCGGGAACCCGCACCCTGTATCTTTCATCACTTGTTTGTGTGGTTGTAATTTCGTGTCAAGGGCCTTCAGTCTACCGCAAAGCATTTAAAAAACCAAACAGAAAAAATGCCGTGTTGCCTGAGGTTGACATGACGGTATGAAAATCCCGGAGTCCTTTAAGTCTGTCAGGCTCCGGGATATTGGAAACTTTTATTCATCAGCAGTCGGTCATGGTCCGCCGCCATGTTTCGGTGGTTTGCTATGCGGTGGTGGCCAGGTAGTTTTCAAGGCCCTGGTAACCTTCGTCCGCATATTTTTTAAGGGCGTCACGGCTGTTTTTCGCCGTCTCTGCCCACTGCTTGTAAAATTCCTTCACCGGGCCGGGGATAAAGGCCGTATCCTCCACAAAGGTATTGACTCTCTGTTCCGCCTGATCCTGAAGCTTCACAATGTAATTGTATGATTTCTCGAAATTTTCCTTGTTGATGCCTACGATTTTAATGATGGTTGCCTTGGTATCCATATCGTATCTCCTTGTCATTTAGTACCTTATTATTAAGACGGGATTGAAGTACCCGGGGTAAGCCGTATGACCTGCTTTTGTTTTCTTTAATCCCTTAAAAAAACCACCCCGGGTTTATCGTTTAAGCGGCAGCGACCAGTTCGCCGAGTCTTTCGTGTCCTTTGAGTACGGCCTCCCTGAATTCCCGGCGGAGCCTGCGGCCTTCCTCAAACCAGGTTCTCACAAGTTCCTTACCCTGTTCCGGAACAAGGGGTGCCTGTTCCAGGGCTTTGCCGGTGTATTCTTCTGTTTTTCCGTGAACGGTCTCAGCGGCTTCGAATGCCTTTTCAATATTTTTTCTATTGTATTCAATGGCTTCTTTGATCCAGGTGATATTTTTCATGGTGTCTCTCCTTTGTTTGTTTGTCTGTGTTTGTTTTTTGTTTGTACTTTCTCTTGAACACAAACTAAGTCAGGACAAAAAACTGTCAAGAAAAAATTTGTGCGTTGCAATATTTTTTTATCGGACAAAATACCAGCCACTGAAACATTTCAATCTGTTTTTACAAGACAATATTTAAAAACAACAAACCAGAGCAAAATAATATATTGCGTTGCATCATTGTATTGATTGTCATTTTTGTGTTTACAAAGAAAAAAAAAGGTCCTACCCTTTAGTCAATCCCTTAAATCATGACCTGCCCATGTCTGTGGCTGTTTTTTAAGACACCCTTTATTTCCAGCAGGGTTTATCTGAATTAAACCTGTCACAGGACATGAGCCAAACAGACGTCCGTCCTTTGTCAGCCCGCTGATGACGGCGGATTCCATGAAAAGTGTTATCTATTAAAGGGGGTATGAATGGTTTTTGATTTCAAAGAGGTGCTTAAATACTGCTCGGAGCTGATGATTACGGAAAAACCGGACTGGATTAGCGAGCATCAGGTCGTTCAGGAAGAAATGGCATACAAACTTCTGGGCTTCAACCTGGATAAAACCAGTGAACGGCCGCCCGTGCTCATCATACCGCCACAGGCTGGCCATCATTCATGCATCGCGGACTTCGGTTCTCCGGCCCAGAGCCTTGTCCAGACATGTGCACAAACCACAGACAACGCCGTCTTCGCCATTGAATGGAAAAATTCCGTCCGGCTGAACGAAACCATCGACGACCTTGTCCTGTACCTCGATGTATGCATCGAACAGGCCGGAGGCAAAGTCCATCTTATCGGCCTGTGCCAGGGTGGATGGCTTGCAACGATTTACGCGGCCATATACCCGGAAAAAGTGGCGTCCCTGCTTATCGGGGCCGCGCCCATCGATTTCAGGGCCGGAAAAAGCAAGGTTCATGAATTTGTGGACCGCATCCCCATGAAAGGCTATGACCTGATGGTCAAGACAGGGGGCGGTTTTTTGAGAGGCGATGTGATGCTGTCCGGCTGGAAACTCACCAGCCCTTATGAACGGTACGTGGAGGACTATGTGAATCTCTGGGAAAGCATCCGGGATGACGGCAAGCTTGAACGGGCCAAAAAATTCAGGACCTGGTACGAGTACACCCAGAACATCTCCGGAAAATGGTATCTCCAGGCCGTATACGAGCTGTTCAAGAAAAACAAGCTGATCAAGGGGACACTTCGAATCCTTCACAGGAACGTGGACCTGAAACGGATCACCTGCCCGGTGGCCATGATCGCCGGTGAGAAGGACGACATCACTCCGTTCGAACAGGTTTACGCCCTGTCGGATTATGTGTCGACCCCGGAATCCCACATGTTCAAACGGATCATCCCCAAATCCGGGCATATCGGTGTGTTCATGCGTACGGATTCCCAGCCCCACTGGGCTGAAGCCCTGAACTTCATCATGAACGTCAGACCTGTCCCAAAAACCGATGAGCGTGAAATGGTGGCGGCCTGATACGGGCTGATGACAGGACATTGGCATTGATTGAAACCGGCTGGGGTCTCAAAAACCCCAGTCGACTTTCTATTGTACGCACTTTCAAACATCATCACGCATCAGAAGGAAACCGTACACAACTCCGGGGACTGAAAGACTCATAAAAAAAGACTCCAAAACTTTTTGATTTCTCTACAGCATTCAAAGGGCTAAATATCTTGACCGGTTAAATATCGTCTCTATAATGTAAAAATGACAAACCAGTTTTCGGTTTCATGAAATGGGAAAACGATGGCGACACCTGAGATTAAAAATCCGATTGATCAGAAAAAACATGTTAATTCTAAATCTTTTATCAAGCCCCATCTGATCAATCTTTCGGGAAGTGGAACATCCTTGAAAGGTTGCATCGTGGAAAGAAACCTCGAATGTTCTTCTGCCGAATCAAATTACACCTACACCCCCTCCCAAAATCACGTCATCGTCATCCACACCGGAACACCTTCAACACTGGAATGGAAAGACGGAGGACGAGTAAACAAAGCCAGATTTTCCCAAGGTGACACATTAATCAATCCGGCAGGATATTTCGCTTCTCCGTGCTGGGATTCCGATGTGGAACTCCTTGTTCTTGCGATCAATTCATCCTTCATGAACAGTACGGCAGAAGAAATGGAACTTTGCCGCAAAGTGGAACTGCATCCACGGTACAAATTCAGTGACGGGCTTCTAAAACAACTGGCCACAAGCCTGCTTGCCGAATTCGAACAGGACGGCCCGGCAGACCGGATCTATGCTGAAACATTAAGCCAAACCCTGATCACACACATCCTGAAAAAGCATTCTGTTTGGAAAACCACCCCCCCGACCCAAACTTTTAAACTTCAGCCCTGGAAGTTGAATCGTATCATCGAATATATCAACGATAACCTTGAAGGGGATATAACCCTTGAAAGCATCGCCCGTACTGCTGATTTAAGCCCGACCTATTTTGCAGCCTTGTTCAAAAGAAGCACGGGGCTTGCACCTCATCAATTTGTCATGTCCCGGCGTATTGAAAAAGCCAAAGAGCTTCTCAGTAACACCCGGATATCTATCGCAGATATCGCGGTTCAGGCCGGTTTTTCCGATCAAAGCCACATGACCCGTCTTATTCGCCGCCATGTGGGCCTTACACCGAAAGAGATTCGAAACCAGGGATAGCCCTTCAAATGACAATCATGGGCTGTCCAGCTGTCATGGAAACATTGAGGGTCTCAGCCCGTATATTTTGAAAAAATCATAAGATTGTTCCAAACTGAATAGCTTTGTTCAATATTCCATTCCCCACCTCGTTCTATAGTCCACCCACGACGATGAAAGATTCAAAAAATCAACGTAACCAACATAAAAAAAGGACAAGACAATGACACAAAATTTTTTAAAGGGGAAAGTGGCGGTTATCACGGGCGCATCTCGGAATATGGGCAGGGCTTTTGCGGAATCCCTGGGGATGGAAGGAGCGTCCGTCGCGGTCCATTACAACAGCATCAGTTCAAAAAGAGACGCGGAGGAAACAGCCGAAATCGTGGTATCATCCGGCGGGCAGGCGTTAACCATCCAGGCCGATTTAACAAAAACAAAAGAAATTGAAGCGCTCTTCGATCAAACCATGGATCGTTTCGGCCGCATAGATATCCTGATCAACAACGCAGGAATGATCATCAAAAAACCGTTTCTCGAAATCACTGAAGACGATTATGACCGGATTTTCGCCATCAATTCAAAAGCGGCATTTTTCTGTATGAGAGAAGCAGCCAGTCGCATGGAGGAAAATGGCCGGATAATCAATATCGGAACGACACTTCTGGGCGCGACCACAGGATTCTATTCAATCTACGCCGGAAGCAAAGCCCCGCTGGAAGATTTTACCCGAGCCCTTGCAAAAGAAGTGGGGGCAAGGGGAATTACTGTAAACACCATAGCACCGGGACCCTTGAACACGTCTTTTTTCTACCCGTCTGAAACACCGGAAACCATCGAATGGCTCAAGCTTTTCTTTAACAGTTGCCTCCATAATTATGCATAATTAACTGTGTAACATAT
>DYJE01000060.1 GCA_020723285.1 Desulforapulum autotrophicum | reverse complement strand
GGGACGGTTCCCTGCGCCGTGATATGTCCGAGATATTTGTGGGCTGAACTTGGATAATCGGGCTACCTCTGGTAGAAACGGTGTACCCAATCACCAGTTTCACCACGAGGCAACCCGATGGCGAATAGGATACGCTCATTGGACGAAAAAGTCCAATCGGTCAAAGTCGCACTTGAGCACATCAACGTTGAAAAGGCCGCCCACCTGGCAGGAGTGCCCGCCAGCACGTTGCGCTACGATTTGCGGAAGGTGGGAGCGGCACTGCCGTACGTGCTGGCTAACCAGACACCCGGTCCCAAGCCGAGTGCCCCGGTTATCCCTGTGCCGGCTCTGCCGGATCCGTCGCCAGCTCCGCAGGTCTGTCCCGCGTGTCGCGGGAAGATTTGGAAGAATGGGACGTATTGGATCCTCAACTGGTGGCGGATGTTGACCTTGGGGTGGCTGGGTATCCAGAAGGTGCTCATCCAACGCCGCCGTTGCAAAACCTGTGGCTACGAAGTGGTTGCGTCGGAACGGATGCGCCAAGCACAAGCCCGGCGCGCATGGTGGCAGCAAGCCGCACGCTTGATCGGGTTGAGCCGCTTCAAGTTGGGACTGTCGGTGCGCAAAACGCAACTGCTGGTCGGCTTTGTGTACGCACGCCAAGTCTCGCTGGGCTACATCGAGCGCTTGACCCACCGAGTGGGCCAGCGGGCTCAGGGTGTGTTGCAGCGCTTGAGCCAGTGTCGGCAGCGTGGGGCCCAATTCTTGATGTACGACGAAACCTTTCCCAAGCTGAAACAACGGTGTTACAGTTTGGGCGTCGCGATTTGTGAGTTCGGTTTGATTCGGAGCGTGCGGTGCATTCGCCAGAAAGCCAAAGATATTCCTGCTCAATTGCGTGCAGTGGTGGGGGAACATTTTCATCCGACGTATTTCCTGACTGATTTGGACGTGCTGTACCATGAATACATGACGCAAGCCGGCTTGACCTTGACACATCTGCGCGACACGGTGCATCTCGTCCGCCAAATCGTGCGCCTATTTGACGAAGCGGTGCGCGAAGTGACCTTGGACGTGCCCAAAGGTCTCCCGATGCCAGAACGGAAACACCAACTCCAACTCAAACGCCGCTTGTTGTGGAAACGGCTCCAGCCGCTCTTGACCGTCACCTTGCGCGCATTCTCGCCAGGCTATGAAAGCGTTTGCGTCCTGATGTTAGAAGGACGGGTCACCCAATTGCAAGATCCCGCCGTCATCATCCAAACCGCTAGCGTGCAAGTGTTGGCTCGGCGACTGCGCCGTTTCCTGAACAAGCACGGTGCCACGATCAATCGGTTGCTCCAACTCTCGGGCGAGCAGGGCACGCCCACCACGACGAATGCGCTGGAAAGCAAGAATAGCATTTTCAAGCCCTTCAGTCGCATCGCCAAGTTTTTCTCGAACCTGGGCCGATGCGAAGCTTTCTTTGCGGGGGTGGCTTTGATGGAGAACTTTGACGTTAAGACGCGTGGCACGCATCAGGGAACGAGTGCCATGCACCGCGCGGGAATCAACCTGGAAGACCTGGGGGCGACTGATTTTTTCTCGGCGGTTGGGCTATCCAAACCACAAATATCTTTCGCCTTTATCACAAATTAGAGAACCGTCCCAAAATTCCTGAACGCGACAAACGCTTTGAAGAAATCCTCGTAGATTGCTATGGGCAGAGCGAAGAACTTGCCGCGATCGAGGTGTACTTCACCGACGCCGCGCAGTTCCCATTTGCCGCGACATGGCACGATCCTGATGAACCACAACACGCCGAACCTGTGACGGTCCTTGGCGTCGCGGGGGTGGGCGAGCGACGCGGCGTCTTGTTGAAAGTGGAACGCGGCAACAAGGAACGTCGCATCCCTTCGACTACGCTCAGGGCATGCGTCGCGGAACAAATCTGGGCAGACGATAAGAAAAGCGCAAACGCGATCATCCTTGATGATTATCGCTACTGGGTCAGTGAGTTGAACGGACTCACGCCTGGGTTCGAGTGAACAAATGGAGGAGCAGATGAAACAAGCGCACCCAAGTTTTCGCATCGACGATTGCGTCAGGGTCAAAGACGGAGTACAAGATCCTGACTTCGGCGCGGACATCGGCGGTTGGCAGGACAGGATTTCGAACATGGACACAAACAGGGATGACATCACGGTCTCAATTGGTCAAAGATTACGCGGTCTGGTTTGCGAATCGTTGACGCGGAGGAAATGAAGAATGAACCTTGCTACCGAAGACGCTCGACTCTTCTTCAAACTCTTTCTCGCGCTGCTTGCCTACACCAATCGCCAGTTGAATGTAGTAAAGAACGTTTCTACCGTCAGCGACATTCACAAACTAGGCAAGGCGGGCACAGCCAGCACGATGAAAATCCGCGATGCGTTGTACGCGCATCCCAAGTTGTTTGACCAGTTCATCGCGGAGAACCCCGATGGGTTCACGCCCGAGGAATTGAACCTCATCGCCAGTTGGAAGCATCGTATCTCGGATGAGTTTTACCTGATGCGCTACTTGAAAAAGTACGCCGTCTTTATACCCGCGAAAAAATCCGATCATCTATACGGCGTCCTGGGTCTGTTCGATCCGATCGAGGTGGTAGTGCGCGGGCAACCGCTCCCCGTGTTGTTGAAAGCGACGTTGCTGCCTTTCAAAGGGCAGATCATTTACGATGGTCTCGTCGCGCCGTACACCGTTCTGTTCGGCAAAGGCATCCGCACCGATCTCGATAACATCTTCAGACGACTGAAGGCGAAGGAAGGCATCGTCGAACAATTCGTTGATGCCGATGGCAAGCCACAGATTCGGACCAGTCTCAAAACGCCGACCAAGCCCGCGCCCGATTGGAAACCGACGATAGATGAGATCGTCGCGCAAACGGACAAGATGCGGCGTGCGGATACACCCACACAGAGCGCGACATTGGGATTGTTGCGCGCCGCAGCGCATCTTGCACAGTCGGCATATGATCAGCCAAACGAAGTTGGTGGTCAATTGAAACAGGTTCGCCGCGCGCTCAGTCGTTTGGAGAGCGTACTGTACGAAAATGGATTCGAATAGACGAATTTCGTCGCGTCGCGACCGAAATTTGGATGCCTCTTTACAAGATAGTCAGATCCATGTATAATACGTGCCGATGACTATGAAAGAGATTCCCTCCCGCTTCATCGGGCGCGCAGAAGAATTGAAAGACCTCCTCGCCATCAGTCGCCGCGAAGGAGCCCAGTTCCTCATTGTCTACGGTCGTCGCCGCGTGGGGAAAACCACCCTCCTCTTACAATGGGGAGCGCGCGGTAACTTGCCAACCGTTTACTGGCCCATCGCGCGCGCGAATGCCGCGAGTCTCCGCCAGGAACTCGCTCAAGCGGTCTGGCGGACGCTTTCGCCAGGAACCACCCCACCCACATTTGATACATGGGAAGGATTGTTTGAAAACATCGTGGTCTTGGCGAGTGGACGACGGATTCTGCTGATTATGGATGAATTCCCCTGGGCGATGGAAGCCGATCCCGCTCTGGCTTCGCGCCTCCAGCACGCGTGGGATCATCTCTTCAAGAAAAACAATCTCATTCTGGTGCTCGCTGGCTCACACATTGGAATGATGTCGCGGCTGTTCGAGTATCAATCGCCGCTGTATGGGCGCTTTACCGCGCAACTACACGTCAAGCCCTTGCCATTTTCTTCGCTCGCCGAGTTTCTGCCGCGCTACGATATTGAAAGACGGATTGCAACGTACGCCGTGGTGGGGGGAGTGCCGGCTTACTTGGAACGGATGAAAGATCAGCGCTCCCTTGCCGAAAATCTCAAGGAAGAGATCATGTCCGCCACTGGTATCTTCCGCAATGAGCCGTTCTTCTTGATTAGCGATCAGGTCAAAGAGACGCGCAATTTCATCGAAGTGATTCGAGCGATTGGGCGCGGCAATCATGTCCTGGAAGACGTCGCGACGGTAGCCCATATTCCGAAGCATCAGACCATTGTGTATCTCGACCGCCTTCAAGATTTAGGTATGGTCGAGAGGAGATTGCCTGCGACGTTACCGCCCGCCAAACGATCCCGCAGTCACCAGGGACGCTATCACCTATTGGATCACTATCACCGATTTCATTTCCGGTTTATCGATCCGAATTTGGATTTGTTGGAGCAGAAACGCTACAACCAAGTTTGGGAAAAGATCGAAAGTCAAATTCGCGCTTTTGTCGGCGGGACGGCGTTTGAAGAATTGTGTCGCGCATGGGTCTGGTCTGAAGCGGATCACCAGGGGCTTTCTTTTGTGCCAGAAATTGTGGGATCGCATTGGGGACGTGGGATTCAGATTGATGTGGTCGCAATCGACTGGCGAAGCAAACACATTCTTTTGGGCGAAGCGAAGTGGGAAGTCGACCAGATCAGCGCCAAGATGTTGAAAGACTTTGTCGGAAAGGCAAATCAGTACGCTGAAAAAGAATTCAACGGCTGGTTAGTTCAATTAGTCTTTTTTGCGCGAGCCGGATTCACACAACCCACACGCGAAGAAGCCTCCAACGTCCATGTCCGTTTGGTTGATCTGAAAGAGCTTGCGAAGAGATTGGAAGAATAAGTCTGCACGGCGCGGAAAACTTGGCGTGTGGCATCCGGCTGGTTCTCTACGGCATCGTCTTTGGACACGTACTTGCGTATGTTCTTTCGTTCCTTCGAGTTGATTTGCCATCCATCTGAACCTGTGCTATGCTCTGGACAGTCAAGACGGGAGTAATGCTGCGGCTCTGCCGTCACTTGGGGTCGCGGGGGTCAGCAGAATCACGAGGAAAAAGTTGCCGCTGAGCATTCGACACCCGTCGCTCCCGCTCTGGTAAAAAGTAACGTGGTAGTTTGGTCGCAAGCAGACAGAGACTAGTACTGTTCGGCATAAATCCTTCGGTAGTTCAAACCGTCAGTGGGCGGCCAG
>DYJE01000006.1:223776-228187 GCA_020723285.1 Desulforapulum autotrophicum | reverse complement strand
TGTCGAAGGCTTTTTTCTTTTTTATACCCCCTGTTTTATCTTTCGATTAATTCCTATCTTACTGATCAGGTATAAATGATCTATCCTGGAAAAGCTCCTTGAAGTCGCCGATATACCATGTTAATTCTTTTAATAACCATTCGTTTTCTGATGTTACCTGGAATTTTTTCTAAAAAGAGAGGCAACATGAAACTCACTGACATTCTTCCTGTTGAACAATGGATCGAGCTTGAAAATGAAATTCACATGAAATCCGGCTTAAACCCGACGATTTACGACACCGAAGGGGTCAGCATCACCAGGACCAGCACCTTTCCAAACACTCTGTGCCCTGAAATAAAGTCCATTCCAAAAGGCCAGACGTTCATTTGCTCCTCAGCACACCAGAACATCGCAGGAGATGCGGAAGAGCGCAGGGAACCTGTGGTGGACGCCTGTGACGCCGGGCTCACGAAAATCGTGGTGCCCATTTACGTCGGCGATACATTCCTGGGAGCTGCCGGAGGCTGCGGCCTTCTTCCCGAAGACGGAGAAGTTGAAAGCTTTCTGGTCAGCAAAACCCTGGACATGGACGAAGGAAAAATCGAGGAACTGGCAAAGAGCGTTCCCGTGATCAGCAATGATAAGGCACAGAACGTCGCAGTGTTTATGAAGGAGCGCATCAAAGCCATCGTGGCCGCTTACCTTTCATCCACGGACATGGCATGATATCATGAACATTACCGGAAAAAACAATCCTTACTCGGACATCGGCAAACTCAGCCACATCAATCGTTGTATCCAATGCGGCACGTGCAGTGGGTCCTGCCCCCTGTCCGATAAAATGGACCACGCACCTCGGGAGTTGTTTGCTCTGATCAGGGAAGGTTCTTACGAAGAAGTGCTTGCCTCCATCACACCCTGGTTCTGCGTGTCCTGTTACGCCTGTATGGTGCGGTGTCCCAAGGAAATCCCCGTCACCGACCTGATGTACGCGTTCAAGGAAAAAGCTCGCGAACAGGGAACTGTGCCGAAAAACCTCAACATGACGGACATGTACGACGCCTTTTCAAAAACCGTGAAGCAGTTCGGACGGGTCACCGAATCCTTCCTCATGGGCCGATACGGCATGCGCCACCCCATTTCCGCTGTGAAAAACGCGCCCCTGGCCGTGAAAATGGCCCTTCGCCACCGGCTTGAGCTGAAACCCCAGAAAATTGAAAACCCGGACACCATAACCCGTCTTTATGAACTCACGGAAAAAGGAGGGGAATGACCATGAAGATCTGCTTTTACCCCGGTTGTTCCTTTGCCTCTTCCGCGGGGTACAAAGAATCCACGGAAGCCGTGTGCGCAAAGCTCGGTATCGAGCTTTGCGAGATCACCGATTGGAACTGCTGCGGGGCCACCGTGTCCTTCGGTGAAAACACCATAAGAGCTCTATCACTTTCGTCCCGTCATTTTGCCATTGCCCAATCCATGGGTTTTTCAGAAATCGTCACCGGCTGTAACGCTTGTTACGCCACCTTACGGAAAGCGGTGGACGTCCTTCAGAACGATGCGGATCTGTTCGACCGGACGAAACACGTGCTGGAACAGATCGGCATTACTCTTGCCGCCGTCCCGACCATCCGCCATCTCTTTGAGATCATCTCATGCGCCATGCCTTCGGCCGCAATCGAATCATACAAAGATGTCCCTATCGCCGCGTATTACGGCTGCCAACTTACACGGCCACACCAGGACCTGGACCGGGGCGATCATCCCACCGTCCTTGAAACTTTTCTTGAAAAAATCGGCTTCACCGCAACAAGCCATTCGGCGAAAACCTCCTGTTGCGGGGCGTCCCATGCTGTGATCCACACGAACGAATGCAGGGTCCTCACCCAGCGCATCCTTCGGGAGATGGAAGGCAAAGGGGCAAAAGCGGTGACCACGATCTGCCCCCTGTGCCAGTTCAACCTGGACCAGAACCAGAGTAAGGGTGTGGGGACCAACCTTCCGGTCACGTATTTCACCCAGCTCGCAGGGCTTTCCCTCGGGATCTCCCCCAAGGAACTGGGCATGAACAAATTCCTCGTAACCGCTGAAAAGGTGTGGACTCGGCCATGACTTCACAAAACCAGCCCAAAACAAGTATTCCGAAAATCGGCGTCTATGTCTGCCACTGCGGTATGAACATCGCCCCTAAAGTCAACGTGGAAGAGGTGGCGGAGCATGTGAAGGCCCTTCCTCATGTGGTCGTGGCCCGTGACTACAAGTTCATGTGCTCCAATCCCGGCCAGGACATGATCGTGAACGATATCAAGGAACTGGGCCTGAACCGCGTGGTGGTGGCCTCCTGTTCGCCCAGGATGCACGAAAAAACCTTCCGGAACGCCCTCCGAAAGGCGGGCCTCAATCCCTATTATTTCCAGATGGCCAATGTCCGGGAGCAGGCGTCCTGGGTCACCAAGGATTCCGTGGAAGCCACGGAAAAAGCCAAAGCACTGGTGTCGGCCGCCGTGACCCGGGTGGCCTTTCACCAGCCTTTGCTCACCCGGGAAGTCAAGGTGGAAAAGTCGATCCTCGTCGTGGGAGGCGGTATCGCCGGCATGCAGGCGGCCCTGACCTCGGCCCAGGCCGGGTACCAAGTCTATCTTGTGGAACGGGAACCGTCCATCGGCGGCCACATGGCCAAATTCGACAAGACCTTTCCCACCCTGGACTGCGCGGCCTGCATCATGACCCCCAAGATGGTGGATGTGTACCAGCACCCCAATATCCACCTTTTCACCTACAGCGAAATCGAAAAAGTCGAAGGGTTCATCGGAAACTTCGAGGTCACAGTGAAGATGAAACCCCGTTACGTAGACATGACGAAATGCACGGGCTGCGGCCTGTGCATGGAGAAATGCCCCACGAAGAAAATCACAAGCGAATTCAACGAGGGGCTTTCCAAACGTACCGCCATCTACACGCCTTTTCCCCAGGCTGTTCCCAACGTGCCGGTGATTGATGCCGAAAACTGCCTGACCCTGGGCAAAGGGAAAAAATGCGGGGTCTGCGCCAAGTTCTGCGAAAGCACGGCCATCGACTTTGACCAGCAGCCCGAATTCAAAACCGTGAAAACCGGAGCCGTCATCGTGGCCACGGGATTTAAAGCCTTCGATCCCGGCAGTATCGGTTACTACGGTTACGGCCGATACCCGGAAGTCTACACCAGCCTGGAGTTCGAACGGTTGAACAACGCCACCGGCCCCACCGCTGGCAAGCTGGTGATGAAGGACGGAAGAACCCCGCAGCGGGTGGCCATCGTCCACTGCGTGGGCTCCAGGGACCAGCGCCACAAAAAGTACTGTTCCCGGGTCTGCTGCATGTATTCCATGAAGTTCGCCCACCTGATCCATGAAAAAACCGGAGCCGAAGTCTGGGAATTCTACATCGACATCCGCTCTCCTGGAAAAAACTACGAGGAGTTCTACAACCGGGTCCAGGAAGAAGGGGTCAAATTCGTCCGGGGCCGTGTGGCCGAAATCACCGACATGACCGACGATCCCAAAGACAGGGGCCGCCTCACCGTGGTGGCGGAAAACAGCCTGACCCGACGGACCCTGCGCATTCCCGTGGACATGGTGATCCTCTCCGTGGGCATGGAGCCGTCTCCCGGTGCCGAAGACCTGGGTCGCCTTATGGGCGTTTCCCGTGACGCCGACGGCTGGTTCAACGAACTCCACGCCAAACTCGCCCCCGTGGCCACCCCCATGACCGGCGTGTTTTTGGCCGGCTGCTGCCAGGGGCCCAAAGACATCCCCGATACCGTGGCCCAGTCCATGGGCGCGGCCGGAGAAGCCATCGCCTTGCTGTCCAAAGGCAGTGTCACGACACAGGCTGAAATTTCAAATATTGATGAGGATCTGTGTACCGGCTGCAAGAGCTGTATTGCAGTGTGTTCCTATTCGGCGATCGGGTTTGATGAAGTAAGAAGGATCGCTGTTGTGAACGAGGCGCTGTGCATGGGCTGCGGAAGCTGCTCTGCGGCGTGTCTGTCGAGTGCGGCGAGTGTGCGGCATTTTTCTGATAAGCAGGTGATGGGGGAATTGGAGATGCTGTTGTGAAGGGGGGGTGAAAAGATGAACATCGAACATCGAACACACAACATCGAACATCGAATGTGGGTGCCGCAGAGCGGCGGGCGTGGGCAGGGGATGGGCGGTGTGGTTTATTGAGGAGATGAACATTGAACACCCAACATCGAACATCGAATCTGGGTGTCGCGATGCGGCGGGTGTGGGCATGGATGGGCGGTGTGGTTTTTTGAGGAGATGAACATCGAACATCGAACACACAACATCGAACATCGAATGTGGGTGCCGCAGAGCGGCGGGCGTGGGCAGGGGATGGGCGGTGTGGTTTTTTGAGGAGATGAACATCGAACATCGAACACACAACA